>JAWPOE010000001.1:0-85675 GCA_033345195.1 Alphaproteobacteria bacterium
TTCCATCAACATCTGCAGCCACACCATTGGATGTTCCTTTGTCGCCTGCATATTCATGCACCGTCGCCCCAACACAAGCATCATCCTGACACATGACCGTACCCGTCACAGTAATTTGACCATCCGCGCCACACACAGGCACGACGAAACACATCGGAATCAACAATGATAAAAACGCGATAAACTTTCTCAAAACCATCCCCATACTTGCCTAAAAAACCGGTGGTTTTTATTAGACGTACTTCCTACTTCTATTTTCTCTTATTTTATCATATTTTTTTGATATAATACCAGTGGAAAATTGCTGAAAATAACCCGCTTTTTAGACATCTTTTTTTAATTTTTTCCACACACAACCAACAGAGGAGAACTTATCACCATACTTTAATTCCCCAGCCCCCGAAAAATCAAAAAAACCTAAAAGGTTTTGTCATCACGTTGCAACAGATGCGACAATCTAGCAAATAAAAAATGGGGATAAAATCCCCACTTCTTATGACAATTTGTGTATTACCAATCCACTGCGTAACTTTGGTTCAAACCATGTTGTTTTGGGGGGCATTATATTTCCTGTATCCGCGATATCAATAATCTGGCGCATCGTAACAGGATACAACGCAAAGGCAGCAACCATTTCACCACTGTCTACACGTTTCTGTAATTCGCCCAGCCCACGAATTCCCCCAACAAAATCGATTCGTTTTGATGTACGCAAATCACCCAAATTCAATATCTTATCAAACACTAAATTAGACAGAACCGTCACATCCAAAACGCCAATTGGGTCACTATCATCATAGGTTCCAGCCTTGGCTGTCAAAGAATACCATTTACCATCAAGATACATCCCAAAGTTATGCAAAGAATTTGGTTTATAGATATCTGCACCAATCTCTTTAACATCAAAAGATTCAGATAGACGACCTAAAAATTCATCCGCTGTCAATCCGTTCAAATCTTTGACCACACGATTATAGTCAATAATCTTCAACTGACTTTCTGGGAAAATAACCGCCAAGAAATAATTATATTCTTCCATTCCTGTATGGTTCGGATTCGCCGCGCGCTTTTCTGCACCAACCAGTGCCGCCGCCGCCGTACGATGATGACCATCTGCAACATACAACGCGGGAATCTGTGCAAAAATTTCTGTGATACGTGCATTTATCGCCATATCACGAATCGCCCAGAACGTATGACCAAAGCCATCAGGTGCAACAAAATCGTATTCAGGCGCTTGACTTTTTACAATATTTTCAACAATTTCATTCATTTCATCAACATCTGGGTACGCAAAGAACACCGGTTCAATATTTGCATTCTGAATACGAACATGAATCATACGGTCTTCTTCTTTGTCTTTTCGCGTCAATTCATGTTTTTTTATTTTGCCAGTCATATAATCATCGACGTTAGCAGCGGCAACCAAACCATATTGCGTACGCCCATCCATCGTCTGGGCATATACATAATACATTTCCATATCATCTTGAACCAGCCATCCACGTTCCTGCCATAATTTAAAATTTTCTACGGCCTTGTCATATACCGGTTGCGAATGTTCATCTGCGATTGGGTCAAAGTCAATTTCTGGCTTAATAATGTGTAACAACGATTTTTCCCCAGCCTCTGCCTTGGCCTCAACAGAATTCAAGACATCGTATGGACGTGATGCAACCTCTGCTGCCAAATCTTTTGGCGGTCTGACACCTGCGAATGGTTTGATTTTCATGATTTCTCCTTATTGATTTTAAGTACAGGAATTATATCGTTCCATCAAAAAAAAGCAACAAATATAAAAATACCCCAACAAAAATTTGATGGGGCATCACTATCTATTCTTTCACAATCCGCACATCCATTTGTGGGAATGGGAAATTAATGCTTTTCGTTGGTAACGTTTCATAAATCTGCTCGATTAAATCCATGGTTGAACCATATACATCGACATACTTTGACCAATAACGAACAATCAATTCAACACCACTATCCCCCAAACTATTTACAAACACCAGTGGCGCCGGATCTTGCATAACACGTTTGTCTTTTTTCAGAATTCCCAAAATTACCTTTCTTGCCTGATCAACACTGTCGCCATACGCAATACTCAATTTCAAATCAGAACGACGAATTGTTCCCTTAGACAAGTTGGTAATTTCACCATTTGACAATGCGCCATTCGGCAGAAATATAACCTGATTGTCAAAGGTATGCAGTTCCGTTGTAAAAATCATAATCTTTTTTACGACACCTGTCTTGCCAGTCGCAGTTTCAATCGTATCGCCAACCTTGAATGGTTTAAAGAACAATATAACAATTCCACCGGCAAAGTTCTGCAACGTTCCAGATAGCGCCATACCAACCGCCAACGATGCCGCCCCCAAAACAGCAACAATAGATGTCATTTGAACACCAACTGTTGTCAAACAAATAATAACAACAAACGCCTTGAAAACAATATTTAAAAAAGACAACAAAAACGTACGCAACGACAATTCAACTTTGCGCCGTTCCATTCCACGACGAATTGAATTTAACAAACGCTTTGACAGCCACAATCCAATCCCCAGTATCAGCAACGCCGCCAAGAAACGCAATCCAAACGATATCGCCTTTTCACCCAAGGTTGACAATATTGCCTCTAATGAGCCTGCCTCTATCTGAACTTTTTCTGCCACTGTTATATTTTCTGTTAACATATCTGCCACACCCCACCCTTACATCGATATATCTTCACAAATCGGATCTGTTGTTTCCGTTGTACAACTTGTATTCTTTTTACGGAACCAGTTTCCACCCTTGACCGTACAACTTTGCGTTGTAATTGTTGTACACACATGACAATTTCTCGTTTCACGATTAAATATCGCACTTGTTTCCTTGGACATACCACTGCCATTATCGCTTTGGAACACAGAACGTCCAAAACCACCCTTTGTTAAATCAGCCTCTGTCAAACCTGCACCGACATCGTATGAAATCGCATACGGTGGCGCCAACGGTGTTTCAACACTAACTGCCCCAATCTGTTCTCCATCATTTTGGGCAATCTTATGACACATGTACTGTGCCAAGTCTGCCGATGCCCCCTTGGTTGCATTTGCAATTTCCGCATTCAATTTTTTATTATAATTTGTTTGCGCCTGTCTTAATGCCGATACGGCAATCTGCATTTTCAACTGCGTCAACAGATTTGGAAAACGTCCCGTGGTTTTCTGATTTTTCTTACCTGTAATCTGCGACAAGTCACGACCATATACACAGAATTGAACCTCTGGATCCTGTTCAATCATTTCAATCGTACGATTAATTGTTCCTGCAATATTGTTCAATTCCTCTTCAATTGTTGCGATAATTTCTTCTGAATCAGGCACACCATTATTCTTTTTACGAACCATTTCTAAATATTCACGAACCCCCAATTCACCAGGTCCCAACACAACCGCACCTTCATCATCTTCATTAATTGCATCGATGTTTTTTCCGGTTGCGTCACCCATTTTTATCGAACCGAATGAAATCATGCCTGTCACACGATAGACAGTCCCATCTTTCTGTGAACGCAATGATCCTGCACCAATTGTTTCATCTGCTGCAAATCTATCACAATTTTCTGTATCGCCACAAACCTCTGCCATTTTGCGATCAACCAATTCCTGACACTGATCCAGGGCAGAATTATCGATATTTAAATACAATCCCATCAGCATAGAATCCAAATCATCCATTGCGAAATCTGGATTATTTGCCTTACACACAACCAACTTGTCAATCGGACAAATGTCGTGAATATAGTCATAATCCATACCAATACAATTTTGGAAATTTTCACCACAGCGATCTTCGGCTGTAAAACAATCCTTGACTTCTTGTGTACACGCATCCACACGCATTGCCGCCAACTTGTCCTTTACATACCCCCAAATCAACGGTTCCATGCGTTCACATGGGTCAATTTCAACCTTACAGAAACTGCGTGCCATATCTGGACGCGACAGGCACGCATCCATTGTATCTACACCCTTACCAACGATATCATCTTTACATGCCTTTTGAATACATTTTGAAATATTTGTTAAACAAGACTGACGGAATTTTGATTCTGCTGCAGATTCCGCAACCTTAATTGTGGGTGCCGCCTCTCTTAAAAACGCCGGCCAAACCATATCACGCACCGCGACACATTGCCCCAAAACATTTTCACAAATTGTACGTTTTGCATTCAAAATTTCCATCGTTGACGCAGTAATATCATACTTATCAACGGTTGAAACCTTGGTGCCTGCAACACTCTCTGCCTGATTATTTTGCATATTTTCAGACGCAATTATTGAAACACAATTTTCCCAATTTTCACCACATGCATCTTCTGTCTGCATACATTTTTTGAACTGAACCATACACTGTCCCAGGTCATACTTATTTGCCTCTTCAAAGCTCTCCTTTAATGCAACACGAACATCACTTTGCGCCTGTGCCAATGCTATATCTGCTTCTTTCTTTTTTGCCACCAGGCTGTTTTCATATCCTTTACAATCAGACGTAATTTGACGTGAATACATATTACGCAACAATGTCATATCATCTTCACAAGATTCTGGCACCTGCCCTAAACACAATTCTTCCGCTGCCTTATATAACGCACCACCTTTTAGACTGGAAAAATCCACTGCCTTTGATTCTTCATCAGAATCTTCATACGAAGATTCCCACAACGCCATCAAATCCTGTCGTCTTTTTTCTTTTGAATCCTTGACTTCAATCTCGTCAATCTCTTTTAAGTTTCCAGCCGCATCATATTCACGCGTACCCGTAAACACGATATCAGCCTTGGCACCTAATTTTACCTTTTCTACTTCTTCTGTGGCGACACGTTCTGCTTCTACTAAAATTTCTTGAATTTCCGAAAAACGCTTATCATATTCAATACTTAAATCACTGCACGAACATGTACCACCACTGTCATTTTCAGAAATACAGAACTGATCCATACATCCATAATATGCATCATAACATTCTTGGTTATATAACCCAGACGCATCTGTCTTTGTGCGAACAGACGTTCCTTTTTTCAACGCCGACTGTGTTGCAACCTTTTTCGTTGCCGCCACAACATGACACATTGGCAACGAAACAAATATACACAACACAGAAAACAATGCACATACATTTCTGACTTTCATTCTAAAACTCTCCTTGTCCCTTTCAAAGAACTACATATTCACATCTTCACAACTTTCAATTTCCTGACAGAATTCTTGTTTCCCACCAGATGCCGCACCTAAAACAGCACCACCAATCGCACCAATTGCACCACCAATTGCCGTACCCCAACCAGCCGACACCATGGTACCAGTAGACGCACCTGCAGACAAACCACCGGCTGCCGCCTTTAGCGCAGATGTTGCCTTGGATTCACCGCCAACCTCGCATACTTGTTGCATACGACACACATGACAATTACGCAACGCAGGTTCAAAATGCACACTGCGAATATAACTATAATTCTTTTTACCTTCTTCTGGTTTTTCTACCTTATACGTCGCATAGCAATTCTTTTCTGCTTCTTCTAGGTCCTGTTCGCGCGACAGTTCTGCAATCTTAGTTTCCAGCTCGCGCATTGCACGATTTTCTGCACCAACTTCTGCAATTAACTTTGCGGTATTAAACACACTTGTACCCAACTTTTGTCGCCCAGCCGGTTTTTCAGCATCTGCACACGCCGCAACCGTTTTATCTTGTTCAAACTGCTCAAAGAATTTTGCAACTGCAGCCTTAGAATTTTCACGTACACGAACACGCAATGCAACCATATCTTGTTCTGATTCCGGAATTTCTGTCAACCCCATAACAGTATCATCTGCCGGCAAACACGCCATATCCGTCCCACAGGTTTTACCCAATTGTTCACCAAAGTAGTTAATACAACCCTGCATCATCTGATAATCCATTTGCAGAACAGCCGCCGACACAATAATATCAAATTGCGTTTCATTCTTACACGACGGGAATGCAGACTGCGGACATAACGCAACAATTTCTGATGGCTTTTTACCGACACACTCTGGCTTTGTAAAATTCTCGCCACACTTATCACGCAAACATGCATCAACATCATTTTGACAGAATTGCGTACGCAGGTACCCCAACTTATCATTAACAACTGTCTTTAAGCCCGGAATCATTTCATTACATTCATCAATAATCGGACAAACACCTGCTGCAACATTTACATCAGTTAAACACGCAGAATTTGTCGACGTTGAACAACCATCTTCCAAACAGACCTGAATTTGTGCCAAACATGTCTGACGACGATATTTATCTGCATACTTTGTGGCATCAACCAAAATCGCTTCTGATTCTGCCTGCCAGTCCTGCAAAACATCTTTTCGTACCGCCATACACTGGTCAAGGATATTTTCACACGCATTTGCACGACGCCCCAGCAAATCCGCATTTAAACAATTTTCAAAATTTGCACCACACCCCCCTTTGTCTGCAATGCAAGAACGATATGCCAACAAACACTCACCACGATTATACTTGTTCGTTGTATCCAGCATTTCTAAACGCGCCTGACGAACAGCCGCCTCTGCTGTACGCTTGTTTGCCTGGGCATTTGATTTCTGTTCCGCCAAATACAAACTAAACGCCTTGCAATCTGATGTAATCTGACGCGAATACAGCATTTCTTCCATTTCCGCCTTGTCGCCACAGGCCTCTAACTCAGACACACAAAATTCCGCAGCCATTGAATATAAACCATCACCAATATCAGCATCAGAATCCAACGCTTCGTCATCTTCGGAATTCAACCACTGCGCAAAACTTAACCCCGACGCACGCGAACTTTTCTTTGCCGCCTCACTTTCACCAAAAACCAACTTCGCCTTGGCGCCTAACTTTTCACGTTCTACCCCTTCGGTATACAGCTTATCTGCCTCTTCTTGGATTTGTTGAATTTCCTGAATCAAAGACTTTGACTTATTAATATTCGATGAACACGCACAACGATACCCCTCCGATTCATCTAACAGGCAAAATTCATCCATACATGCACGATAATTTTCACGACATTCTTCCGCCGTAACCTTTTCTACTATTTCTTCTGCCCCACCTTCAACAAATTCTTCTTCAACTTCTTCTGTAACATTGACAGCAGCCTCATCATCTTTATCAGCTGTCACCACATTTTTACCGCCGGTTGTAAGCGTTGGACTGGATGTTTTTTTACCAGTAATATTTGGCGCACGCGTTGCAGCCGCCGACACACGTGACACGCCAACACGCGCGTTATCGCCACGCACCGCGGCAAACACAACCCCCGGCAACAACACCAACACAACAACAATATTTTTTAATTTCATAGATTCCACCCTACATACACTTGTTATACAATTCTATCAAAAATTTCCCCATCATACAAGCAAATAAAAACACTTGCATTTTTACAGAACACGCAATATTATATACACCACAAAAACCAGAAAAATCCAAGGGATAAATTCATGGCAAAAGATGATGTAATTGTTTTCAGTGGCACTGTCGAAGACAAATTGCCAAATACAATGTTCCGTGTAAAATTGGAAAACGGGCATGAAATTTTGGCAACTGTATGTGGCAAAATGCGCAAGGCACGCATCTGGGTAAACGTTGGCGAACGCGTACGCGTTGAAATGACACCATACGACCTGGACAAGGGACGCATAACATTCGTTGAACGCAACCGTCCTTCAAATGAAAACGCAAATTAAAAAAAAACCGACGTTTGTCGGTTTTTTTAATTCATTTCACTTGTTAAAATTCCCTATTTCTGATAACATTATATTCATAGTACCAAGGATGAAAAGAATATTAATAATCATTATGGCGTTTTTCGTCGGTGTCGCACCTGTCGACGCTGCTGAACGCAGTGCAACGTCCATTGCACGCAACACATCCAGAAACACCATCACACGAACAAATACAGCAACAGAAAAAAAATCAAATCGTGGCATCACCGCACGCGCCACCGCCAAGAACACAATTGTTCGAACATCTGCACAAACAGGTAAACAATTTGGCAACACAACCGCACGTTCACAAAAATCAGTTGCACGCACATCACAACCACTAGCACGAAATACACATACTGAAACGACTGCGCGCAAGGCAACGATAAAAAATTCGACACGCCCTGCACGCGCAACAATCGTATTACCATCGACCCCATCAAACACATTTGGCACAGAATACAATTCATGTCGTGATGCCTATTTCACATGTATGGATCAATTTTGCGCAACTGCAAATGACAGCTATCGCAGATGCATATGTTCTTCAAAACTGGCTGAAATACAATCACGGGAACGCGCACTGTCGCAAACATCTGACCAACTGCAAGACTTTAAAGAACTGAACATCAGTGTTATTAATAAAACAGCCCAGGAAGTCGATGCAATGCTATCCGCGACCAACGGCGAATTGGCACAAGAAAATACCACAGACACATCTGACAGCGCAAAACATCTATCCGGGATAAGTGCCGTTTTATCCAAGGCCAAGAAAAATTCATTATCAACCCAAGGCACACTGGATATCGCGGGCGATATAAATACGATATGGTCAACAACTACGCTAACCGGTGGCAACACCATTGCCAATCTGACCGGCGAATCGCTGTATAATGCTGTACACGCCCAATGTTCTGAAATGGTTTCTGAACGTTGTGGTGGTAAATCAACAGTTGATATGGTCGTATCCGCATATGGTATGTACATCGAAAATGACTGTTCTGCGATAATAAATTCACTGGACAAAAAACTAATCGCCGCCAACAGTACAATTCGCGAAACAGAACGCCAAATGAATGAAGCACGCCTGGAAAACTATAACACACATAATTCGAAATCCATTAACGACTGCATCGCCCAGGTACGAATTGACATAACCAACGACAATGCATGTGGCACAAATTACGTACACTGTCTGGATGTAACTGGTCGATATTTAAACTATAATACCGGCGAACCAATCTATACGCCTGATTTTTATAAACTTTCTTCTCAGATATCTTTATCTGGGGACGTATTAACGAATGAAACCAACCGTTTAATTGTCGCCAACCTAAATAATAAACGCAATTACGCAAAACGCGGTCTTGACACATGCCGCGATTTAGCAAATGAAGTATGGGACGAATTTATGCGCCAGGCAATTACAGAAATATACCAGGGACAACAAGAACGTATTAGGAAAGTTAAAAACGAGTGTTTAGAAGTTGTAAACGCATGTTACGACGAACAAAATCAATCCTTAAAAGATTTCAGCAATGTTGATGAACAACTGTTACTGGGCACACGCTTGGAATTATCCGAACAAATGTGCAAAGAAAAATTAGACACATGCAGCAACCTATACGGCAATGGTTCGAATGGAATGCAAGAATTATTAATCGCAATGCACAATATTACAGACGCAAAAATCGCAAAACAGTGCGTTGCAACATTGCAACAGTACGCACGCGATTTATGTGCAGTACCCAGCAAAGATACTATACACGCATACCCATACGGATGCCGAACATATGCCCCCAGCGAACACCGATTTGCCGCACTTGAAATGTGTAATATAAATGCGTATTCACCCACCCCCACTGTTTCACAACAACAAACACTGACAGGAACAAACTATACAAAAACAGCCACTAATGGTTATGATGAAGATATAGATTCTAAAACCAAACTGGATGGTGGCTGGTCAACAAACAACACATTCTATCAATGCGTAATAACATATGTCTATTGCAAGCAAGGCTATTACCTAGAGAACGGCCAATGTCTGACATGTCCAACCGGCTGTACATGCCCAGGTGGCACAGAAAAAACTTGCACAACTACGCAAGACAAAGAAGATTCTTGTGGCGATTATGAAGGCAGTTTATATCAAAAAATGGTACGCTATGCATCCCAGGCATGCGTCCGCCCCAGCGCGCCAACAAACCCACTGCCCGACACAATCTTACAAGACATCAACACAGTGATGACACAATTACACACCGACATGGCAACACAATTGGTCGCCGAATGTGAACGTTGGGACGGTGAATGGGTCAGCACAGTCTGGAAAGATGATGAGACTGACGGCAAACACGACACAACCGGCCATACACTTAATCCACGTTTCTATCGCGAAACAAACGCCAGTACCAAATGGGGATTCTGCGCAGAAAAAACAGCGTCCCAACAGACACCGTCAGACGATACAGAAGATACAGACGATACAGAAGATACAAACGATACAGAAGATACAACAAAATATACAATAACATTCGAAAATAAAACTGACGTTTGCAAAACCCCCTTTCCAGAACGCATTACTCAAAAGGTGGCATTTGGCGCAGACATGCCAACAATAGGTCTACCACAATGTGCTGATGTAACCGCAACATACAAATTTAACGGGTATTATTATGAAGGGGAAAAATACTATGATGAAAAAGGTTCGCCAACAAACAAGCATGCGATTTGGAACAAAGAATCAGATGCAACATTGACAGCCAATTGGACTAAAGCCACACCAGTAAACTACTAACACTTGCGCAAAAGATAAAAAATTGATAAAGTTTATAATAAAAGAGAGAAACATATGAACAAAATATTAATCGCATCATTCCTATCTGTTATTGGAATCAATTTTGCATTTGGTGCAACACCATGGTGGGAACAACCAACAGTATGCAAGTTAAATCCATCAGATTGTTATTCGGGTATGGGTGCCGGGTTTGATTCTGAAATGTGGGATGCAACCGCCGGATGTTGGGGCATGAAGTATATTTGCCCGGACGCAACAACAACGAACACACGCGAACCAATCTTGATGGGACGTGAAGAAATCAAACGTGGCACCGGTATAAATGTTGATTTTGATACAGATTTATTATCAGCCGACGACGAATGTTTTGGTCGCCGCAAAACAGCCGATGGTGGCACAATGGCATCTGTTAACGGAAAATTTGTTAATGTATGGTGTAACGGCATATTAGATAACGCAGACGAAACGTTGGGAAATGGTGAAATAACATACGGGACACAACCAACCTGCTCTACCCTGGCAAAAGATGGCTATGTTGGTGTTGAAAATGGTCGTTGTTATGGAAAATATTTTGACACAAACAAATATATCATCGAATGCGGTTCTGCATTACTGCCAACGCGCTTGATTGTATTAAATGGCGCAGACTATAACACACCAACAAATATAAAATCAGAATCTGATGCCGAACGCATGTTTAACACCATGTATTCAAATTCAAAAACACAAAAAGCAAAATACTTTAAGAAATAAAAAATCCCGTTTTGGGATTTTTTATTTCGTCTTTTGCTTCATACCTGCACAAATTTCTGCAATACGCTTTTCAGCAACACCGTCATCCAGCTTAATTGGGTTATGTTGCATAACATTTTCTATGAAACGCAATGCATTTGGATTCTTGCGCAGATACGAACTGCGTACACGTAAAACAATCGAACCATCACGATAATAATTACTTCTATGCTCTGAAAACTTTATACCATTGCTGCGCAAAATCTGTTTTGCAATATTGCGTTCTTGTGCATTATAAATAAAACAATACCAGTACGAAATCCTGTTACTGGCAGTTGTAAAAAACATCCCCCCTTGCGCCAAATGCGATAATGCCATTGCATCCGCACACGGATTATCACTAACCGCCACAGGCGCACGCCCCGGAAATAAATTTTTTACATATTCAACAACTGTATTAAAATTCATGTTCATAATATTTATACCTTTATATTTTTATTGAATAACTATAATATTATACAAAAACTAAAATTCAAGTATATAAAAACCGGGCAAATTGCCCGGTACCTATATCCCCAAACGATGTGACATCTTTAACATAAATATAGATTCGTTCCCAAAGTCATCTGTATGATTTGGATTTACGCGATAAATAAACCCAAATGCCCCGTCTGTAAACTCACCAAACTTATGACGATAGGCGCCACTAAAACGCAATTCGCGCTGTTCTGGTTCCAGGTATAAATCTTCGATATGCGTATTAACAACGTTTAATTCATATCTGTTATCTGCCATTTCAACAACATCATAATCTGCATATGCATACCGCAATGCGCCATCTGTTATCGCCAATGGCTGCGATACCGCAAATTCAAAATTCCCAATATTTGCACCAATTGCAAATGCATTTGAATCGACATCTGTCATTCCTAAGATAAACTGCCCAGATGCATCCGACATCGTTCGTGCAAACGTTGCACGGGCGGTAAAATCGACCAAATCAGACACACGATATTTTGCAACCGCATCAACATAGGTCGTATTCCCTGCCCCCAAATTCAATAAACCACCTGTCTGTGCCCCCAAGATTGTGTCAGATTCGTGCGCAAAACCAATCGACGTTGTAAAGGCAAATTTATCATTTGACCATGTCACATCAGACTGCGCCCCCTGAATCAGCCCCAACGTCGCCGGCATATATTGTGCCGAAATTGTTGGATCATTTTCCAATAACCCCTCATCCGTAATTGCCCCAGAAAACGCACGCGCACCAAATGTCCAATTACCGTTTTCATATGCAACATCAGATACAATCGCATTTGATGCCAATCCCAATATAGGATTAGCCAAACCATCAAAGCGCGACACTCCATCTGTCAAGTAATGCTGATATGATGCACCGAATGTCCAATTCCCAGATTTATAATCCAACGACAAATTATCCAACCCATTCATATTATCATTATATGCACGTTCGGAAAAAGCCATCGATAAACCAATATTGCCGATTTGACTGCGTTGAACATTATCGCGACGCGTCTTGAAATCGCCCAAAACATCCCCCATATACAAACCACGTTCACCAGATGTCCCCAGCGCAAATTCATTTTCCCAAACGCGTGGCAAACTCATTTTCCCATCAACACTTTCCAACACATCATAGAACGGCGCACGAATTGTTGCCCCACGCAAACTTAATACAGACGACGGCCTAAACATCGTATTAGACGCCACGCGCCAATATGCATTTCCATTTGCCGACACTATATTATTTCCGTCATAAAAATAAACAGACGTGCCCGGCTTTGTTGCACGTTCCAAATTTATTAATCCATAGCCAAAGACCTGGGCAAATGTATCAAGATAATCTGCACCATTATCAACACCGTCTTGAAATTCGCCCGGTAAATCATACATATTCTTTAAATACGCCGTCAGTGTATCTTCTGTAAACGCGGTCCCGGTAACCGTCGTTCCCAACAGGGGACCATCCGCCGTCAAGGCCAACAACGCAAACACCTGTTTATTATTCAAATAATCAAATGCAGATTTTACTGCACCAACCGCACCAGCCACACTGGACACCGCATGTTCATCCGATTGACCTGCACCGGCAAAGCACCATGGATCAACAGAACCACGTCCCGTCCCTGCAATACCACATGCGCGCGCCTTGTAATACGTATCATCAGAATCATCATCTGGCGTACCATTATCATTTGTCCATTTGGCCAATTGTATCTTTCCCGTCGGCGAATAACCAGACACACTGGTTGTTCCTGCTGTTCCAGAACCGCCCAACTCAACCGCCACCGCAGACATAAAATACCCCTCTGCATTTTCATATATCAGCGGCACAACATTCTCAAACGTCGCAAACAATGTTTTCCCCGTGGCCAAACTATCTGTTTCAAAACCACCGGTTGAAAAAACCATTATCGGCTGAAAACTGGCGCCCAATTGCCCAAACAAACTTGTTGCATACGTTCCCTGAAAATCCGTATCAGCCCCCAAATCATAATACCCATTTACCAATGCCGCCAACCCAGTCTGACGCATATCTGCCGGCAAAGACAAAATATCATCAATTGTTTCAACCGTCACCGCACGCAAAGGTGAAATCACGGACGAATTCGCAATAACATCGACACGCGAACGCCCACCACTTAAATCACCATTAACCCACAATTGTGCGGCCTTGGCCATCGCCTTGTAATTTAAATAATCCAGCGTCCCCAATTCCTTGACCAATTCTAAATCACCGTCCGTCATTGAATACGCCTGATTAATTTTTCCATCCGCGCCACTATCAATATACAAATACCCATTTGCACCAATATAGCCATTATACTTTTTTGATGGATCTGCACTATTCGTTGCAACAAATGTATTACCAGTCTGCACAACAGTCATTGTTTCACCGAACAGAACAATTTGTGTTAATTTTGAATCTGTTAATTCATACGTCCCCGTACTTTCCGTTGTGGCATCAACCATACCAATTCCACCACCGGTACGAAAGATTGTCATCTGACCATTTGGCATAAATCCGATATAATCCGCATCTGGGTACCCAGCATCACGCCCCCCAACAATCTTTGCCAGCAGATTATCATCATTTGTTGCGCTTGTATTATTTACAACAGTCCCCCATCCTGCCAAATCAAAATTTGCCAACCACGCAGAATCTTCCACAGTCACAGCATTTGCCAATGTTCCTTCGCCCGTTCCAAGAACAACCTTGTTATTATAATATTTGCTGGACACAGTTGTATCATCACCTGGATTTACAGCTGTACCATTAACACTGGTCCACGGCAACAAAGTATCACCCAACGAAGACACGGCATCAACACCATACGCATAATTATTTGCATTCACACCATTTGCCGTCACCAGCGCAACATTTACCGGACGTCCACCCAACACAGGTTCCCCACGCCAATTAACATCATCCAGTTTAAACGGTTCACGCGTTGACATGCTGCGCAACGTACGCATTCCCATATACCCACGCGCCAGTGGCGAATACCCATGCATCATCAACAAATAGTTTTGCCCATCAAGATTGGTCATCAAATCAAAATTTTTTGCGTAAATTAATTCTGCATCGCTGGGACTATAAAGATCCAAATTTTCAACATAATATTGGCTTTCATCCTTGGCTGTTGGCATTGCTGGGCCATAAGGCAATGTAAATGCCGCCGTTGCATTACCGCCAGAACCACCACCAGAACCACCACCACTGGGCCTATCCCCACCAGACGAAGACGAATCATTATCATTACCCGGGTCAAAGACATCTGTTAACAACAATAATCCGCCAACTACAACGGCGGCACCCGCCGCCGTCAATGCAATGCTTTGGGCAGACGACAGTCCGCTGAACAATCCGCCCCCACCCCTTGGTTTATTCCGATTATTATATTGCTTTATCTGTCGGTCGCACTTTGACGCATCTGCGCCATACATCTGCAAAATCTGTGCTGCACGCACATCATTATTCATCAGTGCCGTACAAACAATCGACAACCCCGTTGAATCAACAAAGTTCACATTTGCACCATTATTCACCAATGCCTGCACCTGTTGAATATCTGCATTTTTTGCCGCCGCCAACAACTGTGCCGCCATCATAAAATCACTGGTTGCACCGAATGATGCCACAGGCGCCATGAACAACGAAAACATTAAAACTCTGATAAATTTCATTTATATTCTCTCTTTATAAATAAATCTTATCACAAGATATTTTTTCCGTCTACATAAAAATGCAAAAAAAAGAACCCGTCTTTCGACGGGCAATCATTTTAATAACAAACACGCTGTCTCGTTTTTGTTTTAACAGTCACTGTCACCGTGGTTGTTCGCTTAAATTGATTCAAAGAATCCGCGACCGCCGCTGGTGTTGGGCTTTGCACAACGATATTATTGTTATGCCCAACAACAATTGTCGCACCATCGCCACAGTTATTAATATTTACATTCTGTTCTGGTGCAGATACAGTCACAGGTTTTTCAACAACAACGACAACCGTATCTTTTTGTGGTTGCGGTTTACGTGGCTGTGGTTTACGTGGTTGCTGACGTGTTTTTTTGCTTTCACGACAATCGTCCAACATTTCCTGGGCATCACGCAAATCTTGCTTTAATTCATTGATTGAATCTGCCAATTCACGAACCCTGTCATCACTACTAATAACCGCCACAGAATCTTTTTGTTCTGAATCCGTCTGATGTTCTTTTACCATTCTGTTGCATGTTGGCAATCCAATAATCATCAGTCCTGCGACAACAATACCAACCGCCCCAGTTGCCAACCACCATTTTTTTGAAGACGATGCCATATCAAAATCCTTTTGTTTAATCACGCGTCATATTTTAGACAAATATTTATACTTTGTCAAACACAAATAAAAAATATACAAACCTTGACATTTCCCTTTGCGCGCGAATCAGTTTTTTGATATAATGGAACGCAAGAGAGAAAATGAAAATACACATATTATTTTTAACGACCACGGTTTTATTGACGTCTAACGCCTATGCGGTGGCAAAGTGTTCCAAGGCAAATCTGACCCGATGCCTTGATTCTGCATGCGCGATAAATTTATCAACAAATCCTGCAGCACGTTGTCAGTATTGTGGCACGTCCAGTGCCGGCGAACCACCCAAAAGCAAAATGCGCAGCGTATCTGCCGGCGCATCCGCAAAATACAACATTTCTGAAAAAGATTTAAAAAAAGCACCAACCGATCCTGGGCAACGCTATGCCTGGGCAACGGCCCAGTGCATTAAAAAGGTTGCCGGATGTACCGCCGACGATGTGTCTGACACATACGACAGCCTGATTGAACAATCGTGTACGGCCGCCGGCGTATCATCAAAAATGGCTGCATCCCAGGAAAAGGCCAACAAAAAGAAAACCCAGTCATCTTGTAAATCAGACATTCGTGCATGCATCGTCGCGCAAAATCGTTGCACATCTGATTTCCGTGCCTGCGAAGATGATGCCGACTTTGATAAATTCTTTTCTGCATGTGGGGTCGAATCTGCTGGCTGTGACGATTATATATCTGCTATTCGTTCTGAATTGATTGCCGACCGAAATAACGCGATAAAGAACGCTGATGTCGTTCTGGCACAAATCGCAGAATCATATGCCAAGGCACGTGAACAGAAATTAACAAATGCAAAAAATTCATGTAAAGATAATTCTGCACGCGACGCGTGTGTTGAAACGGTCTGCGCCAACAACATGCCTAACAAATGTGGTGACGGTTTCCAGGGTGAAAAAGCAATGGCGATTCAGTTATGCAAATTCCATGAAATTGCCTGTGCAACAATTGATTAAAGAAAGATGAAGACGACAAAACAAAATCTTGTTCAGAAAATATTTAATATGCGACGCGTATGCCATGTTGTATTTTGTTCCATACTGATGGCTGCCTTTATAATCGCAGACGCAAATTCTGCGGTCGTTTCACGCAACAAACGTCCAACAAATGCCGGTGTACGCATGGCAACCGCCACAGCAACCCAAAACACCGAACCAGAAATAATCGAAGAAAAGATTATTGACGAAGAAATAATCGAAGAAGAACCTGTCGAAGAAGAAGAAATTATCGAAAACAAATCATCACAGTTTGACGACATTCTGGGCGAAGCGTCCGCGTCTGGCACAGACAGTTCAAAAACCGCCCTGGCAGAAAAAATTCGCGCCCAGCGTGCCGCACTGGACGCACGTGACGCGGTCGATACTGCAAATGCAAAAATACAAAATTCAATGGCGAACGGTCAAAACGCCTGTGATTTTGGTTTGCGCGAATGCATGAAGAAAAAATGTGGCAACAATTATTCCAAATGTGCCAAAGATACAGATACCCTGTGGGGCGACAAGATGGACGCATGTCGTCGCGACCTGCCCTGCACCGGCGAAGAATATCGTATTTTCACGACCGAAATAAAGGCCGACCGTGACATGAACACGAAAATCGGTTCGTACACATCAATCATCGACTGTGGCAACAAATACAACGATTGTGTGATTACAGAATGCGGAAAAACATTTTCAAAATGCCTGGGGAAAAGCGCCGGCGATAAAGCAATTGAAAAATGCAAAAAAATCGCAAACGAATGTAAAGAGCAAGACAGCGGTCTGCCATCCCGCATGATAGAGGTTTTTGGAACCCTGCGTCAAGATGCCGAAAAACAAATCAAAAAAGATGAAGAAAAACTATACAGCCTGCGCGATAGCATGGCAGACACCTGCAAAATGTTGGGCGCAATGTTTGACGAACGCACATTGGATTGCGTATACACTGTAAACTTTTTTGCCGGCGATAAAAACACATTATTTGCGTCGAAAAAGGCATATGCCGGCAGCACGTTTAACTGTGATCAGAATTGGTTTGGTATTGATGTGACAACGTTTAAAGAAAACGCATATCGTCTGACCCGATCTCAGACGGCGGCATCCTCTGCTATGTTGGGCAGTGGTGTTGGTACAGCGGTTGGTTCTATAACCAGTGGAGCGTTAAATCGAGCCTTAGACCGTCAGAAAGCAGAGAAAGCGTTAAAGAAAGCGAAAGAAGAAGGGAAAGAACAAAAGACAGAAGACGAAGAAAGCAACGCTTCTAAAGAAAACGAAGAAGGGAAAGAACAAAAGACAGAAGACGAAGAAAGCAATGCTTCTGAAGAAAACAACTCCCAAGAGGGGGGGGACAATAACGGTTCTGAAGACGCCACAGTTGACCAAGACGATTCTTCTAACAAACAAGAAAATAATACCATAAAAACCGAGACAAACAGCCAAGACCATACAAATATGGATACACCAAGTACACAAATAGATACTACAACAGGTGCACCATCGACTGAACAGGTTCCCAAAATAAGAACATAACTTATAAATGTATAAAAAAACGGGTAAACGCCCGTTTTTTTATCTCTATCCCCAAACAAAATATGCAATAATTTTTGTCATTCCTGCTTCGGGTCCCGCAAAAATTGAAAAATTTTTGTGGGTGATACCAGGCAGGAACAGGGTCTATAAAATTTACATTCACCGCTATTTTATAATTTTTATGGTTCGCGTTGCTCACACTACTTAGTCCCACTCCTGCCGTCGCAGGAGTGACAGGAGGCTTAATTTTTGCAAACCAAAAAAGCCCAATTGCGACTATAATCAATACATTCAAAACTTAGTAGTTGTACATTTTGTTTCTGGATCACCCCAGCGACAACTGCACTGGTCGCTATTGATCCCGCATAAGCCATCCCCCCTTGCAGAACCACCATCCCTAATCCTGCCCCCGCCTCTACCGCGGCACTCATCGCACCAGCAGCCGCACCGGTGGCAATACCCGCGGCACCAAATGTAAATATCGACGCAACCACAATTGCCGCAGCAATAATACCACCAATAATAATCTTTCCTATTACACCGCCAGGTGGCGTTGGCGAACGTGGCAATGCCGAAATTTGTGCCATGCTGACACATGCCTGACGCGCTGCCTCGCGATAGGCGTCTTTCTTGTTTTCGCCACGAATTTCCGCCTGGCGTGCAGCAATCTTTTAAATCAGTTGTACATGCATTAACACGCATTGACGCCAATGCCGCCAAAACATAATCCCAAATATTAGACTGTTCTGCACTTTCCCTGGATGACGCGTCAATACCACACACATTCAACGGCACCTTACAAACATTTAACATGGTTTTTTGTGTGGGAAACACATAAAAAATCCAGTCAAAAAAAACACGCAAACGATAGGTTGCGTGGCATTAAAAAGACTGGATTTTTTATGAGCAAACATAGATAAAAACACTTTATTTATTTGCAGAAATATGGTATCATTAAATAAATTGGAAGGGAAGTTATGAGAAGGCTTATTGTTTTTGCGTTGGTTATTAGTGGTGTTCTTTGCGATGCATATGGTGCGGCTGCACGTCGTGCAACGGCTGCAACGCGCGGTGGTGCTGGGGTACAGTCTGTTGGGGCACGCAGTAATGGCGCAGCAAAGTCAAACGTAGCAAGTCGTGATCGTTCTGCAACGCCTGCCAATGGAACTGTTTCCGCGCGTGCGGCGGTGCAAAACAAAAGTGTGGGGAGTAAGCCGGTGGTTGCAGCGCGCGCTGGGGTCACACAAAAGGTTATTGGTACGGGTACCAAGGTTGCAGGCGCAACAAAAAATATAGTCGTAAGCGAAGAATGCCAAAACAAATACGAAGGATGTATGGATTCATTTTGTATGATAGATAATGCCAGTGGTGGTCGCTGTATTTGTAGTAACAAGAATTCTGAATTAAACGAAGTTCTGGCAGAAATTGAAAAATTGGACGAACAGTCTTATCAAATGGCAACATTTGGTGTTGAAAAACTGGAAATGGGTGCAGATGCAGAAGCTGCAATTGCAAGCGCAAATGCGGTTGCACAATCGGTTGTAAAAAACAGTGATGGGAATGACAAGAAAATCACGCGACGCACGCTGGATATGTCTTTGTGGGCGCAAGACACTGATTTATATGAAGAAGAAAATGTCTTTTCAGACGGAATGTCTGTTAGTGTCGAAGGAAAAGAAGGCGACGCGTTATACCGCGCCGCTTCGGAAATTTGCGTTGCGCAAATTCCCGAATGTGCATCTGATATGCAGATGCTGCAACTGATGTACGGCCAACGGATTAAATCTGACTGTGTCGCGTTTGAAAATAGTTTGAAACAAAAGAAAAGTGCAAGTGTGCAAAAACTGGCTGTCGCAGAACAAGCTTTGCGCGAAGCTGCCTTGGAGCAGCTGCGTACCGCAAATAAATATGACCTTGGTCAATGTACAATCGAATTTAAAAAATGTATGCAAACCACAGGTGGTTGTGGCGATGACTTTTCGTCTTGTGCAGTAATGAGCGCGCTGGACGCAACAAATACCAGAAAATCAACTTCAAAACAGGCAAAGAATTTTAAGATACAAGGCAGTATAACAAGTATAGAGGTTAGTGCTTCTACTTATGATAACTTAATCGCTAAAAAAACGCTGTGCGAAGGCATTACCAAATCTTGCGTCGCCGTCGCTGATAAAGTTTGGGATACCTTCTTGAAAGATGTCGCGCCGCAACTTAAAAACGCAGAATTAATCGCAGAAGATAAAGCAAGACAAGATTGCGTCGGTAATATATCAAACTGTTTCCAAAAGGCGTGTAAAGATAATATGGATCCAAATGACCCAGATGGTTCGTATGATTTGTGCCTAACTCGACCAGAAACTATGTTAAATTTATGTAAGATTCCTCTTAATGCATGTGGTATTGATGCTTCATCTAAACAATCCGCAGAACAATCAGATGTCTGGGATTTCGTCGTCGCTAGACTCGCTTCTATGAGAGTCGATGCTTGTACCGCTGAGGTCAAATCATGCCTGCAAGCCGATGATAGATGCGGTAAAGACTATACTCAATGTATCGGATTGGATATTGATGCATTAAAGGAAATGTGCCCACTTGAAAAATTGCTTGCATGTCAAACATCCGATGACAATGGCAATTATAGCGCCAGATGGACGCAATTTGAAAACATTGTTCAAGGTGTATGGTTGGGGATTGACAATTCTTTATTGGAACAGTGTAAACAAATTGTCAATGAACGTATGTTAGAATTGTGTGGCGATACAGCAACATGCATGGCCTTTGATGACGACAAGGCTATTGGCACCGAATCATTAGTAAGCTATCAAGAAAACAATGGCAATTACGTTATCGAGGGCTTGATTTCATTTGGTAATATCAAGATTGAAAGGGCAACATCATCCGATGATGATATAAAATTTGGTAAATATGAAATTAATATCAACGACTACAAAAGACATCTGGACAGCACAAACCCAACAACAGCACGTGTTGTATCTGCTCTGCAATCAACGGCAAGCAAAATCAATCAAAAAATATCTGTTTTGTCCCAAGACCCACAAGTAGACATGTGTATCAATGGTCGTAACATGCGCAACATAAACGGTCGCGAATCGACAGCCGTTGCCCGTTTTCCATACTTGTTAGACTCATATATCTTGGCTATAATTTCATCAGGATTGGATCACGCGCATAAAAACTATACCGAAAAATATAATAAATTGTTGGGAGAGGCACTTGAAGCCAAAGACGATGCAATCAAGGCAACGCTATGCGCCGCAATGGCATCAAATGAAAAACCACAATGCACCGAATGGATAAGTGTTGATGGCAATGCTTTTTGCACGCAATATACGGCGAATACCTTTGATAATGTTTTCAGTGATGAAGGCACCAAGGGCCTAAGTGGCAATGACATTTATTCAACAAAATATACTATAACAGGCGCGAAGCTATCTGACCTGGCCACCCTTCAACAAAAAGGTCATGCTGAATTTACCCAAACAGATTCCAAAGGGAATATGATTGGTAAAATTGCAACTGCAGCAGTCTATTCCCCTGGCAATAACACGTGTACATTGACCACAACAACCACAATGTGTTCAGACATGGAGGCAATAATCACCACAGACACAACCAAAACATGTAAATCTGGTGGCTTCTCATTTCTGGGTGGCAGTGGCTGCAAAGGCGGCGGTGGCTTTTTGAATATCGGGGGCAGTACCAATACTACAACCGTTGACCAAACATACGAAGGTCTTAATTGTAATGGATTTATGGACCCGATTACCACAACCTCAAGTATAAAAATGTAAAAAAATGGACAACAAAGGCAACGCACAATGACTATCAATTGAAATCTTGCGTATAAACCTAAAAAAAAAATCCCCCAAACGGGGGATTAATTATTCTGCATCTTTCTTTGCTTTTTTCGTTGCAGGTTTCTTGGCTGTTTTTTCTTCTGCCACAACTTCTTCTGCAACCTCTTCAACAACTGGTGCAACCGGTTTCTTTGCATTTACATCACGGTCAACCAATTCAATAATTGCCATAGGCGCCGCGTCACCATAACGGAAACCAGCCTTCATAACGCGTGTGTAACCACCTGGACGATTTGCATAACGTTTACCCAAAACGTCGAATAACTTTTTAACAGTTGCCGCAGATGAATTACCCAATTCAGATGCTGTCAAACGACGATTTGCAACAGTATCAACCTTTGCACGAGTAATCAGTTTTTCAACAACACTGCGCAAATCTTTTGCCTTTGGCAAAGTAGTTTTAATCTGTTCTTTTTCAATTAAGTTTTTCGCCAAGCCAATAAACAAAGCCTTGCGTGCATTTGTATCGCGATTAAAGGTGCGACCTGCTTTCATATGTCTCATCGATTACTCCTTTTGGTTTCTGCCCTGCCCGTTTTGGGTGGGATTTTTTTTCGAGACGTCCGCGACCTGACACAACTGTCAGAACCACGGGATTAAAATTCTGTTTTATTTTATATAAATTCCTGACAAATGCAAGAAATTAAATTATGTGAAATGATTGTTGGTGTTTCACAATTTCTCACACTCCTTGCTTAGTAAGAAATTGATTTTTATGAGACGATTGGAAGTGTTTGACGGTTTAAAGTGTAGTTGACCTACATGAAAACCGACAAACACAACAAGCGTCCACAAAAATCAATTTATTTGTATGGGTCTTCGTACTTCTTGGCCAATTCCGCAATATTTTCTGGTGGCCAACCTGGCACTTCCATACCCAGACCTAAGCCCATTGCTTCTAATTGAACCTTGATTTCGTTCAAAGACTTGCGACCAAAGTTTGGTGTTTTCAACATATCTGCTTCGGTCTTTTGAACCAATTCGCCCAACCAATTGATTTTGTCGTTCTTCAAACAGTTGTTTGCACGGACAGACAATTCCAATTCGTCAACATGCTTTAACAATTTTGGATCAAACGGCAATGCATCTTTTGCCTTTTCTTCTTCGCTTGGTGCATTCAATTGTGCTGGATCTTCAAAGTTAATAAAGACAACCAACTGATCTGTCAGAATACGCGCAGCAAATGCAATTGCATCTTCTGGGGAAACAGAACCGTTTGTCTTTACTGTCAATTCCAATTTGTCATAGTCTGTTGACTGACCAACACGTGTTGGCAAAACATCACTGGCAACATTCAAAATTGGTGAAAAGATAGAATCTACTGGAATCACGCCCAATGGCAAGCCATCAGAATGCGCAGATGCAGGAACATAACCACGACCTGTACCCAATGTGATTTCCATGTCTAAATTCGCACCCTTGTCCAACGTGCAAATTTCTACATCTTTGTTCATAACTTCGACGCCACCTGCTGTTTCAATCATACCGGCCGTAACAACAGCTGGGCCCTTAACTTTCAAATAAGCCTTGTGCTGACCTTCACTCAACGCCTTAAAATAAACACCTTTTAAGTTCAAGATGATATCAGTCACATCTTCACGCACACCAGAAATGCTAGAGAATTCATGTTGCACACCATCAATCTTGATATAAATTGGTGCACAGCCCTGCAACGAAGACAACAATACACGACGCAATGCGGTACCCAGTGTCAAACCAAAGCCCTTTTCCAATGGTTCTGCGATTAACGTTGCAATATTTGGATTATGTTCATCTGTCTTGATTGTCAGCTTTTTTGGCTTAATCAAGCTCATCCAGTTTTTTTCAATCATTTAAGTTTCCTTTTAGCTTAGTTTATCATTTTCGCCAAACGGCCGCATACATGTGTGTACGCAGGCGTGATTTTATATCAGCAATAAAAAAAAGTCAATAAAAAACCGCCCATTTCAGGCGATTTTTTTGATTCTTAAACTCTACGTACCTTCTTTGGACGGCATCCATTATGTGGGATACGTGTAGTATCAGTAATGGACTGCACAATCAGACCGGCATTTGCCAATCCACGTACAGCAGATTCACGACCTTGACCAATACCACGCATTAAAACATCAACTGTTTTCATACCCATTTCGGCGACTTTTTTACCAACAGCGTCTGCAACGATTGTTGCCGCATATGGTGTGGACTTTTTTGCGCCCTTAAAATTATTTGCCCCAGCGGTTGCCCATGTCAACACGGCACCAGACTGGTCTGTGATTGTAATACGTGTATTGTTATTTGTCGCAACAACATGTGCAATGCCATGCGATACTTTTTTTACAACTTTCTTTTTAGCTTTTGATACTGCCATTTTATTTTAACCTTTTTTTCGATGTCTTCAATTAACTATAGTGTTAATCTCTACCTTATTCCTAAATTTAAGATAGCGTTGCAGATATGTGTGTTGGGCGACGGGAGTGTACAAACGCTACATGACCAGAGCCCAACGCGCATAGATGCTGCGCTAGATTAAATTTATTTACCCTTGGTTGAAGAACCTGCAACCACCACGCGCTTACCTTTACGTGTACGGGCATTTGTTTGTGTACGTTGACCACGAACCGGCAAACGGTTGCGGTGACGAATACCACGATATGCCTTTAAATCTTGCAGACGTTTAATGTTCATTGCAACTTCACGACGAACATCACCTTCTACTTTAAAGTTTTCTTCGATATAATTAGAAATTTTGATAACATCCGCGTCTGTCAAATCTTTTGCGCGCAAACCGTCTTTTAATTTCAACGCTTCACAAATCTGCGCAGCCTTGGCTGGGCCGATACCGTGAATATATTGCAACGCAATTTCAATGCGTTTTTCTGTCGGAATGTTAACACCTGCTATACGTGCCATTTTTTATTTTCCTTTTTATTTTACTTTACACGAAACATAGTCCACCCACATTTCGCAACCCAAACCCAAAACACTTTTTCCCATGTCATGGGCTATTCTTATTTTGCCGAATAATTTTATACAAAATCCAGCAAAAGTCAAATCTTGTTTATTTCCAAACGGATATTATCCGCGGAAACGACCTTTCTTTTGTGCTTTTTTAATAACGCCACTATATTGTTTTGCAACCAAGTATGACTGAACCTGATTCACAGTATCCAAAACCACACCCGCCACAATCAATACACTGGTTCCACCAATCATCAACGGCATACCCAAATGAGTATTCAAGATAATTGGCAATACACAAACAACTATCAAGTACGCAACACCAATCGCCGTGGTACGCGATACAACGTTATCCAGATACTTAATTGTCTGTTCACCTGGACGAACACCTGGAACATAGCCCCCTGCATTTTTCAGATTATTACTGGTTTCCTCTGAATTGAATATAACCGCCGTCTGGAAATACGCAAAGAACGCAATCAAAACCGTAAACAGAATGATATACGACCATGTACCATACGTAAAGAATCCCATAATTGTTTGAACGGTTAAATTCTCACTCTGAACAAAACGCTGAACAAATGCAGGCAACATCATAATAGACGATGCAAACACCGGCCCCATAACCCCAGACATATTAATCTTGATTGGCAAATAAGATGCATTTGTATTCATAACACCATTCGCCATCGCCTGACGTGGATATAAAATCTGAATACGACGCTGTGCCTGTTCAAAGAATGCAATCAATGCAATAATTCCAACCACAAACGCAACAATCAACGCAATCATCGCTGGTGAAATCTGACCCACAGATCCCAATGACAACAACTGTGCAATGCCACCTGGAACCTCTGCAATGATACCTGCAAAGATTAACAATGATGCGCCCTGCCCGATACCACGTGCGGTAATCTGTTCTGCCAACCACATGACAAACACAGTACCACCAACCAACGCGATAATCGCAGACAATTCAAACGCAAAACCTGGATTCACAACCGCTGCAACGCCATTAACCGGCGCCATCATTTCCAGACCACGCACAACAGCCCAGCCCTGAACAACAGCCAACAATACCGCCAAATAACGTGTATATTGGTTAATTTTAACGCGCCCAGATTCGCCCTCTTTACGCAATTCACCCAAAGACTTGCTGGTTGCACTTAACAACTGCAATACGATCGATGCCGAAATGTACGGGAAAATGTTCAATGCCAAAACAGACATACGTGACAAAGAACCACCACTGAACATATCAAACATGCCCATCATACCATTATCGCCTTGGAACAAATGCAACACAGCCGATGCATTCACACCCGGCAATGGAATAAATGAACCAATACGATAAACAATCAACGCACCCAATGTAAACAAGATACGTTTTTGCAAATCACTAAGATTACCAAAAAAGTCTTTCAAGAATTTCATGATACGAACTTTTAACCATTGACAGACATCTGGTCGCCCAGATGCCTGCTATCAGTTTTTTTAGTTGTTTTTAATAGAACCACCGGCTTTAACAATTGCTGCTTCTGCTGCCTTGGACCACTTGTCCGCAACAACATTAACTGCCGTCTTAATTTCGCCTTTGGCCAAAACTTTCAAACCGCTCATCTTGCGATTGATAATTTTTGCAGCCAACAAAGAATCAATTGTGATAACTTCTTTTGCATCAATTTTACCTGATGCGATGAATTTTTCAATATCACCCAAGTTAATTGTCACATATTCTTTGGCAAATGGATTATTGAAACCAAATTTTGGGAAACGACGCAAAATTGGCATCTGTCCACCTTGGAATGTTGCCTGCTTGCGTGAACCGCTGCGCGCCTTTTGACCTTTGTGACCACGACCTGCGGTTTTACCAGAACCAGAACCAATACCACGACCAACGCGCGTTGCACTTTGACGTGCACCCAAATTATCCATCAATGCATTTAATTTCATTTCTTTTTCCTTTTGTCCTATAACTACAATCTATGTAGTTCTTTGTCGCACGAAAACAAGATGTATTTTCGTACTCGGTTAATATATTTATTTTACAACTTCGACCAAGTGTGCAACTTTGGCAATCATACCACGAACAGATGGTGTATCTGTCAGTTCTTTTGTCTTACCAATGCGCCCCAAGCCCAACGCCTTCACAATTTTAACTTGTGATTCTGGACGGCCGATAGTGCTTTTAACTTGTTTTACAATTACTTTTGCCATAATTCAAACTCCGTTTATTTTATCTTTGCCCAGATTATTTTGCGTCTGTTGCAACAGGTGCTTCCAATTTTTTACCATCACGACCTGCGATGATTTCTGCAACTGTTTTGCCACGACGTGCCGCCACTGTTTTTGGAGAGTTCATTTTATTGAACGCCAAGAACGCTGCACGAATCATGTTGTTTGGATTATTAGAACCCTGTGATTTAACAACAACGTCCTGAACACCCAAGCATTCAAACACTGCACGCAACGCACCACCTGCGATGATACCAGTACCTGGAACCGCACTACGCACAACCAGTTTACTTGCACCATACTTCGCAGCACTATCATGATGCAATGTACGACCTTCTTTCAAAGGAACGCGCATCATTTTTGCCTTTGCTGCCTTTGTCGCTTTCTGTACAGCAGACTGTACTTCCAACGCTTTACCTTTACCGAAACCTACGCGACCTGCTTTGTCACCGACCACAACCAAGGCCGAGAAAGACATATTACGACCGCCCTTTACAGTTTTGGATACACGGTTGATAGAAACCAATTTATCTACCAAGTTATCCGTCTGCAATTTTTTATCATCAAAACGTGCCATTATTATACTCCGTCTTATTTAAATTTAGATTCTAACGCCACCTGCGCGGATTGCTTCGCACAGTGCCTTTACACGACCGTGATAACGATAACCACCACGATCAAAATAACAATTATCAGCAATTTTTGCTGCAACTACGCGTTCAGCAAATGCTTTGCCAACCAGTTCGGCACCGGCAACATTCCAACCCTTACCTGCAAACGCTTTTTCTTTCGATGATGCAGCACAGATTGTGTGACCCTTGGTGTCATCAATCGCCTGAATTTCAATATGGCGACCAGAACGGAACACTGACAAACGAATTTTGCCAGGATTTTTTCTTTTCAACGCACCACGATTTGCCAGTGTGCGTCTTTCTTCTGTAGATAAATGTTTCAACATTTTCTTTTCCCTTTTTTCCAATTCCCGTAACAGCGGGAATCAAAGTTAACTATTATTTCTTCTTACCTTCCTTGCGGCGGATTTGTTCGCCCTTATAGAAGATACCCTTACCCTTGTATGGATCTGCTTTACGAACCTTGTGAATCTTGTCAGCAAACAAACCAACCAGGCATTTATCCATACCTTTTACAGTAAATTCTGTTGGTGCGGCACCCATTTCAACAGTCAAACCTGCTGGGATATCCATGATAACATCATGAGAATAACCTGCAACCAAAACCAACTGACTGCCTTTTACAGATGCTTTGTAACCAACACCTTTCATATACATTGGTTTTTCAAAGCCTTTTGATACACCTTCGATTGCATTACGAACATTGCGTGCCATTGTGCCCCACATTGTTCTTGATGCTTTTTCTTCTGCATCTTTTGGATTGATAACAACCTGACCTTCTTCGATAACGATATCAACCAAGCCAGCATTTTTTGTATCCAATGGTAATTTCAATTCACCCTTTGGCCCTTTGACGACTAATGCGTTGTCAGCAATTGCTACACTAACGCCTTCAGCTAATTTAACTGGATATTTTCCTGCACGAGACATAACTTAATCCTCACTTTATTAAATAACCTTGCACAATACTTCGCCACCGACATTCATCAAGCGTGCCTTGTGATCAGTCATAACGCCATTTGGTGTAGAAACAATTGCGATACCCAAACCATTCAAAACCTTTGGCATTTTTGCACTGCCGGAATAAACACGGCGACCTGGCTTAGATACAACTGAAATTTCTTGGATTGCACCGTTTCCGCCTACATACTTTAATTCAATGACCAGATTTGAACGATGTTCATCAATCTGTTCTTTACGGAAATCAGTAATAAAACCTTCTTCTTTTAATACAGACAAAACGGCTTGACGCAATTTGCTGTTTGGAACGACGACTGTTTCCTTACCTGCATTTTGACCATTGCGAATGCGGGTAATCATATCGCCGATTGGGTGTGATAGTGACATCTTTTTACTCCTTGACATCGCAGGGCAAATGCCCTGCACTGTTTTCTACAACTGCATTGTCCACAGTTGGGTTCTTTTTATTTTACCAGCTAGATTTACGTACGCCTGGCAATTTACCTTCACTTGCCAATGTACGAACCTGCTGACGACACAGACCGAACAAACGTGAGAAACCACGTGAACGACCTGTTACACTGCAACGATTGCGCAAACGTGTTGGGTTTGCATTACGTGGCAATTTTGCCAACTTTTTCATTGCATCAATTCTTTCTTCTGGTGTCGCATCAACAGACATTTTTGCCTTGATTGTTTCACGCTTTTTTGCATACTGCGCAACCAGCTTTTCACGTTTATGTTGTTTATTGATTAACGCTAATTTAGCCATTTTCTTTCAACCTTTTTTAATTATTTCAAAACCAATGGCAAGCCGATTTTAGTCAGCAATGCACGTGCTTCGTCATCTGTTTTTGCTGTTGTTGCAATGACAATATCCATACCACGGATAGCATCAATTTTATCAACAGAAATTTCTGGGAATATCAAATGTTCTTTGATACCGAACGCATAGTTACCACGACCATCGAACTTTGATTTTGACAGACCACGAAAGTCCTTTACACGTGGCAATGCAACTGTAATCAGTTTATCCAAGAAATCATACATTCTTTTACCACGCAAGGTCACTTTTGTACCAATTGGCTGACCTTCGCGCAAACGATATGTTGCAATTGATTTTTTTGCACGTGTGACGACAGACTTTTGTGCTGCAATCGCTGTCAAATCAGTAACCGCCGCATCCAATTTCTTTTTATCAGAAACAGCTGCACCAACGCCCATATTCAAAACAATCTTGGTCAGTTTTGGAACTGCCAATGCATTTTTGTAACCGAATTCTTTTACCAATTCTGGCACAATTTCTTTTTCATAAATTTCACGCAATCTGCTTTGCATTTCTTTTTTCCTTTTGTTGTGTCCCCGTAACAGCGGGCAACAATTCACCTAAATCTTATATTTCCGCACCAGATTTTTTTGCAACGCGAACTTTTTTACCATCTTTCATTTCGTAACCAACGCGTGTTGCTTTTTTGGTTTTTGGATCAACCAATGCAACGTTGGATACATGAACAGGTGCTTCGCGATCAATAATATGACCTGGCTGTTCTTGTGTTGGTTTGATGTGCCATTTACGGCGATTAACACCTTCAACCACTACACGGGATTCTGCTGGGCGTGCTTCCAGCACTTTGCCTTTGACGCCTTTGTATTTTCCCGAAATAACTACGACTTCGTCGCCTTTTTTGATTTTCATGATATAACCTTCTATGTTATTTTTAGATTACTTCCGGTGCCAAAGACACGATTTTCTGAACATCGTATTTACGACGAACTTCACGGGCAATCGGCCCAAAGATACGTGTTCCAATTGGTTCAAAGTTGTTCTTGTTAATCAAAACAACCGCATTATCGTCAAAACGGATAATAGAGCCGTCTGGACGTTTTACTGGGAACTTTGTACGAACGATAATTGCACGTTGCACTGTACCTTTTTGAACTTTACCACGTGGAATGGCTTCTTTAATGGCAACAACAATTTTGTCACCAACTGTTGCATAACGACGATGAGAACCGCCCAAAACCTTGATGCACATCGCTTTACGCGCACCAGAGTTATCTGCAACTGTCATAACTGTTTCATTTTGAATCATAACTTTAATCCTTTTCCTGCAAATCGGGCAATCCCCAACTGCTTTGTTATAGGTTCCGACTGTCGCCTTATTATTCCCGAACCGACCTCAAAGAACCTGTTGATTATTAGTCAACTACTTCTACTGCACCGTCTTTGGAAACACCAACGCGCCCCTTTACAACCCAAGACTTTGTCTTAGAGATTGGACGATGTTCTTCAATTGCAACGATTTCACCAACTTTATATTCGTTGTTTTCATCGTGCGCTTTGTACTTTTTATTCTGCTTCACGAACTTACCATACAGCGGATGACGGAAACGACGTTCCACTTCTACAACGACGGTTTTGTCGTTTGCTGTACTTGTAACTGTTCCTTGCAGTATACGTCTTGGCATAACTTTGTCCCTTATACTGTTGCTTAACCCACGGATTTTACGTATTTTTTCGCGCAAAACCCACGGATTAAATCCTTGTTTTTATTTTTCTGACCCTGCCTATGATACCTAAATTTTTAGAAATCTCAACAAAAATCAGCAATTCACCATTATTTTTTTGCCGCGTTCAGTTTTGTCTTTACACGTGCAATTTCACGACGGGTCTGACGCATAACATGTGTTTTTGGCATCTGACCTGCTGCATGTTGAAAGCGTTGGTTCATTTGTTCTTTTTTCAAATCAGCCAATTTGCTTTCCAATGCTTCTGTCGTCAATTCGTTTTCAACTTTCTTTTCTGCCATTTTAGCTACCTTTTTTTGCTTATTCTGGGCTTTCGCCCAGGATTGCAATTTAATTAGTTAACTTTACGTTCAACAACTTTTGTTTTGACTGGCAGTTTTGCCGCCGCCAATGCGAACGCTTCGTATGCAACTTCTGGTTTTACACCGTCCAATTCGAACATAATACGTCCTGGTTTAACACGGCAAATCCAGTATTCAACAGCGCCCTTACCTTTACCCATACGAACTTCGGCTGGTTTCTTGGTTACAGGAACGTCTGGGAATATACGAATCCACAATTTACCCATACGACGCATATGACGTGTGATTGCACGACGCGCTGCTTCGATTTGACGCGCTGTGACACGTTCTGGTGACATAGCCTTCAATCCAAAAGAACCGAATGCTAATTCACTGCCACCTTTCGCAACACCGTGAATACGGCCTTTGTGCTGTTTGCGAAATTTTGTTTTCTTTGGCATTAACATAATACAAATCCTTCAATTTAATAATTGTTAAATTATTATTTGTGCTTTCTTTCGCTGCTGCCGGCATATTCTGTCGGACGCGCCATTTCAGAAGCCAATTTATCTTTATTAACAACATCACCAGTATAAATCCAAACTTTTACACCGATAACACCATATGTTGTCTTTGCCTGAATTGACGCATAGTCAATATCTGCACGCAATGTATGCAGTGGGATACGACCTTCGCGGATTTGTTCGCTACGTGCGATTTCAGCACCATTCAAACGACCAGAGCACATAACTTTGATACCCTGTGCGCCTGCTTTCTGAGCATTCTGCACAGCTTTTTTCATCGCGCGTTTGAAAGAAACACGGCCTTCGATTTGCTGTGCGATATTCTGCGCAACCAACTGCGCATTCAGGTCAGGACGGCGAACTTCGTAAATATTTACAACAACCTGGTCATTCTTAACCAGTTTTTTGATATCATTACGCAATGCTTCGATATCTGCACCGTTCTTACCAATAATCATACCAGGTCTGCTAGTATGAATAGTCACGACAACCTTTTTGGCAAAGCGTTCAATAACAACCTTGGCCAAACCGGCTTTCTTTAATTTCTTTTCAATAAATTTGCGAATTTTAATATCTTCGGCCAATTTTGCACCGTATTCTTTTTTATTCGCAATCCAACGTGAATCTGTAATCTTGTTGATAAATTCACGCAATGAAATTGGTGATACTTTCTGTCCCATTTCTTTTTTCCTTTAACTTAGCAATGGGGCGTTCTTGAAGCCTGCGCTTTATTCAGGAATTTTCATTCCATACCGCCCCATCACGACTTTATTATTTTGCTGCTTCTTTCTTTGACTTTTTCTTAGAAGGTGCAACGCCAGATTCCAAAACGATTGTCAAGTTTGAGAAAGGTTTCAAAATTGGACGTGCACTGCCACGTGGGCCGGCCATAATGCGCTTCATAGTCAATGCTTTACCACACCAAATTTCTTTGACGTATAAAGTATCAACTGGCAACTTTTTGTTGTGTTCTGCATTTGCAACCGCAGACAACAAAGTTTTCAGCACTTCGCCAGCAACACGTTTCTTTGAAAATTTCAAGACATCAACAGCGCGTTCTACTGGTAAACCACGAACCAAGTCGCATACCAGATTCAGCTTCTGATGGCTAACGCGGATCATTTTGTTAAATGCGCGTGCCTGATTTTCTTTAATTCCATATCTTGTCGTTGTCATAACTACTTACCCTATATTATTTTTTGCCTGCTGCGGCTTTCTTGTTAGCGGCATGACCCTTAAATGTACGTGTTGGTGCAAATTCACCCAATTTGTGCCCAATCATATCTTCTACGATAGACACAGGAATGAACTTATTACCATTGTGTACTTCAAATGTCAATCCAACCATCTGTGGTATAATTGTACTACCACGAGACCAAGTTTTAATTGGTTTACGGTCATCTGTTTCAATTGCCTTGGCTGTTTTCTTCAAAACAGAAGGATGAACATAAGGACCTTTCCATACTGAACGAGACATCATTTACTCCGTTTTTTACTTATTATTTCTTTTTCGCCAAATGTCTGCTGCGAATAATCATCTTAGCAGTACGTTTATTGCTACGGGTACGATATCCCTTGGCTGGAATACCTGTACGTGATACCGGTTCGTGGCCCTTAGAGTGACCATTACCACCACCCATTGGGTGATCTACTGGGTTCATAGCCATACCACGTACTGATGGGCGTATACCCAACCAACGTGCACGACCTGCCTTACCCAAGTTGACATTGCGCTGATCTGGATTAGATACGCTGCCAACTGTTGCCAAACAATCGGAATGAACTTTACGCAACTCACCGCTGTTCATTTTAATCTGTGCATAAACGCCGTCTTTACCCATCAATTGAGCATAGCAGCCTGCACTACGTGCCAACTGACCACCTGCACCTGGTTTCAATTCAACGTTATGTACTATTGTACCGATTGGCATATTCTTTAATGGCATTGTGTTACCTGGTTTAATATCTGCATGTGCAGCCGAGATAACAACATCACCAGCCTTTAAATCGCGTGGTGCCAAAATATAAGAACGCATACCGTCTGTATATTCAATCAATGCAATAAATGCAGTACGGTTTGGATCGTATTCCAAACGAACAACTGTCGCTGGGATATCTGTCTTTTTACGTTTAAAGTCAATCAAACGATATTTACGTTTATGACCACCACCCTGATGTGGTACAGTCACATGACCAAAATTATTGCGTCCACCCTTGGACTTCAAACCAACAGTCAGTGCCTTTTCTGGCGCACCACGGTGCAATTCACTGCGGTCAACCTGGGTCAAACCACGTGTACCTGGTGTTGTTGGCTTATAATGTTTTAATGCCATTTTTTCTTACCTTTGTTTATGCCTTGACACTAGCATCCATGAATCTGGGTTCTCTGCCAAGGCCGTTCATTATACTATATATTTGCGGACAAATCCAGTTTTGCATCTGCCGGCAAAGATACATATGCTTTTTTAACAGTGCGCTGTGTACCTGTGCTGCGACCACGGAAAGTTTTAACCTTACCTTTTACAACTACGATGTTAACCTTAGATGGTTTTACACCATAGATTGCTTCGACTGCACGTGCAACATCTTCTTTGGTCGCATTTACTGCGACTTCGAATGCAACACCATTGCTTTCAGACAGTTTTGCTGCCTTTTCCGAGATAATCGGACGACGCAGTATATCATAAATACCGGCGGTCGCAACGACTTTTTTCTCTGTGCTTACTTTTTTTTCTGCCATTTTGCTTACCTTCAATTCTTATGATTACGCCAATCTTGCTTCAACCGCTTTGACTGCGTCTGCTGTCAAAACCAATTTTTCATGTTTCAGAATATCCAAAACATTCAAACCCATTGTTGGCAAAACATCAATATTTGCGATATTTGCCGCAGATTTCTTGAAGTTTTCATCCAATTCTGTTGCACCAACGAACAATGCAGATGCAATTTCCAGTTTCTTTAACTGTTTCGCAAATGCGCCTGTTTTTGCAGATGCCAATTTTTCAGAATCAATAATAACCAAGCTGCCATCTTTTGCCTTTGAAGACAACGCCATTTTCAAGCCCAAGCTGCGGATTTTCTTTGGCAAGTCAATAGAATGGTCGCGAACGACTGGTCCATGAACAACGCCACCGCCACGCATGTGAACATTATATCTTTCACCCTGACGTGCATTACCTGTCTTTTTCTGTTTGAATGCTTTCTTGCCACTGCCTGCAACATCAGATACAGATTTTACTGCATGTGTACCTGCACGTTGCTTTGCACGCTGCCATGTGACAACGCGATGCAAGATGTCTGCACGTGGTTCCAAGCCAAAGACGCTATCAGTCAGTTCAACAGAACCAACTTTTTTTCCATCGAAATTAATAATATCTAATTGCATTTTATTTACCTCACTCTTGCTGTTAACTTATTATTCCGCAACAGCTTCTGTTTCGGTTGCTGTTTCAGCTACAACTTCTTCTGCTTTTGCAGCGACTGTTGGAACTGGCAAATCTTTGTGTTCTTTTTTAATCGCGTCTGTAACCAGAACAAATGTGCCATTTGCACCTGGAACTGCGCCTTCAACGAAGATCAAGTTTTCTGCTTCGTCTGTACCGAACACTTTCAAATTCTGAACAGTGACAATTTCATTACCCATCTGTCCAGCCATCTTTTTACCTTTCAAAACACGGCCTGGCCATTCACGCATACCAGTACCACCGATGGAACGATGTGCTTTCAGAACACCGTGGGTTGCTTCCTTACCGCCAAAGTTATGACGTTTCATCGCACCCTGGAATCCTTTACCTTTACTTGTTGCTTGGACATCAACGAATTGACCGGCAACAAAATGAGATGCCAACAACTGTGTCCCTGCTGGGATAACACAATCATCTGACACACGGAATTCTACAACCTTACGAAAGGGCTTTACGCCTGCTTTTTCGGCTGCAACCAATTGTGGTTTTGCAACATGTTTTGCCTTGGCTTCGCGCAAACCCAAAATGTTTGCAACATAACCGTTCTTTTCTTGCGTGCGATTTCCAATAACAGTGCAATCACCAACAGCCAAAACTGTGACTGGATGTGCAACACCGCCATCATCATACAGACGCGTCATTCCAATTTTTGTTGTAATTAATCCGCTACGTTTCATTTTTTTATGCCTTTTTTTATGTCAGTTGGTTGGAATGGTTCAGAATAATCCCACGCCAACACTAACAGTTAATTTATTTTTTACAATTTAATCTTTACATCTACACCTGACGCCAAATCCAACTTCATCAAGGCATCTACTGTCTGAGGGGTTGGATTAACAATATCGACAACCGCCTTGTGATTGCGGATTTCGAACTGTTCACGTGACTTTTTATCAACGTGTGGAGAACGGTTAACTGTAAACTTCTGAATCAATGTCGGCAGGCGAACTGGACCAACGACATCCGCGCCAGTACGCTTTGCTGTTTTAACAATTTCCTCGACAGATTCCATCAAGACGCGATGATCAAACGCTGTCAACTTGATGCGAATTTTTGATGCAGGTACCATTATTCATTTTCCTTATATTTGTCTGGGCGGTAATCACTGACGCTTTTAATTCAGTTACACCGCCCACGACCGTTTAATTATTTAATGATTTTTGATACAACACCCGCGCCAACTGTGCGACCGCCTTCACGGATAGCAAAGCGACGACCTTCGTCCATAGCAATTGGTGCAATCAACTGCACTGTGATACGGACATTGTCACCTGGCAGAACCATTTCTTTGTCTGCTGGCAATGTGATTGTACCTGTTACGTCTGTTGTGCTGAAGTAGAACTGTGGACGATAGTTAGAGAAGAATGCTGTATGACGGCCACCTTCTTCTTTCGTCAAGATATAAACTTCTGCTTCAAATTCTGTGTGTGGTGTGATAGAACCAGGTTTGCAGATAATCTGACCGCGTTCTACGTCTTCTTTCTTTGTACCACGCAACAACAGACCTACGTTATCACCGGCTTCACCCTGATCCAACAATTTGCGGAACATTTCAACGCCTGTAACTGTTGTTTTCTGTGTTGGACGCAAACCAACGATTTCACATTCGTCACCAACTTTGATAACACCTGATTCAACACGACCTGTTACCACTGTACCACGACCTGTGATAGAGAACACGTCTTCGATTGGCATCAAGAATGGTTTATCAACTGGACGTTCTGGCATTGGGATGTATTCGTCACATGCTTTCAACAATGCATCGATTGCTTCCTTGCCCAAACCGTCGTTTTTGTTTTCAACAGCAGAAACTGCGGAACCACGGATGATTGGAGCATTGTCACCGTCAAAGTCATTTGCAGACAACAATTCACGGATTTCCATTTCAACCAATTCCAACAATTCTGGATCGTTTGCCAAGTCACATTTGTTCAAGAACACAACGATACGTGGAATACCAACCTGACGTGCCAACAAGATGTGTTCGCGTGTCTGTGGCATTGGACCGTCTGTTGCAGCCACTACCAAGATAGCACCGTCCATCTGTGCAGCACCAGTAATCATGTTTTTAACATAGTCGGCGTGCCCTGGGCAGTCAACGTGTGCATAGTGACGATCTGCTGTTTCATATTCAACGTGTGCAGTGTTAATTGTAATACCACGCTGTTTTTCTTCTGGTGCGTTGTCGATTTGATCAACACCCTTCTGTGCGTCTGCACCAACACCATAGTAGTGTACAATAGCCGCTGTCAATGTTGTTTTACCATGGTCAACGTGGCCAATTGTACCAATGTTAACGTGTGGTTTGGTTCTTACATACTTTTCTTTTGCCATTAGTTTTCTCCTTAGGCTTGCTTGTTAGTTTGTAAACTTCTTGTTAATTATTTCGTCAGCTTCTTGATTACTTCGTCAGCGACGTTTGTTGGGACTTCGTCATAGTGTGACAATTCCATATATGGATTCGCGCGACCCTGTGACAAAGAACGCAATGTTTTCACGTACCCAAACAGATTTGCCAATGGAACATATGCAGAAATCAACTGATTACCGAACTGTGTTTCGATACCATTAATCTGCCCACGACGACTGTTCAAGTCCCCAATGATGTCACCGACGTATTCTTCCGGCGTATTAACCGAAAGTTTCATAATCGGTTCCAGCAATTTTGGCGACGCTTTTTTCATGGCTTCACGGAAGCATGCGCGTGCCGCAATTTCAAAGCACAATACATTAGAGTCAACTTCGTGATACTTACCATCTACTAATGTAGCCTTGAAATCTACTGTTGGATAGCCAATCAGAACACCTGTCTGTTGTGCTATCTTCAAACCCTTTTCAACACCTGGGATGTATTCTTTTGGAATCGCACCACCAACAATCTTGTTTTCAAATTCGTAACCCTGACCTGGTTCCAAAGGTTCGAATTCAATCTTGACCTGAGCGTACTGACCAGAACCACCAGACTGTTTCTTGTGTGTGTATTCTTCGGTGATTGGTTTACGGAATGTTTCGCGATATGCAATACGTGGTTCACCAACGTTTACATCAACCTTAAATTCACGAAGCAGTCGATCAACCAAAATTTCCAAGTGCAATTCACCAACACCAGACAGAATTGTTTGACCAGATTCTTCGTCAACAGATACGCGGAAAGAAGGATCTTCTTTTGCCAACGCCTGCAGACCCAAAGACATCTTTTCAATGTCAGCCTTGGTTTTTGGTTCAACTGCGATGCTCATAACTGGCTCTGGCACATGAATAGATTCCAACAAGATTGGATTAGATTCATCACACAATGTATCACCAGTAATTGTTTCTTTCATACCAACCAATGTGATAATGTCACCAGCCGACGCTTCTTTGATTTCTTCACGGTTATTTGAATGCATCAACAACATACGACCAACACGTTCACGTTTATCACGGTTAGAATTATAGATATAAGAACCGGAGACCAATTTACCTGAATAAATACGGATAAACATCAAGTTTCCAACGAATGGGTCATTTGCAACCTTAAATGCCAATGCGCTGAATGGTTCCTTGGCATCTGGTTTACGTTCATCGGCTGTTTCACCGTCCATCTTGGTACCCTGAATCGCAGGAATATCCAATGGACTTGGCAAATAATCAACAATCGCATCCAACAACGGCTGAACACCCTTGTTCTTAAATGCAGTACCACACAAAACTGGGTTAAAATTCTGACCGATTGTGCCCTTGCGGATTAATTTTTTAATAGTCGCAGTATCTGGAACATTTCCTTCCATATACGCTTCCATAATTTCGTCATCCAAGGTCACTACTTCTTCAATCAATTTTTCATGCAATTCTTGGGCTTTTGCTTTCAGTTCTTCTGGGATTTCGATAACATGCGGTTCTTTACCCATATCATCTTCCCAGACAATGCCCTTCATTTCAATAACGTCAACAACGCCACGGAAATCAGATTCTGCACCAATTGGGAAATTCAAGACCAATGGATTTGCCCCCAAGCGTTCACGAATCATATCAACACAACGGAAGAAATTACCACCAATACGGTCCATTTTATTAACAAAACAAATACGTGGAACCGCATAACGGTCTGCCTGACGCCATACTGTTTCTGTCTGTGGTTGCACACCAGATACAGATTCAAAAACCGCAACTGCACCGTCCAACACGCGCAATGAACGTTCTACTTCCATTGTAAAGTCCACGTGCCCCGGCGTATCAATCAAGTTGATACGATGGTCACGCCAGAAGCATGTTGTTGCCGCAGATGTAATTGTAATACCACGTTCTTGTTCCTGTGCCATCCAGTCCATGGTTGCGCCACCATCGTGCACTTCACCAATCTTGTATGTCTTACCTGTATAGAACAAGATACGTTCTGATGTTGTTGTCTTACCCGCGTCAATATGGGCCATAATGCCAATATTGCGGTACATATGTAAAGGTGCGGTTTTTCCGACTGACATAGTGTCTTTCCTTTGCTTTTTATATTTATCTTACCAACGGAAGTGAGCAAACGCCTTATTTGCTTCTGCCATTCTGTGTGTATCCAACTTTTTCTTAAATGCGCCACCTTGACCATTCAATGCATCACGCATTTCGCCAAACAATCTATCCATCATTGTACGTTCGCCACGTTTGCGCGCAAACATAACCAACCAACGAATTGCCATTGTCTGCTGACGCGCAGGACGAACATCACATGGAACCTGATATGTTGCACCACCAACACGACGACCTTTTACTTCGACAGATGGTTTTAACGCTTCAATCGCTTCTAATGTAGCAGTTAATTCATCACCATCTTTGGCAACCGCTTTCAGCTTGTCCATTGCGCCATATACGATGTTTTCAGCAACTTCCTTTTTGCCGTCCCACATAACATTATTAATCAATTTTGCAACAACCAGATTGTTATACTTTGAATCTGGCAAGATTTCACGTTTTGTTGCAGCCTTACGTCTTGACATTTATTTTTTCCTTTATTTTCTTCACCTGTTTATAAACAGATTACTCACGCACATTACATGCGTGTATTTACTTAGTTAATTATTTCTTTGTTTTGGCACCATACAAAGAACGCCCCTGTTTACGTGCATCAACACCCTTGGTATCCAAGACACCACGAATGATATGATATTTAACACCAGGCAAGTCCTTTACACGACCACCACGAATCATAACAACACTATGTTCCTGCAAGTTGTGACCTTCGCCTGGAATATATGCTGTAACTTCGCGGCCGTTTGCCAGTTTTACACGGGCAACCTTACGCTGCGCCGAGTTAGGTTTTTTCGGTGTTGTCGTATAAACACGTGTGCAAACACCACGTTTCTGTGGGTTTTCCATCATGTCAGGCGCAGTACTTTTTACCGCGACTTTCTTACGAGGTTTCCGAATCAGTTGGTTTACTGTTGGCATTCAAAATCTCTTTGTTTTTTTCTACCTGTTTTACCCTGCACAAAACCCGCCTATCAGACTTATTTCAACGACTTATGCCGGATTATAAATCTGTAAAACGTAAGCGGCTTTTGTATATTTATGCTCTCCTTGTTTACACAGAAAGCGAACATACTATAACCACCGCCCCCGTCATTGTCAAGAAAAATATGGGAAAAAATCATAAGATTTTCGCTTGAAACACGCGAAAAATTAGGAATTTAGAACAATTAAAAAAAATGACAAAAACATAATCAGTCCACCGTATGATAAACCACCCCATCATAATTTACATTAATCGCATTGGTCGCCTGCCCCGCCTCTAAATTCGCATAACAAATATTATCATTATATTTCACACACAGCGACGGCTGAGTACTTTTTTCTGCCCACAGCGGTATCGACACCCCCGTTCCCGTCCGAAGGGTCGTTATTCCCGCCGCACACGGTGCAATCAACACACCACCAATCAAACAAAAATCACCTGATGTATCTTCATCACAATGCGCAACATCCGCAACATCAACAAACCCCTCACCACAGTCTATTTCATACGGCACCGTATAAAACCCATCGGGACATACATCAACAGCCGCAACAGTTACATTGGACAAAGAACGAGTAATAGCCCAAGGCAGATATCTACTACAAGCCTCATATAGATTCGATGTCGGCAGCAAGCTATATCCTGCTATAATTGTCATCTGAAAAGGACTTGTCATATAACAATAAAGAAACTGTTCATCCCCATTAGTAATTATCTCAGCGGATGTGCCAGAATAATAATGCTTAAATTCACCATCATAGGTCGTTTTATATATAAAACTCCACGAATCTTTGGTATAGTCACCAGGAACAGAATCAATATTGCGACCCAAAAACTCTGGCAATCGGGCGCATTTTGTAACCTGGTCTGCCGACACACATTTGGCAAAACACGAAAATGGAAACAAAACCAATAAAAATACAAAGACTCTCCGCATTTCCCGAATTCCAAAACAAAAACCATCATTGGGAAATGATGGTCGGGGGTTCGAAAAGTCAAGTGTTTAAGACCCCGTTGCCTTCAATATATAACAACGGCACCCCGACACAATGTGGGGTAAAAATAACGGCGCAAAAGACACCGAATTTATCGGATTACGATGCAATTGCACCGAAACACATGGGCTTTTCGAAGGCCCGAACTCATATCCCTATGAATTCAAAATGAACTATACACCACCACACAAATAAATTCAATCACTTTTATTTATCTAAACAACACATCTTAAAAATCAACCCCGAACACAACCCCCATCTCGGCCGGCGAGCGCTCGAACCCGTGCACCAAATCTTTTTGCACATACCAACCTATATATTTGGTCGCATCCAAATTATAATTCGCCCCAATTTTTAACCGCAACTGTTCCCCATCATAGTATTCGTCAAAAAGATCAAAATCAAACATCAATTCACCAACCCAGTTCCAGTTATCGTTCACAATATACTGCCCCTGAATTCCAACTGTCATCGCCCAGGCGTCCGCATTTTTATAATCAACATCATCATTCAGATAATCCACCTCTACCACGCCAGCGACCGTCCAATCATCTGTCACGCGCCCAAACTGTGTTCCGACAGTCCAATTATATGCAATTGTTTCCAAATGCTGACGCGTATCATAAACCTGCATCGCGCGTCCATAGATATCCGCCTGATATTCGCCATCATTTACAACAGACCAATCCAGCCCCACCTGCAAATGATTCCACGACCACTTTCCAAATTCTGGATTATCTGACGAATCATACGAACCAGCCGTCTGCAACATAACTGTAAAGTTATCCGTTATACCGTACCCAAATTCATCCGCCATAACAAATCGGTCAAATTCAGAATTCGCCTCTAACGGCGTAAACACATTATAAAAACGCCCCTGGGCTGGACTATATAATGGATTACCATTAATTACATTTGCTGCATTTGCCCCAGTTGCCACAAAAATTAAAGCCCCAGGAATAATAAAAATACGTTTCATAAATGCTCTCCTTTCATATCAAGAATTATAAAAAAGAAAAAACGAACTATAAACAGGAACGAATTCAAAAAAATGACACAACTTGACATTATTTTGTTTTTGTCTTATCATGCCCAGAAATGGAACTATATCACGGAACAACCGTTCAAAATCTGAAACAAATTGCAAAACATTGTGCACAAAGGATAAAAACATATCGCCAAAGATAGAAACATTGTACGAATATAACCGCACTTGCAATTATTGCGGAAAATTTTGCACCATTGGTGTTACCAACCCCAAAAACACGGTTATATATTTACCTGTTATAAATAACAAAATCATTTATGACTATGCCACACCAGGTAATTTTATTGATACAATTTGCTTTTCTCCCAGCGTGGCACTATTTGAAGCATTCAAAATAACTATACTATGCCACAACAATAAAACCCGATAAAAAACACCCCCGATTTTCGGGGGTGAATATTAACAGTTATACATTTGATTAAAAGTTATACAGGAATCCGATTTGGAAATCACCTGTATTTGCAACATCGCCAGAATCAGCAACGGCACCAAAAGACCACCCTTCATCTACGCCCAACGCATCATTCTTAAAGTTATACCCAGCCGATACACCCAAGAAGTTCAAATTCGCATACAGCGTAAACGATTCTGAAATATCATATGTAATCATTGGAATCACAGATGCACTAAGTGTTGTTAATGTTTCACCATCAATATCATCGTTAACATCAGATGTCAATGTTGCAAAATCAACACCCGCAGAACCCTTTAACAACAGTTTAACACCACCAAATTCTGCCACTTTGTATCGTGCGAATGCACCAATTCCATATTCATAAGCCTTGTCATCACCGCCCAAGAATTTGTGGTCATAACCAAAATTAGCCATAACACCCAAATCCCAATCAGAATTATATTTCCAACCAAATTCTGGCGACACAGCAAACAGCGTCGTATGCTCATTATCTGTTGACAACGCTGCTGCACCACCAACAAAATATTTGGTTTCTGCATTCGCAGCCGACATTGCAAACACCGCCAATAAAGAAGTTAATGCTAATTTTTTCATAACGTCTCCTTTCTTTTTTCGTTATTCATGACTAGATTTATGTCTAGTTAATATAATTTTATCAGGTATAAAATCCCAGTCGCAAGACCAAAGATTTTTGCAGACAAAGCCGAATTATGATATAATCATGCGCATGTCGAATCGGATTTTTATCCCAGTATAAATTTGAAACGCCCACAGGATTGGGCGTTTATCTATTTTGTTATAATTTGTTATGTTTTTTAATAATTACCAAAAACAACCAAGTGACGATTTTTCATAAAAAAAATAAAAATATTTTTTTACAAACCACGCACCAGACATTTTTTGATAAAAAAAACAATCCTGGCAACAAAAAAATAAATCAGAATGATCTACACACAGATGAATTATTATAATTTATTTTTTTTAATCTCTCTCCACTGGGCATGATTTTTTTGATGCGTTTCATAGTCACGCGAAAACCGATGTCCACCCTGACCGTCTGCAACAAAAAACAAGAAACTGGTATCTGCTGGTTTCAAGACTGCTGCAATCGCCCCCTGCCCCACATTTGCGATTGGCGCCGGCGGCAATCCCTTGTTTCTATATGTGTTATACGGACTATCTATTTTCAAATGACCGCGCAATAATGGCTGTCCCTGCATATCGCCCAATTTATCTGTCAGCACATAAACAACCGTCGGATCTGCCTGCAATCGCATTCCCTTGTTCAGTCGATTTAAATATACGCTTGCCACGATTGGCATTTCTTTCATCTTGGGTGTTTCCTTTTGAACAATTGATGCCAATGTAATCACATCATTCCAATCTTTTAGCGGTTTTGGCAAACGACGCACACTACGTTTCAAAGAATCCTCTACTGCGACCATTTTTTTACGCGCCAGTTCCAACACCGCCAATCGTTTCGTCCCCTTTGCCACACGATATGTATCAGGGAAAATTTGTCCATCTTTTAAATCACACACAGGCGCGATATTTCCCAATTCACATTCTACTGCGCCCGCCAATTCAGATGACTGTAGCAACAAATTTTTTATCTGCTTTATCGTCAATCCTTCGGGAATCACAATATTCACAGACGCGACATCACCCGACGACAACATTTTCGCCACACGCCACACACTGACCGATTCTGGGATATCATATTGTCCACTTTGAATTTTTCCACCATGCATTCGTACTGCAAATTTAAATAAATATGCCGAATCGATAATATTATCTTTTTCCAGGCGTGCCGCAACACCGGTCACCGTATCACCACGCGACACGTTAAACACCATAGATTTATGCACAGGTGAATAAACCCCCAACAGATACACCAGCGCACACATCACAACAATCACCGGCATAGCACATATTTGAAACAATCTATGATTTGAAAAAAATCTTTTACGTCTGACCATAAAATGAATTATTGCAGATAAAAATCCATTTGCAAATATATCACATAAAAAAATCGGGCATCGTCGTGTAGAAACGCTACATAAATTGCCCGATTTATTTTTAGATGAATTGTTTTATTTAATTTTTTTCAGAACAACCGATGCGTTTGTCCCCCCAAAACCAAACGAATTACTTAATGCAACATTAACATCGCGCTTTTGTGCAACATTTGGTACCAGGTTGAAATCACCAACCGCATCTTCTGGTTCTTCCAAATTAATTGTTGGTGGAACGATACCATCACGAATTGCACAAATACAGAATATCGCCTCTACCGCGCCGGCGGCACCCAACAAGTGTCCAGTGACTGATTTTGTTGATGACATACATGCATTGCCGTCTGCAAATAATTCTTTGACCGCCGCCAATTCACCAACGTCACCCAAACCAGTTGATGTACCATGCGCATTGATATAATCAACATCTGATGGCGACAGACCTGCATCATTTAACGCAGAAATCATCGCACGTTTTCCACCTTCACCATTTGGTGCCGGCGCAGTAATGTGATACGCATCACCCGACATACCAAAACCTGCAACCTCTGCATAAATTTTTGCACCACGTGCAACGGCATGTTCATATTCTTCTAATACCAAGATACCTGCACCTTCGGCCATAATAAATCCATCACGATTTTTATCCCATGGGCGCGATGCGCATTCCGGTTCATCATTACGCGTACTTAATGCACGCATTGCCGAGAATCCTGCCAAACCAATACGACCAACCGCACCTTCGGCACCACCACAAATCATAATATCTGCATCACCATATTTAATCATACGTGCAGCCTCGCCAATCGAATGGGCGCCGGTGGCACATGCCGTCACAGTTGAAATATTTGGTCCTTTTAATCCGTATTTAATTGATACATTACCTGCAACCATATTAATAATACCCTTTGGAATAAAGAAAGGGCTAACACGGCGCGGACCACCATCATGCAATTCAATACAATTATCATATATTGTATTTAATCCACCAATACCACTGCCAATCGAAACACCAACACGCGTCATATCACCCGCATAATTTTCCAGACCTGCATCTTTCATTGCTTCATCTGTTGCGACCAAGCCATACAACGTAAATCTGTCCAGTTTACGCTGTTCACGTGGTTCAACAACAGTATCTGGATTATATTGACCAGGTTCTGTACCCTGTTGTGGCAATCCGGCGATTTGCGACGCCAAATCAGACACATCAAATTCTGTAATTTTACGAACACCAGATTTACCGGCGACAACATTTTTCCATGCATATTCCACACCAGTTCCCACAGGCGAAACAATACCCATACCGGTAACAACAACTCTTCTCATATTTTGTATTCCTTTTTAAGTCCAACTAACATACGTGCATATAATACCTGTTTTATTTATTAAAATACAGTAAAAAAATCCGCCGGGAAAAATCCCAGCGGAAAAAATTCATACAAACACCAAATTATTTTTTCTTGTGTTCATCAATATATTTAACTGCATCACCAACTTTTTCTAATTTTGCAGCTGCATCATCTGGAATTGTGATGTCGAATTCTTTTTCAACTTCCATAACGAATTCTACAACGTCCAAGCTGTCTGCGCCCAGGTCGTTAACGAATGCTGCTGATTCTGTGACTTTTTCTTCTGGCACACCCAATTTTTCAGCTACGATTTTTTTTACTTTTTCAAAAGTTGTCATTTCTTTTCCTTTGTTTTTGTTAAATTGTTTGGTCCATACCATGACCGTCATTATTCAATAAACTATCATTTTATAACCCCAGTGTCAAGAAATTATAACAAACAATAACAAAGTTGACAAAACCGCTCTATAAGTCTTCTGCAAAAATTTCATCCAACAAATCGTTTAAATTGTTACGAAAATCTTCTTTATCTGACGCCCAAACAACCCGACGCATCAAGAATTTATACACATCATCCATTGTTAAATTAGGAATCCCCGCATTCTTTGCAACACGTTTCCATGCAGTTCTTGGATCAATTAAATGCACACCACCACGCCCTGGGAAAACCCATTGACCATCTTGTGGTAAATCCTGTAATAAAACAATTGCACGATCTGACAATGGACGCGACAACCACATATCATGATTAAAATCTAAATCTTCCCACGCCATTGAAAATATTTTTGATCGCGGTGCAAATCCATAAATCAACATAAAGAACGCCGAACGCAAGACAATATCTTCTTCTGCCTCTATCGCGCGCACCAACCGCAACAAACCCGAACGATTCAGCGGACGCACACGACGCACCTGCTCTATCTTTTTCATACCTGCAATTGGATTTGATTTTACATACCCTGTTTCCAGCGCATAGTTAAATATACTCTGCAACAATTCTTGCATACGTGCGGCAATTGCATTCCCAGAAATTTTTTCAATCACCGCCAGAACATCATCGAACGATATTTCCGAAATATTTTTATCAAAAATTTCTGACAAATGTCTATTAATCGCGCGCACCAATTTTACATGCGAATCTTCACCACGACGAACCTTGTTTTCAAGATATAAATCCAAGAACTTTTTAAACGTAATTTTCTTACGTCTGACCGGCGGTTTACGCATCGCATCTTCCAAGATTTCAGGAACCCTGGTACGCGCAAGTTCAATATCCACATCCGGATAGTTTCCAATTAAAATTCTTTTATCTTTGCCATGCACACGCTTGCGAACAAAAAAAGTTTTCACACCACGACTGGTCACATACATACGCAAACGCGGTTCCGAAATATCCTGCACGACATCAAAACCACGCGCCGGTGCCGGCAAATTGTCCAAGATATACGGATTAAAATAAAATTGATGTGCCATGGCAACACCACCTTTGGTTTATTATTTTACATTTTGAAATTTATTGCGCCAGAAATCAGCCACCGCCTGACTTTTCTTCTTATATTGGGTATAGAAATGCCAATAACTATCATGCTCTTCTTTCAACGGACAAATCGGCGAACATTTTTTTTCAAAAAACTTTTTACAATAATGCGTTCTACTATTTTTCTTAAACAGCCACACAATATTATAATCTGTACGTTTACAAAAATCACCCTGACGTGTAACCGTATTGACAGTTCTATTTTCCCAGTACATCAGCCCGCTTTTATACATATTACGTTGTTTACGCAACATATTATATTCACACCAATCTGTATACATTTGCATCAACGATGTTTTTTTCACATATTCAACCCAATTCATTTCCAATCCTTTTATGATACTTTTAAGGCATTAATAAACGCAGACTGTGGTATTTCTACATTTCCAAAAGACCGCATGCGTTTTTTACCTTCTTTTTGTTTTTCCAACAACTTGCGCTTACGCGTAATATCCCCGCCATAGCATTTTGCCGTCACATCCTTGCGATATGCAGCGATTGTTTCACGTGCAATAATTTTTCCACCGATTGCCGCCTGCAATGGTATTTTAAATTGATGACGTGGAATCAAGTCTTTTAACTTTTCCACAATCTGACGCCCACGCTTTTCTGCAAAAGACCGATGACACATAAATGATAACGGTTCGACATTTTCTTCATTAACCAGAATATTAACCTTTACCAAATCAGACGCTTGATATCCATAGACCACATAATCAAACGACGCATAACCTGATGATATAGATTTCACCCGATCATAGAAATCGAACACAATTTCTGCCAACGGCAATTGATAAACCAAGACCGCACGATTTCCAACATACGAAATATTTTCCTGAACCCCGCGCCGTTCTGCGCACAGCGACATAATTCCACCCATATATTTATCAGGCATCATAATTGTTGCACGCACCCACGGTTCTTCGATTGATGCGATTCGCGTTGGCTCTGGCATATCAGCTGGATTTTCCAAATCAATCACCGACCCATCACGCATATGAATTTTATACAGCACACTTGGCACCGTATTAATCAGATTCAAATTAAATTCGCGTGCCAAACGTTCACTGATGATTTCCATATGCAGCAAACCCAAAAATCCACAACGCAAACCAAAACCCAACGCCGAAGATTTTTCCACCGTAAACATAAAAGACGCATCATTTAACGCCAACTTTTCCGCACTTTCACGGAACGTCGGATAATCATCTGCCTCTACCGGAAAGAAAGACGAAAACACCACCGGCACAGACGGCTTAAAGCCCGGCAACATTTTTGCATTTTCTGCCCGCGCATCAATAATTGTATCACCAACCTTACAGTCATGAATTGTCTTCATACCTGTAATAATAAATCCAATTTCCCCAGTATGCAGTTTATCGACATTAACCATCTTTGGCGTAAAGTACCCAATTTTATCGACGACATATTCTGCCCCGGTTGCCATAAATTTAATTTTCTGCCCGCGATTCAACGTGCCATCAACAACACGCACCAAAATCACAACCCCCAGATACGAATCATACCAAGAATCCACCAACAACGCGCGCGTCGACGCATTTTCATCACCATGTGGCGCGGGCAGCTTATTTACAATTTCTTCCAATAATTCCGGCACCCCATCGCCAGTTTTGCCAGATACAGCCAACGCATCATTTGCGTCCAATCCGATAACATCTGCAATTTGTTCACGCGTCCCATCAACATCACTGGACGGCAGGTCAATTTTATTCAGCACCGGCAGCATTTCCAAATCATTATCCAATGCCAGATATGCATTTGCCAGTGTTTGCGCTTGAACCCCCTGGGTTGCATCCACCAAGACCAACGCCCCTTCGCACGCGGCCAACGACCGCGACACTTCGTATGAAAAGTCCACATGCCCCGGCGTATCCATCAGGTTTAATTGATATACTTCGCCATTTTTTGCCTTGTAATTCAGACGCACAGTCTGCGCCTTAATCGTGATACCGCGTTCACGTTCAATATCCATTGAATCCAGGACCTGGGCCTTCATCTCACGCGATTGCAGGCCGCCTGTAAATTCAATCAGACGGTCAGACAACGTTGATTTCCCATGATCAATATGTGCAACGATTGAAAAATTCCGGATATTAGATTGCTTCATAAAAATACACCTATACTTATGCGACAAAACATATACTAGTATACTATTGCCGCAATCGCAAGGTGAAATTTTACAAACTTTTTGTCATTTTATTGCTCATCCCTAAACGGACATAGCCTTGTTTTTCATAGAACCTTATTGCACGGGCCGTATTTCGCGACATCAGTGAAAAATTCTTTACATCCTGCGCCTTGGCATAATTCTCGTACGTACGCAACAGTGCGGTCCCCACACCCGTTCCCTGTGCCTTGGCATCTATATAAAGATTATCGACATGTGCGATATGTCCATCAATATGCCCTGTGACAAATCCATCTATACATCCCGCATTTTCATGAACGAACATGACACTGCGCCCTGAATTTACTTTATCTTTAATTGAATAATAAAAGTTATACGCATTACCCATAAAATAGCTGACGATATAATAACAGTCCAACAACATTTTATCTGACAAATTATACACCTGACGTATCATTTATTCACCCAATTCCAGATTATTTAACAATTCATCGATACGTTCTGCCTTGTCCAGCGTATCATCATACGCGAACTTAATATCAGGCACATATTTTTGATTCATACGCGCGGCCAACTCAAATCGCACAGAACGCGTAATTTTATCTAACTTTGCCTGAACGGCCGCCACATCTGGATTTCGCGTATAGTAAAACAAGCGCACAAATTGCAGCCCCCCGTGTGCGATACTGCCGACCAGCGACACCCCCGAAACAATCGGGTCATCACCATAAACATCGCGCAGAATTTCTGCAACCAAAGTCTGCACCTTGGCGGCGATACGTTCACCACGATTTGAATTAAATTGTCTTTTTGCCATTTTTTGCGCCCATATTTGCGATTATACAATTGTAAATTAGTAAAAATTTCGCTATAATCAAGAAAAATTTGACAAAAAAGGGCGTGGGAATGAAATTTTCTGAATTTATCTTAAAAAAATCTGAATCACCTGCATATTCATGGCTGGTATTTTTCCTGACCATTTGCGAATCGATATTTTTATTCATTCCACCCGAAGTATTCATGACCCCACCAATTATTGCGAACAAAAAACGCGCCCTGCCGATAACGATTGCTGCGGCACTTGGTTCATTGGTTGGCGGTGCAATTGCATATTTGATTGGCATGTGGTTGTATGATTCTGTTGGTGTCTGGCTGATAGAGACATTTTCGAACCCTGAATTAATTGAATCGACAATAAAACCGATGTTCGGCAAATACGGCATATTGATTATTGTTCTGACGGCGGTGACACCGATACCGTATAAGTTACTGGCGATATGGTTGGGCTTTATTGGCTATCCAATGATATTATTTTTGGCTGTATCTGCGATATTCCGCACGGGTCGCTTTGCGATAATCGCGACACTGCTGTATTTTTTCCAAGAACGCGCGAATGCGATTGTACAGAAATACTTTTGGCCCCTGACGATTGGGGCAATCATCGCCGCTGTTTTGGGAATTGGATTAATCAGTTTGTTCTAAACAACTTTTTTGATAAAAAAAGTTGTCACCCCAACGCTTGACCACGGAACCCAGGTCATGCATTCCTTTCTTTAAACAAAAACCTGAAAGGTTTTGTCATTCCTGCGTAGGCAGGAATAGGGTCTTTTAACCGCGCATAACATGCGCCAAATTAAAACTTAAAAAATTGTCACCCCAAAGCTTGACCACGGAACCCAGGTGTATATTCCCCTTCGTCTGGCGAAGGGGTGGCATGCGAATGCGTGACGGGGTAGTGGTTTATTTGGTTCGCGTTGCTTGCACTGTATGGCCCCACTCCTGCCGCCGCAGGAGTGACTACGCAGTGCCGCAAAGCGACAAGGTTTTTAAGTTCCCAGGGGTTAAAAGTTCCCCTCCTGTGGAGGGGTGGTGCATAGCACCGGGGAGGGTTAAAGTCCCTCACCCTTTTTTTTACACACTTGTCATTGCGAGCCAAGCGACCGCGCAGGCGTGGCAATCCAGTCTGATGTATTCCTTTCTTTAAACAAAACCCAAGAGGTTTTGTCATTCCTGCTTCGGGTCCCGCAAAAATTGAAAAATTTTTGTGGGTGATACCAGGCAGGAATAGGGTCTATAAAATTTACATTTATCGCTACCCTGTATTTTCTGGTTCGCGTTGCTTGCACTGTATGGCCCCACTCCTGCCGCCGCAGGAGTGACTACGCAGTGCCGCAAAGCGACAAGGGGATTTTTTAAGTTCCCAGAAAATAATAATTCCCCTCCATTGGAGGGGTGGTGCAAAGCACCGGGGGGGGTAATTAAAAATCCCCCAAACGGGGGGGGGATTATTCAACCCAAATCGTGGCAGTTCCACTCTTATTAGCACCCGATGGAATAACACCTAACACTGAAACCCCCGGAACAGATGCAGTCGCAGGTATCACATCCAAGGTACCATTATTTACAACCATCGTATCACCAACTGAACGCGCACTCACAACACCATTGTCATCAGTTGTCACAACCCCATTAGTAACCACGTCTTGAGTCCATCGAACTTTATCTGCAACACCAGCAACCTCTGATTGCAATGACCTAAGCTGAGAAGTTGTCGGAACATAGTCTCCATCACTGTTGTTATCAACATCATCATGGACATTAAGCATGTCCACATAAGATTCCGTTGATTTCCTAACCCCACCAATGGCACCATCAGCCGATTCCAAAAGATTCAACTGAATATCAGTACGTCCAGAAGCCTCTAAACCCGGACCGAGCGTCGCCGGCACAACTTTACCATCTACATTCACTGCCATAACTTTTTTTATATTATCCGATCCTTGATTTACATTAACCCTGGTATTCAATGCGGCAATCGTCATATCTGCACGCGGCACCATATTTGCATAGTCCCCTAAAGCAGGTCCTGTTGGTATATTAGACATATCCCCACCATAAGTATTTACTTTCAATGCACCATCGTCGTCAAAAACCAACGCACCCGCCGCAGCCGCTGGGGCTACCTTTACATTCAGCTCAGCATTGATACCATCTTCAGCGGGAACAAGCTCTAAACCCTTATTAACATAGTCTTGACGAACCCACGGCATAGAACTAGTAGTAGTAAGTTCTTGTATCTGTCCAATCGACGCAACCTCTTTATAACGCTGCTGAATACCACCACCATTTGTAAATGCAGTACCTAAACTGTCACCCATATGACTTGTATCCGGCAGCATTGATTGCACCTTACCAACAGACGGATATAACTTATCTTTATTTTCATTTGTAATCGTCGTTGTATCAGTGGTCTTTAACTTGTTTGCAACGTCTTCCTTATCACTCAATGCGTCTTTGGCTTCGTCTGCACTTTTGGCGGCGGCAATTGCATAGGCACCTGCGGCGGCGGCATGGTTTTCGGCCTGTTGCGCGGCACCACCGGCAACACCAACCATACGGTTCACATATGTCACCCCAGCAATCCCAGAATCCTTGAATTGCGAAACAGCAACCGCAATACCATCTGCTGCAGTTATTGGCCCTAAATTACTTGGATAAATATCAGCACTATGCGACGTCGCGACTGTATCATCCTCAGTTCCGGCTGGCGTGGTCGCCCATGCAGAACCAACCGCAAACATCGCAATTACAGACACCGATAAAAATAACTTTGCCCTTGACATTTGTTCCCCTTCAATATTTTACTCTCTCTCGCCCCGAACCCTGGCAAGGCATTACCTAAACCACGTCCCCCCCCTGGTTTAGATAATGCATCTCTATTTCCGCTGGGGCGTGGGGCGACATACGCCACCCCACCCCAACAATCATACATTGGTGATTATTCTGCGACCTTTTCCCAAGATATTGCACCACCTTTAGAAACCAATGAACATACAGCATTTGCCACATTACAGCCAGCCGCTGTATAAGAATTATCTTTCAAAGCATCCCAATTCATTGCATTATCTGCAGTTGTTTTTACAGCACCCAACTGACTAGCAACAGTGCTATCCTTTGAAAAACCTGAACCAATTGTTTCTGTAATCGCCGTAGCAGCGTTAGTAATTGCCTCCTGTTCTGCTTGTTCTACTGTGTTTATTGGCGCATATGTCGTTGGCAGCGCTGCAACTGTTTGTTTTATACTTGTCAAACCGCTATCAAAATCAGAAATCTTGTCATCAATCTGTTTTCCTGTTTCTTCCTTGGTATATGCATCTGTGATGCCATAGCCAGCCAATGTTGTCGCATCGTCTGCCTTACCTTCCAATGCAGTCACCAAACCATTAATCTTTGCCTGACTGATAGTGCCATCTTCAATAAAAGCATCTGTGATTTTTGATTCTGCAATCCTTGTAACAACACCACCCGTTGTCGTCACGCCAGTAACCACTTGACCAGCGGCAGCAGTTTTTGTAGCTGTCAATTCAGCCAACTCAGTATTCGTCACAACATCTGCTGTTTTCGCATAGTCTTTACCGTCTGACAAATCCGAAACTTTGGCAGCTTCAATCGCGCCACTAATCTGCTCACCTACATTCGTTGTACCAACCTTGTCTGCAACACCTTTAATCACGGCATCCAAACTTTCCGTAGCAGCTTTCAAATTCTCAGCACCATTAATATAATTCTTTCCGGTATAAGTAATAGCACCATTTGCGTCTGCACCAGTCTGTTTATCAACATAACCTGTTGATGCGATATCTGCGTTTGCGGCGGACACTGCCATAATTGCTAAAACTGAAACTGTTAATAATTTTTTCATCTCTCTTTCCTTTCTTTCTTGGTTTTTATTTTACATTGTGGAATGGGCCACCCCACCCCACAATACATTATTTGGTATTAATTGCCCGCTGTTGGTTTAATACCTGTTACTGTACGTTCATCCGTCGCCAACTCTTCGCCTGTTGCGCGTTCGATAACCTCCCATACATAGCCATCTGTACCATATGTCAATGCACAGTATTTATCCATTGCAGAACATTCTGCTGGAACCTTTGAAATCGCCTTTAATGCCAATTCTGTAATTTGTCTTTCTGTTTCTGTCTTTGCTGCATCAACTGCATCCGATTCCGCTTGATCTGCATAATTTTGCGCCTGTTTCAAGATACCAGTTTGCTCATTATTAATCGCATCAATCGCGGTTTTATTTGACTTTGACAATGTATCAGCCGCTTTTGCAGTGTCCGCAACATCCGACACTTCGGTCAGAACGTCATTAGTAATCGTATTACCAACATAGTCAACGATGGCCTTACCAGTCACTGGTAAAGTTTCATTAGCACTTGCAATATCACCAAATACAACACCCATCGTTCCATCCGCTGCAACACTAACGCTGGTTCCAGACTTTACGACACCAGTCTTGTCCGCTGTTGCAACATCATCAAACTGAACCGCAGAATCTGCCAAGGCACCCTGGGCCGCCGTTGCATACGCAGCATTAGAACGTTCTATTTCACCTGCAATTGCCGCTGCAATTTGCTTCTTAACAGATCCGTCTGTATTCGCATCGCCATCCAATCTATTAACAGTATTTTGCAAAGTTGATACAGAACTATCCGTCGCGATACCGGTCAATCCCAATGTGCTGGTTGCTGCATCCCATGTCAGCACACCACCTGTAACTGTCAGATTATTTTGTTTCTTTGACAATTCTGTTGTCATCGAATCTTTTGTTGCGAATGTCGCATCTGCCGCTTCCAATGCTGCAACTTTTGCATCATAGTCAGTCTGAGCAACCTTGAGATCAATTTTACCTTCTAATTCTTCTTTTGCGCCTGCCAATGCACTAGCGGCCGCATTTTTTGCAGCATTTGCTTCGGCAGCAGCCTTGGCATCAACATAACCCTTTGACGCAACAGCGGCATCTGCACTGTTTGCGGATACGATTCCCAACAAAACTGTTAAGATTCCTGCGGTTAATTTTTTCATTTTGCTTTCCTTTCTTTCGTTTATTTATTTGTTTTTTGTTATCTTTTTCTTGGCTTGTTTTATTATACCAAAAATCATGCATTCGGGTAAAGTGAATAATTCACAAAACCCGAATTTTTTTATTAATTATTGATTTTCTGTAATTGGTGTCCAGCTGTATACAAATCCACCTTCGGCTTCTGCACTTGGTGTCACAGCCAACACACACATTGTGCCACTTTCATTTGTACATTCGGCTGGGACATTTGCCGTTGCCAATTTACCCAATGCAACCTGTTGTACTTCTGTGATTTTACCATCAACCATTGTCACACCAGACAATACACTGCCTGCCGCGGCTGTTCCATTGCTGTCCAATGTTGCGATTTGTTGTGTTGTAAAGTCTTTCGCATTTTGTTCTGCGGTATTAATTGCCGTCTGTTCTGCTTCTTCTACTGTGTTTTTTAGCGCATATTTTGTTGGCAGTTCTGCGATTGTTGCCTTGGCATCCGTCAAGTCTGTACTCAGACCAGAAATCGAATTAGAAATCTGAGTTTGTGTTTCTTCCTTGGTAAATGCATTTGTGATGCCATAGCCAGCCAATGTTGTTGCCTTGTCTGCCTTGGTTTCGATATCTTGTGCGTTCTTTGCGATATCTTGTGCGTTCTTTACAATATCTTCTGCGTTCTTTGCAATATTGCTTGTATTTGTTGCAACTGCACCTTCGGCCAATTCTTTTACTTCTGCATCAGTATAATTGTTGGCTTCAGCCAATGCCGCTGCGATATCATATGCAACAGAACCTTCCTTAGACGCATCGCCTTCCAAGGTATCCAAACGTGTGACGATTCCTGTAATATTACCGCCAGACGCTTCATCCAACGCTTCAATCTTACCTAAATTAGATGCAATATCTTCTGTCTGTTTTTTATCAATCAAGGCTTGCGCTTGTAAATGCGCTTCATACGTTTCTGTTGTAACCCTGGCATCAATTGCGCTTTGCATTGTTGCGGCATCTTGCTTGGTCTGGTATGTGTTGGCAACGGTGTTAGACAAATCTGTTACGGATTGTGATGTTGCCAATGGCGCAACCTTGTTATCAACATAGCCTGTTGATGCAACGCTGATTGCAGCATTTGCACTGGTGGCACCCAAAATCGCCGCCATAAAACCAGTAAACATAATATTTTTTACTTTCATTTTGCTTTCCTTTCTTTTCGTTTTTTATTTTATGTCATGTTCCATGGCGGAAATTTGACATTGGTTAATCTTGCCCCGGGGGCGCTTTTGCCCCCACGGACTATTTTTTATATTATTCCAGAACAATTTGAATTTGTGTGTACTCTGGATTACCTTGTTCATCAAATGTGACGATATAGTCGCCCTTGTTATTGCTCTGCAAAAGTGCATTTGCCTCTATCGTATCAACATCAGATTGTAATGTATCGATTTCACCTTCGGCTGTTTGCAAACGTGTGTTAATGCCGTTAACGGTTTCTTTTGTTGCGGCGGCATTTGCCACAGTTTCTACAGCAGTCAATGCTTCTGTTGTTGCATATTTTGAATGGTCAATCGCTTCTAAAGTATCCAAACGCCCATCCAAAGAGGTTTCCAAATCTGTCACAGAAGACTTTGTCGCCAAATTTGCTGTGGCGGCTCCAACCTTGGTATCAATTGTACCACCATCTTCGGTGATATCTGTGATACTTGCTTTGATTGCATTATCAATTACGTCTTGGTCACCAGATGTTCTGTATGCATCTAATGCAGTTTTGTCTGCCTTGTCTGCGACGGTTGCTGCCAAGTCTGTCACAGACGCCTTTGTTGCCAAATCTTTGGTGGCATTTGTAACTGCTGCGCTAACATCTGCTGCTGTCTGGGCGGCATTTGCCTTGGCAATTGTATCATTTGTTGCCAATGTTTGATTCAATGTATTAATATCTGTCTGGGCATCTTCACCGGCCTTTAATGCGGCTGCGATTGCGTTTGCGGTTGCACCACCCTCTTTTAACGACGTTTCATTCGCTGCGACACGTTCCGTTAATTCTGCCAAATTTTCATTTGTTGCAATACCTGCTGTTTTTTCCTGAACATAGCCAACGATATCTGTTGCCGTTGCCCCTTGCGGAATTGTACCAACCTTTGTTTCCAACGCATCAACTTCGCCTTGAACGCCAGATACAGCACTGTTTACATCTGTTGTTTTTGCATATTCAGACAAATTAACACCGATTCTGCCGTTTGTAATTGTGACATTGTCGCCTGCGTTAGCGTCTTGTGTCAATTTTGCCTGCAATTTATTATCTGCATACTGTTTTGAAATCAATTGATGGGCTGCATCAACCGCGTTTGCACTGGTGGCGCCCAAAATTGCCGCCATGAAACCAGTAAACATAATATTTTTTACTTTCATTTTGCTTTCCTTTCTTTTCGTTTTTTATTTTATGTCATGTTCCATGGCGGAAATTTGACATTGGTTAATCTGTTATGGTTGTGACAAGATTTCAACCGCTTCCCAGCTGACGTTTTCACCCTGAACATTTGCCAACCACATACCATTGCCATCCGGTGCAGGGATATAGCCCGCAGTCTTTATTGTGGCAATATCCTGAGTATTTGTTGCGATATTCTGGGTATTAGTTGCGATATTCTGGGCGTTTGCAGAAATTGAACCGCGAACCTCTGTATCATCATAGTTTTCTAAGTCCGCGACCGTGGTTTCCAGTGTCTGTACACGACCTTCATACTCTTTCGCTGCATAAACATTGGACAATTTACCAATTTCTGTATCGGTATAACCCTTTGCCTCTGTCAACGCATCACTGATACGGGTTGCAACGCTACCTTCACCAACCTGGGTTTTCAAGTCATCTACTTCCCCTTCTAATTCTGTAAATGTCGCATCTGTTGCAATACCCTTTGTATTCAGAACACCATCTACCAATTCCAAATTCGTACCCAAGGTAAATGCATCTTGTTTCCCTCTCAGAAAACCATCTGTTTCGCCTTTGGTGTAAACATCACTTGCATTTGCCTTACTTGCAACTGCTGCGACTGCATTACCTGCTGCTGTCTTTGCTTCATCTGCTGTTGTTTTTGCGGTATTTGCAGTTTCTGTTGCAGTTTGCGCTGCTGCGGCTGCACCTTCTGCTGTTGCTTTTGCGGTACTTGCAGTGGCTGTTGCAGTTTGTGCTGCTGCGGCTGCACCTTCTGCTGCTGCTACTGCCTCTGCTGCGTCTGATTTTGCATCTGCTGCGTCTGATGCCGCGCCTGCCAATGCAGTCGATACAGAAACATCCACACCATCAATATTGACAGTGGCATTTTCCATATCAGCACTAACAACGTTACCTGTAATATCGATACCAGTACCCGCAGTCAACGTATCTTGTTTATTTGCTATGGCCTTGGTTACGTAATCTGGCGATACAATCTGAACCGCCGCATTCGCCGCACCAACGCCCGACAGAATTGCAGCTGCAAATCCTGAAAACGCTATATTTTTTACTTTCATTTTTTTCCTTCCTTTTTTTGTTTTGGTGCGGTATAAACGCAACCGTTTTTGTTAAAATTCGTTACCTTATTCTGTCACCTGGGACGGATCATCAACAACCATCACCGTCACCCATTCACCCGTGCCATCGCCATTAGATACCAACATCGCCATTTCACCATCCGTCATGTTGCCCGTATTTAATTTCGCCACCGTCACGGATTTATCTGCCAACTTTGCTGTCGTTACAGATCCATCTGGAATCGTATAACTATTCAACGCCGTTTCGACAACGTTAGAAACCTGGGTATGTGTCGCATATGTTGCCATATCAGGTGTATCAGACAAATCATCATACGAACCCGTAAATGCAACATCCGCCAAACCTGTTGGGATTTTTAATTCAACCTGATCAACACGCGCATTCGTTGCATAATCCGCCACATCCAATGAATTCGCAATCTGGGTCGCAACAGACTCATCACCAACCAAGCCCTGCAACGCAATAATATCTGTTGCATTTTCATTCGCCATATTACTTGCAGAATCCGCCGTTGTTTTTACCGCCGCAATATCAGACGCATTTTGCGCAACCGACGCAGACAAACCAGACAAATCAACACCACCCGTGACCGCCGCAATCTTTTGTTCCAATTCTGCCTTTAATGCCGCCATTTCAGTTTCTGAAACCGTATCCGCAATTGCATCGTTTAACGCCGCCTCTAAATTTCCCAGCGCCGTCTTTGTCGCATAATCATTTGCCGTCGACTGCAACACAGCCACATCTGCCTGCAAATCAGTTATCTGACCTGCGGTCACAATATCAGACGCCAAAACATCCGCCAACTGTGTTTGCAAGTCTTCTAAATCAGACCGCTTCGCATAATCACCAATCGCCTGCTTGGTTTCAATCAAGGCCTTTAACTCTGCCTTGGCCGCTTCCAAATTCGCCGTTGACACAAAACCCGTTACATCCGGAATATCTGCCGCCGTAATAAAACCAGTATCATTTTCCAACTCTGACAATTTTGTTGGAATATTTGCAACAACATCATCAATCGCAGACTGCAACGCATCAATTGCAGACTTTGCCGCAAAATCATTTGCCAAATCATATTCTGCGGACACACCATCTTGAACAACTGTCAATTTCCCATCCGCATAATCAACCGTTGTATGCACACCTGAAATTGCAGACAAATCAGCCGCTAACTCTTCAACCTTTAATTCAACACCCTTAAACTGCTCTGGAATCGTCGGACCATTTGGCGTATAGTCCGTAAATTGTTCCAAAACCTCAATCCTGGTCTGCAAATCACCAGTATCACCAGAACCACTGCCCGGCTTATTATTACCACCAGATTGCGTTATAGATGAACTGCCCAACGCACTTGACCCCGCCAAATACTTACCAATAGATAAACGAGGCGTTGTCGCAGAACGGGTCGACGAAACACGCGTCCCCGCCGTTTTACCTGTTGAATTCACACGCATCGCACCACCACGTACAGCGTTAATCGCACTGCTGCCTGCCGACGATTTTGCAGACGCAGCACTGGACGTGCCATTATACGTCCCAACACCGCCCAACGAGCGCACAGACGCCGCACCAAACGCAGGCGCAGCCATAGCCGTACACAACACACAAGCAATGGAAAGCGTTGAAATTTTCAGTTCTTTTTTCATGTTTTCTCTCTACTGATACTAAGTTTATCACAATCCGCGAATCGGGGTCAATACCTTTTTCTGACTTTTCCTAAAAAAAAATTAAAATTCGTATCTTAATCCGATTGAAATTGAATTATCCCAAATCATACCAATGTCGTTTGAAATATCATACGTATTGCCATCTAAATGCTCAAACGCACGTTCATGCTTTGGCCCCCACAGCATCGCCAAACGATAACGCAAATCCAACAACAAATTATAATCCAGATGATACGACCAACCACCCATCAACCCGAACATTGGCGAAATATTGCGTTCAGTATTATCACCACCGGAAAAGAACACTCCTTGTAAACGCGTCTTTGGCATCGCAATACCAAGCCCCGCACCAACATAAAACCCATTTGCAAAATCATAATACCCATTCGCCATTAAATAAGGTATTGTTAACTTGAATGTTGTACCGCGTTCCTCCTCTTCAAATTCAGAAATAATGCCTGCTTCGACTTCGGCACGCCAAAAATCTTCAAACGTATGCCCAACAAAAATATTTCCGCCAAACAACAATTCTGTAAAAGATTCATCAGGCAACAAACCTGCATCCGGTGCATTCGTGGAATAATCGTTTTCCCAACTTAATAAATTCAAATCCAGGCGACCACCCATATACCACCAGCCTGCCTCTGCCCGATCGGTATAATCATATGCAACCTTATAACTGCCGTCCTTGTTCTGTTGCAAATTACTTGGCGCCGCATCCGCCACCGTTGCAACCAATGTGGCCAAGACCGCAAAAGATACCATTTTTTTCATGATAAAACCCTCCTAACTTTTCCTATACTATATCACAAAAAAGCCCATTTCCAAAATACAAAAAAAACAAAGATTGACTTTTTTTTGATTTTTTTGCCATCTTGGATGCACACAAAAAGAAAGGATTCACATCATGAAAAAACTTTCTTTATTTTTATGGTATTAACTGATGACGCACGCGACGAATTAGAATCCCAGGCACTGTATGTAAAGAAAAACCCAGACGCAAATATCATTATCGAAGGTCGCTGTGACGAACGCGGTTCAACAGACTATAATTTGGCATTGGGCGCACTGCGCGCCGGGAACGCCGCACATATAATAATCCAAGACGGTATTAAATCAGAACGTATCAAGACCGTATCTTATGGCAAAGAAAACCTAATTTATTCAGAAACAGGCGAAAAAGTTTGGGCAAAAAATTGCAATGCAACAACACGCATCAGCAAATAAAAAAAGTCCCCCAGTTGGGGGATTTTTATTTGACGATAAAAAAAATTTTTACTATATTCCATGCATGGAAGAAAAGACAGCTATATCATTTACAAACGTGTCTGCCAGATATGACGACACGCCCGACATTTTAACCGATGTTTCTTTTAACATCAGCAATGGCGCATTTTACTTTTTATCTGGTGCATCTGGTGCAGGAAAAACAACCTTGCTTCGCCTGATATACCAATTGCACAAACCGTCAACTGGTCAGATAAAATTATTTGGCCACGTAACAAATAATATGACACGTGACGAAATAACCGCACTGCGCCACAAAATGGCAATTGTATTCCAGGAATATTCATTGCTGTCACACTTGTCTGTTTTTGACAATGTCGCCCTGCCCCTGCGTGTACGCGGCGTACCAGAACATAAAATCAAAAAACTGGTGGCCAAGGTATTGGACTGGGTTGGCCTGGGCAAATACGCAGACGCAAATCCAAAATCATTATCTGGCGGACAACAGCAACGCGTATCTGTTGCGCGCGCAATTATTGTTCAGCCAACAATTCTGCTGGCCGACGAACCAACAGGAAATCTGGACGACGAAAACGCATCACGCTTAATGGAACTGTTTATTCAGATGAACAAAATGTTTGGCACAACAATTATATTGGCCACACACAGCAAGAAACTAATGGATACTTACAAGTTTCCTGTAATCCATGTTGAAAATCACCGCGTTGGGTTTACTGGAAAATCTGCCGCCACACCACAACCAGAACCAGAATCAAAAAAAGTCTGGCGCGGTCCCAAACCACAAAGCTATTTTGCAGAACTATCGAAACAATTTGACGAAATCGGGAACGCATAATGATTAAAAGACCTATTGTATTTTCACTGGTTCGTGAACAATCTATATTCATGACCGCAATCATGTCACTGTTGACATTCTTGTCCGTATTGGCACTGGGGGTTGCACTATCAATTGGTACCGGGGTCATGCGTTGGAATAATCAGTGGGAATTATTCGCCACGGTTCAGGTTATGGACACGTCCAAAGCAGACATAACACAGAAAATAATAAAAGACAACACCGATAAAATCGCATCTGTGACGGAAATCACAACCGCCCAAATGCAAGAATTGATGTCCCCATGGATTTCGGGTGGCGGCGTTTTAAAAGATTACCTGCCCAAAATGTGGGAATTAAAATTCAAAACAAAGTCGGACATGACATCGGTCGGCGAACAACTATCTAAGAACGCACGCTTTTTAACACATGCCAGCGCACTTAAAACCGCAACATCCGCAGGTTGGAAAATGATTGTTATGGCCGGATTAATTTTAGCATTAACCCTGGGTGCGATTGCAGTTTGCATTTCATACATCGCCCGCAACACCGCAATGTTGCACAGACGCGAACTGGAAATATTAAATCAAATTGGTGCGTCTGACAACTTTGTCGCGCGCCAAATGCAATCAATCGTTGCACGCATATGCCTGACTGCGACAGGCGCCGGTTTTTTGGCCGCCACACCAGTATTATTGTTAATCATATCTTCTGCACACAGTGCGCGTGTCGGCCTGATGGCAATGATGGGCCTGTCTGGCATGGGTTGGATAATACTGCTATTGATGCCGATTGCGATTTTGGCATTTGCAATTTGGATAACCCGTCGAACCACTTTAAAAATATTAAAAGACAGTTAATAAATAATGTTGCGACGTATATTAACCCCATCTTTTGTAATATTTGCGCTATTCATACTGGGTGGTATAATATTTAAATCCAGTGCACCCACACGCTGTGACGCCATTATGCCAAATGACAGTATTTTCGTACTGACCGGTGATGAACGTCGTATACCATTTGCCATGCGCCAAATGCGAAAACACCCCAACGCAGACCTGTATATCATCGGTGCCGGTGCCCAAGGAAAAATAGAGGTTGCACGCCCCGCAGTTATAGAGGCAGAATCAAAATCCACCTATCAAAACGCCCTGGCAATACGCGACATTGTCGTACGCCGCGACTTAAAACGAATTGTCATCATAACAACCGAAGACCACATTAACCGCGCAAAATATTTAATCAAGCACGAATTACCAGAAACAGAAATTGTTACATGTCCCGTAACCTTGGTTGGTATGCCACCTGGAAAAAGACTTGAAAGATGGGTCACAGAATATGTAAAATACATCGTCACAATGATTGGAATCAAAGAAAGCAAATAACAAAGGAAAAAAATATGTTCAGAACAATTGTTTTCAAAACCGCCTTGGCAACACACTTTATCTTATGGTCACCAATATTATTAGTTGGCTTAATCAATAAAAAACTGTGTGGCTATTTGGTGTTTAAGTGTGCCGCCGGCGTTCTGGTCGTTGCCCGCATTTTTGGTGGCATAAAATATCAGGTCAATTATCCCAAAACCGAAGAAAACGGTATTCCCGTTATGCCAAACGGCAACGTACGCCTGGATGGCAAGGTTATAATCGCCGCCAAACATATGTCTATTTTGGAAATTGCCGTCATTTCAAAGGTCGTAAAAAACACGTTCTTTATTCTGAAACGCGAATTATTATGGATTCCGATTTACGGTTGGTCATTTTGGCGCATGGGCATGATTGGCGTTAATCGCGCCAAGGGTCGCACAAACCTGTCAAAACTGTCCAACCAGGTCGAAGACGAAATTCGCAACGGTCGCATTTTGGTCATATTCCCCGAAGGCACACGCGCAAAACCAGGCCAACACGTGCCATTAAAAGGCGGCCTGTTGTTTCTGGCACGTCACTTAAAACTGCCTATTTTACCAGTTGGCACAGACGCAGGTTTATATTGGCCAAAGCGCGGTCGCATAACGCCGGGTACCGCAACCGTCACATTCGAACCAATCTTGCCCAGCAAGGCATCACTGGACGAAATTAGCGAGGCAATTAACCGCCACAGCGCATAAAAATCCCCCGATTGGGGGATTTTTTATTGCACAGCATGATATACGACACCATTATATTTGACATTGATTGCGCCAGTGGCACTGCCAGATTCTAAATCCACGTAACATACCATATTATTATATTTAATATGAATTGATGGACTGGTAGATTTATCAGAATACAGCGGGAACGACAATCCACCAGATGTGTTTAATTTTGTAATACCTGCACCACACAACGCGCGAACCAACCAACATGCACCAGTCGCGCCCACCGAACACACTTCTGATACATCATGCGCAACATAACCCGACGAACACGCACCACCCACCGCAGGCACAAATGTATCATATTCAACCGCAACAAAACCAGCCGGACATGATTGCGCAAATGCACAAAACGGGTACAACAAAAATAAAATTAATCTATTTCTACTACGCATAAGGATTATCACAAACTACTTTTTCGGGACACTTTTCAACCATACACTTTGGAACGATTGCGCCACAAAGGCTAGCATCCGTATACAATCCTGAATCACACCCAACCACATATCCATACGGCATAACAAACGGATGTAACATAAAACAAGTATGACGATAACTATAATAACCATACGGATTTGGCAAACTCACTTCATTAAACGCAATAGAAACACTATTAGACTCAATATCATCCAATGCAATCCCTGACACATCAACCCCACAACAATTTGCACTCCACGCCATTCCCGAATAGCTAAAATTTGTACATGATGTACATGTACTTAAATCCGGCACACACATTGTGGCGGCATTTGCGCCCCCACACATCAATAGAAATAACAAACAAATACTTCGTCTCATTTTTCCCCCTTACAAAAAAACCGCCACAAGGATTGACGGTCGGGGTGTTAGAAAAGTCAACTATTTAAGACCCCGTTGCTTTCAACATATAACAACGGCACCCCGACATGATGTGGGGCAAAAATAACGGCGCAAAAACACCGAATTTATCGGATTACGATGCGTTTGCACCGAAATAGTTAGGCTTTTCTAAGGCCCGAACCCAAATCCCTCTGGATTCAGAACGTATTATACATCAAAACAACAAAAAAGACAAATACAATAATAAATAAAAATTTAAAGGCTATTTACACCACGACTTTCTTTTTCCACCACTGTACCGTCGTGCCAATTTTTCACGAACCAACACATCACCAACATCACGTCCATCTGGCAAAATAACATTGGCATCAATGCGCCCCAAATACTTATCATCTTTGATATTCTGTAAATCGACAATCGTTTCAATTGGCAATAAATCCTCTAAGCGTTCTTTGGCACGATGCGCGGCGGCAATTTCCGCATCACAATCACCATTTAATTCGGGCGTATCAACATTAATCAAACGAACACGCACAGTGATTTTTGTATCATCGGCCAACGCCACACGCGCCGCAAATGTATCACCGTCTAAAACATAGTCCACAATTGCCGGCACCGCATGGGCCGATCCAGATACAAATATACACACAATAAAAAACAATAAGTTTTTCATGTTTTTTATCCCACGTCTCATATTCCACCATAAAAACCGCCAATTGGGCGGTTTTCATTTATTAGGGCAACTTTGGCGACCATGTTGGTTCCAATCCATTTACCCCATCTGGCAATTCAATATCATATACGTTTTGTCCTGTGATATCGACACTGCGAATATGGCTGATACGTTCAATGCCATCAACATGCTTTTCCGTTTCATAGTACACAATACGACGGGAACCTGGGGCCCATGACGGCGCCTCCATAAACCAGCCACCTGCCAAGATTTTCTCGTTACGGCCACGCGGATCCATTATACCGACATAGAATGTATCATCTGCAATTTTGGTAAATGCAATAAACTGACCATCTGGTGACCATGCCGGCGTCGCATAACGTCCAGAACCATATGTAATACGTTCAACCTCGCCCGATTCCAGATCTAAAACATGAATTTGCTGACGTCCAGAACGATCCGAATTAAACGCAATCTTTTTTCCGTCCGGCGAATAAGACGGACTGGTATTAATCGAATTACCAAACGTCAATTGACGCAATTCTTTGGTTTCTGTATTAAATTCATACAAATGCGTAATCCCATTTTTTACCAGCGACAATGCAACACGCGTACCATCTGGCGAAAAACGTGGCGCAAAATTCATACCCCCAAAATGCCCCAAACGACGCTGTTCGCCTGTATCTAAATCCAAACTCCATACCATTGGATCATCATTATAATAAGACAAGAAAACAATCGACTGCATATTTGGTGAAAAATGTGGCGACATAACAAACGTGTCTTCATCCGACAAATAACGCATACCAAAACCATCCTGGTCCATAATTGCCAAACGTTTTATTCTTTTATGCACAGGCCCCGTTTCCGCAATAAACACAATTTGGGTATCAAAGTAACCAATTTCACCGGTTAATCTTTCATAAATCGCATCCGCCATGATATGCGCCAAACGACGCGCAGACCTGCGCGATGCGACCAACGACTGCGCCTCTATCTGTTCCTGACCTGCGACATCCCAAACAAAAAATTCTAACTTATATCGATTATCTGATTCTGCGGTTAATTTTGCCTGAACCAAAACCTGGGTCTTTATCGCCTGCCAAGATTTAAAGTTCGGCATCGCATGCATTTTAACATACTCTGGAAACGCATCATGATTAACGATACGAAATAGACCCGTACGTTTTAAATCAGCCTCAACCACTTCACGCATCATTTTGGCATCTTTTTCACGCACACCATCACCCGTTTCAAATTTTTGCACAGCGATTGAAATCGGATCCGCACCACCTGCAACGATATCAACCTTTAATTCTGCACGCGCTGGCAAAATCAACAACGCACACAAAACAAAAAACGACAATATTTTTTTAATCATAATATTTCCCTTTCCAATTAATACAAATACATACGTCAATTTTATACATACAAAACACAAAAATCAAACCCAAATACACACAATACAAACAACAACACAAACCACAATACACACGCCATTACACCTGTAAATATATTTGTATTGACAATTGTATTTACATTGGTATAGTTCATTGTAATTACCAACGTATTGCACACTGTATAGGAGATTGCATATGCCAAACGTGATGCAGCAATTGTTCATAATGAACATCGAAACATTGCTAAAAGAATACGCCGCATACAAGGCGTTTAACAAATCAGACTGCGTCATCAACATGCGCATTCCACGCCCTATTTTGGACAAGATAAAAGAACTGGCCGACCAACAACACGTCCCATATCAATCACTAATATCATCTGTATTATTTTCACTGGCCAATATCGAAGATAAAAAATAAACCCCACAAAAATGTGGGGATTTTATTTTTACCGATTGCAAATTATTTTACAAAAACATATTTTTTACAACCGTTTGCGCAACCACATGATTTTGTCGCCGCAGGCGCCAAAACCTGACGCGCAGTACGTGATGTCGCACCAGCATTGTCACGAACATACAAATCACGGCACATTGTATTGCGATACACAATCTTTTTATCCATATCCAATGAACGAATATCATCAGAATAACGACGGCCACGTTCTGCAGAATAGAATACACAATCATCGCCATCTTGGGTGTAACGAACACCACCCTTGTAATAATCATAGTATGAAGAGCAACCAGCCAACACAACCAAGCCCATCAATGCAAACAAAGCTTTTTTCATTTTTTATCCTTTGTATAACTGCTTTCTCTATCACACCCCCGATTCGTATTTAATTGTTGCACAAACACATTCGTTGTCAAGCACCAGACTAATTTTTTCTGCTGTCATCCATACAAAATATGTTATAATTTCACACATAAATAATCACAAAGGAAGACATTATGACAACATATTCAGACATAGGCTTAGTTAACACAAAACAAATGTTTGCCGACGCAATTACCAGAAACTATGCAATACCTGCATTTAATTTCTATAACATGGAAACACTAACTGCAATTTTGGACGCTGCCCGCATGGCAAACAGCCCCGTAATTTTGGCAGTATCAGAATCCGCCCTAAAATACATGGGCGACGACATGTTAATCGGCATGATACGTGGCGCAAATCTAAACACAAAGAATCAAGTCGCACTGCATCTGGATCATGGTGGCAGTTTTGATGCATGTAAACACGCAATCGAGCTAGGCTTTTCATCTGTCATGATTGACGCCAGCAAACTGCCCTTTGACGAAAATATCAAACTTAGCCAACAAGTCGCTGAATTTGCCCACAAACACAATGTATCTGTTGAGGCAGAACTTGGCACCCTGGCCGGCATCGAAGACGAAAACACATTTGGCGAAACATCATCTTACACCAACCCAGGTGACGTAGAAAAATTTGTAAACGCAACCGGCATCGATTCCTTGGCCATCGCCATCGGCACCAGCCACGGCGCCTATAAACGCAAATCCGATAACGAAGAATTACGATTTGACATCTTGGCCGACGTTGCGCAACGCCTGCCCGGATTTCCATTGGTATTACACGGCGCATCGAACATACCACAAAAACTGGTCACAACGATAAACGAATTTGGCGGCAAAATGTCCGGCACACGTGGCATCGACACAATACAACTGCGCCGCGCAACAAAAATGAACGTTTGCAAGATTAATGTAGACAGCGACCTGCGCCTGGGCTTTACCGCTGCAGTACGCAAATCACTATCAGAAAATCCATCAAACTTTAACCCACGCGAATTTTTATCATCTGCACGCCAGACAATGACACAAATCTGCCTGGACGAAATCAAAGAGATAATGGGCAGCGAAAATAAATTATAAAAATAAATTAGAATGATTTAGATAAAAACAAAGCGGGAATCGTAGTGTACAGACGCTACATGAGATTCCCGATTTGTTTTTAGATGAATTATTATATTTAATTTTTTATTTTGCGCGTTCGACGTATTCCAAGGTCTCAGTATTCACAACAATCTTTTCACCTTGTTCGATAAATACAGGAACCTGAACACGAACACCATTGTCCAAGATTGCAGGTTTACCACCACTGCCCGAAACAGTCTGACCTTTTAACGCAGGCTCTGTTTCTTCGACAACGGCAACAACTGTCTTTGGCAATGAAATAGATACAGGCTGACCTTCGACAAAGTTTGCCTTTACCGTCATTTCCGGTGCCAAGAATTTCATTGCTTCGCCCAATGAATCTACTGGCATTGTAAACTGTTCATAATCAGATAAATTCATAAAGAATGCATCTGTACCATCTGCATACAGATATTGACAATCAAAATCTTCGACCATCAACTTTTCAACTTTATCTTCTGCGCGCCAACGGTCACCACCCTTGTTCCCAGAATCAATATCACGCAGGTCCGCCTGAACAAACGCGCCGCCCTTGCCCGGTTTAACCTTGGTAATAGATGTAACAGAATAACGTTTACCATTATGCGAAATAACCCAACCCACACGCATATCATTTGCAATATAAGATGCCATTTATTTACCTCTTTTTTTAAAAAACCGATAATGATTATACGGATAAGACCGCACAACGCAAGGACTTATTGCCCTTCTTCACGCTTGTGCGCCCAATATCTATCGATACTGTCCATAATTAATTTATCTGCCGTCTCTCTATCTGCCCATCCCTTTACACGCGACCAGGCATTTGACTGCAAATCTTTATAGTGCAAGAAAAAGTATTCTATTTTTGAACGCAGAATTTCTGGCAATTGTTCGACAAATTCTATTTTTTCATAATAGGGGTCAATTTTATCACGCGGAACACAGATAATTTTTTCATCGCCACCTGCCTGATCTTCCATTAACAAGGCGCCGATTGGCCGAACCTCAATCAAAACACCTGGACGCAGCGGCGCATTACAAACAACCACACAATCCAACGGGTCGCCATCATCACCCAACGTTCCCGGAAAATAACCATAGTTCGCCGGATACGCCATTGGCGCATGCAAAATTCTATCTACCTTTAACAGGCCAGTTTCTTTATCAATTTCATATTTCACATGTCCATTCTCTGGAATTTCAATAATCGCATTCATTTTTTTTGGTGGCAATTTACCTGGCGCCAATTTTTCAAGTATCATAAAAAACCTCTTTATCAATTATTGACAAAATACTATCACAAAAAATCCAAATTGCAACCAGACTCCGCCAGACGGCGGGATTTTTTTATTCCATGCCCCAATTTATTGCCCCACCCCCAGACAAAAAAATAAATAAATAGAATGATTTAGATAAAAACAAATCGGGAATCGTAGTGTACAGACGCTACATGAGCTGGCGCCACCACCCCCCTTGCCATGCGAAAATTAAATAGAATGATTTAGATACAACCAAAAACACCGGCGTAGTGTACAGACGCTACATGAGCTGGCGCCACCCCCCTTGCCATGCGAAAATTAAATAGAATGATTTAGATACAACCAAAAACACCGGCGTAGTGTACAGACGCTACATGAGCCGGTGTTTTTGGTTGTAGATGAATTATTATATTTAATTTTTTTATTTTTTACATGCGCATTGGCATCAATACATATAACGCATCCGTATTTTTATCTGTTGAATTAATCTTGGTCGGCGCCAAAGGATCCTGCATTTCCATCTGGAACTTTTCACCTTCGACCTGACCGGCGACATCCAACAAGAATTTTACATTAAAGACAACCGTGAATGAACTGTCACCATTGTATTCAATGTCTAATTCCTGGGTTGCGGTACCTGCATCTGGACTGGACGCATTAATAACCAATTTATTCATACTGAATGTCAATTGAACAGACTTTGTCTTGTCAACACTGGCAACAGATACCAAATCAACTGCATTAATAAACTGCTTTCTGTCCAAGATTGCAATTTTGTCATTGCCATTTGGAATCACAACACGATAGTTTGGATATTGCGCATCGACCAATTTGCTGGTCAATGTTGCAGCACCAACCGTAAAGCGTGCCTTGGTATCAGACAATTCGACCATAACGTCGTCTACATTTGCATCTTCCAGCAACTTTGACAATTCACCAATTACACGACGTGGTAAAATCACAGATGGCATTTCTGCACTGCCGGCCGGTGCCGGAATCGCACACAGTGCCAAACGCTGGGCGTCTGTGGCAACCGCCGTCAATTTCTTTTCACCAGAATCATCTGCGATATGGAAATAAATCCCACCCAAATGATAACGCACGTCATCTGTTGGAATTGCAAATTTCGTCTGGTTAATCAAGTGCGCCAAATCACCTGTCGTCATCTGGAACTTAGTCGTCAGATTACTGCCTGCCATGGCTGGGAAATTTTCTGCCGGCAATGTTGGCAAACGGAATACCGCACGACCACTGGACACAACCAACTGATCACCAGACTGTTTAAACGAAATTTCTGCATCATCTGGCAATTTACGAACAATGTCATACAACATTTGAACAGGCACGGTCACCTTGCCACCCAATGTAATATCAGCGGCAACATGTTCAACCAATTCCAAATCAACATTTGTTGCCGACAAAACCAAATCATCCGCAACCTCTATCTTAACATTCATCAATATCGGCAGTGTTGCGCGCTTTTCTACGATGGACTGCATATGTCCCAGCGCACGTATCAAGACCTGACGAAATACTGAAAATTCCATAATACGCTCCTGTTTCCTTTATCTGTGTATATGTGTTCCTACACTCTTTTGTCATAACTTTACCAAAAAAACCCGATTCGGTGCAAGGGCAAAAGAACGCCTGAAATAAACATATAAAAAATTATTTATCTGTATCTTGATTAATTATCAAATCACCCACCAGACCGCCCACAGCACCTGCGCCACCGACAATGGAACCTGCTTTTATCTTTTTTTCAGCATCAGATTTTTGCTGTTCCCAGGCGGCGACATCATCGCTGTTTTCATCCAACAACGCACGCGACAGTGATGTAAATGCCCCATCTGTTTTGCCAACCGCCACATCATCATACAGACCAGATGTTGCCGCATCCAAAATCACGTTCTCTTCTATCCCGGGGGCCATTTCCAATTGTTCTTTGCGTTGTTTCAAATCACGCGCCAATGCGATATATTCTGTTTTAAGTTCCAGCAAATCATTCCCACCCGGCAATTCAATATTTGTTTCGCCACCGCGTATATTTTTTCCATCACCATAATTACATATAAATGTCGCCAAATATGCGCGCATCGCATTTTCAGCATCCTCGTCCGCCTTTTGTTCCGCCAAACCAGAGAACAGCATCATGCCCCCAACCCCAGTTACCCCAATGGATAGACCACCCAAGATTCGATTCGCCTGGGATGTTTCGCGTTCGCGTGCATGCTTCAAATTACTGGTGGCTGTTGTTATCAATAATGTATCTATACGACGCATCGCTTCCAACCCACGAATTATGCGTTTGTTAATTTGTGCACAACAATCCCAGCTGCACAACAAACACAAAACAGAAATGCAAATTTGTTTTTTTTGCATTTATAATTTTCCTTCTATTGATATATCGACACCAGATATTGTCACAGGGGCAATAAATAAATCAGGCCAATCCAAACAATCCCCCCCCATTTCACACTGTTTTCTACGTTTTTTTTGCTCTGATTTTGACATTTTACGAAAATTATAGTCTTGCACAGCAAGATTATTTGCTTCATTTTCTTGACGCAACCAATCGACATTAGACGACACAAACTTTACTAACTCTACCGAAGCGGCGTACGAAGCCCCCCAATACAACAGTTCGTAATCAATATGTTGTTTTTGACCGTCCCTAATAACAACAGTCGAGAAATCAACCTCATATTCATCTGGATATACCTTAAACGATAACGAATGTTCCTCATAATCTGCCGGATAGGGACATTTGTGCCATCCCCCCTCTAACAAACATTTTGCCGTATCCAGTTCCCCACGATCTAACCAATAATACTGACTTGCATTTTTATCTATGACACCAGCACTAATTATATTACCACTGTCATCATAAGTTTTTATCGCCCGTCCAGTATTCTTGCTTAATGTGTACATTTGTTCAATAAAGGTATCAAAATAACCATCTGCGACATACTTAGATAAGACTTTGCGATAAATGTGCATTAGCTTAAAAGCCGCTTGCCCCTGTACGGCATTTACAACCCCCGGGTCAATTTCTAGCACAGCTTCTTCCAAAGCCTTTAACTCGTCAAACATAATTTGTTCTTTTTCATTTTGTGCACGCACAAAATCTGGTGTTGCAACACCTGCCTTCGCATCAGACAATTCGTCTGCATTCACACAAAACAACGGCATCAAAAGCACACCCACAGCAAAAATATATCTTTTCATTTAACACCCCACACCCAAAACAAAAACCACCTGTATTCACAATGGTGGTTGGAGGTTGGAAACTATAAAGCGGTATAGTGCGGTCTATTCAATATATTTAACCGCCCCCCAACCTGTATATCAAGGTCAGGGAATATCCGCCCAACAATGTTGAACGCCGCTTTCCCGGGTTTCCACACCCCGACATCATTCCCACATGATGTCAACAAAATTATATCACAAAAAACAAGCAAATACATCAAAAAAAAATCCCCGACATTCGGGGACTTTTTTTTACTTTACCATTACCTTTTCCAATCTTGCACGCAGTTTCTTTATATCATCATACTTTGTAAACTTTCCTTTTTCTGCGATTGAAATATCCCCACTTTCTTCGGACACCACCAACACAACAGCAGACGACACCTCACTAAGCCCCAATGCCGCACGATGACGTGTCCCATATTTCCAATTCAAATTATTTTGTGACAACGGCAAAATTCCACCTGCATACGCAATACGTTCTTTTTCTATAATAACCGCCCCATCATGCAATGGCGTTTTATTAAAGAATATCGTTAACAATAATTCACTGGAAATCTTGGCATCAATCGCAACACCTTTTTTATCAATCGCACTATCATCTAACAAACCTGAAAACACAATCAGCGCCCCTGTACGTTTTGCAGACATATATTCAACCGCAGACACAATTGCATCCAACGCACGTGTATCTTTTTTATTTACCCCACCACGCCTGAACATACGACGCCACCCCTCGACATTTCCCATCAGCGCAACAAACTTTCGCAGTTCTGGTTGAAAAACAACAATCAAACTTAACGACAAGAACAGCGCCGTATATTGCAAAAATGTCGCCAACAAATTCAAGTGAGCCCATGACAACACAAAACTAAGTACCCACAGACCAGCCAGCCCCAACAAACCACGCACCAACTTTTCAGATTGAGTATTCTTAATAAAAGTCGAATAAAACAACCATATACATACAACTATTATAAAGACCTGAATTAAATTACCTAAACCGAACATGACTTCTCCTTTTTTTTATTTATTTTTCCAAAACATCTTTCATTAATTCTTTAACCGGCACCCCTAACCATTCTGGGTCATCACGGAATGTTGGTGCACCACGTTCCATCGCAGTTTCGCACGGATGAACATCCGCCAGCCAATTTTCCAGCAAGTCACCTGCAATCAGCCCAACACCAGCCCCCGCGACCAGGCCAATACCGCCCGTAAATGGCGCCAACAACAAACCCAATCCTGTTGCAGATGCAACCTTGCCTGCAACCGCTGCGCCACTTATCTTTATATTAGGTTGCGCAAGACTTCCTGTCAACTCAATTGAATTCACAACATTGCCTGTCAGAGATAATTTTAAACCACGAACCGGGACTGTTGTCAATGACAACTTCATTTCTTCATCACCTAAATTCAAACTGCCCCCCAGGCGAATATTAATCGCATTTGTCTCAATCGCGAACCCATTTTGTGTTTCAAACACCCCATCCCGCAATTTTGCGTTTAATGCCATACACGAAATCTTTATCTGATTATACTTTTTTTCTGTACGAAACAAATCTTGAATACTATGACGCAGGGACGTTAAAAAGTCTGTCCCATACATATATGCCACCAGCGCAGAATGTGCATACCCTGCCCCCACAGAATACACCTGAACAGGCCCTGTAATTGTCTGCATAACTTCTGACAAATTACGCCCATTTGCCAGAACAAACAAATCAACATTAACAGGCAAATCAGACAAAAATTCTGTTTTTCTAATTTCCTTTAATATTTGTCCAACTTCGACATTTTCTGCCTGCACTGCGGCACGCATCCACAACCGACCAGAATCATCAATATCTGCATCAACCCCCAAATCTACATCACCGCCTGCAAAAACAGCATCACCATCAACACGAACAACATTATCTTTTAAGCCAAACCGCAAATCAATATCACGAATATTCATATCCCGATAAACATGCAAGTTATCAAATTCAAGCCAGACATTCCATGCGCGCCCCAACATAAAGTCCCCAAACAAAGGAATATCTTTAAAAACATTTAATTTTTTCCCAGACTTGTCGCGCTTCTTGCCATAAAAGTCCGGAAACATTTCAACCAAATTTACATCAGACGAATGAACATGAGCATTTAATACAGGCTCGCTTTTACCCCAGTCATAATCACCAGACAATGTAAGTTCTGTTCCACGAACTAAAATCGATGACTTTCGCAAAGAAATCTTTTTACGCCCCCAACCACCTGCAATATTTAACTGCAATGCCGGCACATCAGACAAATCAACCCCGAACAGCCTTCCAAACATATTTGCATCGGGAATATCACCACGAATAATAAAGTCTATCGGCAGTTTACTGGTACCTTCCAATGCGAAATCTGCAATCAAGGCATCGCCACCGGTTGACAATGCAACACGAACAGGATAAATTTTTCGCGTTGCATTATATTCGCCCATTGAAATAATAAACGGAATCACATCTGTATCTGGCTTAATCCACCCAGAATATTCACGAACATCCTTATTCGGCATTAATCGAATATTAAATCCTGCCAACGAATATTTATCACCCAAAAAATTCACATCTAAATTTATTACCTGAACACCACCCAACCCCGCATCTTTAAACGGATATTTTTCAGGTTCCTTGATAATACCTTCCTGGTCTATTTCTGTTCCCTTTTTTACCAATTTTTCAACGGAATACTGACCTGCCGAATTTTTTTCTATATTTATCTTTGCATCATGTACACGCACATTTTGAACGGTCGGTCTGTCACGAAATAAAGATATTAAATTTAAACGAACAACTATTTTTTCTGCACTAAACGCATACTGTTCTTTTGCCCACGTCGCATTTGCGACACGCACCTGATTTAAAACAATCCTGGGACGCATTGAAAATTTCCAAGATACCGCACCATCAATTTCCACGGGCATCCCCGTTGCATCGCGCAACATAGTCAAAATATTCCCACGCAACGTTTCCAGATTAACCCGACTTAACGCCACAAACAACGCAACAGACAAGCCGATAATAATCAGACCAACAATTCTTAATATCGATAAAAATTTGCTTTTTCTTAATCTCATGGCAACTTTAATTCTAAAAATTTAATCACAGGTTGCATAAAATCCGGTACAACTGCACGCAACGTCAGCATTTTTCCCGTTCGCGGATGCTGAAACGTCAACCTATACGCAAACAAGAACAAATTATTTGTTTCTATCATTGATGCCAGCATACCATCCAAAACACGACGACCACCGTACAAAGCATCACCAACAATTGGCGCATTCAAACAAAATGCACTATGCAGTCTCAATTGATGGGTGCGTCCTGTTTTAGGTTTAAAACAAACCCATGACACACAATCACACGCCTGCCCTAAAACTTCAAAATCTGTAATCGCGCGCTGCGGTCGTGGTCCCGTACCATTATTTAAACGTTTTGGACCATCAAAAACCTGCCCTTTTAGCATATAATTATCAATAACACCACGACGTTGTGACACGTTACCATTTAATAACGCCAAATATTCCTTGTGCGCTGTTTTATTTTGAAACTGTTCAGACAAAACCTGTGCTGCTTTTTGACTTTTTGCAACAACCAACAAACCACTTGTTTCCCTGTCCAACCGATGTACCAACGAAATCTTAGCATACGGGAACAATGCCGCCGCCATCTTATCCACAGATTTTCGAATTCCCGTTCCGCCCTGCACAGCTAACCCGGCCGGCTTATTAAAGACGACTATATCTTCATCATCATGAACGATACAACGTCGCAAGGCTTCTAAATCCAACAACGAAAAGACATCACCACTTTCTGTCTTTTTTGCACGTGGTGCCGCATAGTTTATAACAGTTGGCGGAACACGTACAGCATCACCTGCACGCAAAATCTCTTGCCCGCGCACACGTTTTGAATTCACACGAATTTGCCCACCACGACACAATTTATAAAATTCGCGCTGGGGCATTGATGGAAAATGTCGCAAGAACCATCGCAACAACCGCGTTCCATCTTCTACCTTGGAAACATTAACAAAATCTGCCATCACACAACCCCACTTGGCATCAATGCGCCGTTAACTATTCACCATATATTATACGTACAATATTATCATTTCCTGTGCTGGCACAACTGCCATCTGCACCACTTTCTTGGCCATTCGACTTTTGATAACCAACAGAATCTGACCATCCCTTGGTCATCAACGATTCGCATTCTGATTTGCCCAGACCATTAATAGTCACAATAAATTGACGTGGATTTGCAGAATCAACTGCCAATTCATACGTACCACCATATGGATTCTTATTAGACATACCAATTGCGCCAAAAATCGTCGTCCCATTCATATTTGAAAAATCATCATATTCACCGTGAATATTGCGCACCATGGTCACCATCTGCATAACTTCATCATTTACCATATTCAATTTTTGGGTACGCATTGCACGCGAAATCATCGCGATTGCACCAACCGTAATAACACCCATAATTGCCAAAACACCCAACATTTCAATCATTGAACGACCAGATTCTTGTCTCATACTTTAACCTCTATTTGCTATTTACATAATCTTATTCTATCATAAACATTATGAATATTCAATTTTCTGATTTAATTGCCAACGCCCCAAATGCACCCGGTGTCTACAAGATGTACGACGCCGACAACAACCTATTATACGTGGGCAAGGCAAAAAACCTGTACAACCGTCTGCGCCAGTATTTAGACATACAAAAACTGGAATTACACAAACAGGTCATGCGCACACTGGTGACGCGGGTCGACTGGGAAACAGTACCGACCGAATCGGACGCACTAATACGCGAACAAGAATTAATAAAAACACAAAAACCAAAATACAACATCATGCTGACCGATGGCAAGATGTACCCAATGCTGGCGTTAACCGCGGGACAATTTCCACGCCTGCTAAAATTTCGTGGCAAAATTTCACAACGTCGCGATGTATATGGACCATATCCATCGGTATCCGCACTGAATGAAACCATTAAAACAATTCAAAAGGTATGTCAAATCAGGACATGTACAGACACCCAGATGCGAAACCGTGCGCGTCCATGCCTGTTACATCAAATTGGACGTTGCTGTGCACCATGTTGCAATCCTAACGTCGAAGATTATAACAAAAACGTACGCACCGCACGAAAAATCCTGACCGGGGACAGCACGCCCATTATTGCGGATTTAACAGAGCAGATGAAAAAATTTTCATCAGAAATGGACTTTGAAAACGCCGCCATTATACGCGACAAAATCAGCGCACTAACCCATACATCAAATCGCGGTATACAGCGCAAACCAACGCATACAACAAATATCGACTGGCACAAAAATGTATCTGAACTTGAAAAATGGATTGACATAAATGTCGAAACAGTTGGTGTATTTGACAATTCACACCTGTTCGGCAAACAACCTGTTGGCGCAATGATAACATTTGGACATAATGGATTTATAAAATCCGGGTACAGACATTTTAAATTACAAGACAAATCACGCGCCGGCAACGACATTGCAATGATGGCAGAATTTGTAAAACGCGCAACTGAACATGATCCAAAACTTGATTTAATAATCGTTGATGGCGGAATTGCACAATGGCGAATCGCCAAACGAAACTCAAACAGGATTCCTGTTATGGGCGTCACCAAGGGCGAGGTTAGAAACGGCGACGAACACTTTATTTTACCCGACGGCACAATATCATACGATCTGCCAAAAGACAGCCAACTATTTTTAATGCTGCGTACTGTTCGTGATGAAGCGCACAGATTTGTTATCACATACCACCGCAACATTCGCGCAAAACAAATGACTGCATCTGTTCTGGACGAAATAGATGGTATCGGTCCAACGCGCAAACGCGCATTATTACAGCATTTTGGTTCTGTCCGCGCAATCATGGACGCAGATTTAAATGCACTAAAACATGTTCCGGGACTGGGAAAAAACGCCTCTGAAAAAATATATGCCCATTTTCATTCAGAAGTGATATAATAGACACATATTGAATATGTAAAAAAGGAGAAAGCATATGAAATTCTTTGTAAACTTTTTATCTGCATTTCGCATTTTTGCGGCATTTGCAATAATACCAACATTAATGTTTCAAATGTATTGGACAACATTTATATTGTACACACTGGCGGCAATATCTGATTGGTTTGACGGATACTTGGCACGCAAATATAACGTTTGCACCAAGATTGGTGGCGTAATGGATCACATTGGCGATAAATTATTAGTTGTTAACACATTAATCATGTTGTGCGTAATGATGCCGGTATGGTTTATCGTTGTACCTGTTATAATCATGATTGCACGCGAATTATATATCAGTGGCCTGCGCGAATTTCTGGGCACCCAGAAAATCGAAATGCCTGTACCCAAGGCACGTTTTTCCATGGGCAAAATCAAAACAACATTACAGATGATTTCAATTGCTGCATTCTTGTTAATTTTTGCGATTGGCACACTTATTACACCAACAACTGAAAGCCGTTTCTTGATGGCGCTGATTTACGCGTTACCACAAATCGGCATTTGGGGCATATGGTTATCACTGATTGCATCTGTTTGGTCTGCAACACAGTACACATTTACATTTGCAGAAAAATTGAAAAAGCTAAAAAAATAAAAAAACATTCTATACGCACAAAATCCGGCATTTTTTGCCGGATTTTATTTTTATATTGCAAATTATTTTTACACACCTATAATAACAGACATGCATAAAAATTATTTCATCTTTGCAAATTGTAATTATTGGCGCATTGTCGCCTAATGTATTTTTTCACGCCCTGCCTGGCTATAAATTTGGGCTTTCATTTTCATAACAAAATTACTACACTAAATACACAAAAGATTAAAAGGTTATTTATTATGTCAAACGAAATTGTTTTAACCGGCATCAAGCCAACCGGAACACCGCATTTGGGCAACTATGTCGGCGCGTTAAAGCCATTAATTGAAATGGCTCAGACACACAAAACTTTTATGTTTATCGCAGACTTACATGCCCTGAACACGATACACGATGCGGCTCAAATAAAACAACACACATATGAAATCGCTGCCTTATTTATTGCACTGGGGTTAAATCTGGAAAACGCAATATTATTCCGTCAATCAGATATTGATGAAATTTATCAGCTAAACACACTATTAAGCAACATCACCCCAAAAGGCCTGATGAACCGTGCCCATTCGTACAAGGCAGCAATGGACAAAAACATTGCCAACGGCGATGATGTTGACGCCGGCATCAATATGGGACTATACACATACCCAATTTTGATGACTGCCGACATATTATTGTACAATTCAGACATCGTACCTGTTGGCGCGGACCAAAAGCAACATGTTGAATTTGCGCGTGACATTGCCGGCTATTTTAACAAAACATACGGCGAAACATTTAAATTACCAACACCTGTGATTGGTCGCGAAACCGGTCTTATCCCTGGTCTGGACGGCAGAAAGATGAGCAAGTCTTACGACAACATCATCCCATTGTTTGCACCAGAAAAAGAATTAAAAAAGAAAATCATGCGCATTATCACAGATTCCAAAACACCCGAAGAATCCAAAGACCCCGACACATCGACAATATTCCAATTGTATAAACATTTCGCATCCGAATCAGAGATTTCAGAATTCGCAGAAATGTTCCGTCGTGGTGGCATGGGATACGGGACTGCAAAAACGATACTGTTTGAAAAAATCAATTCGGTATTATCAGATGCACGCCATGAATACGAACGCCTGTTGGCGAATCCGGCTGAAATTGATGCGATATTAAAACGCGGTGCAGAACGCGCACGCCCAATTGCCGCCGACACATTGGCGCGCGTAAAACGTAAAATGTTAGGCTAAAAAAAAAACAAAGGGGGACAGATTATGAAAAAAACATTCGTATGGATTGGTACTGTTATCGGGGCTGGGGCTGTTTTGGCATTGATATTTGATGCGATATCACGCCCACAATCGCCACGCACAATAAATGTCAATGGCGAATGTTTAACATCCGCCCCCCGGGACAAGGTTGCAATAACACTGCGCGTGACCACACTGGCACCAACAGCGATTGAATCGATGCGCACTGCCACAACCCAGGTTGCAAAAATAACAGACACGCTAAAATCAATGCCTGTCGAAATGCAAACGACACAATTTACATCACACGAAAAAACAGAATGGAATCGTGACGAACAAAAATCTGTATCACTGGGCATCGAAACAACAATTGGGATAGATGTTTCTGCCAACAACATCGAAACAATTGAAACAATTCTGGGCGATTTCGCCGGCGCACCAAACGTATATTCTGAAAATCTGCGCATGTACACCAGTCCAGAAACCCTGAAACCAATAATGGAACAATGTTTAACAACCGCGGTTATAAATGCCCGCACCCGTGCAAACGCCCTGGCATATGCTGATGGAATGCGTGCAGGCAAATTGCTATCTGTTTCGTATGGCAATATTTCTGGCGAAGACGTATACCCTGTATCAAATCTAATGCGTGCCAAGGCAACGATGTTGGACACATCATTTGACGCAGGCGGCACCCTGGTCACATCAGACACAGACGTTTCCGTATCTATAACTGCAACATTTGAAATAAAATAAATACAACGAAATGAAAAACACCATCACCGAATTTACAGAATATCTGTCTCGGACCAAAAATTATTCTGCCCATACGGTGATGGCGTACGAAAACGACATTCATAATTTCATAACATTTTATGAAAAATTTATTGGCGCGACACCATTTCCATCCGACCTATCACAGGCCGACACAATTTGTTTTCGGTCTTTCTTGGCAGATTGCCAGCGTCGCGGATTATCGCACAAATCAACGGCACGCGCGTTATCATCACTGCGTGGCTTTTATAAATTCTTGGCAAAAAATTACAACATAAAAAACGATGCAATCGCCCTGATTTCATCGCCCAAGGTTCCACGAAAATTATCCAAGGCAATTGACCCAATTGACATTGAACACATGCATGACGCAATACGCGACGTGTCTTTGACAACTGCCCCATGGATATCCGCACGCGATTGGGCATTGGTTGTATTACTGTTTGGTTGTGGCCTGCGTATATCAGAGGCCCTATCACTGCGCAATCACGACACACACGGCCATCCTGATGCATTACGCATACTTGGCAAAGGGGGCAAAGAACGCCTGGTCCCGGTATTGCCGGCGGTATGGACTGCGATTGATAAATACATTGAACTGCGCCCATTTGGCAACGACACAAACGACGAATTATTTCGCAGCGTACGCGGTCTGCCAATGTCGCCACGCATGGCGGAAAAGGTTATTGAAAACCTGCGCAATTATTTGCAATTACCCGACTACGTCACACCACATGCCCTGCGTCATACATTTGCAACGGCATTATTAAGTGGCGGTGCCGACCTGCGCAGTTTACAGGAATTACTGGGGCATTCATCCCTGTCAACCACACAATTATATACCAAGGTCAACATGGCAGAAATTTCGAACATCTATGCCCATGCCCACCCCCGCGCAAAAAAATAAGTTCAAAAAAAACAAAACCCAAAAAGTTTTGTCACCCCAATGGTGCCCTGTGGAACCCAGGTGTATGAATTACTTATTTTCGTCACCCCGGTGCAGACCGGGGTCCACTGTTTCATAATGCAAATTTTTGATTCTATTTACTGGATTGCCACGGTCGTTGCGCTCCCTCGCAATGACAAAAGTATTTAAGTTTCCAGAAAAATTAACCACAACTAAAAAAACGCCCCGTTTGGGGCGTTAATTTTAATAGTTGCCGTTCAGTCCAATGCCAACCTGGAATTCATCGCCCCAGTCCGCAACCGTCTGACCACCAATAGTACATTTAATATCTTCAAAGCCACCTTTTATCTGG
>JAWPOE010000002.1:0-59805 GCA_033345195.1 Alphaproteobacteria bacterium
GTAATTGTAATAACCACCATTCTTTAACGAATTTGAATCAATTTTCCATCCACTGATATAGTATCCTGCACGATAACACGTGCCAGAATCGTATGGCGCGGTATATAAATCACCGTATGCAACCTCTATACTATCTGGGGGCATACCAGTCGCGCCATCACCACACGAATACGACAACGTGTATGTCAATGGGCACAATTCTCCTGTACTAATATTTGCATGATATGTCGCACCATCATATTTAACGTTTAATGACCCTGTGGCACCACCAGACAACAAATCTGCATAACATGTAGTACCACCGAATCCAACATTTATCGCCGGTGTTGTATTTTTTGACACAAACAAATCAAAACGATATCCATTGGATGTATTCAAACTGGTAATACCCGCACCACACAATTCGCTGCATCCACCATTTGCATTACGCACCAGATTTGTCGCCGGCCCCAGATACGCGGTATATCCATCTGGACACGTGGCCGCAAACAACGGCAATTCCGCAAAAACAATCGCCAACAACAAAAAAAACCGATACATGTTCCCCATTCCTTGCCTGTAATAAAACCGCCGAATACATTGGCGGTCGGGGAATTAGAAAAATCATAAAATGCAATGACCCTGTTAATCTTTCGCATAAATGCGTATTATATACACTAACAGTTCCCCGACACAATTGTCAGGGTTAAAACGGTGCAATTTTATTACTGCAACACCATACTAACGATGCAAAAAACTGCACCGGCATTTTATGGGCTTTTCTACGACCCAGAACCACAAATCCCATTCGGTTCAAATAAGATTATATAACAAACATCAAAAAATCACAACAAAAAAGTTGCAAAGTTCCCCCACATACTTTATGGGCTGGGGGGGATTAAGATTACTTTGCAACAACGACCATTGCCGTACGTAAAATTGTATCACCAAACAAATACCCAGGTTGCATTTCGTCGATAATTATATTCGATTTTTTATCCGGACATTCAACGACCTGAATTGCATTATGATGCATCGGATTTAATACCTCGCCAACCGACTTAATACGTGTAATACCAATCTGTTCAAACGCAGATTCCAGCGCACGCGCCATTGTCTGAATACCTTCATCATTCGGCGCCAGTTTCAAAGCCGCATCCACCGCATCCATAACAGGCAAAATTTTTTCTGCCACAGACATCGCACGATTCCGGGCGCGCGATTCTGCATCCAACGCCGCACGACGACGCGTATTTTCCAATTCCGCCGCCAAACGCAAATATTTATCATTCAGTTCTGTTAACTGGGTTTGCAGTTTTTCTGTTTCTGGATTTGTTTGTGTATTTTCTGACGAAGCCACCGTTTCAGAGATTTCTTCAACGGATACAGCCTCTACATTCACTTCTTTTTTTTCGTCATTCATACCATTTTCCACTTTTTTTCTTTACTATACACTTATTTCACACTGGTTATTATAGGTATGAAATCATCACTTTTCAAGGACGCACCACCAACCAATACGCCATCTACGTTTGGTATAGACATAATTTCAGCCGCATTATTACCCTTTACCGATGCACCATACAATACCGGTGTACCCGTCAGTCCCATATCAGACAATGTTTTTGCAATTAATGTGTGCGCCGCCGCAATTTCCGCAGATGTTGGTGTTAAGCCCGCCCCAATTGCCCAACGCGGTTCATATGCAATAATTATATCTGTATTAACATCTGCCGGGACAGATTCACGAACCCCAGATTCAATTACCGCCATTGTTTTTCCAGCCTGCTTTTCATCCATTGTTTCACCGACACAAATAATCGGCGTCAATCCATTTGCCAATGCCTGTTCTGCCTTTTGACGAACAACAGAATTTGTATCGCCATGATATTGGCGACATTCACTGTGGCCAACAATCACATATTTTGCACCCGTATCTGCAATCATTTTGGCAGACACTTCGCCCGTATAGGCACCATGCGTGTGGGCACTAACATCCTGGGCACCAATTGCAACACGGTCTGAACCCACCCCCAGCATTGTAAAAGGCACACATAAAATTACTTTATTATCACTTTCAACAGACGCCAAATCTTGGGCCATTTTTTCCAATGCATCACGACTGCCGTTCATCTTCCAGTTACCTGCAATAATCTTCATTTAAAATCTCCTTTTTTTCATTGATTTTATATGTTTTGTTTTGCTATGGTAGCGCAAAAGGGGACAAAATGCTAGAATATTTAAGAAATGCATCAGAAAAACCAGTTGCAAAAATTTTAATTGCTATATTGGCGTTCTCATTCGTTGGATGGGGCGTCGCGGAATGGATTTTTGGTGGCGCCGTTGGCGACAATTCATTGGTTAAGGTTGGCGGGACTGAGGTTTCTGCACAGCAGTTTAACAATGAAAAATCACGTGAATTGGCGATGATGACACGCGAACAGCAACGCGCAATCTACGCTGACGCCAACGCACAAAACGAATTCTCACAAAAAGTGTTAACAAAATTAACAACACAGCAAATGGCAGAAAATCGCGCAAACGATTTGGGCTTTGTCGTCAGTGACAAACGAATCGCACACGGGATTCGTAACATGCCAGACTTTCAGATTAATGGTGAATTTTCGACATTGGCATTTGATACCGTCTTAAATAATTCCGGTTACTCAGAGGCAGAATTTGCAGACGTTTTACGTCGTCAGGTTTTACGCTCTATGGTCTTGGGCGCAATGTCTGCACCAATCCAGATACCTGAATTCACTGTCAAGGCAACATACGACGCACGTTATGGCGAACGCGAAATAGAATATGCAACCATTAAGTATTCTGATTTTAATGTTGAAAATCCAACAGATGAACAATTGGCAGAATATTACAAACAGAACCCACAAATTATCCCAGAAACACGTGCAGTGTCATATGTCTTTATCCCAACAGAAATGGCCAGTCCAGACAAATATGACGCAGGCTATGCAACTGCGGTAAAGGTTGAAGATGACATTATTGCAGGCGAACCAATGGATGCAACGGCGAAAAAACATGGCGCGCAATATGTCGCACTTGCCGCATTTGATCGCGACAATCGCCCAGTAGACAAACTGATGACAGATGCATTGATTTCAAAAATTTTCGACATGGACGAAGGCCTGGAAAGCGAAATGATTGAAACAAAAGACGGATTCTTGTTCGTACGCGTTGACAAAATCAACCCATCGCACAAGGCCGAATTTGAAAACGTAAAGAAATCATTGGTCGCAGATTGGAAAAAAGCCGAACAGAAAAAGCAAGCCTACGTTCGCGCCAACGATATCTTGGTTGACTTAAATAAGAACAATAAATTAGACAACAAAAAGTCAGCAACTGTATCACGCGCATCAGGCGCACCGATAGAGGTTTTAACAGACGCATTCCGTACCCAAATCGGCAACAATACAATCGTATCTGGTGGCGATGCATTCTATGTTATGCGCGTCAACAAAGAAATCACACCAAAAGTAGACACAAAAAAGATGGCAGACATACGCAAAGAATTACAAAACGCATCACAGACAAACGTAATGGATGATTATAATTCTTTCTTGTTACGCGAATATCCGATAGAGGTAAATGAAAAAATCTATAACCGTGTATTTACAAAATAAAAGAACCGCCAAACGGCGGTTTTTTTTGATTTTTTTATTATGCACCCCTGCCCGCAGCCATTTGCTGTCTTTTCTTTTGTTCTAACATCTTCTGTTGTTCTTTCTTTTTTTCATTTTCGTTTTTGCGTTGCATCAATCTTTTCACGCTGTCTATTCCATCCAACATTTTACCAAGCAGCCCAGGCTTTTCTAATCTTCTTTTTTCTTCCTTTTCCGCTCTTTTCAGGTTTTCTGCTTCCCTCTCTTTACTCTCTTTTTCTACATCCAAAACTGCATTATACTGTCTAAAACGCACAGGATCAATAACGACACCTTCTTCGGTTATAATACCTGCACTAATTAATTCTTCTTCGCTATAAGCATTTTTCTTTGCCATTTTTTTCTCCTTTTAATTTTATATTGTATTATACAACCTCTGTCACGGCACGCAATGCACCATCGCGCGACAACTGTACAACACGTATTTTTTTATGCATTTCTGCGATTAATTCAGAACGACTATACGCGGGTTGCGTATGCAAAATTCTGTCTGCAAAGGCTGCGTACGCTGCTTCTGCACTTTCGGCATGAATTGTGGTATAAAAATGATCGTGTCCAGAACCCAACATTTCCCACAAAATCGACGCATTATCCGTAGAAATTTCACCACCAATAATAACGTCCGGAGTCATACGAACAACCAAATCCAACAAACGTTTATAATCAAAATCATTGTTTTGTTCGGTACGCGACAACACCAAATGAACACGATTTGCCTGGGGCACACGAATTTCACGCGCGTCTTCGACCGTTATAACACGACTATTCTTATCAATTAACGTCAACATATGGTTCAAGAACGTTGTTTTACCAGTCGCCGTCGCGCCACTAATTAAAATCGGACTGCCATCATTAATCGCGGACATCAGTCTTTCAAACGGATCGTCTGGTCGAACATTTTCACGCGGTTTAACCTTTAACAATTCTGCGCCACGTTTTAAATGATAATTCTCAAAACTAGTTTCATGAACACCACCGCCACGGATATTCATCGCAACCCCACCCGTGACATCGCGTTCATCGTATTGAACGTTCGGCCCCGCAATTGCCGTAAAACGATGATTCCCCGGCAAAGTCGCATAAACCACAGGCATACCATGTATCGGATCAAATGGTCGTTCATAAATATTCGCAATCGTATGAATTAAATCAACCAGATATTGTTTTGTTAGCACCTCTGCCTGATAAGATACCCATGGGACACGTGCCCCATGCAGACGCAACCAAACCTCACCCGCGTGATTTATGGCAATTTCTTCTACAAACGATGGTTTATAGAATTCTTCTAATGGCTTTAACAAAGATTCCAATACTACATTCGACATCAAGTTGATTTTATCATAAATCGTGACTTGAATCAAAATAGTTTATTTGTTAAAATAAAAAAAAAGAGAGATTGATATGAAAAAATCATTTTTATTTGCTATTTTGGGCGCAATCGCCTTAACGGGGTGCATTAACAATGACGCACCATATAATCAGGACGACTTTGCCCAGGGTGGTGCCGATGCACCATTGTACAACGAACGAACCAGCGAATTTATGCAGGCAGAAAATCAATACGCGAATATCGATTCGTACAAACCTAAAACCGCCGCAGAAAAAGAACAAAATAGCAATCGCTGGAATACGTCACGCATGGAAACACGTTGGCAAGAATACAAGGGCACAATGGTTCGTGTTCAAATCTTGCTGGGCAACACCGATTTGCGTGAAATGCGTTTACGCCTGATGCAAAATGCGGACGGCATGGATATCGATGGCGATTCGCGAACCGTCTTGGCGGCAGTTGCAGATTATGAGATGAAGCGTGTTTGCGGACGCAACGCCGACAGTATTGTCATGGTCTATGACCGACCATCCTTCGACGCCATGCGCCCAACACCATATTTTGATTATAGGATAGAGGCCGAAGGCGCAACCATGCGCGAATACGGGTTCAGATGCGTTTATAACAAATAACAAATCACTTAAAACAAACAAAAGGGGTACAATATGAAAAAATTTGCAGCAATCGCTGGCATATGCGCAACATTTGGTTTAACAGCATGCGATGCAGGCGCAACGGCCAAGAATGGCGACACAGTCGTTATTAATTTCGCGGGATATCTGGACGGGGTACAATTCCCTGGTGGGACCGCAGAAAATTTCCCATTGAAATTGGGCAGTGGCCAATTTGTCCCAGGATTTGAAGACCAGGTCATTGGCATGAAAGAAGGCGAAGAACGCGACATCAACATCACTTTCCCAGAACAATACGTACCAGATTTGGCCGGCAAAGCAGTTGTCTTTAAAGTTAAACTGATCGATATCGTCGAATAACAAGCACAAAAAAAAACGACAACTGATAAAATTTTAGTTTGTTATTGTAGATTTTTGATATAAGTCATCTCAGTCAATTATCGCAACACAAATGACCCCACCCAAAAAATGGGTGGGTTTATTTCTGGCAGATGTAATTTCCATCTTCGCTTTCGCTCTATGGGCCCTTTCGCATACGGATTCGACCCCCACACAACTTCGTTGCTCATCCGGGCGTTCTTAACCAACCACCGATACATAAAAACAAAATGCCCAAAACGGGCATTTAATTTTTATGGCGGATGGTGAGGGATTCGAACCCCCGGTGGAGTTGCCCCCACAACGGTTTTCAAGACCGCCGCATTCGACCGCTCTGCCAACCATCCTAAACTATACATGCCGGCGGTTCTTTCAAACTACCAACGGCGCGTATTGTACATTATTTTTTCCAGATTGCAAACACAAAAATTCATATCTTTATGAAAAAATTGTAACAGACAACATAAAAATTATTATCTTAATTTTTATCTGGCATTTGGGTCAACTTTACACCCTTATAAGAAAAATAATTTGCACCCTGATATGCACCGCTTTTATTCAAACGCCCCTTGTCTGCAAAAATTTCATAAGCCAATGGTGATAATTTCATAATTTTATCATTATATTTTACCGCGCGCTCACCCACCACAGTTGCAACAATATTCTTATCCTGTATAAAGACAATCTTGGCCCCATCTTTTATGCCCTTGCGATAAAAAATTACTTATATACACGGTAAATTATATCAAAAAAATACAAACGCATTCAACAAAATATCAACCGCCGCAAATGCGACGGTTTGAATTTTCTGGTCGGGGCGACAATGAGTAAATTTGCCAAGTATCAAACGCAGGCAAATTGTCACGAATGCCCCACAGGTTTGGCGTAATTTTGCGCCAAACCGAGGGAAAGATTCGAACTTGGTAAATTTTTATTTACCGTTTGAATCCACAGTTCCACCAAAATAAACAAAAATACCGCATCAACTGCGGTATTTTTGTTTATCTCTGGTCGGGGCGAAAGGATTCGAACCTTCGACATCTTGGTCCCAAACCAAGCACTCTACCAGACTGAGCTACACCCCGAAACGAATGGTATTATAACAGCATTTTTTTCAAATGCAAATTTTTCTTTATATTTTGTGCTTGTTTGATTTCATTAAGTTTTATATCATACAGGTGAATGAGAAGGATATTTCAATATTTTATAATATTTTCTATTATCGCCACTGGCGCAGGTGCCATGACACGTGACGCGCAACTGACCAACACAACCGGATATAATTACAACTATATGTATCCATACATGAACAACCAGATGCGTACCGACCTGAATCCCGGGGTCACAACATCACAATCATTAAGCCCGATAAACACCGTTGTAAAAACGACTAAATTGGGTGCAGATAGACGTGTCGTTCCACGTCAGGCACGCAGTGCAACGAACACAAACATGGCTTCACGCACTGGGGCCGGCAACGGGGCACGGTCTGCCACAACGGTTGACACACGTCGCGTCGTTGCACGCGGCGCATCAAGTATAAACGCACGACGTATGACCGCCCCCGCGAATCGTCGTGTCGTCGCACGCGCAGGCATCAACCAGAAAGGTGGCATACGCACAGGTGCGCGCGCTGTCAATACCACAAACAGTCGCACAGAACCAAACATACGAAACACCATCCCAACAGAACGCACGTCATCAACACGTTGCTTGGCTGATTACATGGAATGCATGGACAGATATTGCGAACGCGAAAACACAGCATACAATCGCTGTTATTGCAGTTCAAAATTATCGCAAATCGATTCGGTTTACCAATCGGAAATAGACAGCCTTGTCAAACAAATAATCACATTACAAGGAACCAATAAATGGACTGACGCGGAAATGAACGAATATTGGATGGATACTGTGGGCAAGTACTCAGGTGATAATTCTTGGGCCAATATCGACACCGCATTGAACATAGACTGGGCGGGGCTGGAAAGTCGTGTTCGTGGCCAAAACGCATTTACAACAGGTCACGAATACTGTGTTCAGCATTTACGAGGATGTTATTACATGGCATCGAACCTGCGTGATGCATATCGGTCTGAAATTGCACGCGATTGCAACACATATGAACAATCATTGCAAAAATTAAAAAACATCACCGAAAGTATTATAGGAGCATATAAATGACAATCTTTTTAGGGATTGAATATGGACGTGGATGTCTAAAAACTGCAATTAATGACGGTCCCGCACTGGGGCCACGTGCAATACAACAAATGTTCCCGTCTCACAATTGGACAATGATTGACGCAGATCCATTTAACCCAATTGAATGTGCAAATGACCGATTTGGTGAAAATTTTAAAATTCAACAAAAAATATGCAAAAACACCCCAAACACACCACATATTATGATTGGTGGCGATCATTCTGTAAATTATGGGCATTTTGTTGCACTGGCCAATTCTTTACCAGAACAAGACCTGTGCCTGGTATACATTGACGCCCACCTGGATATACATACACCAGAAACAGCAATTGCCCAGGCGTCTGGCGCACCACATGGCACAAATGTCCGCGCATTATTGGGGGATGGGGATGCACGCTGGTTAACACTGCAAAACAAACGCCCAGCCCTGCGCCCAGAAAATTTATTTTATATCGGCACGCGTTCTTTTGAACCTGCAGAAATCGAATTTGCAAGAAAAAACAATATATACATCAAATATGCAAATGAATTACATACACCATCAGATTGGGAACAAACCGTTTCAGAAATTCGCAAACGAATCGGCAATCGACCATTTGTTGTATCATTCGACTTTGATGCAATTGATCCGAAATATTTTCACGATATTTTAGTTCCAGCAGAAAATGGCATAAGCACAGATGCTGCAAAATATTTTGTTAACGCATTTAAAGACGCCCATCGATTTGAATTTGTTGAATATGCGCCATCTGGCGACAAACAAAGCGCACAAATCGCACATGATTTGATTAAAATACTGGTATAATTAACGCAGCTTTATATTCTGTACAAACTTTTCCAAACGTTTATCATCTGTCAAAAAAGCCCTTGTTGACAAACGTTCTATAACATCTTTTGCCTCTTTAAAAGCAATCGAATTTTTTTGTACGCTTGCAATTGTTTTTTCGACAGCATTCGCGTCAAAACTCTCAATTTGTCGCCAAAACTTTCGCATCGGATAAGACAAAGAACCATATTCTGTCTGATATGTTTCACCCCAATCTATTCTGCGCCCATTCCGACGATTTCTGTCTTCGTTTTCACGTTCACTGGTCCAAAAAATTTCATTTTTATTGGCCCGACTTGGAATTCTATCAATATCATCACCTGCCCATGCCGTCAACATATACTTTTCATCTTTTAATGACGCCATATAAAATTTATTATTATCACGTGGTTCTGCATGCGACGCCGCCAATGCAGTCGAAACTTCAAACAAAATACCATGTGGCGGCATATCGGCCAAAGAGACCGCGACATCAAATAATTTCAACGCATAATGTGCATTTATTTCCGGGAACGACAATTTACAGACAAAACCAAAGCCACCCTGCCATGGATTAACACCATAAACATTTACACCACGCGAAAGCATCCGACACGGCGTTCCAAACAAATCAGAAATTTGTCCCAAATCATAAATACGGTCACAATCCATTTTACGAATGTCACCTATATTTTTAACCAGAAAGTCTTCTAACGCATTACGAAATTCATATGTCACGCGCGAAACATCTTCTTTTGGCAAACGATTACGCAATTCAGGCGGCAACGCACCCAAATATGGCGACACATCTGTACATGACACAATATTTTCCAAAAAATTTGTATCACGAATCCATTTTCGACGTAAAAAACCAGTCAGCGCGACATGCTTTACACGCTGTTTTGCATCCTTGTACGATAAAAATTTAATGTCTTGTCCCATCACAATATAAATATAGGACAAACACGCTTATTGTCAACCGCTATTTGTTTAACTTTTCACATATTTTATTGTGTCGATAAATATTACGCGCCAAATCATCACTTATAACATCCCAATCCGTCAATCGCCCATATATTGGCACACACGGAACAGCCAAACATACATTATTCTGCGATTGTGTATCTCTCGCGCAAGATGTGACGAATATCACCGACACCACGACTAAAAGTTTCCGCATCTACATCCCTTTTTAACATAATTATCTGCGATTGGACGCGCGCACTATTTAACAAAGCATTACTAGAACACTTTTCCACACCGACACGCACCCCTGCCCAATAAACAAAAAAAATGGCAATACAAATCGCCACAAGAATCATCAAATATTTTTTCATAATCACCAACTATTTCACCGCGTGATAAACAACCCCATTATATTCAACATTTATTGAATCGCTGGCACGACCAGACGATAAATTTACATAGCAGATTCCACCGTTATATCGAACATGAATTGCAGGCGTTGTATACTTTTCTGCATACAACGGGAACGATACACCTGTTGATGTTTTCATATGTTGTAATCCAAAATCGCATAATTTTGATACTTTTTCAACGACCCAACAAACACTGGACGAATCTTCACCTGTACACGGCTCGCCCACACCAACCGACACAGTCCCCGCAGGACAAGAATCTGCAATGGCAACGGCAGGCTCATCAATCAAAAGATAGCCCGCCTGACACGATGCCGCATACGTTTCACATACTTGAAGCATAAAAAATAATATTGCCAATCTCTTCATAATAGTTTAACTAATTTGTTTCAGCATTTAACGAACCAACAAAATCATAAAACCTCTGAAAAAAACTAGCCGCACAAAAATTGCCACAATCCGAAATGCACTCATCTATAGACTCATAGTCAAGAACGAATACCCAATGTGAAATAGCAGGGCGAATCATTTTACACCAACAAGCGCTCAACTCTCCAAGACGTTCATGTATTAATTTTTCAACCACGACATTCCCCGACGGATAACTACTACACACACCAATACCACGTATTGTCATATCGGATAAAATAACAGACCAATCACTTTGCCCGAATTCTCCTTCAAAACCAACCAAACGCTCTAACACAGATTCCATGTTATCAGGATTTATAGCGATACATTTTTGTGCGCCACTACCGTCACAAACACAACAAACAACAATCAACGCAGCCAAAAAAACTTTTCTAAACATTTATACCCCCAGACTTAACAAAAAACCACCGAAAATTCGAGTGGTCAGGAGGTTGATGACAATCACTAAGAATTGTGTGCTTATTCGATATATTCACAGCCCTCCTGACCCTTAAAGCCAGGAGTTTTTCATCATCAGAATAAAAAAGACGCCTCAACGCGCCATAAGCCTTTATTCCGACGCTTAGTGCACGGGTCATCACACCCCATCATGGCAACTCACCACGATACGGGTATTGTATCACAAACAAATAAATTAATCAAATAAAAAACCCACCAATTGGTGGGTTAATTTCATTAGAAGCCGAAAACCATACGCTGTTTTGATTGACGTTTCTTTTCGTTGCGAACAGCTTCTTCTTTCAAACGCTTGCGTCGTGTTGTTGGTTTTTCATAACGCTGACGTTCTTTCATTTCGCGGTACAGGCCCTCTTTCTGTGATTTACGTTTTGCAACACGCAATGCCTGTTCGACGTTATTGTCGCGAACCAGAACTTTTACCATCGGTCATTCACCCCCTTTACACGTTTACGCTTATTTTACACAAGAAGGGGACTTTCATCCCCTTCCCCTTTTGTTTTGGTGGAGCTGATCAGACTCGAACTGACGACCCCCTGCTTGCAAAGCAGGTGCTCTACCAACTGAGCTACAACCCCAAAACTTTGCACTTTCATCATGAAAGCGAACGCATTTTATACAATTTGAAAGACTTTGTCAATCCAAAAATGAATTTTATATCAAATAATATCTTTTAAACTAGACTTATCGCAATATATTCCCTATAATACAGGCACTATGATTAAGAAAATATCAAACTCTATTAAGTCCTTTATCAAAGGCGATGAATCAAACGGCCGTATCAAATGGTCATTGTATGGGCGTGTTTGGCGTGAAATCGGCAGACCATATGTCAAATGGCTAATTGCTGGTATTTTATTTACAATCTTGGCCGCCGCAGCTGAGGGGTATACAATTACCCTGGTGCAACAGGTTGTTGACAAAGCGTTCATTGAAAAAAGCATGAATGCAATATACTGGCTGGGCATTCAAGTTATCATTGCATTTGGCGCCAAGGGAACCTTTACATATGCCAAGGCATTAATCATGGCCAAGGGTGGACTATTGGCCGGCGCGAACCTGCAAAAAAAGATTTACAAGCACATGATGCACATGAACCTGTCACGCTTTTATGGTGACGGCATCGGTAAAAACCTGAATTATTTTGGCGTCCAGGCTGGCGCGGTGTTAAATCTGGTAACAGGGACAATCATTCGCGTTGTTCAAAACGTTGCAACATTGGCCATAACATTGGGATTGATGTTCTATTACGCCCATCAAATGTGTATTGTATTAATGTTCTTGGCACCTGCTATTATGATTCCAATGGTTATCATTATGCGCAAGCGTCGTAAGCTATCGCGCCAATCATTCGGCATTGCAAACGATGTATCACAACAACTGAACCAAACATTGCACGGCATTAAAACCATTCAGGCATTTGCCGCCGAAGAACGCGAAGAAAAAAACTTTGCACGTGTCTTGAACAGTTCTATCGAAAATTCATACAAAAGCACCCAGGCCAACGCCCTGCGTTCACCATTGATGGAATTTATGATTTCGATTGGTTTATGCATTGCAATGATTATGGGCGGACATTTTATTGCAAGTGGCGCAATTTCAACTGGTGACTTTACTGCATTCTTGCTGGCCCTGACTGCTGCGTACAAACCCGCAAAAAGCATTACGGCCACAGGCGACACATTACAACACGGATTGTTGGCGGCAGAAATCTTGTTTGAATTCTTGGACAGCAAGCCAGATATTTCAGATGCCCCGGATGCACGCGATTTAACCGCCAAGAATCTGTCTGTTGGCTTTCACGACGTTTCATTTGCATATAACGAAAACGAACCAGTTATTAAAAATCTTAGTTTACATGTACCCGCAGGCAAGGTTTGCGCACTTGTCGGTCCATCTGGGGGTGGCAAAACAACGTTGTTCAATTTATTAGAACGTTTTTACGAACCGCAAATCGGTAAAATTACGATTAATAAAACCGACATACGCAAATACACATTAAAATCCCTGCGTGAAAATATTGCAGAGGTTTCACAAAGCGTATTCTTGTTCAAAGGTTCAATCGCAGATAACATCAGATACGGCCGACCAGATGCCACAGACGAAGAAGTCATAGCTGCGGCACGCGCGGCTAACGCACATGATTTCATCATGGAATTTCCAAAGGGCTATAATACAAATGTCGGCGAATCGGGTGGCATGCTATCAGGTGGGCAAAAACAACGCGTTGCGATTGCACGCGCAATATTAAAAGACGCCCCTATCCTGCTGTTGGACGAGGCAACATCAGCCCTGGACACACAAAGCGAGAAATTGATTCAGGCTGCCTTGACAGACTTGATGCGTGGACGCACAACATTTGTTATTGCACACCGCCTGTCCACAATCTTGGACGCAGATATCATCTGCGTAATCAAGAACGGTCAAATAATTGAACAAGGAACCGATGCGGAATTATGCGCATTGGGCGGTGAATACAAAAAACTGCGTGACATTCAGTTCAAAACTAACACAAAGAACAATAAAAAATCCAAATAAAAAAACGCCCAAACGGGCGTTCTTTTATTGATTCATCGAACTGAAAAAGTCCGAATTTGTCTTTGTTAAACGCAACTTATCCAGCAAGAATTCCATTGCCTCTAATGTACCCATTGGATTAATAATACGACGCAGCACATACATCTTAGACAATATTTCTTTACCGACCAGCAAGTCTTCTTTACGCGTTCCAGACTTTGTTATGTCAATTGCCGGATAAACACGTTTATCTGACAACTTTCTATCCAAGATAATTTCACTATTGCCTGTCCCCTTAAATTCTTCAAAGATAACTTCATCCATCTTGGAACCAGTATCCACCAGCGCAGTTGCGATAATCGTCAAAGAACCACCGCCTTCGATATTACGCGCCGCACCAAAGAAACGTTTTGGACGTTGCAATGCGTACGCATCAACACCACCGGTCAAAACCTTGCCACTGGATGGGACGCATGTATTATATGCACGACCCAAACGTGTAATTGAATCCAACAAGATAACAACATCCTGCCCTGCTTCAACCAAACGTTTTGCCTTTTCAATAACCATTTCTGCAACTTGAATGTGACGTGCAGCCGGCTCATCAAATGTTGATGAAATAACCTCTCCCTTAACACTGCGTTGCATATCTGTCACTTCTTCTGGACGCTCATCAATCAATAACACAATCAATTTTACATCCGGATAGTTTGTCGCAATACTGTGCGCAATATTTTGCAACATAACTGTTTTACCAGTACGCGGTGGCGCAACAATCAATGAACGCTGACCCTTGCCCGTTGGGGAAATCAAATCGATTACACGCGCAGACAAATTACGTCCTTTGTCTTTGTCATCTGGAACTTCCATCTTTAATTGTTCATCTGGATACAATGGTGTCATATCATCAAACGACACACGATGCTTCAATTTTTCTGGTTCATCACCATTTACGCGTTCAATTGTTTCCAGCGCAAAATAACGTTCTGTTTCCGCAGCGGGCGCTTGAATTTGTCCTTCGACATAATCACCCGTTTTTAAACCATACTTTTTAATTAAACTAGGCGACACATATAAATCATCTGGTCCCGCCAGATAGTTTGATTCAGGCGCGCGCAAAAAACCAAACCCATCTTGCATACGTTCCAATACACCATCACCAATCAGTGTAATCTTTTTATCTGCCGCGAACACACGCATAACAGCAAAACGCAACTGTTGCACATTCAGCTGTGACGGATTTTCAATTCCCATGTCTTCCGCCATTTTCAGCAATTGCTGTGGCGACTTTGCCTTTAATTCATTAATATGCATAAAATATCCTTTTGTGGAAATGTTAGACGCAGAACTGCGCCCATTTTGTAGAATATATTCTACATTAAATTGACAAAAAAGTCAAGTTTTTACTTACGCACCGCCCAATACAATGCCCACAGCCACCCAACGATTGACCATCCGAACACCCAACTGCCCAAACGCACCACATACATTTCTGTTTTTCCTTTGCCATTTTGGCGTGCAATCCACGACGGGGCCAAAATCACCCCTATCAGCAACAATACGCATATCGCGTATTTACCAACCAGCAAAACCATATCCCAATCAACCGACATTGCCGTTTATCTTAGTACAATAAAGGGACGCTTTACGCGCCCCCCTATTCTTAGTTTGTTCATCTCTGACCGGATTATAAACCATATTTTGCGTCTTTGTCCAGTTCTTCTTCGATACGAATTAACTGATTATATTTCGCCATACGATCTGTACGTGACATAGACCCTGTTTTAATCTGACCTGCGTTTGTCGCAACAGCCAAGTCCGCAATTGTTGTATCTTCTGTTTCACCACTGCGATGAGAGATAATTACACCATAATTTGCATCTTGGGCCATTTTTATTGCACGCAATGTTTCTGTCAGGGAACCAATCTGATTAACCTTAATCAAAATTGCGTTTGCAACGCCTGCCTTGATACCTTTTTCCAAACGGATTGGATTTGTCACAAACAGATCGTCACCAACCAATTGACATTTTGCGCCAATTGTGTCTGTTAATTTTTTCCAACCATCCCAGTCTTCTTCGGCCAATGCATCTTCGATTGAAACGATTGGATAATCTGCGATTAATTTTTCATAGAACGCAATCATTTCATCAGACGACAATTTTTGACCTTCAAAACTGTAAACGCCATCTTTATAGAATTCAGAAGACGCAACATCTAAACCAATCGAAACCTGATCACCTGGGACATAGCCCGCATCTTTGATTGCAGAAACGATTGTATCCAATGCTTCACGGCAGGAATTAAAGTTTGGCGCAAAACCACCTTCGTCACCAACATTTGTTGAATTGCCGCCCTTTTTCAAGATAGACTTCAAATGATGAAAGATTTCAGAACCCATACGAATCGCTTCGACTTCTGATTTTGCACCATTTGGAATAATCATAAATTCCTGGGCATCCAAACCATTGTCTGCATGTGCCCCACCATTGATAATGTTCATCATTGGGCGTGGCAAAACGCATGGATTGGCATTACCGTAAATATCAGCAATATACTTATACAAAGGTACATGTTTCGCATTTGCGACCGCATGTGCCAAGGCCATAGACACAGCCAAAATCGCATTTGCACCCAATTTGTCTTTATTTGGCGTGCCATCCAATGCCAACATTTTTTCATCTAATTCTGTCTGTTTTGATGCATCCATACCAATTAATGCCGGCGCAATAATTTCATTTACATTTTTAACTGCTGTCAAAACACCCTTGCCCATGTATGCATTACCACCGTCACGCAATTCCAAGGCTTCGAACGTACCTGTTGATGCACCCGACGGAACACCTGCGCGCCCAAACGCACCACCCGACAATTCAATATCACACTCAACAGTTGGGTTACCACGACTGTCCATAATCTGACGTGCATGAACTTTTTTGATTTCGAACATAATTTTCTCCTTCTATTCAAAATAATTGCTTGCTCTTGCGCCGGGGATTGTGCCACAATGTTTTCAAGAATGGAATGGAAAAAATAAAAAAATGATAAAAAAATTATTTTCTTTTGTTTGCTGTTTGGTGCCATTTGGTGCAAACGCAGTTGTGGTTGGCCCTGAAAACATTGGGGATTCTTTTGTTTCAACAGATGGTTCTGCATGGCTGGCAACACGTCCCACAGATCAAACCATAACAATCTCTGATGCCGGGGTAAATAGTATTCAATCCCCACATGGATTTTCTATTACAAATAATATGTACGTTGGTGCCGCATCTGACCAGGGCAGCCAAACTGGAAACTTATACATATTAAATACGGTGAACGGCGGGAATAAATCTTTTACCATTGAATCAAATGGCGACATAGATATTGGTGAAATGTTACAGGTATTGGATGGCTGGAATTTGGGCTTTAAATCAAATGACACAACACCATCACCATTTTTAATGACAACAGGTGGCGCAATAACAAACAACGGAACATTAACATTTGAAGACATCAGTACATTTTCTTCTAATTCTAAAAACATCGACAATAATGGTACATTATATTTAGACGCCCAAAATGTCGCAACAGGCACAATCAACACATCTGGTATATTAAATATTAAATCAGACACTAATGTAAACATGCTGGGGTTAATATCTAAAACGGGCGCAACCAGCACAACCATTACCGCAAATGATGGCATATCATCAAATGGGACGATTCAAAATGGCACAGGTTCTATGATACTATCAACATCAGGCGCGCTGGCCGTGACCGGAAACTTTGAAAATTCTGGAACATTGATGCAGGTAACAGGCATTGGCACAAACGAAACGACAGGAAACACAAATCTAGCAGGTGTTATGACGATATCGGGCACGATGAAAAACGATTCGCAAAATGGAACAATGCGCATAAATACCACCGGTCTGATGGTAACCGGCGGTTCTGGTACAGAATACTCGTTTGTAAATAATGGTAATTTCTATGCAAATATATCCGGTCAAACACATTTTGAAAACGGCATCAATTTATCTGGCATGGACACAACGAATACATTCAGTTTAGAAACCGGTATGCTGACATTCGGCGTCGACGTGTCTGCAGATGCAAGTTTTGGCGCATTTGCAAACCATCTAAACAATTTTAATCTGGTGGTTAAAAACGGTGCAATCAACGCATCCACAATATTAAACGGCATAAATGCGTCTGGCACCCAAAACGCAAATGCAAATATGAACATAAGCTCTGGCACAATAACTGTAACAACTGTGAATAACATGGGGAAAAACATGACACTTACATCAACAGGTGACATTGTTATTTCTGATCAGATTATTGGGGCGACAAATTCAAATACCAATCTAATTGCCCAAGATTCCCTTAGCGCAGCAGGCAACGTATCAAATACCGGAAACATGTTATTGAATTCCAGCAACGTTACCCTGTCATCTGTATCGAATTCCGGTGCTGGTTCTCAACTGGCAATTGAATCATTAACCGATCAAACTGGTTATATCAACATATCAGGTGATGTGACAAATGCAATCGGAACAACAACCATTCATGCAAAAGATGTCACAGTTGGCGGCATAATTACAAACAACAGTGGCACAACCACCCTTTATGGTTCTGACACATCTGGTGGCGCGGTACAAATTGGTGGTATTAATGCCAACGGTGGCACAACAAACATTAACGCCTTGGCCGGCAGCGCGACAATTAACAATTCATTAAACGTTGCGGCAACAGGTACCCTAAATCTGGGGACGAGCCTTTATAACATGACTGTTGGGGGCGATATTTATGTCGGGGGTGACGTTGTTCTGGGCAACGCAACGACTGGCGCAGGCAACATGAATATCAATGCATACGGCACACCTGTTGTTTTAAGTGCAAACAATGGAAACATAAAAATCGACGGCGGTATCAACGCCACCGACAACACACAATCGCGCACGATACAGATGGTATCAAACGAAATCACCGTTGGCACCCATGCAAATGCGCAGAACAAGGGTAATATTATCTTTGGAAATACTGCGACTATGACATCTGGTACATCTACACTTGATATCGACGGCAACTTAAATGCAAACGACGGCGGCAGTGTTGAAATATATTCTCGCGATACAAATACAGATGCCATATCCATTAATGGCAAGCTTATCGCACATGGCGCATCTATCACCGCAAATTCTGGCAACATCGACATTGATGGCAACCTGCTATTCGATGGCACAACCGCAAATTCTGGCCTGATTATCCAGGATACAACAGACTTTACATTGGCAGCCACTGCCACAGGTGCTGACATCAACATTGGCGCGGCCTCCATTGGTGACGGCAATAAATTAACCATGGAATCTGCAGATACGATTACAATTGACGGCACACTTGTAAATAATGGCATAACAGATATCAATGCAACGTCAAATATCGCCGTTAACGAAAAAACAACTAATTCTAATACATTAACCATTGATGGCACGTCATTAAGTATGGGCGACATCAACAATACCGGCACTGTAAATTTAAACGCATCAGACGGCGAAATATCTGTTGGAAATATTACAACAAATAATTCACTGGAAATTTCTGCAACAGATACTGTAACTGCACGCGCAATATCACAATCAGGCGGCATAATGAACATCTCTGGGTTAAGTGTATCTGCAGACAGCCTGATTATCGATGGCGCAACCGGCACCCAGGCAAACATTGACACAAACACAGTTGATATCACTGGCAACATTCGTGTCGCAGGCGACTTGGTGCAGTCAGGCATACCAAGTGGCATGTTAAACATCAATGCCACAGAAATAAATGCTGCGAACCTAAACATTGGCAACGATTTTATAATCGGTTCTGGCGATGCAACATATGATATTGCCACCAACATAAATGTCACAGGCGATATTATTTCTGAGGCAAACAGCGTTGCAAAAATTAACGCTGGCAATACTATTGCGGCTGATGATCTGACAAATTCGGGCGCATTGACATTAAACGCCACCAACGGCATCAGCTTAAACAATGTTGTTAATTCGGGCGTCCTGACCATGGATTCGGGCAACAGTTTAGTTGATATCGCCACACTAACCATGAATTCTGGCAATCTGTTCTTGGATGGCGCCGGATTATATATGGATGGCGCAATTGCAACAAATGCAAAGTTGTATCAAGGCTATACAGACGCATTGTCTGACAAAGATATCAATATCACGGCCACAGATTACGTAATTACAACATCCAATCTGGTTGTATCCGGCATCAATCAAAATGGCTCTTTGACAATCAACACCAGCGACATCGACGTTGGTGGTGACATCATCGCAACAGATTTGCAATTTGTCGCACAAAAATTGCCAGACGGCACAACAGACGGTCAAATCGTCAATATTGACGGCAGTGTTTCTGGCAACGTATCGTTCATGGGCCTACAAAAGATGTCTATTGGTGGTAATTATACCTTTAATGATAACAGCAGCATAAACGCAATTATCTTGCCATATGCGGCTGGTACCGGTTCGTCTGACAGAAACTATTGGGCAACGGTCAGCCTGACCCCAGACAATACATTGGGCAAAATCACAAACGCCGCAGACGCAACAGCATTGATAACCGTAAACGGCAAATTTGAAACAAATATAAATACAATTGGCACCCTAACAGAAACAGGCGCACTGGGCAAACCACAAATCGGAATCAACATTACAGACGCAATTGACCAAGGGACCGCCATTTTACTGTTGCAGGCAAATGAAGGCATAACAGAATTGGCAACCAAGATACGTAATTTAAATGTCAACTTTTGCAACGCAGATGGCAGTGTTTGCTATAACTACTTTGATTCTTTGACACAAACAAACACAAACAGCGAAGACGGTCTGCCTGCATATATATCTGTTCGTGACATGGACACAAATGGCACAGCAGAAAGTATGTATATCGTATTTGACCCACGTTTTGGTGGACCAGTATTGATTGAAAACACAAAAATTCAACCAATTGTTGCACGTCAACCAGACTATACAACAGGCGAATATGTATCCGCAGGCGCATTAGACAATCTGATTGCAGGCCAATTAAATGACAAAGGTTTTTATAATCGCACACCGATAGAGGTTATTCCATTAATATTTGATGGCACAAACATTGAAGAATTAATGAATCAATTATACGACCGAATGGAATACTATGTTGAAACATCTGATGGCAAACCATTGGCACGTTTCAGCCGCCTGGTCCAAGCACGCGAAATCGAACAAATTGCGGGCAGTGTTGCATTAAACGAACACACCACATTCCGTTCGTTCGAAGACAGAATGTTCGATGAATTTATTTGGAACCGCAACCGTAATTTGAACAAAGCATGGCTGGATGTTGACTATGGCATGTTCTATCAGAATATATCTGATAACAAGCACACAGATGGTAATCGGTTCAGCATATCTGGCGGTTTTGATTGGCAAGAATCCAACACACTAATCTTGGGCTTAACGGGGCATGTATCTCACACATCTTCTGCCAGTGCAGACAAAATGGATTTAGGTTACGCAAACATCGTCGAAAATGGTCACGTTAACATTGATGTTGACGACACAAATATTGGCGTTGGTGGTTATTTAATGAAAACATTGGGTGAAAAGTCACGTTTGTATGGCAATGCATTCTTTGACATGCATTTCTTTGACATCAATCGTTCACAGAATTATACAAATCATATTGATGGCGATGGCTATGCGCTTAGTCTGCTGACCGAATGGGGACTGATGCACGACATATTAAACCAGTACATTGTTGGCAATGTTTACGCACGCGCTGGCTATAACTTTGGCTTTGATGTAAAAGAAAAGATTGACGGTGATGACTATATGCGTATGGAATCGGATGGTTATTTTGTTCTGACACCTGGTTATTCATTGATTGCACAAAAACGCATATATCCGTCTGCATGGTTCCAGATACGTCCGTATGCATCAATCGGTATCGAATACGACCTGTTGGGGGCACCAGATTACGCGAAATATAAATTTGTACAATCTGAACATCGCACAAAATATGACATCGATATTGATCCGCTATGGGCAAATATCGGGGGCGGTATCGAAATGTTATCTGCCAATGGGATACAAATTGGCTTAGATTACCGTTATCAATATAATTCAGACATACAGTTACACAATATAAAGGTTTCTGGTTCTTACCGCTTCTAAATAAAAATCCCCCAAAGATGGGGGATTTTTATTTACCACGACAATATAAACCTAGCCTGATGATGATATTTTGTATCACATACACCATGAACTAAGTATAACAACAAAAACCAAGAACAATGGATTCAGGCCACAGCCCAATCTATTTTATACGGCAACACGCACACACTTCTACAGCCCGCAAAACACTTACCCGTCCCCATTCGACTTATATTCTATCCAACAGTGCAAATCAGATATTTTATTAAACAATCTATCAATCCAACAAAAAACCCGGGTACCCGGGCTTTTTTTCAGTTATAATTGGATATACATAGAAGGGCTTTTTTCCAGCTGTTCAATTCCTTCTTCTAAAACCTTGCGATATTCCTTGAACTTCTTTTTATCTTCCTTACTCAAATTGCTAATTGCAGGCAATTTCACTGTCATTGGATTGACGTGTACGCCGTCCTTAATAATCTCATAATGCAAATGTGGGCCTGTTGAATAGCCAGTTGAACCGACATAACCAATTGTTTGTCCCTGACGTACTGTTGTTCCAACATTTACACCCTTGGCAAACTTTGACATATGTGCATACAGCGTTTCATACGAACCATTGTGACGTATTTTCACAAAGTTACCATGCCCACGGTTATAACTGCGTGCGACAACACGCCCTGCACCCGCGGCAGGGATTGGGGTTCCTGTTGACGCGCGGAAATCAACCCCTTTGTGCGCACGCGTATACCCCAGAACAGGATGTTTACGATTCCTAGAAAAATTACTGGTAATCTTTGCATTATTAATCGGCGTACGTTTTAACGATTTAATTGCGCCATTCCCCTCGGCATCATAATAACCAATCGTACCGTCTGACTTTCTATATCTATACATTTGTACATTGCCGCGCAATGCCTGAAAAGATACCGCCAACACATTGCCATTATCTATCTTTTCCCCTTCGGAAAAATTTTCTTCATACAACACAGAAAACTTTTGTCCTGCACGCACGTCGCGCTCAAAGTCCATTTCGAACGCCAACAAATCATACACTTCTATTAATATGCCCGCAGGGATTCCAGCACGCTGTCCCGCCAAATAAAAACTATCACCATCTAAAATTTCACCAGAACGATATATGGCACGTGTATCACGTTCAATATCAACAGTCTTGCAATCCCAATTCCCAGAATCGTTACATGTCAATTCAACCTGACGCCATGGCGACGGCACAACAACAATTTTCGATACCGGCGCATCATCTGCATCACGCACAAATTCCAATCTGTCCCGATCTGCACGCAGGGTTGAAATTTCTGCTTCTTTCTTTAAAACCTGGGCAATATTATTAACATCACTGTGCGACAACCCCTGTGCCAGCAACAATTCCGACAACGTATCACCAGATGCCACCATAACGATTGATTTACATTCATTTCTTGCACGCAACTGTGCCGGTGTCCGCTTGGTCACGACCAAAAAAATAGCGACCAAACTAAGCAGGACAGCCAACGCCATAACCATACGTGTCAGGTTCGCAGTAGTCATAATATTTTTTGCTTTTTTCATGAGACCGATTATAATGTCTTTATGACAAAAAATCAAGCATTCACAATTTTACAGCATGCCGGTGGGGTTCGATGCGCACGCATAATAACGGAAAGCACAAAAAAACTGACTAGGTTTCGTGTCTTATGGTATGCATATCAATTACGACGTGGGGTACCGGTGGCAAAAATCATAAAACAAAAATGGTTTTATGGCATTAAATTTTACACCAATCGACATACACTGGACCCACGACCAGACACCGAAACACTGGTATCGGCGGTATTATCAGACCATATCACAGACACCCCCACACGAATTCTTGACCTGGGTACTGGGACAGGATGCATAATATGCGCATTGGTAAAAAACATTCATAACGCATCCGGCATCGCAATTGACAAATCGCGACGCGCACTGCGTGTTGCACGCCACAACATAAATACATTAAATCTGTCAGACAAAATACAATTGCAACGTGCAACATTTGATACCCCAAACAAATTCAAAGAACGCTTTGACATAATTGTATCAAATCCGCCATATATCGCACACAACGACAAACGCGTAAATCGCGGTGCAACATTTGACCCAGCCATCGCATTATATGCCAAGGACAATGGCCTGTGCGCATATAAAACAATCGCAAAAAATGCCATAAAATGGATAAAACCAGACGGCAAGTTGTACCTGGAAATTGGCATCGACCAAGGAACAGAAATCAAAAATATCTTTATTAAAAACGGCTGGGGTTTATTACGCACAGAAAATGACCTGTCTGGGACAGAACGCGTTTTAGTATTTATGGTGGCACGACAATGAAACAATTAACGGATGCAGATATCGCACAAATGATTGACGACGAATACCACCCTGATGACACTGCCACGCGTCATTCGGTTCGAACACAACTACGTTTATCAACGCGAATTCCACATACCCCGCAAACGCCACCCCTTCACGCAAAATTGGATTTGCATGAACATACCGAAGAACAAGCGTGGGCTGAAATTATGTCTTTGGCACAATCTGGCACACGCACAGCAACCATAATTACCGGCGCCAGCGGCATATTAAAAATAAAGTTTCAACAATGGGCACGCGACAGTGTGATTAGCCCATATATTGTATCTTTTTCACCCATTAACAACGGCAGTTTTTCTGTAAAATTTAAAAAGCACAAAGGCAAATATTTTTCATGACAGGCAATATTTTTTGTTTCATAATACTGCCATAATTATTTTGCCAAGGAATAAATAATGCCAAAAGTACAAACCGTATACGACCATATTCGCAGCAATAACATCAAGACCCTGATATTAGTTGCCCTGTTTCCATTAATTTTTATTGCGCTTATATTTTTATTCACATGGATTGTGACGCCGCTGGAACATGCAATCGAAGTAACAATATCTGTTGCGATACCAACATTCATTGCATGCGCGATATGGTTGCTGATATCATGGGCGTTTGGCGATGCAATGATGTTAAACAGCGTTGGTGCAACTGAAATTAAACCAGACAATGCCGAACACCGCGAAATTTTCCGCAGTGTTGAAAACGTCGCCCTGGCGGCAGGTCTGCCGACACCACGCGTGTATATAATAAATGACGATTCGTTAAACGCGTTTGCAACCGGACGCACACCACGCGATGCATCGGTTGCCCTGACACGTGGCATTATCAATAAACTGGACAAATTGGAATTACAAGGCGTAATTGCACACGAAATGGCCCACATTGGCAATCGCGACATCCGCTTAGACATGTTGTTAATCACCGGTGTTGGGGTCACAGTGTTTGCCGCCGACATTATTTTACGTACCGCCCTATGCAGCAATCATTCATCGAACGACAATGACAATCGCGGCAATGCGACCGCGGTATTGCTGATGGTATGGCTGGCATTCATGGTATTTAACACACTTATTACACCACTATTACGCATGGCAATATCGCGCAACCGCGAATATGCCGCCGACGCAACAGGCGCCCATATAACCAGAAACCCCGCGGCATTGGCATCTGCCCTGCGCAAAATAACAACTGATTCCCGCGTTGAATGCATGGACAAGGTAAAATCAATGTCCGCTGTTTGCATTGCCAACCCATCTGCCCCACGCGAATTTATTGGCGATTTGATGGCAACACACCCACCTGTTGAAAAGCGAATACAACGTCTGGAATCCATGAACATAAAATAAGAAGGTATCAAAAATGGCAAATTTGCACTTTCATTATGGCGTAATGAGCAGTTCTAAATCAGCAGCCCTGATTATCAACGCCTATAACTTCAGAAAAAATGGCAACAAGGTTGAGGTTATAAAACCCGCCTTTGACAAACGCTTTGCACCACAAAAGATTGTATCACGAATTGGTCTGGAATGCGACGCAATGGCCATGCCTCATTTGGCACAATACGCCCCTGCCCCAGGCACAGATGTAATATTGGTCGACGAAGTACAGTTTTTTACTCCATCAGACATAGACAATCTGGTACACATTGCCGACCAGCAAAATAAAGTTGTTATGTGTTACGGCCTGATGGTTGACAGCAACGAGCAGATATTTCCCGCCGCACGCCGTTTGATAGAGGTTGGCGCAAAATTACATCGCATGGATTCAAATTGTCAAATTAACGGCTGCATGAAATTGGCTACACACCATCTGCGCTTTGACAGCACGGGCAAAGTCATACGCGCAGGCGAACAATTTGCGCTGGGCGACAGCAATTATAAATCCGTTTGTCGCGGGCATTATAACGCGCTATATCATGGCATAAAACAAAAAACGAAATAAATTTGTTATTTTTTCTTGCAATTCAAATAAAAAGGTATAAAATAACAAACCGTTGCATCCATAGCTTAACTGGATAAAGCATCTGACTACGGATCAGAAGACTGAGGGTTCGAATCCTTCTGGATGCGCCAGAATTAATAGAAAATACCACCTTGCGTGGTATTTTTTATTAATCCACGTGCAACGTGGTGATTTGAACCCGACCAGAGGGTTCGACGAGGAGTAGATTTGACAAGTTTTACGCAGTCAAATCGTCACGACTGCCCCACCGGCACAATTGTGCCAAGGGAATCCTTCTGGATGCGCCAGAATTAATAGAAAATACCACCTTGCGTGGTATTTTTTATTAATCCACGTGCAACGTGGTGATTTGAACCCGACCAGATGGTTCAAATCAATAATCAAAAATTCATATTGAAATAAAAGTTCCTTTTTTGTACCATTATAAATGAACTGACAGGGATGTCTGTTCGGGGCCTTCATAAGCCTAGTTTTTATCCGGTGCAGTATGCATCGTTATCCGACATGGTGCGGACTGCACCGTTATTTTTCCCTGACTTTTATGGTCGGGGGGCTGTTGTTATATAACAGGGCAACACCCAAAAGCAACAGGAATCCAGTGATAAAAACTGATTTTATGAACTCCCCGACCGCCATTTCTGCTGGCGGTTTTTACTTGCACTATGGGAGAGGCTCACATGAAAAAACTTTTAATTTCGCTTAGTTTAATCACTGCATTATCACCAAGCAATTTACACGCAAAATTTCGCGCCGGCGATAACAACCGCTGCTGGATTGACGATAATAAAAGGAACGAATTTTGGTATTGTGGTTCCCAAGATGAAAACTGCGCAGGATACAAACTTAAAAGCAGCCACGATCGTCATTGGCAATATCATGGCGACACATTCACCAACGCCGACAAAACATTTTATTGCTGCAACGGCACACTGGACGCAACCGGTTTTTACGTCGAAACAAATAATTTCTGGGCAGAAGACACCATTGTCACCAAGGATTTAGGAATTGGAACTTGCAATTGGCACAAACGCGTCGATGTTTGTGGCAATGTTGTCGGCACAGAATGTACAACCCCAGACAACTGCAACAGTGGCTATATTTTGCGCAACAATGCATGCGTCGCCCCATGTCAAGGCGATGAAGCCTTTGAAAGTCGGGTTTCAAACACCTGTATTGAATGCAAAACAACAAATTACCAAGGCATCGACAAAGACAGAATATGCCAACGCTGCAACAGTGCGACCGAATTCTGGGATAAACGCGCAGAAAAATGCATCAAAAAAGATAGCCTAACAAAGTTATCAAATCAGGCGATGAAAAAATGCTTTGGTTGCCCACAAGTTTTATTTAAACAATGCGCAATGATTTTCAGCAAACCAGAATCAGAACGCCTCAAAGACACAGAATCACACAAAGATTTGCTGGACGATTGTCACCTGAATTCATTCTATGACGATAACCGTGACGCATAACCCACGCAAAAACACCGCCAAATGGCGGTGTTTTTTTTAACAAGCAATCCAACAAACAAACACTATTTTGTTTTTTCTGTTACAACCGGTGCCATACATCCGTTACCACGTTGAAAAACATTTACAAAGACCAAACGTGCATTTTCACGTTCTGCTTCTCTGGCTTTCTTGGCTTCTTCTGCGATGTTAGCAGCCTTTTGTGCGGCTTGCATTTTTGCAACTGTTTCTTCTGACCAGTTTAAATTTTCATCTTTGATTGCACAACTGCCCTTGAATGTACAACCACCATTTTTTGCAACAAAAATACAATATTTTGCCTTACATACTGACATATTTAATCCTTTTTGTTTCTTATTTGTCACCACAAACATAACACATAATATTATTTTGTCAATTTATTTTTTATTACTAAATCTGCTTTTTTTAATCTGTCGTATTAATTTCGATAAAAATTCTTGATTTTTGGTGGGCGTACAGAGACTCGAACTCTGATGGGTTTCCCCACTGGAACCTAAATCCAGCGCGTCTACCAATTTCGCCATACGCCCATAAATTGGTCGTATGGTGGCATTACACTTCGTTACATAGTCGCCATACGCCCTATTTTTGAAAGTTTTTACATTTTACGATAAAAAAAACTTGATTTCCAGTAAAATTTAACATACAATCGGCGCAGAATAATAAAAGGCAAGTAAAATGGCATCTAAAAAAGGTAGCAAAGAAGTTGTACAATTAAAGAACGCTGAAACTGGCGTATTCTATATTACAACTAAAAATACAAAGTCCGAAAACACTCAGGGCAAAATGAAATTCCGTAAGTACGACAAAAAATTGCGCAAGCATGTCGTATTCACAGAAGCAAAAATGCCTCACTAAAACAATCGGCATTTTGTTAATGTATTGTAAAAAATTCCCCAATTGGGGAATTTTTTATGCAACGACACCATTAAATCGCATTAAAAACACATGTTTTGCATAATTTTTTCGACAAAACGCTTGACTTTTTATATAAAAAACGTCAATATTGCATAAACTTTTCGCCAAAACGGCAAAAAAAATAACAATAAACATAAATTCGAGGACATTGAAATGAGCGATTATGCAATCTTTCAAACCGGCGGCAAACAGTATCGCGTTGCAAAAGGTGATATTATCAAGGTTGAAAAGCTGAATGCCGACGGCAAAATTGAATTTGACCAGGTTTTAATGGTCGGCGACAAAATTGGCACACCATTCGTTGACGGCGCCAAAATTGTTGCAGAAGTAGTTGAACAGAAACGCGCTGACAAAATTTTGGTTTTCAAGAAAAAACGTCGCCAAAACTATCGCCGCACTGCCGGTCATCGTCAGCACATCACTGTTTTGAAAATCACAGACATCAAGGCATAAGGAGGCAGAACTATGGCACATAAGAAAGCAGGTTCGGCATCATCGAACGGACGCGACTCGGCTGGACGCAGACTTGGCGTTAAAAAATCCGGTGGTTCACGCGTAATCCCAGGCAACATCATCATTCGTCAGCGTGGCACATCTGTTCACCCTGGCCTGAACGTTGGTATGGGTAAAGATCACACAATCTTTGCAAAAATTGCAGGTATTGTTAAGTTTAAAAAGGGCAACGGCGACCGCAGAACGGTTTCTGTTATCCCAGAAGAAACTGCAAAATAAAAAATCCCCCCATTTGGGGGATTTTTTTTAGCTTTGATTCTATTTACTGGATTGCCACGGTCGTTTACACTCTCGCGCAAAGACAAGAGTTTTTAAGTTCCCAGGGGAACTTACCACCATGCTTAAATTTTAAATATAAAACACACAACGTATGTTTTTTAAATTCTGGCTTGCAACCGGAATCAATATTTTTTATCATAACAATATGAGAATGCTAATCACCATATTTTCCATAATATTCATTCTGGGCACACAAAACGTTGTATACGCCCTGGCAACAGCAACAACATGTGGCACCAAAACCAGTTCAACATCTTGCAACGCAACTGCTGGATGCTATTGGAATAACGGAACATGCTCGCCATGTCCTGGGGGTACATACAAGGGAACAACTGGCGAAAGTTGCAGTCAATGTGGCGAAAACACAGAAGAAACCCAAGAAGGGGCTACGGATTGCAAATGCAAAACCGGTTATGAAAGAATAGACGGTTTCCTTGATAGTAGCACAGATTGCACAGCAAAAAAATACACACTCACATACAGATGCCACGATGCACAAGAAATTTTTATCCAAAAATACGCAGATATTAAACAACCATGCATCGATGACAACACTATCAACTCTATCTATTATGAAAAAAATTTCAAAATTCCAACTTTTCTAACTTCAAAAAGTGGCGTAAGCACAGATAGCGTTTCACAAATAAGCCGACCAAAATGCCTCTTATCTGATGCTTCATATAACTCAACACCACAAAAAGAATGCAAGAAAATAGGTCATAATTTAATTGGTTGGCAAACACCAGAAGGAAAGGCTATTCTTAACATTCATGGCACCAACGATAAAATATCTGAAATATTGAACAGTTATAAAGAATACGAAATTATTGAAGCCAAAACAGATAGCGAAATAAAGTATAAATGGGACAAAGTCATCAATCTTTACCCCATATGGGCTGCGGAAAAGATAACATGCGATGGGGGACAATACTTCTCCGCGGAATCTGCAAAATGCACAGACTGTCCGGAAGGTTTTTATTGCCCCGGCGTAACTAACAAAATATTTAACAACGAAGATCTCGAACTTTACCAATGTCCATTTGGATCAACATCTGATTCAAAATCTGACGCAATCACAGACTGCTATTTAAAACCGGGGAAAACCGTATTCCTGAATGAAAGCAACGCAAAATTCTTCATGCCGGCATCGGCCGAACCGGCCTATTACACCAACCCCACGGAAACATCCGACGAATAATAATTATTTCCCCCATACGGTGTCGATTACATATTCCGCAACCAATGGCACGGATAGTTTTACAATATTTTCCATAAGCGATTTTATCTGAATCGCCATAAAATCTGCAACATCTGACGCACATTCAAAAACAATTTCATCGTGCACCTGCATAATCATGCAAATTTTATCGCGATTCGGTCGAATAATTTTTTCATCAATCATAACAACCGCACGACGCATTAAATCAGCCTCGAACCCTTGAATTGGGGCATTAATCGCCGCACGCATCGCATACGCACGCAGGCGCGGATTTTTAACTTCTGGCAACTCAATCCTGCGCCCCCACGGGGTATAGACACACGCATTTTCCATGGCGAATTGTTTTGTGCGTTCTATATATTCTTTAACCTGGGGCAATCCTGCCATATACGAATTGATTATATTCTGGGCATCTGCACGCCCAACCCCCAATTGCCCGGCCAAACCAAACGATGAAATTCCATACACAATTGAAAAATTAACCGTTTTCGCCGCACGACGGGCATCACGTGGCACCGGTTCATTTGCCGGAATGTTAAAAATCTTGCGCGCAGTTTGCTCATGAATATCATCGCCATTATTAAACGTTGCACGAAATGCGTCAACATTTGCAATATCCGCCAACAGACGCAACTGAATCTGGGAATAGTCAACCGATATCAAAACATGCCCAGGGGCGGCAACAAAACATTTTCGTATCTCTTCCCCCAGTGCCGTTTTAATCGGTATGTTTTGCAGGTTCGGATCACGACTGGACAGGCGTCCCGTATTCGTACTGGTCTGTAAATATGTTGTATGAATTCGCCCATCGGACGCAATTTGTCGTGGCAACGTGTCCGCGTATGTGCCGGCCAACTTTGCAATAGAACGCCAATTTAAAATCTTTTCAACAATTGGATGTTCATCAATCAAATCATTCAAACTGCTTGCATCTGTTGAACGCTTTTTATTTGCCGCCAATCCCAATTCATCAAACAGGACAACGCCCAATTGTTTCGGACTGGCGATATTAAATTCATGACCTGCCAAATCCCAAATCTCTTGCCCCAAGGATTGCAACTGATTATGAAATACAATCGATAATTGTTGCAATTTTGTCCGATCTGCCAAAACACCGTTACGTTCCATTTGCATTAAAACCGGCATCAATGGCAAATCACACGATTCATACAATTGACGCAACCGATTGTTCGAATCCAACTGGGGACGCATTAAATCATACAATGCACGACAAATACACGAATCTTCGGCGGCATACATACACGCATCATTTATAGCCAACGTATCAAATCGCATATCTGCATCACGCGTTTTTGGCGGGAACAATGATGAAAACTTTATATTTTCATGCCCCAAATATTTTAACGCCAATTCATCCAGCCCATGTCCATGCAGCGCACCATGCAACGCGTACGACAATAACATCGTATCATCAATTGGACGAATCTTGGATGTGTCCCAGCCTTCATTCTGCATAATATGCAAATCATATTTCAAATTATGACCAATTTTAATAACATCTGGATTTGTTAAAATCGGCCACAGCGCGTCATAAACCTGACCAATCGACAATTGATTTGGCGCAATCGTATCACCACCGAACAAATCAGCCCCACACACACGATGACGTACCGGGATATACGCCCCATGTTCATCATCAACCGCCAGCGATATACCAACAACCTTATCAACCATCTGATTTAATCCGGTCGTTTCGGTATCAATCGCCAAAATCTTATCAACACGTGCCAAGAATTCGTTTAACTGCGCCACACTGGTTATTGTTTCGCAATTTATTTTACGTTGCGTCGATTGCGCATCAGACGCCACAACACCCGCACCTGGCATTTCACATGCATTACCCGGAAATTCAAACAAAGCCGCAGGTTGCGTTACCGCTGAATCTTGTTCAGGGAACAATTTTTCAATTTTGGCAACCAACGAATTGCTTTCAATTTTATTACGCACAAATTCAATTGCCCCGGCCGTATTAAACACAAACGGTGACAGCCTTAACCCACTTAAATCAACATCATCTTTTAAAGTCACTAACCGACGCGATATATATGCCATTTCACGATTATCACGCAGCAAATTACGCGTACGTTCGTTCTTTACCGCATCCAAATTCGCATACAGGTTGTCCAACGAACCAAATTCATTGATTAGTTCCGCCGCTTTTTTGGGACCTATCCCCGGGACCCCTGGCACATTATCAGACGAATCGCCCATCAAAGATTGAACATCAACAACCTGATTCGGCCCAACATTAAACTTTTCCAAAACCTGGGGCGCACGTATTTCCCGCCCCTTCATACCATCATACAGATATACACAATCAGACACCAGTTGCATTAAATCTTTATCACTGGTAATTATACGTGTCGCATCAATACGGGTACAGTTTGCCCGCGCCAATGTTGCGATAACATCGTCTGCCTCTACCCCCGGGACACACAACACCGGCACCCCCATGGCTGCTAACCCCTCGCGTACTAATAAACCCTGGGTTATCAAATCAGCCGGCGTTTCAGACCGGTTCATTTTATATTCTGGGTATATATCTTGGCGAAATGTGATACGCGACGCGTCAAAAACACAGACAAATTCGTCATCTGGTTTTGCCGCTGCTAAAATCGGCAACACCATATTCAGAAAACCATAAACCGCACCCGTCGGCGTTCCATCTGTGCGTGTCAGACGGCTATGCACACCATAATAAGCCCGAAACAATAACGAATTACCATCAATCAGCGTCAGCATCTGTTTTCATCCCATACAGTTAACTTAGGGGGCGTTTCGCCCCCCACCCTAATTAAAACACATAGCGCAATTTTACACGTCCTTCGTATTGCAGCATATCAGATTCTTTGCCTGCAATTTCAATCATGTCTGGGACATACAGCGCACGACCTTCGACATCGATATTAAATGGAACGATTGGCAAATCCAACGTAATACCCAACATACCCTGATACGCCATAGTATCTTCTATATCAATACTGATATCTTTACTTGGTTCATATTTGCTATCAAACATATATCCAACACCGGCACCAATATATGGCTTTACCACTGGGATTGGCAATTTAAGATACGCATTCAAGAACCCCGTGTTCATTGAATAATTATCTGAATCTAAATAACTATATTCACCTTCGATACGAAAGATAGAAATATCTAAACCCAAAACACCACCGTACGACTGGGCCGATTTTGATATATCATTATCGTCTGCAAAAATTGTATAACCGCCATAACCATATGTGCCACCAACATACAAACCAGCGTTCGCATTTGCGCCAATAACCATAATTGACAACGCAGTCAAAATACCAAGTGATTTTATTTTCATGTTTTCTCCTTTCTGTGATATTATAATAAAAAAAGGGTATAGAATATGCAAGAAAATAAACCTGTTTTAGTCGTTGGATTGGGCAATCCTGGGGCCGAATACGCCCATACGCGTCACAATGTTGGATTCATGGCAATTGATAATTTTGCAGGCGATACCGCGACATGGAAGCGAGAAAAAAACGCCCTAACAACACGTATGCAAATCAATGGCCATAGTGTCATATTGGCAAAACCACAAACATATATGAACAACAGCGGCATTGCGGTCTTGGCCCTGATGACATTTTACAAGGTACCATTGGAAAACCTGATTGTAATTCACGATGACATGGATATTCCGGTTGGAAATTGCCGCGAAAAAATCGGCGGTGGCAGTGCCGGCCACAACGGGATTAAATCAATTGACGCCAATGTTGGTCGCGAATATAAACGCATTCGAATTGGCGTTGGGCACCCACGCGATTTTGACCTGCCGATGACACCGGCAGACTGGGTACTGGGAAAATTTGGTCCACTGCAATTAAATGAAATTATGCGTGTGATTTCAGAAATAAAATTGTTTTAGCGCGATTTTAAACAATTCTGCGTCTAATCGTACCAAACAATGCAAACCCCAACAACAAAACCATAATAAATATAAATATCGCCGTCGCAGTTGTTTCGTATTCTTCAAATGGCAATCGCAGGTTCATGCCATAGTACCCAACAATAACAGTTGGCACAACCAAGATAATATTCCACATGGTCAAACGATTAATGTTGGTATTAGAATCCATGTTAATAACACTTTCGAACGTTTCTTTGATAGATTTTAACATTTTACTGTAAGACGTCACAACCTCGGTCGCCTGACCAAGTTCAATACGCGCATCTTCGGCCAATTCCAATGCGTCATCCGTTTTAATAAAACCACGCATTTTTTCCAATTTATCTAACACGGTTACGTTACCCTTGATACCCGCCATGTACAGGGTATAACTGTTTTCAACCTCTAACAAATCCATTAATTCTTTTTTACGAATACGTTCTTGCAAGACACGTTTTGATGCCAAGACACGCTTATTCAATTCCTTTAACATACGCAGGTATGATTCCGCGATATAATACATAATATTTAATATAAATTCTTCGCGTGATGTTTTTTCCGATTTTTTAATTTTGTCCAACAAATCACACCGCTTGCGACATACGGTAATAACACGATTAGCAGACAAAATAATAGACAACGGTTCTGTATGCCACAGTGTATCCGATTCGCGATTAATAATTGGGAAACGAACAATTATAACCTTATAATCGTCTTCAACCTCTAATCGTGGCTGTTCATCTGGGTCCAAGATGTCAGATATCGTATCTTCGTCAATTTTGTATTTTGTTTGCAGTTTTTCAAAGTCTTCGTGGTCCGGATTGCCGACATTTACCCATGAAAAAGTCTTCAATTTTTCGGTCACGAACATGGCAATCCTCCTTATTTTTTATACACACAATAATATCCTAAAATTTTACATTTTGCAATATTTTCTGGGAATAGAAATCTGTATATATTGGCCATAACACCTGATAAAATAAAATCAAAACCAAGGGGACAAAAAACAATGGCAACAAAGTTCAAAACAAACACAAATTCATTTACAATATCGCACTACATTTTATTGTTTTTGGTTGTCGTTATCTGTATCGGCGTAATTTCATGGGTTATCATCAAACGCCATAACGCCACACCACAAAACAACATAACCCCAACCATAACACACGTCAAAAACACAGACCCATGTGTTCAACACGCAACAGACACGGTCGCACAAATGTGGGCATACAATCCGCGCCTGATACCGCAAAAATATTGGCAAATTGCATCAGACTATCTAAACGAAACAATAACAACACGAACATATGGCATATGCCAAGACGTTGCATTTACATGTCGTCCTGGTCAAAAACGAATCGAATGTGACCCGTGTGCAGTACCATCGGCGCGCGCCTATGCCCAGGACATGCAAACCGCAGACATGATTTCAGAAAATTGCCCACACGTAAATTAACGACGTTTGCCCAGTGACAACAATTGCTGCATTTTTTGAACCCAATATGGGATATCTTCCTTGTTCAAAATATTACGTAATTTCTCTTGATGTTCTGGGCAAAAGACCAAACACCCCGTATCAATTCCACGCTGCGCACACCAATTCTTAAAAATTTTTTGCTTTTCGTATATCAAATCCAGTTCTGCCCTGGACAAAGACGTATCATTATGATGCGTCACAAATTCGTATACATCTTTCGGATGTATCTGATACCCGACCCCCAACAAGAACGCCAAAACAAATCCCCAATGACGATGAACATCAAATCGACTCGCATAATCAAATTTAATACTTGGATTTGCCGCCCAAATATATTGGGCATAATAATATGACGACCGCGCCGCACCATCAATAATCTTTTCTGTACGCTTGGTCATACCACGCCTAATCCGTGGCAAGCGCAATGCCAACTTATAAAAATATTCCAACCGATATGCGTCGCGAATAATTTCCTCGTACGTCAACCCAGGGATACAATAATCGTATGAAAACTTATAGGTTGTTTTATATCCATTATCACGCAAATTTTTATCCAAATTACGTGCACTGGAACCCGTTTTCCCATACAAGGCAAACTGACTTTCTTCATATTCTTTGGGCGTAACACCGGTCAACAAATTACCATGTCCACCTGCCCCAACATTGACAAAACAACTTTGCACCGGCCGATTTGTAAAATAAGCCACTGTTTCTTTTAAATCTGCAACTGAAAATTTATCGCCATCCCTAATAATCATGCGCGAAACATAACATATCGACCAAATAAATCAAGACAAAACCCAAAAAAGACATACCCACTGATAAAAATTAAAACGGGCGTAAACCCGTTTGAATTTTTATGGTCGGGGTGACAAGATTCGAACTTGCGACCCCTTGCACCCCATGCAAGTACTCTACCAGGCTGAGCTACACCCCGACAACGCAAACATATTAATCCACCACATATAAAAACACAAACATTTTTTTGGGAAAACACGCGTATTGTAGAATCCATACGACACATGTAAAATTACCCCTGTCCGGACAATGAAAAAAACAATAAACAAAAAAGGATAAAACTATGTCAAAATCAGAAAACAAACATGGAAAATGTAAAAACTGTGGCAATATGCACGACAAAGATTGCGGTGGCAAAGACAAAAGCAAAACGTCAAACTGTGACAAATAAACACACCGCCCAACCGGGCGGTATTTTATCATATAAATTTTCTGCTTGCACGAATCGGATAAATATTACTAGTATGCCTTATCATAACACACCACATAGGGAGTCATCCGTGATAACAGGGATTGGAATTGATTTAGTCGAATGCGACCGCTTTTTAGACTGGTCTGCATTCAAGAAACAGCGCATTTTCACAAAGAAAGAACTGGAATACGCCGAAAACGATACCGCAAATTCAGAAAAACATCTGGCAAACTTTTGGGCCGCGCGCGAGGCTTTTTTAAAAGCACTGGGAACCGGCTTTGGCGAAGCCATTGCATTTTCAGATGTATCTGTTGTACACAATGATGCAGGTCGCCCAGAATTATTAATCACAGGTGGCGCAAAAACAGCACTAAAAGAAATAACAGGCGGTGACGCAAACATACACTTATCAATCACTGACCAGGCAGATTATTGTGCCGCCATGGTTATAATTGAAACCAAATAAAAAACTGCCGTTTGGCAGTTTTTTATCTAAGAATCTTCTTCATCAATTTCTTCTTCATCGTCACCAGATTCAACCGCATTTAAATCAATTTCTTTTGGTATTCCCAAAATATCTTCAATCTTATCTGATGCAGAATCTAAATCCATCTTGTGCAGAACCGCAAATTCCTGGGCCATGCGTTCCAACGCACGCAAATACAATTGACGCGCAGAAAAGGTCATTGTATCCGCTGCACTACGACGTTGCAAATCACGTACCACCTCTGCCAACTTCATTGGGTCACCAGAATTAATATTCTCTTCATACTGTGCCGCACGACGCGCCCAAATCATACGTTTCGCACCTGCCTTACCCTTGGCAGACGCAATCGCCTCATCCATTTTCTTTGCAGATGTCAATGGTCGCAAACCCGAAATTTCTGCACGTTCCAGTGGCACACGCAATGTCATATGATTGCGTTCAAAGTCAATTACCAATAATTTTATCTTTTGACCTGCGATTGTCTGTTCTTCGATACGCAACAATTTACCAACACCCTGTGTTGGGTAAACAACATACTGTCCTGTTTTAAAATCTAACTTTTTACTTGGCATTATCCTACCTTTTTACGGTTGCCATCCTCTCTGTCCCTGGCATTATACCACAAAAAAAGTCAAAAAACAAATAATTGACGAAAAAATAATCCCCCGAAAATTCGGGGGTGAATATTTATCTGGTTATACGACGCATTGTCCCTGTTCTGCGGATTGCAGATGAACGCGTTGCCTCGGTCGTGCCAGACGAAATTGCGCAAACCCATTTACCATTTTGCAAAATTGCTGTCTCGCCTGATTCACAATCTGGCTTTTCCAACCGCCACGCGAAACAACTGCCCTTTTGATAAGATTCATATGTCGCATTATCACCACCACGGGTATATGCACCATATTCTGGATTCCATTGCCCTTGCGCTTCGCCCCCGCACCACTTACGCTGGCCCCAACATTCGACACAATTATTCTTGTTATCGCACAATTCAACAGGTCCCGACGTCACCTGATAGCCACTATTTGGTTTATCGTCCTTACCCATCATTTTTCCGGTTTCTAAATCGCGACACCACAACTTCTGACATTCGGCGGTTGCGATTCCATCCGTCTTTTTTCGTGATTCAACCAGCACGTATCCTGGTCCACATGACGTAAATGCCGCATCTGCCGATATAGCACAACCAATTGATAATAATGCAAAAATAAATATTCTCTTTCTCATACCACATATTTTACATTATTTATACATTTTAAACAAGACAAAAAAGTGCGCCAAATGGCGCAACTTTTTTCTTACTGTCCCAGACCGGCCGGACTAAATCGTCCAATATTATTAAACAATTCTTCCAGCGCACTAAGTTCAACTGCCGCAGGAATCTGTGTTTCGCCATCTGCAATTTTTACATCTGGCAAATCTTCATCATGCAGAACCCGGGTCTTTACGACACGCGCGCCATCAACCCATGCCAATAAAACAGTTTCATCTGTAAATGTTGGCGACAATGGCCCACGATAATTTTCATCTGCGCCAAAATATATCCACACTTCGTTACCATGAACGGTTTTTACCTGGGGTGCACCAATTTGTTCAATCAATGCATCAGTGGTCTTGATTTTCGCGACTTGACTTTCCAAATCATCAGGGAATACATACCCACGATGTTTTGTCTGGAAAGTACAGGACGTCAATAATATTGCAAATAATATTGATATTTTTTTCATTTTAACCTTCCCCATTTTCTTTAACAACTGGCTTGTTTAGCATTGCGAACTGTGCGATATGCTTTTTCAGTTCGCTCTTATACGCATTATTTGCCTTGGCCAAATCTACCAGCTTATTAAACTGTGGATTTGCAGAACGCGCTGCCCCAAATCTGGATTCCGTCTTCAAGAAATCTTCCAACGGCATTGGATTATCGATTCGCGAATCCATGGTCAATGGATTATGCCCTTCGTCAATCAAACGCGGATCAAATCGGAACAATGGCCATGCCCCCGTATTAACCATTTGCATTTGGTGTTCTGGGCCATTTTGCAATGCGAACCCATGTGCAATACATGGTGCATATGCCAATATGATTGACGGCCCATTAAACGATGCAGCTTCACGAAATGCGCGTATTGCCTGGGCCTGATTTGCGCCCATTGCAATTTGCGCAACGTATGCGCCCGACATCATCGCAATCATCCCCAGGTCTTTCTTTGCATGTTCTTTGCCACCAATCGCAAATTTCATACTGGCACCGAACGGCGTTGACTTTGATTGCTGACCACCGGTATTTGAATAACCTTCGGTGTCCAAGACCAAGATATTAACATTTTCACCGCTATGTAATATATGATCGACGCCACCATATCCAATATCGTATGCCCAACCGTCACCGCCGATAATCCACACAGACTTATCAACAATTTCACCAACCAGACTTTCTGCCAATCGTGCACGCGGACCATCAATTGTCGCCAACTGGGCACGCAATTGTTTTTCTATTTCACGCTGTTTTGCAGAATCTGTTTCGTCAAATAACGCCTCAACATCCTTGATTCCTAATTCAAACAACAAGGCTTTCAGATTATCGCGCTTTTGATTTAACGCCAATCGCATACCCAAACCATATTCTGCATTATCTTCGAACAAAGAGTTCGACCATGCAGGTCCCCTGCCCCGTGCATCCTTGGTCCACGGCGTTGTTGGCAAATTCGCCCCATAAATTGACGAACAGCCTGTTGCATTTGCAACCACCATACGTTCACCAAACAAATGCGACAGCAATTTTACATACGGCGTTTCACCACAACCCGCACACGCACCCGGAAATTCAAAATAGTGCGGCAACAATTCAACGTGCTTTGGAATATTCAGATTTAACTTTTCACGATCAATATCTGGAATTTCCAAGGCATTATTAAATGCCGACTGCTGTTCTGCCATCACATCACGTGCGGGCACCATTGACAATGCCCCCGTCGGACAATTTTTCACACAAATATTACAACCTGTACAATCTGCCGGTGAAATATTTAATGTAAAGTACATATTTGGTCCTAATTCTGGTGTTTTCATTGGAACAACTTTTATACCCTTGGCGCGCGCTTGTTCTGCCTGTTCTTCCGTTAACGCTTTGATACGAATAACCGCATGCGGACACAACATAGAACACTTGCCACACTGGATACATTTTTCCAAATCAACGGTTGCAACCTTGTCTGAAATTGCACGTTTTTCGTACTTTGATGTACCAACCGGATATTGGCCACCACCAAATTGCCCATCAATACGAAAACGCGAAACAGGGATTGCATCACCACGCTGTGCGGCAATTTCACCCAATGTTCCTGCAATTTCCGCTGGCGTATCCAATGTCATTGCCGGGACAAAATCTGGCGCAAAACTCGATATCGAAGATGGCAGATTGTATTTATGCAAAAACTCGGCCGCCCTATCAACCGCCGCCCAGTTTGCCGCAACAACATCCATACCCTTTTTCTTATACGTTTTTTCAATTGCGACTTTTGCACTTTCTGCTGCCTGTGCTGGGTCAATAACCTGTGTCAAATTAAAGAAATTCAACATAATAAACGTGTTAATACGATTCCCCAACCCCAATTCTGCGGCAGCCCGATTCGCATCCAAGAAATACACATTTGCACGAATTCTGATTAAATGTTCCTGGGTGTCGCGTGGTAAGTTTGCAAATGCAACATCAGGTGCCATTGACGTGTTAATCATTACCGTTCCGCCGGCACGCAATCCACGAAACACATCAAAACGCTGCGCAATCATAAAGTTTGAAACACTGATAAAGTCTGCAACCTCAACCAAATATTGACTTTTTATTGGCGCATCTGAAAAGCGAATATGCGACGCCGTCAAACCGCCAGACTTTTTTGAATCATAAACTGCGTATGACTGGGGATATAAATCAGAATTTTCCCCAACAATTTTTACAATATTTTTAACTGCACCAACGGTACCATCACTGCCAATACCATATAAAATCGCGGTCTTAAAGTTCGGATCTTCGACAGAAAACGCCGGGTCTGTTTTTAATGATGTGCCACTTAAATCATCTTCGATACCAACTGTAAAGTTATGATGCAATGTTCCACGCATCAGATTTTCATAAATCGCCTTTACATCGCGTGGCTTAAATTCTTTTGACCCCAGGCCATATCGCCCACCAAATACCTGAACACTGTCACCGACAACAGATTTTACATCTTGATACAACGGTTCACCAATACTGCCCGGTTCTTTCGTTCTGTCCAGCACAGCAATACGCTTTACAGATTTCGGCAACGCGTTCCGGAACGCGTCGACTGGGAACGGACGATACAAATGCACCTTTAAAACACCCAATCCAGACGGTAAATGCGCCAATGTTTCTTCGATAGTCTCAACGGCACTGCCCATCGCAACTATGACATGTTCTGCATTTTCGTCACCGACATAATCAACCAAGTTATATTTACGCCCTGTCAATTTTGCAAACATATCCATCATGTTCTGAACAATTTCTGGTGTTTTTTCATATAATGGGTTTGCAGCCTCGCGTCCTTGGAAATAAACATCTGGATTTTGCGCGGTACCACGTATTGTTGGATTATCAGGCGTCATACCACGTGCACGATTTTCCAAAACCAAATTTTCTGGAATCATTTCGCGCAAAATATCATCATCGATTCGTGTTAAGCGTGACTCTTCGTGACTGGTACGGAACCCATCAAAGAAATGCAAGAACGGAACGCGCGTACGTAATGTTGCCGCATGCGCAATTGCCGCCATATCATGCGCCTGCTGTACGTTGTGTGATGATAACATTGCAAAGCCCGTTGAACGCACAGACATAACGTCACTATGATCACCAAAAATTGACAAGGCATGCGTCGCCAGCGCACGCGCCGCAACATGCATAACAAACGGCGTCTGTTCACCGGCAATTTTATACATATTTGGAATCATCAACAGCAATCCCTGGGACGCAGTAAACGTCGTTGCCAAAGATCCCATCTGCAACGCACCATGCATCGCACCGGCGGCACCGGCCTCAGACTGCATTTCGATAATCTGTGGAATTGCCCCCCAAATATTCTTTTTATGCTGAAACGACCATTCGTCTGCCAGTTCACCCATTGTACTGCTGGGGGTAATTGGATAAATCGCTGCAAAATCAACACATCTATACGCAACGTCCGCCGCCGCCCAGTTTCCATCGACAATCAATTTAGACATTTTTCTTCCTTCTTGCTAAACATTTTTATCCCGACAATGATACCCCCAAAATACCCCCAAAGCAAGAATTTGTTGCAAAAATATACTTGACAAACATTCGGTTTGTATTATATTATCACACCTAAAATAGCTAGAGGTTAAAAACATGACGCAAATAATAAACCCAAACAACTCTCTGAATTATACGTCCAACGATAATTGCATTTATATATTGGGCGATTTTGAAAGAAAATCAATGGGTGATTTGATTGGAAATATCAATACAATGATTCGACAATTACCAATCGAACCAATGTATAAAGCCCAAGAACAAATTGTATATCCATACGATGAATTTGCGGTGAACAACCCAATCATAGATATCTTTATCGATTCCAATGGTGGCGATACAAATATGTTAAACGACATATCTGCCCTGTTAAATATTGCCAAAATGCACGGCGCAATTATTCGAACAACTGTCCTGTCACGCGCATACAGCTGTGGCAGTCTGTTGGCAATTCAGGGTACACCAGGTTTTAGAATCATGTCACAAAACGCACAACACATGATACATTTTGGTTCATTTGGTGTTCATGCAGATTCTGAAAAAATGGCAAAACATGTGTTGAGAAACACTTTAAGAAAAAAAGAAATGACACATGACAAGTACAAAACATACACAAATATGTCCTCAAAAGACATAAAAAGATTAACCACATCCGAAGGCGAATTCTGGGACGCACAAAAATGTCTAAACAATGGATTATGCGACTGGATTATTGGCGAAAATGGCAAATTAATTGGACGTGGCCAACGTTAATCCAAATAAAAACGGGGATAATTCCCCGTTTTTTATTTTTTCTTTTCAGATTTAGATTCTGACTTTTTTTCGGGTTCTGCATTTTCTGTTTGCGCCGCAGAATCTGCCGCCAAATCAGTCGGGGTCATCAAATTACGTGTTTTCATCTTACTCATTGCAATAACCATATCCATTGCACGTTGCAACTGATAATCACGCGCATCTTTTTCTTCATCACTTAATTCTTCGTATGGCGTTTCTTCGTCATCCTCGTCATCTTTATCAGACTTATCAGACTTTTTCTTATCTTTCTTTTTTGCCTTGTCATTTTTCAAAGAATTTTTGAAAGATGCCTCTGAATACATACCTTCTTTCTTTTCCAAAACCTCTAACTTTGAATGCAAAACTTCAACGTCTGGTGTAATACCTTCATTCTGAATCGAACGTCCAGACGGGGTATAATAACGCGCAATTGTAATATGAATTGCGGTTCCATCGCCCAATGGCTTTTGCTGTTGCACACTGCCCTTACCAAAAGACTGCGACCCCATAACCAAACCACGTCCATTATCCTGCAATGCCCCTGCAACAATTTCTGACGCAGATGCAGATCCATGATTAATCAACACAACAACCGGTTTCCCTTTTGCCAAATCCCCAGGTGTTGCATACACGCGTTCGATATCCGTCTTTTCCTTGCCACGTGTTGACACAATTTCACCACTATCCAAGAAAGCATCCGACACCTCAATCGCTGCGGTCAAATAACCACCCGGATTATTACGCACATCAACAACATAACCAACAACATCCTTCTTTTCCAGTTTTGTTAAGGCCTCTTTTAAATCCTTGTCCGTTGTTGCACCAAAATCGGATATTCTGATATACCCAATCTTTGGCGTATCTTTATCCTCTGGGTCTGCATCTGCAAGTGTCTTTTCGGAATACTTAACCGACTTCACCTTAATAATTGCGCGTTTTAACGTCATCTCTTTTGGTTCACCATCGTCCGAAACAACCGTTAATTTAACCTTGGTTCCGGGACGCCCTTTCATCTTTTTAACCGCCTGATTTAATGTCAAATCAAAGACCTGTTCTCCATCGATATGGGTAATATAATCACCCGCCTTGATACCTGCCTTTTCTGCCGGCGTATCATCGATTGGCGAAATCACACGTACAGCACCCTTGTCACTGGTAATCTGAATCCCCAAGCCACCAAATTCACCGTGCGATTTATCATTAAATTCCTTAAAATCATCCGCGGACAAATAAGACGAATGCGGATCCAATTCTGCCAACATGCCGTTCATCGCCGCCTCTAACATCTTTTTTTCATCGGCTTCTTCGACAAAGTTTTCACGTGCAACTTCAAAAACCAGGGCAAATTTTTTTAATTCTTCATAAATCTGCTCATCCGTTAAATGCTCAATCGGTTCCTCTTTCTTGGGCTTTTTTGCCGCCAAACAATCTGCCATTGGAACAATTAACGCCATTAAAACCAACAATTTATTCAACATATATCTACCCCTTTCCTAAACAATAAAATCAGCATAAAACAAATTAAATCTTCATTCAACACCATTTTTATAAAAAATAAAAATCAAAAAAACTTGACGTTTTATATTTTTGTACTACAATATAAAGTATGAAAGACTTTAGTGCTGCAAATTTTATTAGAATACCACTTGATAATCCAAACAAACTGGAACACGTAACCAGTATGGACATGTCAACGCCATGCATATTTATATTGGGTGGCGAAAATACAAACACCCAAAATTGGGCGCGCAATTATTGTATCAGTATTGCAAAAGCATTATATTTCAACGGCATAACAAGTGGACTAAACATATATTCAACCTGCTATAAAATGCGCGACCGCAACAGCAGTTTGGACCGCCTTAACCTGTTTCGCGAATATCGCGACACACAAAGCCTGTTAGATTATGGTAACGGCTTAACAATGACGGACATCACATATATGAATCAGTCTTATACGCTAAGCAATACATACCCCCAGTATATATACGATATTCTTAACTTTGCATTCATACCACGTCTGTTAGGACGCAATGACCAAATGCAAAATACCAATAAAATAAAAGAAAATTTCAGAAAAATGATAGTGTTCACACACTGTCATGGCACATATGTACTGCGTATGATTGAAAAATATCTGCAACAAGAATCAAATAAATTCACATACAGTTTGCAAGACATGTACGACATACAAAAAAGCATACTGGTAATAAATCACGCACCATTTGCCCCATTAGAGCAATGCAAATTTTCTGCTGTATCATTTACCAGCGCATCTGATACACAATTAAATTATTATAATGAACTTAGTTATCATATGCACAAATCACCAAACAAATTCAAGCCTGCATTTTTTGGTCAAAAATTCGGCAACGTCATGATTACAAGCCGAATAAAAGAAGACATAACCAAAGAACATAGTCAAGTCGGCCTTAGTGGCGACCCAAGGGATGAACACACATTAACAGAAAACGGCAAAATATTATTTGCCGCAGAACGCAATGCATTACTAGAAGGCACGCGAGCCATGCTGGCCGACAAACCAATCCCAGCAACACCAAAATTAATTTGCGCGCCAGACGAAGATTTTGATTTTAGCCACTTTAAAACACGTGGCCAAGAAATCTGCACAAAACTGGGCATAAAAACACGTTAAAACAAGATGATAGCAATGACTAAACTAAACAATCTTATCCATGGACGAGAAACATACATTGCCGATTTTGGCCCAGGATTTGTTATGAAACGCCCCCTGCCAACGTTTGGGGACGTGGCACGTGCAACATGGTTGCAAAAACAACATCGAACCAAAGAAATAATTGACGCAATCTATAATGTCGGGAACCCACGCTATAATATTCCACGTATGCATTTCATCAAAGATGATGAATTTCAATTACTAGAAGAACGCGCCCCGGGCACACCGCTGACCACGGAACTATACAAAACATTATCTCGTCGCCAAAGATACGAGATAATTGACGGTTTGGCTGCGTTCTTGGTTGATATGAATGAATTAAAGCCAATCCAACGAATCGAATCACATCAAATAAAGCAAGATTTAAAATTTGAACGCCTGGACAAATTTGTCAAAAACAAAATGCAAAACTGGTTCAATGTCAATGAAATAAAATATTTGTCAAAGGTATGCGAAAAAATCAATGAATTTGAATATAATACCCGGTTAGCATGGTCACACTGTGACCTGAATTCAGGCAATGTTTTATATGATCCTGAATCCAGCACCCTGTCATTTATCGACTTTGCAGAGGCAAACTATAACTATATATACCGCGACATATTTTCACCACTGCCAATCGAACTGGACATATATAAACCAGTATACGAAACATATTGTAAATTACATAACGACAAACTTTACAGCATGCCCAGTATCAAGAACGAAAATCTGCGAGAAATAATGAAATATCGTATAATCGTCACATTATTAAAACGCGTAATCAAGGCATCTGATGATTTAAGAACAAACCCAAGAAACGAAAAAAGCATAAATAACAACACAAATAAAATCAGCTTTATACGCGAACAGATTGCCAACATACAAAATATAGAAAACCAGCTTTCAAAATAGAACAAAAAACTAGACAAATAAAATTAGCGTGTTAAACTGAGCAGTATAAACAATACGGGACAGGAACCGCCAGTTCCCTTGGGGCAGAGAATGAAAACAAAACAACAAAGGAAAACCAGATGAAAAAAATCTTGTTTGGAACCCTGTCTTTGATTTTTGCATGCAACATCGCATCTGCAAACATCAGTTATACAGAAACAGAAACCGTAACATCATGGGAACGCATCGATGTTGTTGGTGCAAATAATTGTTGCAGCAACCGCTATTATTCCAGTCGCGATGTACGCCCCATACGTCCATGTACACCACGTGCACGCATTGCCGAACCTGTACGCGTAAAAACACACACAGAAGTCATCGATCATTATCAAGTATACCAACCTGTCACAGTATACAAGCCAGCAGGCACATATTCTGAACGTCGTATGATTCCTGTAAAATCATGTAACAAATGTGGCATGTAAGCTTATTAAAAAATCCCGCGATTGCGGGATTTTTTTCTATTCTGCCTTGGTTCCATCCATCAAACCAAACGACGTTATATAATTAAATGATATACCCATGATAAAGTTACTGCCATATACATCTGCACCACGGGCGCGCGCCAAACGATATTGAACATACGGCCCCATCGTCAAATTACCCCACAAATTTGTATCCAAACGTACAACCGCACTTAAATCACGCTCCAGGTCTGTGGACACATACTCAGAATAACTAAAATATTCACGATAATAACCATTCGAAGATAACTTTACACCATCCCTAATTTCATATTCCACACGCCAACCAAATTCTGCACCCAACTTATTATTCTGTGAACCAGCATATGTGAAATCATATTCATGAACACCAGTCAAATACAGACTTTTCAAAACCTTGTTATCAAACAATGATATACCTGCACTGAAACGAATTATATTCTGGCGCGGGTCGCCAACAAATTCCGTATCATACGCCAAACGCGCTGTTGGTCCAAACTTAAACCCAGATGTTTCCCAACATGCATATGACAAATCACTGGTCAACAAAATATCGTCTGCATTCTCACTGACTGTAACCGGTTCATCATATGGCTTTAACTTTGTCTCACCATATTCCATAAACAAACTGTTAACCCATTGAAAACGCCCATTGTTATACTGCAACGCCGTATCAAAAATCCCTTTTATAAAATCTTGGCTATCTGCTTTTAACGCAGACACAGGGGAATTTTCATACTCCTTGGCATGATGCACTTCTGTTTTGGACCACTCTAAGCCAATTCGACGTACATTTAAATCCAGTTTTCCATCGGACCACGCCGCCGACGCAACACCAGGCAACGCAACACCCAACAAAACAATAGATATTTTTTTCAATTCCTTCCCTTTTTCACGTACAGGCCAACAATACCCCAAACAGAAAAAAAGTCAAGCAAGGAAAACAATCGTTATTTCGAAATACGTAACACGCCGTCTTTATTTTCCACATGCCAGCCAGCCTCACGCACAGACGATACAAATGTGTTGCGCACAGACGTTGGCAATTCCAAACGCGCACTGACCGATGATAACATTTTGGTATTCAAGTCTATTTTTTTTGCACGTGCAACACGTTGCAAGCCCACCCAATCCGCAATACCATGTGTCATATCAACCTGAACAGCAAAAACATCTGCACTGGCACCACCATTCAACCAATTTTGAATACCATTATCAGACAACCACACACGCGCCACATCTTCATCAATTGTCATTTTAATATTCGCAGTATATGTCGTATCCGACAACTGTTCACCATCAATACTGGACGACGCAATCAACGGCATCAAATCCGAACTTTTTGCATCAGATACAGCACTAATCAGCGTACCTTCGTCTGCATATTGCCGCAACACATCAACAATTATTTGTCGACGCGCCTGATCAAACGCTTTATTTTTTGCATTCGCAGCCGTATCACTGGTGACATTAACAGCCGACATTCCCTGCAATTCAACAGCAAACGATGTCGTCAACGTCATCAGCAAACAAACAGCCACACATAAAACGCGCTTCACAAACATTAAACAACCTTATATTTCCTAAAACTTTGCGTTTATACCAACGCGAACACCCAAAGATTTATAGAACGACTCGATTTCACCATTTGACGAGCAAACCCACCCCGGACATTCTTCGGCCAATTGAACAATGTTCTGGGCAATCTTGTCATTTTGCAACATATATTCTTCGTCATAGCCATCCGCCTTATACATATCTAGTCTGGCATAATAAATGCCTGTATAATAATCTTCGCTTAGATACGTTTTGGCATCAGCATCACCGACAGTGTAATAATCATACGTCACACCAACAGACAACATCACAGAATCAGAAATCGCCGTTGACCAACTTGCCCCCAATCCTAAATGAAATGCGGAACCAATTCCTGCCTCGTCTTCGACAGATTTTGGATGCGCCCAATCAAAACGATATGGCTGGTCACCTGTTGCATTATATGACGGCAAACCCAACTCTACATATGCATTAACATAGTTATTCAGATTAATATCATACAACATATCTAATGCAAGATACGGACCAGACCATTCGACTTCATACGAATGACTAACCCCCGGTTGATCCCAATAATATGTACCACCTGCATTAACAGAATCATACCCAGACGGTATTTGAATCGCATCATTCACATCAATAACACCATCTTCATTTGTATCACCACGCACTGCAATTTCCTGTGTATTTCCGGCGGCATCTATAAAGATTAAAATCGGATCACACTGCACCTCATTACTACCTGGCACCTGAACACAGCCACCCGCCCCAGTAAATGTATCTACTGCAAGGCCATGATTTTTCGTTGTTTCCAATTCATATTTCAAATAACGCCAACCAATTGACGGCGTAATCTTGACCTTGCCCAGTTTAAAGAAATCGGTCAAACCAAATCCAGCATTGAATTCCATCATAGAACCATCTTTGGACGTACCAATTGACAAGGCATGCCCCATCTGGTCGCCCAAGAACGTATCAATCTTGCCATCACTATCATCATCGACGCCCCACGCAGTCACAAAATAACCACCATTTGTGATATCGTCATCAACCATCGTCGATTCGCCTGCCTGCATACCATATTTAAACCCTGCATTAAGCTGCATTGGCGTATTACCCACCTTAAAACGATAGCCTGCATTAACATCAAAAACATTCCAATCAATATTATCATAGTGCAGAATCGATTCGGCTTCTTTCATTTCAAATTGCCACATGGCTGTTTGACGCGAGATACCTGCACCTAAAAAGAATCCTTCCTTGCCCGAATCAGCAACAGTTTCCACACGTCCCTGTTTTTTAGACTGCACAGATTGTGTCATGCGCCCCCCCTGCCCCTGGGCCGAACGAGTTGCCGCATACCCCGCATTAGCATACTGATTCTGATTGTATTGCGAAAGCCCCTGTTGTGAATACGTCGTGCTTCTGGTACGTTGTGTGTATGCCTGCTGTGAATATCTGGTTTGGGGCGATTGATAATTCCCAGTATAATACGTCCCTGCTGCACTTGCCGCAGCTGGAACCATTATTAACATAGAACATTTAAACAAAAATTTTGGCAACACCTTCATGCTTTTACCCTTTCCTTTTTTTATTATCATTGTAATACTATCATAAAAAAGGTTGAAAAACAACAAACAACTTGTCAAAATAAGGCGAACACACGCGACCATGGCGGAACTGGTAGACGCACAGCACTAAGGATGCTGTGGGGCAACCCGTGGGGGTTCGATTCCCCCTGGTCGCACCACTACAAAATTCGGTCTTTTTATAAAAAAATTCTTGCCCACAAATTCATAATTTTGCTAACATTCTATCATCGGAATGAAGGGATTAAGACTATTTTTTGTTGCGTGCCTTGCACCGCTTGCGTTTCAGCCTGCGGTGGCGGATGACGCGTCCGACATTTCACGCGCTGGCACACGTCGCCCAACAGCACAGAATACATCTGCGGTTCGCCAAAGGCAAAAATCAGACACACAAAAACCAACCACTTCTGTTGTAACATCGCGCACAACAAAATCCGGTGCAATTGCAACACGCGAACACGATAAAAACACACCGCGAACAAACGCGATACAATCTGATATATCACGAACAACATCAACACAAAAAGACACAACCAAGACACTAACCGCACGAACAACATCGACAAATGTTCAACCACGCACTGCTGTTTCAACACGTGGCGCAACACAAAAAAACACAAATATTTCACGCACCGCGATTTCGACACGTGTCGCAACACAAAATAACACTGGTACCAGTCGCACCTTAAAAACACCAACACGCAACGTCACGCGCAACGCAACAACTGCACGCATTGCAACACGCGAAGACATACTATCGCGCAATTTCGGCAAATGCCGCGAAGTATTTCATAGCTGTATGGATGAATTTTGCGCAAATAAAGACAGCCAATTGCGCCGTTGTGCTTGTTCTGCACGCGCAAACGAATTTGAATACACAAAACAAAAATTGGCACAAGCAGAAGACAAATTATTAAATTTTGGCGAACGCCTGATTACTGTGAACATGGACAAAGAAGATGTCAGTGCCATGAACCAAGCAACCGAAGGCGAACTGGCATTCACAAAAGACGACAAATCAGAATCAAAAAAATTACTGGATCAAATCGCAAAAAAATTAAACACCAGTTTTAATGACAGCAATTTTGATAATAGTTTAAATGCCATAAACCTGTCACTAAATACAGACAGTGCATTTGACAATGTCGATTCGTTACTAGGTTCTGCGACAACAACAAAATCAGGAACAGACCTTTATATTTCTGCACTGCCAATCTGCCGCGAAATGGCGATGGAGGTTTGTTCCCCCGACGAACTGCAAATCGCAGAAAGTGGTTACCAAATGTCAATTGAACAAGATTGCAACACGGTTGCAAAATCATATCAGTCACAAACAGAACAAACACGTTCCAAGATTTTTGAAAGCGGCGCACTATTGGACATGTCCCGTTTAGATATACACCAACAACGAAATTCTGATGATATTTTAACTTGCAAAAAGAAAATGCTAGACGCACTTTCTGATGCCAGCGTATGTGGCAACGAATTAGGCAAATGTCTTGACACATCGGGACGCTATATCGATCCGACAACCGGCGCCGCTTTCTTGACCCAAGATTTATCCGATTTGACACAACTGATAACCCGTCCAACAGGCAACCAAACATGGGGCACCGCACCCGGCAACGACAAATTTATATCTTTCCTGGAAACAAAAAAAGTATTCCTGGAACCAGCCATGGAAAAATGCCAAGACATTGCTGACACTGTCTGGGACTCCTTTATAGAAGATGCACTGGCACAAATAAAACTGGCCCAGGAAAAGAAGCTAGAAGACGTACGTCAATCATGCACAACCCTGACCGCAGAATGCCTGACCGCCGCCAAAGACACAATCCAAGAATTTGATGCACGCGCACTGTCTATCTTTGGGATAGAGGCTGACAAAACCGTAAACGCCATGTGCCAGGATGTAACAACGGCATGCAGTGCCTTATTAGAAAACACAAGTGATTCAACAGAATGGACAGACGGCATATCACAAATTACAACAAAAATTACACTTGACACAATCATGCACACATGTCGCGAGGTCGGCAGGAATTGCATAATCCAAACATGCAAATCGACATCTGGCAATTTCGGCCTGTGCGAAGACATATACACATCTATCAACCGCAAATCGATTTTAAATCGTACCGCCTGCTGGGACCAGGTTGTACAATGCGTATCCAGCGCCGGCACAGATGCGCTTAACAAAGTTCAGCAGATTACAATCGATAATGGCATTTTCAAAAATGGTCATTTCTATTCTGACCTATACACCATTGATGATATCACAGAAGATTGTACAATAGTACCAAACAGACCAGAAAAAAGCACATGCGTCCATAACATTTGCCAAGAAGAATGCCAAAACACATCAACGAACAACACAGTATCAGACGCATGCTATACATGTCGTCTGGCCGAACGCATCTGGGGTAATTGCGAACAAAATCCAGAAAACACAAATATAACAAACAGAATAAAAACCGCACGAAAACTCGGTACGCCAACCGAAACGGACAACACCAGAACCCTGTTGTCTTGGTTTGCATACAATACAGGTACCATAAACAAAGAAGACAGTTGTCGTGATTATACATGCAAGGCCGGATTTAAATACGACGGCACAAGTTGCGTACCATCCCAAAATATAACCAGCAGTGGCGCATCATGCTTAGCAGACAAACAATACATAACATCTAATAAAGATAACATAAAGACTAACGACTGCTGCAACAGCGGGATATTTGACAGTTTTGGCAATTGTTGCACCACCAGTGGCCAAATAATAACAATAAACACAACCCCAACATACAAATCAACAACCGCAGACGACCTGCCCAACGATAAAAATATATGCGTCCCAAGTGGCGTAAAAAATGCCGAATATATCGCACAGTACCGCATCGATCTAAATAGCACAGCAGCAGATAAAGGAAAAACATACCATGTATTTTGCCTGGGTGGAACTACCGAAGCCGCCAGCATTGGAGAAAACGAGGGTAATACAATGCCAAATGGCGACGCAATATACTGTAATGGTGGCGATTTGATTATCATCGACAGCAATGGCGTTTATTATAAAATTACCGACGAACAAACACTATCATCATTGGCAACCGCAAAAGTCAACAACACTGGTACAGAATGCACTTTAAGCATCAATTTCACGGGCACCAATATGACAGAATATAAATGGGACGATTGCAATGATATCACCCCAGAAAATTATCTGATTACATACTAACAATAAATCACTGGGATTTGAGTATCGCCACCCACACTTACACAATAAGTACACCACAGGCCCCAGAATATTATCGACATGATACGCGAAAGGCCCACCATACGGCGGGCCTTTCATCAACAAACCACATAAAAAATCTTATTGTTCGTTTTGCTTTTCGTTACCAATAACGTTGGTCATACCAAATGTAATACCACGCGCCTGAAAAATCGCCGCTAAATTAACAGCCTCTGCGCCCTTTCTATACCCATGCGCCTTGGCGCCTTGTTGCAAGGCTTCTATACCAACATTAAACTTATCTATCATATCAGTCATTTCAAATGCCCTTTTCAAAAACATCTCTCTGACACAGGTCAATATATACCAACAAAGCCTTTTTGTCAAGTCTTATCGTAATATATTTTACTGTTCGCAACCATATTCACCACACGCAGACGCAGAAACTTCTTCAACCTCTATCGAAACAGGAACGACAGGTTGTTCTTCTGTATAGTGAACTTCTTTGACAACACGCACACGACGGTTTGCCGCATTTGGTGTATTATCTGGGGTTGGCACCGCCAAATCTTCTTCGCCTGCCGACACAGCAACAATTTGACTGGCCGGTATTCCATACTGTATCAGCATCTTCTGAACCGCTTCGGCACGACGACCACCCAATGCATAATTATAATTGCTTGTTCCTGCTGTATCTGTATGCCCAACAACAGAAACCTTTATATTTTTATTTTCCTGGGTTGCAGATGCCAACTTTTGAATCAATTCTTGATATTCTGGTTTAATCTGAGCCTTGTTAAAATCAAAACGAATTTCAAAGACTTCTTCCATTACATGCTGTTTTGGTTCCAACGGAATCTGCTGAACCTTTATCATTGTTTTTTCACCAGCAGATGCCTGAATCTGATCCAGACGTGCATTAATTGCAGCCAATTCTGCACGCATCGCCATCATCATGTTGATAAACTCTTCACGGCTAACTAATTCTTCGCCAAGCATTGGAACAGATGCCGTCTGACATGTTGGGCAATCTTTTTCCGCAATCATAACAGTCACCCCAGCATCCTGGGCATCATGACAATCAGCCGCACCCATTGGACAATCAACAGCCATCAATTCATTGTTGCTGTTTCTAACACTGTTATCATTTGAACTTTTTGTCACAGTTTTGTCCCCACCATAAATATTTTGATTAAACACCACTGGCTGAACCGGTTCCGGATTAATCAAATGTTCTGGAACATTTACATTATTAACAATAATAACACCCTCGCGTGCCTGCCCCATGCCAGACATTGCAGACATATTACGTGTTTCTGGATAATAACGTTGTGTTTCAACAACTGTTTCACCCGTTGTCACAACTGTTGTTTCTGGCATTTGCTTTTTAACGATTTTGCCACCTGTACAATCGCGCAAGGCAGTCATTGTTTTTTCAAATCTGTCACGACACTGATTTGCAGTCGCGATTTGTCCACTGGCCGATGCAGATAACCAACAATCGAATTTTGCCTGTGCCTCTGCCGCTAGTTCTGGATTTGTGTATGACGCATCATTCTTTAATTGTTCCATTAATTCGCCATATGCGTTTGATAGTTCGAATGCTTCTTGTTCATTTTCCACCGGCCAATTTTCCAAAGATTCTGGGAATGGCACCTCGCCCGCGAAGGCAGCGACCGCCTTGTTCGCGAACAATTCACCCATATCCGCATAGCCACTGGTACGCGCATTATAAATTGCATACGAACGATAATTCATCGCCAATTGATTCAAGAAAGAATCCTTGTGCGGGGCAGAATAAACATCCAGCGATTCGACATAATCAACCGTTGGTGTTGCCACAGGTCCAGTATATTCCGCCGCCTGATTCCCATGACGCGCACACGCCGTAACCGTAACAACGCCCGCCACCATCAGCATACGTGAAATAACCCAAGTTGCCACACAAGTTTTATTTTTCATGTTAAACTTCCCTTCTTTCTTTAATCCTTCATATTATACGATTTTTCTTAATCTTAGTAAAGCAGAAAAAAACACACAACAAACAGATTGATTTTTTTTAATCTGGATATAAAATAGATACTGATACGATGTGTTATCGTATTGGGGCGTGCGAACCCGTATGTTGGCGTCGAAGATGAGCTTGTAAAGCTGCCACAACGACGTAAAAAAACAACTCCTGATTCACCGGTCAGGAGGATCCGCGAATATATTGAATAAGCGGACAATTCCAACGATTGTTCTCAACCTCCTGACCTCCAATATCGATGGTTTTTTTTCATAAAACCACCATCAGAAAGGAACAGACAATGAAACATCTTTTTTTTGTAACAACAACCAGTATAATACTAACAACCCCCGCCATATGTACAACAACCGACACTATACTAATCGCATGCCAGACAAACCAAACAGCTTTTTGCGACCCCAACAAACCCATCAACTATGACAATTGCAAGTGTCTCCCAGCATCACAGGAAATCATAGTCCCTGGCACATCATGCCCTGTTTTACACACCAAACTATGCGCATACGTTAGTGGCTATACATTAGATACAGACAGATGTTTCTGTGATACAGGCTTTGAAATAATAGACCCAGAAGACCCATTAAAATGCTTAGATGGCGTCATAAACCCCAACGATATCCCCATATTCGGCACCGAAGGCATATTTACCTACTCTTACCAAATTTGCGTAAATGGCGTCTATCAGGACGCCAACCGCTATGCATGTGGTGGTGGCACCTATGGCACCTGCACCAACAACAGCGACAGCAGCACCTGCACCTGTACAGAATGCCCATATGAATGCACAGACAAGTCATGCACAACTTATCTGTACAAGAGCACAAGCGCGACACCAACAGTCCCCAACACGCCAGAAAACTTTACAGGCCCCCAAAACATAACAGACTGCTATTTATCATCCGGAACATACAAAGACCAAACCGGACAATTCACAATTTCAAACAATTGTTATTATGAATAAATAATCTGTCATGCATCGAAAAAACATTTCGACATAGAATCAGGCGGTAACCCCGCCTGAAATTTTTTATTATGCCAACATAATACACCACATCCAAACGCATCGTGACGCACACGCGTTACAAACAAAAGATTTTATCTATTCATAAACTGTGCCGCAACACCGCCCAAGGCACCCAAACCGCTACCCAAATCACCACCGCTGGCGATACCACTGACCGATTGCATAATTGTTCCAGTATTTGTTTTTTGACCAACATTACCAATCGTATTGACCAAGAATTCGCCCCACATCGCCTTCTTTCGCTCATCCAATTTTGCATACGAACACTTTTCAATTTTATCCATTATTTTTTGTGCCTTACTAAAATCATCTTTGGAATAATCTGCCTGTGAAAAATCAACCAGATTAAAAACATCATAAATATTAGAAACGTATTTCCGATTTTTCTCGGTACAGGAATCCAATTCGCCATCTATACAATAATATGTCAATTTTGCCATCGGAAATTGATACCACACAGCATCTTTATTAGACGGTCCACCGAACCAATCGTAACACTGGCCAATTTCATCACCTGTACCGCCCGCGATACGCACGCTGGTTTCATAGCCACCTTCTGGGCTACTACACCGGATCCAACCACTCAAACTCAACTTAGCCTGCACTTCATCAGCAGTTGCCGCACCTGTTTTTGCCCATTCCTTAACAATATTATTAACCCATACAATTTCCTGAGAAGTCGGCATACATTCCGACGTCAATTCTTTCTGCTTCTTGGTAATTTCTTTTATACCACTGACCAAATTCACAACCGTCGGCAACAAACTTGCCCCCATATCCTTGACCGACGTTTCTTGCTTTTTCACAGTTGGTTTTGTTTTAATTGTAATCGCACCTGCCGTACCTTGCACAGCCATAAAAACAGCAATAAAGAACAACAGGGGCTTTTTCATCTCTCTTGAACATCATTATAACATAAAAAATTTATGCAGACAAATATAAAAATTGCATTTTTATTATCTTCGCGCTAAACTGCATATGTGAAAAAAGACAAACGCAACTTTATTATACTGACCAAGCACAAGCGGTTAAAGCGCCTGTGGCAGTTCTTTTTTACTGGCTGGGGCCTGGTGATGATTGCGGCACTGGTTGCTGCACCACTGTTTACAAAACAATTATTATGGACACCTATTTCCACAATAAACATGACCGATATCGTCAGCAACCAATTCAAAATGTCGGGTGCAGCATTTGTTGGGACAGACAAAAATGGCGAACCTTTTAAACTGCGTGCCAAGACCGGATATCAAGAATACGACAACCCCGATATAATATTTATGGACACTGTATCCGGCACAATCAGTCGCGAAGCAAACGGCAAGAAAATTACAGACAACATAACCGCAAACCGCGGTCAGTACAATCGCAAGAAAAAACGTATAACATTAACCGGCAATGTACGCGTTGATTCCAGCAATGGCGACAAATTACGAACAAACGAATTGGTGATAAAATTATGAAACAATCTGTATTACGCGTTCAACATTTATCAAAATCATACGGCAAACGTATGGTTATCAAAGATATATCATTAGAGGCACGACAAGGCGAATCGGTTGGTCTGCTGGGGCCAAATGGCGCCGGGAAAACGACCGCATTCTATTGCATAACAGGTCAGCTATCTGCCACCGGCGGTCAGATATTCTTAAATTCCCAAGATATAACACACCTGCCATTTTATCAGCGCGCACGCCTGCATATTGGATATCTGCCCCAGGAAAACAGTGTCTTTCGCGGCCTGACCGTCGAACAAAACATTATGGCAATATTGGAAGTTGTTGAACCAGACAAAAAGAAGCGCCAAAAGAAACTTGATTCATTACTGGAGGAATTTTCTATATCCAGTCTGCGTCGCAGTCCTGCGACCGCCCTGTCTGGGGGCGAACGTCGTCGCGTTGAAATCGCACGTGCATTGGCCAACGACCCAAAATTCATATTATTGGACGAACCATTCGCAGGAATCGACCCCATTGCTGTAAACGAAATACGTTGCCTGGTATCGCAACTAAAGAACCGTGGACTGGGCGTAATTATTACTGACCACAACGTACGCGAAACATTAGGCATCACAGACCGCAGTTATGTTCTACATGATGGAAAAATATTAAAACACGGTACAACAGATGAAATCGTCCAAGACGAAATGGTAAAAAAAGTTTACCTGGGTGAAGATTTTGTTATGTAATCTAAACAGCACACAAAAAAATTTGGACTAAAAAAACGCCCCGTTTGGGGCGTTAATTTTAATAGTTGCCGTTCAGTCCAATGCCAACCTGGAATTCATCGCCCCAGTCCGCAACCGTCTGACCACCAATAGTACATTTAATATCTTCAAAGCCACCTTTTATCTGG
>JAWPOE010000003.1:0-115610 GCA_033345195.1 Alphaproteobacteria bacterium
TCTGATGGGTTTTGATAGGCCCAAACTGCCCGGCACAAAAGATTAATTTTATTTACTTTATGTCGTTAAAGATTTTATCCCCTGATTACATATGTGGTCGGGGTGCCATTGTTATATACAATACGAATGTAATTCGGAAAAGCAATGGAATCAACGGCAGTACGATTATCAACACCCCGATTGCACCAAGATAAAAAACAACCAAACATCAGTCCCTACAAAAAACAAATATGGTATATAAACATGCCACCAAAAACCGGTGGCATGTTTTTTATTTTATAACCGCGCCTTTGATTAGGTTCAGGTCTTCTTTGATATCGTCGATTTTTATCTGAATTTGTCCGATGCCGGTTTCCAATATCGTTGTGCGATTTTCCAAGACTGTCACGCGACCGTCAATGCGTTCCAATTCGGCGACGGACAAATCTTGGCGCGCAACCCAATAAATCAAACCACCGATAAAGGCAATTAAAAACCAACTGTTGCGAAGGAAGTCTATGATTGTCATGTTTGATTCCCCCTGCCCCGCGCAACAAGGGATTCTATCTGACGGACAAGCGCGCTTTGCGCCGCGCCCCAACGCAATTCTTCGTTTGTTGCGTTTGCGCCAAATGTTCGTTCAATGGTCATATTGCGTAAATGCGCCAACACAATTGCGCCAGACGGGGATGAAAAACAACGCGCATAATTCTTTTCAATATCTGTCATAACGCACCCCCAGTAATATTTTCAATTGCGGTCATTTGTGCAATTGGTGCAATGTATTTTAATTCCGCATCACTATTCAGACGTATTGGTTCAATCACACCACGTCGCGCCAATATTTGCAGACCGCGGTCACATAATGGTCTGATAAATTCATGCAACAGGCGACCATATGTCGCACCCAAAATACGCATCATGTCTGCATTGCGTGCCAAAATCTCTGTCGCGGTCATTTCTTTGTCACTTAACAACCCCAATCTGTCTGCCAATAGTGCATGACGAATCCGTTCGCGCAGGTCTTTTAATATTAACTGAGACACATCAAAGTCTGCGCCACACTTTAATGGTGTTAAACCAGATGAACCGACCGCCTTTGGTATAATTGCGCCGGGCGTCAGGTTTATATTATTCAGGTTGATAACACCGTCATCGTCGGCCTGCCATATGCCAGACACGGCAATGGTTGCATTTTTTAAGACCAATTCGACAACCTTGTTCGCGGTTTTTATATCTGGCAATGCACGCAATACGGGTCCACGACCATATAATTCGCCAGACGCCAATGACCAACGAAATATTATGTATGGATTTGTTTCAAACGTACCCCTAGACACGATATTATTTTCAATATCGCCACCAACATCCAGCCATGCTGTGAATTCAGAACCGACCAGGCTTTGCACCAGTTTTAATGGTGTTTCTGGGTCGCGCTTTATCGTATCACGCAGATTTGCCGGCGGTGTCCATGTGGGATATTTTTCCAGAACTTCACGTGCAGACATTGATGTTGTGTGAAATACTGCGTTCGGCAAAATCGCAATATCTGACATTGGAATCGATGTGAATGTAAATGCAGACGATGCGCCAATCGGACTTTCTGCCATGAACAAACATGCCGTACCCAGTACAACCAAATCCATATAACACTGGTGTATTGTGGTATAGAAATTTGAATCATTCAGATTTGCGCGCAGGATATGCGTTGCATAATCTGCGTCTGGGGACAGGTCGCTTTCTGGGATTAATGACAGCCACATCGATTCTGGGGGCGTTAACAATGTATAAATAGACGCCGCCAAATTATCAGACGCATCAGATGCGGTTGCGTCAAACAGTGTTGCGTTGTCATCATCTGCGGTTGGCATGGTATAACGACGCGCGTCATCCCAACGCTTTAACCATGGGCTGCGAATATCCAAGGCACGTTTATACATATTTTGTAAGTTGTTTTGCATTTGTTTTTCCTTTTTTTGTTTTTATATTTTGAAATTTGTGTTCGCACAAATTGGGGTTATGGCACCACCAGTTGGACGAACGGGTATCGGGGTTTGTGAAATCGCACCTGCGACCGCATCCAGACCATCATCATGAACACCGCCACGCCCCATCGGCGACCAACCAATCATTTCTGACATTAATGGTGTGCGGGTGACGCGCGTATGTGCATGCAGACGGCCAGTACTTAATACCGGTTCAATTGCGTCCAAAATACGGTCTGATTTTGCGCGTGAATTTTGAACACGCTGGACATAAATATTTGCACCACGCTGCATGGCACAATTGCGCATAATTTCTGGCAGCCCACCACCAATACCATTCGTTTCAATCGTTATCCGTGACAGGCCGCAATTTCGCATAAAATCCAAAACCATATCACATTGACGTGACAGCGGATACTGATCATCATCTGCAACAGTCAAATACAATATGTCGTGAATAAAAATATGTCGCGACCGATCATCGCGATACAGCAAGACACACGCACTGCCGTCGCGACCACGACGACCGGTTGACGGGTCCCAATACAGAACACAACCAGTTATGACAGAATTACCAATACGCGCGTTGCGTGGTTCAAATTCTTCGTCATAAAAATGTATTCCACCAGGATCCAGGCGCGCACGTTCGGTCGGTACGAATTCCAGCATCATCTGGGCCGAGAAATGACGCGCCCCAACAATTTCACGCATTTGGTCTATTTTTTCCAATGGAAATAATTCTGGCCATGCCGGATTTCCATGCGCGTCAACGATTGGAATCTTTAATAATTTATACCCACGCAAAAAAGGCGTTGAAAAAGCATTTTTTTCATATACCATTGGCGATGAAGAAAAGGATTTTGACATGGACTTTACCCCTAAGACTTTGCCGACAAACCTGGAAGCGGAACAGGCCGTATTGGCGGCGGTATTAATGAATAATCGTGCATTGGAACGCGTGTCAGAATTCTTGACTGCAAATCATTTTTCGCACCCCGCACACCAAGAAATCTATAAATTGGCAGAAAGACAATTCGCCGCAGGTATTCCGTTCGATATTATCACCGCAAAAAACTATCTGGACCAACAGGGCGTTCTGGAATCGGTCGGTGGTGTGGATTATCTGACACAGTTGTCTGGGGCGGGCGCAACCGTTGTAAACGTTGAACAGTACGGACGCATTGTGTACGAACACGCACTGCGCCGTGACTTAATCGCACTGGGGCAAGATATTACAGACAAGGCATTTGTCGAAGACCTGGACAATCCAGTGGCACGTCAAATTGAAATCGCCGAACAAAAGTTATTCGATATGGCCACCGCCGGCGCATCAGAACGCGAAATAACGTCAATTGCAACCGCACTGAAAAGCGCAATGGACGAGGCAGAAATCGCATACAAAGCAGACGGTCAACTATCCGGTCTGACAACCGGGTTAAATGCACTGGACCAATCAATCAGTGGGTTGCATCATTCCGACCTGATTATTATTGCGGGACGCCCTGCGATGGGTAAGACAACGCTGGCAATGAATATTGCGTTTAACGCCGCCCAGGCAATCGCGTTTGGACGTGCAAACAAAAATTACAAGGGCGCGGTTGTGTTTTTTAGTCTTGAAATGTCGGCATCACAGTTGGCGGCACGTGTATTGTCGTCACAGTCCAAGGTGCCGGCCAGTGCCATGCGCGAAGGTAATCTGACAGACGAAGACTTTTTGAAAATGTCCCAATATTCAGAGGCAATTGGACGTGTACCATTGTTTATCGACGATACGCCAGGCATGTCTGTACCAATGATGCGAACACGCGCACGCAGATTGGCACGCAAGCACGGCGGAATTGCGCTTATCGTTATCGACTATTTACAGTTGATGACATCGCCCGGTGGCAAAAGCAAGGACAACCGTGTTCAGGAAATTTCAGAAATTACACGTGGGCTGAAAATGCTGGCCAAAGAGTTGGATGTACCTGTTATTGCACTGTCACAGTTGTCACGTAGTGTCGAAGCACGCGATGATAAACGACCACAGCTATCTGACCTGCGTGAATCTGGGTCTATTGAACAAGACGCGGACATTGTTATGTTTACGTATCGTGAAGAATACTATCTGCAAAATCGCGACCCGTCAGAACGTATGTCCAACACAACAAATAATTCAATGGTTGAAACGTGGCAAAAACGTCTGGAACGCGCACGTGGCAAGGCAGACATTATCATCGGTAAAAACCGTCATGGACGACCAGAAACAGTTCGTACCGCATTCTTTGGCGATTACAGCTTATTCGATAACCTGGATGAATTTGAGGCACGTGGCGAAAATGAATTTGCACAACCGGCACCAACGATTTCTGCAACAGCACTGGGGTCAGATATGGATGATGCACCAACCGCAATTGACCCAGATGCGATACCAGATGATATGCCATTGTAATTATTTTGCTTGCGCTGGTTCTAAAAATTGACTATTATTTTGTCAAGCAGATTAATTTTTAGGAGTTTGCAATGGCCCAAGAAGAAATTATATTTCCAAATAATATCAGAAACATTCGTTTGGCAAATGGTATGAAAATGACAGAACTGGCACGCCAAGCCGGGTTATCATTGTCTGCAGTTTCCAAAATCGAAAAGGGTGTACGCCGTCTGAACCAGAAACAGTTGCTGAATATTTGCAATATTTTGGGCTGCAAACTGTCTGATATATTTATCAAGGAATCAGATGATGTCGCAGGTCAATGGCAAAACGAAATCAAACGCCGTTTGAACGATAATGAGGACAGCGGCCTGAAAATATTCGGCAGCGGTCTGCGCAAAATCCGCCAACAAAAAGGCAAAACCATTGCACAGGCGGCCAAAGAAGCAGGAATGACACTGTCGGTATATCATAAAATCGAAGTCGGACAACGCGAAATCTATAAAAACGAAATCGAACCATTGGCAAAATCTTTTGCGTTGGGTGCCGAAGAATTATTCGATAAGATTGCAAACCTGTATAAATCTGGCGAATTGAATAAACACATCAGCAAAGTTAAAGAACGCGTTAAATCCGTTTTGGAACCAGGCAACCCAATGTCAGGCATCGATATGCAGGGCAGTTTGTATGGCGCAAAATTGTATGATAGCGCACGTAAAAAGTTGGTGCCTGTATTCGGTACACCGTCTGGGAAAACGATTGCATTCAAAAAATCTGACAAGACGATGATTGTTGCACCAATGACACTGGAAGGCAGACAAGGTATTTATGCCGTTATCCCAAACGCAAAAAGACTGGGGGGGATTATTCCAGAAAAGTCATACGTGTTTGCAGACGCATTAACACCGGCCCAGCCAGGTGATATGGCCGTTGCAATTGATACTGATTTCGATGCACTGGACACAGAAACATCTATAAATGCACAAATCGTCAGCGTAAAACAAGATTCCAAAGGTAAGGTTTATGGACAGATTTCTTCGCCAGAGGAAAAGGTCACAGCGCAAACAATGCACAAGGTTGTAATGATTGTTATGGAATAACGCCATTCCAATCAATACAGGAGAGAGGGACCAAATATGAAAGCCAAGGTAAGAACAACCGCGTCAAAGTTGTTAAATCTGTATCGCCAAGCACACGTTATCGTTGGTGGGTGGACAGCATTAAACCCAATATTTGTTAATGAGGCGACAGACGACGTTATCAACGAATTGCACGATTTACCAACAGGGAAAAACCTGGTTAAACATATCGAAAATCTGCGCAGTGGCAAAACCCCAATGGATGGAATTGAACGCGAATTGTTGCCATACGGTGGCATGATGGGCGATGCAACACCGCCAATTATATTAACACAGGCCCAATGGAAAGAATTAGAAAGTGGGCTTGATTTCTTTACCCCAGATCAGTCTGGACTGAACGCATTCTTGACACTGGATGTCGTACGCAGTTTCGGTGCCGAATGGCCGGTTGCAATTCGTACGGTTTTGTCAGAACGTCCACACCTGCTGGATAAATGGCGCGTTGTTAAACAGACGTATAATGCGTACAGACTGTGGGATATGGCGCACGAAATTATTGCCAACCCGATATCAGATCGCGCACGCGCCCAGGTACAGGCCGATATGCCAGAATATGAAGCGTACCTGCCAATGTTCGGGGACGAAGGGACCGAACTGTTGGGCAAATTGCGTACATTTATCAGCACAGCAAATTAATCATCATCTGTGGTTCTATATATCGTGTCATGCGTATGTGGCGTGCCGATGTAAATCATCGTACCAGATGGCGATAAGATGAAATCTAATTCGCGCAGGCGTTCACGCAGATTCTCACGCTTTTGGGCGGTGTTTGATGTGTTTGGAACCTCTATGTCATCACAAATAATTAGGTCTGCACGCATACCAGTGATATTTCCATGAACGCCCTGGCATATAACAGATGGTTCGCGTATGCCAATTGGACGATTGATTGTTATGCGTGATGATGCCCATTCTTTTTTGTTTGCCGGTATCATGTCTGTGCACCATGGATGATTTTCCAAAATATGACGAATGTGTGCAACCATGCGCGTGGCCAGATTACTTTCAGCGGACAATATTAAAATTCTGGTCTCAGGTCGTAAGTATAATACACATGCGGCAAAAACACCGACAACGGTCGACTTTCCCGAATGACGAAATGCCATTAATAATCCACGACGGGGCGCGACTGTCCATATATCAAACAAGAAACGCATAATTTGTCGATGGTGTGCCGGCGTAGTTAACCCCAATGTTCGATTCCATTCGTCCAGGAAACTATAGAATTCCGTAATCATCGCGATTTTCATTCGGCGCAACGTCTGTGACAGAACCATAATCGTTTATTAACGTTGGTAACGCATTATCCAATACGCTTAACAAATTACGATACAAACCTAACACACTGCCCCCAGACAGTTTATCTGCAATAACAGAATGTGTATAATCTATCAAAGATTTGATATTGTCATGGCGATTTTGCCATTCTGTTAAATCAATGTCGATGGCGCGCAAATCTTGAAATGCCGCCAACAGAAAATTGAAATCAGAATTCAAATCTTCGGGGTCTATTTTCTGGGTCGGCTGATAATCAATTACGCGCGATAGTGATATTCGACGAAAAATGTCTAGCTGGCTGTCTGAACCGGGCGCAATATCAAACACAACGCTTCCACCGGAAAAATCATCATTTGGAATTACGGTATAACTGCCGTCATACATGTTGTTATCAATCGCGACACAAATGTCCGCAGCTTGAAAAAAGGGGAACGAAAAGGCAAACTCTGTTGTCGTTCCGTCTGTGATATAAGATATTTTATACATAATACCCTGCCCCCCCCAATTAGCCGACAATATCATCAAGTCTGGACAATAGCGATTTCAATAAATTTGGTTTTGATGCTTTGACATTTTTTAACTTTGCCAAATTGGCACGTCGCTTTTCTGCGTATGGTGCAGATGCTTCCGATTTCAGACGTTTTAATACGGCACCTTCGGTCATGCCGTTGTTTGACATACCTGATGCGCCATATTTTGCACGCTGGGCCGCCAAAACTTTCTTTACCAGATTTGTTTTTTCTGCTTCGTCTTTTGCCATTTCTGCCAAGATTTCTTTGCGTTGGCTTTTCGCCTCTTTCTTGGCGTCTTTATAGTCTAAGATGTCTGTGACATCTGATACAATTTGTCCCATTGTTTATTCCTTTGTTTATAATTTTTATACCTGATACCAACCATTAATGCTGATTGATAGAACTGTGGTGGGGTATGGTTGCGAACCATGAATTGTCCATGCAGGCGAAATACATTCGTGCGTTGTACCTAATAAATTTACAGATACATCGCCACTGTACCCCGGGGCAGCATCTGCATATATTTCATTCGGCAATGAAATACGATGCCCATTTATGTAAATTGATTTTGTATCCAGAACACGTGCAGTTATTTTTCTGATGCGCATTTTATGCGCATTATGACCGGATGAACGCAACGGCAAACCAGATGCAGTAAATGAATAGCTGAATTTATTAACATCTGTTATCGCATTAGAGTCAAAATGTTCCAAGGATATCGTATTATCGCGCTGAACAAGTACATATGTTTTTCCGTCGCATACGGATACAGATAAAAACCGACCGTGGGTTTTGTATGTACCCCATGCAGATATCCCCAGCGATGCGTTCTGATTTAAAACCGCCATGTCGCCGTCAGAGCGCACTATATACAGACGACGCAGTGTCGAATTGTATGCAATGTCCATCGGCATTCCCAATAAATGCTTTGATAACGCGCACAAATCATTTGCATTATACTTTTCGCCTAAATCATCCAGCGCCAGTTCACGAATATCGCAACCATTGGCAGAAATAAAGACTGTTGCGCCTTCTATTTTTTGTGGTGGCAAATATCGCAACGAATACGAACCAACAGATGTGTGTTGTTTTACATCAACAACGGATGGCGTTAATGGCTTGCTGGAAATTGCCCATTCACCAACGTTGGTCAATATTTGCAGATTATCACTGCTGACCACGGTTATTATTTGTTGACGCTGTTCAGATAATAGCGATATAAAAATCGCTTCGTCATCTAAACCCGTACCAACATTAAAATTATTGTGGCGACCAACCTGTGACATCCATATGCCACCCGGCCAATCACGTGAACCGCCAAAGACCAATCTATCTTGGTGAAATGTGATACTGCATGGCCAACCACGACGGGGACCAAATGCGCTTTCTGCCCAATTAGAGATGGATGAGGACGGCAATGAAAATGTGCCGTTTGTATAGGCCACAACCTGGGTCGGACTGATGTATTCTGTAATCAACCATTGTTTATCCAGTAACAGCAGACGGCCCTTTACATTGTCTGGCGTCCAAAAATCACGATTTGTTGTAAATGTCGCATAATTGTTGCCACTGTTGTGGGCGGTGACAGTTATGTTAACATCTGATGCATCATCAAATTTTACAAATGGTATATTTATTGTTAAATCTGCATCGTTTCGTGAAAATGAAAATTCTGATATGTAAAAGCGGTTGCCGTCATAATGTAATGTTTGTGGCGCATATTCAGGATGAACAAATATCATTGTGCCGAAACGCTGGGCATACTGAACATAGGATAAATCATCATATGCCCATGGGGTTATTAAATCTTGGACCCGCACATCATTGTGATAAATATACATATGTTTATCTGTTAAAACCAATACATATTCCGCGCCATCAGACACAGAAAATGATATCAAGCGACCAGGCGCATTTAATTTATCAATATGCGTCAGACCACATCGACGCGACAAACCACCGCCAGATAACACATCCATATTTTCTAAACGTGACAAGCCGTCAATATTATCACGTGCAAAAAATTCTGGGGCAACTTCGCCATTTGCGAATGAATTTTGTGTCTTTATAAAATTTGCCATATTTCCCCCATATTATTAAAAGCGTGCATTTATTAACGAAAAATCACCAATGGCATCACCGACAGTTGTCGTACTGTCAATATATTTTGCCGTCTGCAATTCTGTTTCATATAATGCAACAAGTGTTCTGAACACAGACTGGTCGCCTGTTAATGGAATACAAAATTCCATTGCCAGACGCGTTGCCACCAACGATACAAAATATCCAGGGAAATTTTCAGGCGCAGTTCGCACAACACCAACAACAGATACTGTTTCTGAATCTGACAAAACACGATTGCCGATTACACGACCGTCTGTTTTTAATATACGCAAAACGTTTGATGGTATTAAAAAATTACCGTCTGTATTTTTGTTTAATTCAATTATCTGGGTGGCAAAACGCCATGGATGTATCGACAACAATGCATCAACAACAGGGTCAAACAATGTGCGTGACAGTTTGGCAGACGCACTGTCATCTGTCAAAGACTGAATTGGCGCCTCGCCCAGTTTTAATAATGCCATTGTGCATAAATCTATTTTTGTAAGCATTTTTTACCCTTTGGTTATAATTAACTATAAAAACAAGGTCGACAGTTAATGCCGACCTGTGGAGAAAGACTAATAAAACTTATGCCAAGGCACCTGTTGTCACATTCAGTTCTGTGACGTTAATTTTCCTTATTGCGGTACTGTCAGACGCATTAATGATAATAATGTCACCGATATTCATCAGTGTTTTAACACTGTTAAAATATCCATTCGCAGCAATTGTAGACATCGTTTCTGATGCGCTGTAATGCCATAATGTAAATCCGTTTGCATACGCAATAACAGATAAATTTTTATTCTGAAAAGCCATATGTTTTTTCCTTTTGTTTATATAAGTTATTCGAATTTATATTAGGTGGCTGGGGCATCTGAACACTTTACGCGAACAATGCCATCACCATCGATTAAGACCGCACCTTGGGACATGCTGTTGCTGATAAAGTGTGCAGCACGTTCACCATGCCATGAAATATCTGTCTTAACCTCTTGACCACACGCATGACCGATACTGGACGCATGATAGATAAAGCAATCACGATTATTTGCAGATACTGGCAAACCGTTGTGCAGCACCCATGTTATACCCAACCATTTGCGGGCTTCGAAACCATTGACCAATGGTGATGCATCCCCAACATAATCTGCGGACACGAATTCATCCATCGACAACAATTCATTCCACTGGTGTACACCAACAACCGCAAAGCGACGACCGTCATCTGGGACATCGTTTGTGTTCAAAATTTCAACAGCAGATAATACTAAATCCTTGGTCAAACCGGTGGAATAATCACCAACTGTTGCAGTTGCGTTGTTCATTGCACCGATAATCAGTTCATCTGTTTTACGACCCAATGCATATGCACCAGCCGACGCAACAACACGACGTTCATCAACATTGATTTTCAATTCATCCAGTGCGTCAACCCAATCACCTGCATAATAATCTTGTAACAGACATTCGACAGGTTCATGATTCAAATTCATTACCGGTACAATACCGTGACGTGATTTGGTGCTGGCGGTGCCACGTCCAACCTTTTGAAACGTTGTTGATGCGCCAATAACACCTGATTTACTGCGAACGGTTGAACGCAGTTTTGTGCCCATTTGCTGATATGCCAAATGAACATCTGCTTCGAATTGTTTTACGAAGACATTATCTATGGAAACAGACATACAAAAAATCCTTTTGGTTTAAATAAAAAAAGATGTCAAATTGACATCCGCGTGATTAAAGATTTTGTATTTTGGTTATGCAAACAATGCGCCATAAAAACAAAATTATGGGTTCGTAATTTTCATTACGAATTGTCCAATCAAAAAAAACATCAGTCCGACTGCGCAAACATCAGACTGATGTTTTCTATAAAAAATACCCACACAAGGTGGGTGTAAAAGAAAACCCCGCGATTGCGGGGAAAATATTATTTTTTCTTTGCACATGCTTTTTTAGCACATGGTTTTTTTGCACATGGTTTTTTTGCAACTGGTTTTTTTGCAGCTGGTTTTGCAGCTACTTTTTTAACTGCAACTTTCTTTGCAGCTGGTTTTGCAACTGCTTTCTTTGCAACTGGTTTTTTTGCAGCTGGTTTTTTAACTGCAACTTTCTTTGCGGCTGGTTTTGCAGCTACTTTCTTTGCAACTGGTTTTTTTGCAGCTGGTTTTTTAACTGCAACTTTCTTTGCAGCTGGTTTTGCAACTGCTTTCTTTGCAACTGGTTTTTTTGCAGCTGGTTTTTTTGCCGCTGGTTTTGCAGCTGGTTTTTTTGCCGCTGGTTTTGCAGCTGGTTTTACTGCAATTTTTTTTGCAGATGGTTTTTTAAACAAGAATGCCATTCTTTCTCTCCTTTAAAAGTTTTGGATAGAACAAATCCGTTTTGTTCTTACTTTGTATTTTATATTAAATATAAAACTTAGTAAAGAAGAAAGTGAATTTTTTTCAATTATGAATACAATTTTTTAAAACCATTTTCTATTTTTCGAATGTATTCTGTGTCACCATCACGCCAATATTTTGGATCGCGCATCATTCGACGCAAATCATCATCTGTTAAATTTTGTGTTTCGTTTTTATCTGTTTTTACACTTGGTTCCATTGATTGCATCATCTTGTATATGCTTTGGATTCCCTGGGGTGTAGCGCACAGTGCATCAAATGCATCATGTGGTAAAAATTGTTCGCCAAATGAATTTATTGCACGTAACGCATCATTCATTTTTTCATTTCCACCAAAATAATTTTTTAATTCATTAACTGCACTGCTTTCATTTTGTATCGAAAACAAATCAGAAATTAATGGTGATAAAAATTCATTCGCAATGTCATAAATTTTTTCAACCTGTGTTTTTGTTAAACCAATTTCAAAAAATTTTTGTCGTACATTTTCATCATCATATAATTCATTTGTCGGATATTCAGACGCGTTTTCAGGCACACCAATTGCACGATTAAATTTTGCACGAACAGAATCATCACTGTCTGACGTTGGGACAGTTACCATTGTGCCAATCTTTCGTTCCAATTCAGAATACGATTTCATTAATGCGTCGGCATTTAATGTTCCGTCGTTATTCAAAAATTTTTCTGGGATTTTATCCATTTTCTTTTCCTTTGTTTTCATTTGATTTACGCAAAAAATAAATTCCAGCCAATGTAAATATTGCCTGTAACATTGTAAACAAATCAGAATCACCAACCAGATACGCACCAATCGCAGATATTATACCTGTTGCAGATATTATATATGTACGATATCCGGATAGATGACCGCCACGAAATAACTTTCTCATGCAGAAGATTCCAAATTACAAATAAAACAACATTCCATCAATGTCTGCGATATAACCGCGCGCAATCGCCCATTGTGGCATTGTGTCAGAATGATGAAAACGCGTCGCGCCATAGCATGCATCACGTAATCCACCAGATAACATACGTTGCGCAACACGCAAACACATTTTAAATCGACGCGATGCGGCAGGTTCTGTCATGCGAATATGGTGTTCCGAATTTTCATCCAATACGGGGAATATATTTTTATCTTGGATTATATGTTCGATATCAACACCTGATGCAGCAGATAAATTATGTATCATCGACGTTAGGGCTTCGACCCCTAATAAATTATTTGCGCCAGATTCTGCGCAAACTAAACGCGCGATTTTATACGCCAGTGCGTTTGATGCATCTGGATTTTTTATCAGTGTCATTTGCATTTGATTCATCCTGAAATTAAAAATCCCATGCACGTTAATGCATGGGAAATTAAAAAACCACAACCGATGTTGTGGGCAATATTTTACCTGTTTATGTGTTTTATAATATCATATTTTTGCAAAAAAGTCAAGACTATTTTTTTTCAAATCGTTATTTCATCACCGTAAACCAGCAAATAACGCGTGCCACGTCGTAACACCAGCGCACCGTTTTCATTTATTCCAATTAATTCTGCCGATTCGCCATGATAACGAACGGTACAATTTATGCACGATGCCAATTCTGTCCAGCGTGTACGAACAGCACGAAAATCAGCACGACGCCATTTGTCCATATTGCGCATCAATCGATTTAACAATTCCATCAGCGGCGTTTCTGAATAATTATCCATCTTGGTTGTTTTGTATCTGTCCACAGTTGGATTGGAATTAACATTTATGCCAATACCAACAATCACAAAGGCCCCAGAATATTCAATCAATGTACCGGCAATCTTTTTACCATCAACCAATATATCGTTTGGCCATTTTATTGTTGGATGGACGCCAAACGACGCAATTGTTTCCGCAATCGCAACCGCGACTGCATAAGACAAGCGTGCATCACGTTCAGGCGCACCAAAAATAAAACTGACATATAAATTTCCATGATGCGAAACCCATTTGCGTCGATAACGACCACGACCATCAGACTGCGCCATTGCCAAAACAGCGGTATGATCTGTTGCACGCCCAGTTGCGACCAATTCATGCGCATAATCTTGGGTACTGGGGATTTTATCAAAAGATATTAGTTTATAATTTGCCAATCGAATACACCCCATCATTATTTACAATAAAATCACGCCCATACGCACGCCGCAGTTGATATATTGCCGTATCAACCGTATGCGTAGATGCATCAGGCGAATACCCCAGCGCACACTTTAATTCATCAACAGTCATACCGCCTGTTTTGTACAAGCATGTTATTATCTGAGATTGTAATTGTGGTAACGATACACCTTTTTTAAAAACAGCCGCAATTATATGGCTATTGTCCATCGCGTTTAAAATTGCAGACTTTAATTCCAGGGGCGAAACAATCTTTTTAATGCGCAAAATGTCAAAATCGACATCAATCGCATTTGGCGCGTCCAAAACAGTGGCGTTCAAATCAGACAAAATTTGGCGCCATATTTTATCAGATGTATAAATCTTAACACCAGTTAACATATATGAATATTAATAGAAGGAATACGGATTGTCCAATAAAAAACCACAACAGACGTACTATTGTGATTTTTGGGGTGTCGAGAACCACGAAATACAACTGTTCAATCGCGTCCAGATTCTGGCGCGTCAATAAATTTAGTAAAATCTTGGATTTTTGCCCCAGTTGATGACAAAATCTTTGAAATACTGTTTGTTGACGGCCATCTTGGTTGCCCTTCTTTGGACCAGCGTTTGCTTTTGTTAAATGTTGTCGGGTCAAGGCCACTGCATTTTGCCAACCCAGAACAGGACATACCATGTTCTGTGGCAAAACGTTCTATTGCGCGCCAAACATCATCGTGTGTCATTTTTTTCTCCCTATTGTTACAAAGAAAACTAGATATATGTCTCTTTACCTAGTCTAAGTTGATTTTATTCCAGAAATCTGGGCAAAACAACGAGTACGATTTCCTAGGCATTCGTGCATAAAACCAAAAGAAAATACAATACTAAAATTTTTTTTGACAAAACACTTGACAAATCGTTTTTTGTATACTATATTCGAATCGTCAGAAGGGAAAAACCTGATGACCAGATGTGAAAACATCTGTGGGGACCAGAGGTTCAGACTCCCTCCTACATTCTCTCTCCTCTGGACTCTGGACCCCAGAACCAAGTTTAGAGTGTCCAATTTCTTTTTCTCCTTTCCTTCCTTTCGGGACACTCGGAAATACCGCCGGCAACGGCGGTGTTTTTTTGTTTTGATATGCCTACATAAAATTGATTGGATTTACATCTATCTTTACACGAATATTGGCCGGCTGTTTCACCTTGGCCAACCAATGCGTGACAATGGGCTGCAGTTGCGCATTCGCACCACCCGCAATTAAAAAACGCATTCGATACCAGTTGCGAACCTGATAAATCTGGGCGGCGATTGGCCCCATAATCTTGCCACCAATTAAATTTGGCGCAACAGATGCCAGATCTGCGCAATAACGTTGCAATACAGATTCTTTTTCGCCTTCGACAATAATGGCAATTAACTGACCATACGGGGGCATCTGGGCCAAACGTCGGCCCGCCATGTCCATTTGCATAAATTCATCACGATTACCGGCACATATTGCCGTCAGCACAGGGTGTTCTGGTTGATACGTTTGCAATAATACATGCCCAGGATGCGAACCACGACCAGCACGACCGGCAACCTGAAATAATTGTTGAAAAGTGTGTTCTGCGGCACGAAAATCCGTTCCAAACAACCCCATATCACTATCAACCACACCAACCAGAGTCAAGTTTGGAAAATGATGCCCCTTTGCCAAAATCTGTGTTCCGATAATAATATCTATCTTACCGCATTCCATTTGATGCACCAAACGCTCCAATGCCTGGCGCGATGTAATTATGTCACTGGATACCAAGGCAGTGCGCGCAGTTGGGAAACGAATATTAACCTCTTCCTGAATTTTTTCAAGTCCAACGCCACGCATTGATACATCTGTACCACAGTCGGGACACGCCGTGTCCAATGGCGCAGTACGTCCACACATATGACATAACAGCTTTCCCAAACGCTTGTGATACGTCATGCCGACACTGCAATCAGGACACGTTGCCGTCCAACCGCATTTTTTACATTGAATAATCGGCGCAAATCCACGACGATTTATAAATAACATTGCCTGGTGCCCTGCCCCCAATGTCTGTGATATCGCATCACATAATGGCGCAGATAAAAAACCAGTTTGTTCTGTATCGTTTACGATATATGTTGTTGGACGATTTTCACGCAAATCAATCGTTGATATTGTTGGTAATTGGGCACCACCAAATCGCGACGTTAACTTCAAATGATGATATTTTCCATTATTTACATTTTCCAATGTTTCTGCCGACGGCGTTGCGGATGCCAAAACAACAGGAATGCCCGCAATCTTGGCGCGTAATATCGCCATGTCTCGTGCATGATAATTTCCCATATCTTCCTGTTTATATGACGTGTCGTGTTCTTCGTCAATAACAATCAGACCCAAATCTTGCCATGGCAGGAACAATGCACTGCGTGTACCAACGACCATCTTAATCTTGCCCCCCAGGACACCACGCCAAATTTCACGGCGGCGCGCGGCGGTCAGATTGCTGTGCCAGATAACAGGGGGCGCACCAAACCGCGATTCAAAACGCGACATAAACTGTGCGGTTAATGCGATTTCAGGCATCATCAACAAAACCGATTTTCCACGACTGTATGCACGCCACGCAGAATCAAAATACACCTGGGTTTTTCCACTGCCCGTAATTCCGTCCAGTAAATGGACAGAAAAACCACCCGTATTTATCGCAGTTGCAATACTGTCGGCGGCATTCTGTTGCCCGGAATTTAACTCTATGTTACCAGAATCTGTATAAATCAGTTCCGAAAAGTCGCGTTCTTTGACCTGTTCTCCCGTCAGCAATAAAGTTTCATTCTTTATCATTGTACGAACAACCGACGATGACACGCGCGCAATATTTTGAATATCTGAAATCGTCATCGGTTCATTATCATTTGACGCGAACGCATCGGCAACCGCCTGGCGATTTTGGGTCATGCGAACATTTGATTCAAAGTTATATGAATACATTGGTTCTGTGCGCGGAGGCAAAAAAGCGTCAGAAACATTTACAATCAAACGCAAAATCATCCCAGGGGGAATTAATGTCCAAGACGACATTTTTTGTATCCACTGTAAATCCGTGATTGGCAAACGTGCATTATGTATCGCAGATACACTTTTTATTTTTGATTCTGGCAAGCCACTGTCCCCGATTCCCCAAACGATACCAATACATGGACGGTTCATAACATTAACACTGACAAACGTGCCAATATCAGCCGGTGCGGTTAATCTATAATCATAACCTGCGTTTGGAATATTCGATACTAAAACTTTGACAATTGTGCCGGGTTTAAACATAACCATAAATTACTTGTTTTTTTTCTTTTTTTCAATACCATTGTTTCTATAATTTCACGAAAGGTATTTCAAACATGTGGCGTATATATTTTGAACTTTATGATTTCTTGGTTGGTTTTATACCAAACCGTAAACTGCGCGAAAAAATTAGATGCAAAAAGTTGTATGACTATCGTAAAAAATTTAATGCACTGCGCGCAATATTGCCACAGTCTGAATTCAAACACGTGCGTGTCATCAAGGGGGGATGGAACATCGGCTTTATCGTTGATAAAAAGTACGTCTGCAAAATCCGTAAATATTATGACAAATCTGTACCTATTGATAAAATTATGCGTGAAAAACGCATAACTGATGCATTTCAAAACATCGTGCCAATCCGCATTCCAAAGATTGATATTTTGGAATCACGTGGTTTTACGTTCTATAAGTACGACTTTATCCCGGGCAAGAACTTAAACCGTATGCCATTTAAGACAATTGTTAAACACGGTTGGAAATTTGGCAAGCAGTTGGCGCAGTTTATTGATGCAATGCACAATAATGATCCAAAGGAAATCGCAGACTTAAAAAATGGTAATGGCGACGGCTGGAACCATAATGATATTTGCAATAATATCATCGTCGATAAGAAAAACATGGAAATTGTTGGATTAATTGACTGGGAATACTCTGGGTGGGGCACCCTGGAAACAGAATTTAACAACTGTACCGCATTTTCAAAAAAGATGCACGAATCTGGTATCGGTGTCGCAATTCAACTGGAATATCACGCAATACAGAAAAAACGCAAGAAATAATTATTTTTGTTGACAATTTATTTTTTTAGACTACAATTTATACAGTCAGATTAACAACAAAAAAAAACAAGGAATGACACAATGGCACGCAAAAGCCCTGCGTTACAACGCATATTTAACGAATACGTTCAACATATCACAGACTCTATTGTAAAATCAGATAAACCAGGCATTGGTGTATCATATATGACACGAAAAGACAACTGGATGGAAAAAGTTCCACATTCTAATAATATGGAACGCTTTTTGATTAGCGAAACTAAACTATTTTTAAACACAATGGACAACCTGGATTCTTTATCCACAGATCCAACGTTCCTTAAGGTATTGGTAAAAGAAATTGTGAAATATTTGGCACCTTATTTTGCAAAAGGTAATAAATTATCGGTTGCAAACGCATCTATCTTTCTGCATAAAGAATTGTGGGAAAAGAATTGGCATATCCGGGGACTGTTATTTAATCTGGAAAAAAAGCGCCAAAGAAGGTTGCAGAAACAACATGAAAAACATTTACAGCAAACAAAAGAACATGATTCCGCTGTAAAAGAATTAGAAGCATATTGCAAAATACGTATCGAATTTGTAAACACAAATCAATATAACAAAAACAAATAATAAAAAAATCCCCATACCAATGGGGATTTTTTTTATTGCAACAAATCAACATCTGTATCTGTTGGGACATGATTAATTATCAAATTTGGATTATATTGTGTTCTGAACCAGGTACGCTGACGCTTGGCATACTGATTGGTCTTGGTAACCCAATTTTCAATACATTCTGATTCGCTGATTTCGCCACGAATAAAACGACATAATTGTGCGGCACCAATTGCACGATTTTCATCCCAACCTGAATCGATAATCAGGCGCGCTTCATCCATGGCACCACCCGCCAACATTTGTGGGATACGCATTGCAATACGGTGACGCAATAAATCGGCATCTGGGCTAATCAGAATACGATACGCATTTGGCACAATCGCCCCAACACGTGGTGCAGATTGAAAATCTGTTAAATGACGCCCAGTTTCAAAAAATACTTCCAGCGCACGCGCAACACGCTGGGGGTCGGTTGCAAAAAATTCCGCAGGCAACATTTTACGCGCCGCATCCAAATCAGCAACAACCATTTCACGTGCACGACGGCGATTTTCATCAGAGACATCGGGCATCGGCGAAATCCCGTTTATTAACGCGTTTATATAATAACCAGTTCCACCAACAAAAATCGGCGTACGCCCAGCCCCATGCGCAATATCATATTCATGACGCGCCAAACGCAGATAATCAGAAACGCTTATCTGTTCCGTCAACGGCAAAACAGAAAACAGACGATACGGGACACCATCAATATCATCAGATAATACACGGCCAGCAAATGGACTGGCTGAAATGTTCTCAATACCACGATATATTTGAACACTGTCGCAATTTATAATTACACCGTTTATACGACGCGCCAAGGCATGGGCAAAATCAGACTTGCCCGATGCAGTTGGACCTGCAATAATATATACGTCATGTTTCATAGTGCATTGATTATAGCCAGTCAATTTAAACCTGTAAATAAAATATTGAAAAATTCAAAATTTTGGTGCTATCATGCATATCGTCCAATAGGAACAATATATAAAAACGAAAGGAAAATATTATGTCTAAATTAAGAGTTGCCATTAATGGCTTTGGTCGTATCGGACGCTTGGTATTGCGTGCGGCATTGGAATCTGGCCGTGATGATATTGAATTTGTTGCTGTTAATGATTTGGCACCCGCTGAACAAAATGCATATTTGTTAAAGTACGATTCTGTACACGGCAATCTGCCAATGGATGTTAAAATGGATGGCGAATACATCATCGTCGGAAATCAAAAGATTAAATGCGTGTCTGAACGCGACCCATCAAAACTGCCATGGGGTGAAATGAATATTGATGTCGTTATGGAATGTACAGGCATCTTTACCGCTGCGGACAAGGCACGTGTTCACCTGGACGCGGGCGCAAAACGCGTTTTGGTTTCTGCACCATCAGCAGGCGCAGACAAAACAATCGTTTATGGCGTAAACCAGGATACATTGACATCCGAAGACTTAATCGTTTCAAATGCATCGTGCACAACAAACTGCTTGGCCCCGGTGGCCAAGGTTCTGAACGATAAATTTGGAATCGTGTCTGGCTGGATGACAACTGTGCATGCGTACACAGGTGACCAACAGCTGTTGGATAAAAACCACAAAGATTTCCGCCGTGCACGCGCGGCAAACCTGTCTATGATTCCAACCAGCACAGGCGCAGCCAAGGCAATTGGCCTGGTATTACCCGAATTGGCAGGCAAACTAGACGGCATGGCAATCCGCGTACCAACACCAGATGTATCTGTGGTTGAACTGGTTGTAAATCTGAAAAACGATGCAACCGTCGATGAAATTAATGACGCAATGAAGGCAGCAGAATCCAAAACATTCGGCTATAATGATTTGCCGTTGGTGTCAATTGACTTTACACACGATGCGCACAGTTCTATCTTTGACGCAGGTCAGACCAAGGTTCTGGGCGAAAAGTTGGCACACGTAACCGCATGGTATGACAACGAATGGGGCTTTTCAAACCGCATGTGTGATACCGCAGTTGCAATTGGCAAACTGATTAAATAATAAAAATCCCCCAATTCGGGGGATTTTTTATTTTTGTAAAAAAAGTACTTGCATTTATTCATGGGACAGTATAATATATACAACGCTTTGGGGTTGTAGCTCAGCTGGTTAGAGCGTCTGCCTGTCACGCAGAAGGTCGCGGGTTCGAGCCCCGTCAATCCCGCCAGTATTTACACCGTCGTCAGACGGTGTTTTTCTTTTATTTAGACGGGGCGAAGAACCCGCACGGGTTCGGAACGCCAGTTGACGAGAACAAGCCATGCGCTGTTCGAGTCTTACGTAGTGAAAGGAGCCCATAAAGCGACAGCGAATATGGGAATATACAGCCCCGTCAATCCCGCCAGTATTTACACCGTCGTCAGACGGTGTTTTTCTTTTGTTTAGACGGGGCGAAGAACCCGCACGGGTTCGGAACGCCAGTTGACGAGAACAAGCCATGCGCCGTTCGAGTCTTACGTAGTGAAAGGGGCCCATAAAGCGACAGCGAATATGGGAATGTACAGCCCCGGGGTCCCGCCAGTATTTACACCGTCGTCAGACGGTGTTTTTTCTTGTTTATTATTAAAAAATATCATTTATAATTTTCGTATACGAATCATTCAACGAAAGGAGTAAAATATGAAATTTAAAATGATTGCTGCGGGAATCTGCGCATTAACACTGGCGGCGTGTGGTGATAACGCACAGAATCCAGAAATGTTAAAGGGCGCAAAATTCGTATCGGCCCAGCCGGGTGTTGATATTACATTGGCGTTTGACCCGGTTGAAATGCGTGTAAATGGCAAGGTTGTAAACCTGTACAACGGTCCATACATGGCAGACGGCGACAAAATAAACTTTGGCGAAATCGTCACCACAATGATGATGGGCGAACCAGAGGCAATGGAAACAGAACAAGAATATATGCAGTTTATCCCAACGGTTGAAAAATACGAACTGTCTGATGGCAAACTGACATTGATTGCGACGGACGGCAAGGAAATAATCTTTACCCAGGTTGACGCATTGCCGGGCGAAGCACCCACCACAGAAAATGTAGAAGTTGTCACAGAAACGGTCACGGAATAAAATCGTTGATATTTACTTGACAATTAAATAAACAACATGTATAATTTGCCGGCGTTCGATATGAACACGGCAGTTTTGGCCCCATCGTCTAGAGGCCTAGGACACCGCCCTTTCAAGGCGAGAACACCGGTTCGAATCCGGTTGGGGCTGCCAAAAATCAAAACCACCTTTTGGGTGGTTTTTATTTTTGTAAAAGCGGACCCAACCGGATGCGCCAGAGTGCCGGCAGAAAACGCAGTTTTTGTGGGCAACGCCCACAGGCACGCATGGCGAATACGAGAATACACAATTAGAAAAATCTTAAAAAATCGACCGAGTGAGATTTTTTTGATTTTAATTATTGTGTATCGAGGGGCGATGTTGGCCCTGCTAAAAACAAAAACAACACATATGGTCGTGATGATTTTGGCATTCATGGTGGTTGGAATCTGGGCTCAGCGGGCTGTATTGATTTAACTGAATAATAAAGCCTTCACGAAAAAGTACTTTGTTGCACTGGCATATCTGTTTGCCCCCGTTGCGATGGAAATATTTATGAGTTTGCTGCACTTACTGATATATTGCTAAGCAAGACTTATCAAAAGTTCGAAAGTCGTCCAGCAGGGGTCGATAAAAATTCCCATGGAATCAATTTGACATGTGGCAAATATTATGAATATAATTAAGGTATGAAAAAAATATTTATTGGCTTTATCGTATTGTCTGTATTTGCAATGTCGGGGTGCGGGGTTAAATCTGACCTGGTGCGTCCAGACTCATCGTTCCCACGCGACTATCCAGTTTATTAAAAAAATCCCCATGTCTGGGGATTTTTTTTATTCATCAAGGGCCAATATAAAAATACCCAATTCATTTGCACGCTTTATAACCGCAGGCTTGTTCACGACAAAGCACGTCTTGGTATTTACAACAATTCCACGCAATTTTGCCGACGCGACCGCGTTTACTGTATCAACGCCAATCGCAGGAATATCAATACGAAGATCCTGACCGGGCTTGGTCATCTTGGCAAATACGCCACTGGATTTACGCTTTTTCGCACGCATGGCTACAACACGCTCTAACATTTTTGCGGTGCCTTCGGCAGCCTCTACCGCGATGACCTGTTTATCAACAACAACAGATGCGCCAATGTCCGCGATGCCGATTGTGTGCGAAACCTCAATCGCGCGTTCAATGTTTTTCTTGTCATCCGCAGATGGTTTTGCACGTGTTTGAACGCCCGCTTTTTCAAACGCCAGTTCTGGTGCCAAATCCTGGGCGGCAACAATCTCAAAACCTTGTTTTTCAAGAACAGTATTTAACGCAACAGCCATAGAATCATACCCCCGTTGATGCTTCATAATTTTTAACAATGTAAAAAACGTCCATAAATCAGGGCGCAAATCCGATAAATTCGGATGCCCCAACGATCCAACAAAAACCAAACGCCGAATTCCACGACGACGGAATTCACGTATCGCACGACCGCCACCACCAAGACGCACAACCATATCAGGTTCCAGGCGCGGATCACAAAAATTTTTCAATCCAACAATAAATACATCCCAGCCAGCACGACGCAACGCGTCACGTGTAAAAAACGGCAGATCCAGCGCACCTGCAACCAAGGCTATTTTTTTATCTGTATTTTTATTTTTCATACCCATATGGTACGAATAAATCGGACTGGAATCAAGTCGCAATTTATGATAGAATTTTATTGATTATAAATAGGCAGGTAAAAAATATGAAAAAAATATCTTATTTGGGGATAATTATCGCTGTGTTTGGTACAACCGTCGCAGACGCAGCGTATAGTAATAGAAGATTTCAAGCAGAGGTTTTAGAGGGGTTAGACTATATCGGCGCGCGCGCAACAATTGACGAAACACCCGTCGCGGCACCAGGTGAGCTGGGACTGGAGGTTTATGAAACTGCGGACGCAGTTCAAACAGATGAAATCCAGATGTATATTCCAACATCAATGTACGTTCGTATGGGTGGCGGATTGAACCTGGGGTTCGCAACCGACAAGGCACTGTTTAATGGCACAGAATACGAAGCGTCTGGGGGATACACAACGCAAATTGGCTTGGGATGGAATCTGTCATCTTATGTTCGTACAGAAATCGATTTCCAAACGATGACATTGAAATTTTCAGACCTGGATGATCATCAGGCAAATTATCAATCAATTGGCGGAATGTTATATTTTGACCTGGCACGCAGATATGTACAAACAGGCGATGTAACGCGACGCAGAACATTCGTTCCATTTATCGGGGTTGGTGCCGGGGTTGGCGCATATGAATTCGAAGGCGCATCCGGGGCAAATGGCGTTGCGATAATCGCACCACGCGCGGTACTGGGGGCAAATATTATGCTGACAGACCTGTTGGGAATTGATATCGCATACCAATATCAGATGGTGATTGGCGATGGCTTTGGATGGGACGTACGCGACGGCGGGGTCGACAACATCAGTAATATTATGGCAACGATACGTTTTAACTTTTAAGTGACCAAGGGATAGATTTATATGAAAACAAAATTATTATTTGCAACATTATGTTTGGTACCGACAATCGCCGGCGCATCAATACCATATCGCGTTGAACAGGTAAAAACACCAACAGAATCTGTCAAATACGGCAAGGATTCTGAGGCATTGGCCCGCATGCGTCGCTTCTATATCGGGGGCGGATATAACTTTGCAATGTGGCAGAACTATACCGATGAAAATAATATTCATATCGCAGGCAAAAATACATCTGGGTTCGAAGGAATGTTGGGTTTGCGCGTATACGATACTTTTAGAATAGAAGCAAACTATCTGCGTACAGACGCAGAGTGGAATACACTGTCCTTTACGGGCGATACAGTATTTATGAATGCAATATTTGATGCGCGTATCGATAATATTTACAGATTGTTTCACACACAAATGCTGGTTCCATATGTTGGTATGGGCGCAGGATTGTCGTGGAATTCTGCAAACGACGGCATAAAGATGGACAAAAAGATTTCGCCGGTTGTTGGCGCACTGGCCGGGATCAGCGTCGAATTCAATACTATATTTGCATTGGATTTTGGGTACAGATATTTCTATATGTTCAACCCAGAAATCGATGGCATTTCTGATTTCAATCCAACATCACATCAATTCCGTGCCGGCGCACGCATCAGTTTTTAATCATGAAAACATGTCCGTTCTTTGGTAAATGTGGTGGCTGTAAATACGATTTTACAGCCACTGATTATCACGATAAAAAAATCCAAGAATTAAATAAAATACCTGTGACGGATAATGCAATTTGGGTGGCACCAGGCCTGCGCAGGCGTGCGGACTGTTGTTTTGCAAATGGCGAATTTGGATTCTTTGAACGTGGCACAAAAAACATTATCCCAGTACGCAGTTGCCCGAACTTAACGCCTGCATTAAATAATATTCTGCCAAAGATGGCTGAATTACCCTGGTGCGGGGCGGGTTCTTGTCTGATAACAGAATGTGAAAATGGTATCGATGTCGCCATCAATGCGAATGTGCCGTATTTCACCGCAGATTTTCGTGACGCAATTATAAAAACCCCAATAATTCGCGCAACATGGAATGATAAAACAATCAAACAAACAGATGTCCCTTTAATAAAATTTGGGGAACATATTGTCGAATACCCATCAAACGCGTTTTTACAACCAAGCGTTTCAGGCGCCGACGCATTGCGACACCTGGTCACAAATGCAGCGAACGGGTTTAAACGCGTGGCTGATTTATTTTGCGGGCTGGGCAATTTTACATTTGCGCTGAACGCGGATGGATTTGACATTGTTGGCACAGGCGCAAAACGCGACCTGTTCAAAAAACCGATGACAACGGGGATGCTGAACCAATACGACTGTATCGTTATGGACCCACCACGCGCGGGCGCATTGGCACAGTGCAAAGAAATAATAAACAGCAATGTAAAACGCGTGATTTACGTATCTTGCAACCCACAAACATTTATGCGCGACATGGAAATCTTGGTCCACGGTGGCTATAAAACAACAAAACTTGTCCCTGTTGACCAATTTGCAGGCAGCCAGCATTGGGAATTGTTCTGTATTTTTGATAAATAAAGTGGATTTTCTACTTTTTTTTGATTTTTTTGTATATACATACTTGACAAAATCTAAAAAATCACTATTATATAGACGTACAAACTTTGGTTCCCCTGTCTGGGGCGGGCTGCCGGAATAATAGATAATGGCAAGTCGGGGCATTTTGGTTCGCCAAAATTGTCTGAATGTACATCGCGAATTTATCTTATCGCGGTGAACCAATCAAAACAAAAACGAAACAACAAAAGCAAAATAACGTTGACGCAAGATTCAGGAATTGAATTGCACGTTACGTTTGTTTGATTGCAAAGGAGTAAAACATGAAATTTAAATGGACATTGCCATATGTTTTGTTTGGTGCATCTGCGCTGGTTAGCGGCGGATTATCTGCACAATATCCAGACAAAGAACTTTTAAAAACAAGTAATGATTTATTAACGACAAACGTTGATACCGCATTATTGGCGTACGCCAGCAATATGACATATGACATCGATGCAGAATCAGAATATAATAATTTGTTCTTGGACGCCAAGGCAGAAAACCTGTGCTATAATTATACAAACAATGTCACAGAATCACTATCGCGTATCAAGGGAAAGCGTGGCACATCTGGGTATTATACATCTGTACGCAAAGAATTACCAGGCGCGCCGGCTGGCAAGCACTGCCTGTATGGTCAATATGTTAATCTGGATCGCGCACTGGACAATGCAAACGACACATTGACAATAATTCCAAAATCAGCAAAGGCATCTTGCAAAATGTTTAAGTCCGAAATGCGAAAAAAATATTCTGGGAAAGAATACGCAGGCTGTATTATGGAAGGGAATTGCTTTGAATCCGATTCTTTGTACAAGGTGGCATTTAATGCATTTATGAAAAAACAAAAGATTCAAAAAGGCGATAAGTTTGACTATGTTACCACTGCAATGGATTTTTCAAAAAAGAATTTCAGTGCAGACGAATTGGCACCAGGAACAATTTTAATTGTTCCACGCAGACGTGGCGCACGCAATCAATTTCACGCAATTGTACTGATGGGGCGCGGACGTGTTGAAAATGGAAAATTCGTCCCAGACAATACAGGACGCCATATTTATGCAGGTCTGAACCGTGAAAATATTGGTGATTTGTTCAAATCGTATGATATGACGTTTGTGTTTGCAGCAAATACAGAAAAAATCGCACGTATTGAATACAACAAGGAATTTTCGCGTATTGAAAAAATGTCAAATGAACAATTAGTACAATACTTGAAAAACGCCCAATATAGCGAAATCACTTTGCGTAAAATGACGCGTCCTGCATTATTACGATTGGCACGTGATAAATATTTCAATATCAATCAGCCAATCAAAAATAATCAACGTCCAATGTTGGCTGATTTGCATTTTAATCCACAATACAACCAGAATCAATTGTTGGCAATGAACACAATGCAAAAGACACGATAAAGTAAAAAACCGCCAAAAATGGCGGTTTTTTACTGTGATATTTTATGTTTAATTTCACGAATACGTGCCAAAATTTCTTTTAATTCTGCATCTGTCACAGATGCAGTTGGACGACTGCGCACCTCATCCGCCAGGACGATACACAATGTCGCCAACAGGGCATTTTCTGGCAAAGGACCAATTTTGTCCAATATTTCACGCGCACGCGTATCAACCATGCGCCCCAGTTCTATTAAACGCGCTTCTTGCCCATCTTCACAACCCATGGGATAATTCTTATTTACAATCGGTATTGATACAACGCTCATTTTTTTAACTTCTTTAATATCGATATTGATTCGTCTATCATTTTTGTGGCATGTGCATTCTTGTCACGCAGACTGCGTACCTGCTCTGTTAAAATTGCCACTTCTAGATCTGTTTGCTTGCCCGCATTAATGGCGGCGCCACGCAAACGCACAACCGCATCTTCTAAATGGGTCAGTTCTTGAAAAATTTGTTGTTTTATATCAGCCATATTTGCAGTTTAAGATATTTTTTATATGCGTTCAACCCTAAAATATGATATACTATGTTTACGTATTGTGGGGGTGAATTATATGAAAACAAAAATAATCTATATTTCTGGCAATGAAATCTTTGATATGTCTGAAATTCGTGCCGCTTTTGACGAGGTTCGCGATGCATTGGGGCTGGATAATGATACCGTTTTATTTGGCGTACCCGTTGATAAAGATAATGCAATTGAACATACTGTATCTGATGATATTTCGGCAGACGTGGCCACTATTCCGGAATTTGATACGAAAAATATCAGTCAAATTATCGAAGAAAAAACAGAACCAGAATCTATTTCCGCAACAGAAAACATACAAATCGAAACAATTGAACCAGTTGCAGAAACAGCAGAAGTTGACACACCTGTGTATAGCGAAACAGAAAAAGTAATTCCAATTTTGTCTGTCCTGGCAACAAAAAAAGAAGAAAGTTTACAATCAGACAACACTGTGCAACAAACAGCAACAGATAACCCCACATCAATTGAAGATACAGATAAAAAACCAGAAATGCTTGTTCAAACAATGTCTGTAACCGCAGCAACAGACAACGAAGTCATATCTGAAACAATCACCAGCACAATTGTTACCACCGAACAATCAGATGATTTTGCAGATATTATAGATGAAGAAGCCCCAAAAGCCCCCACAAAAAAAACACTTGAACAATTGTTGGAAAGCATGACACCGCTACGCGAAGACCACGAGATGTCACTTGCGACAGAAGACGATATGGCGAACGACATGACCGTATTTGACAATGCAGAAGATTCAGACGATGCAACATTGGCACAATTGGCATCTGAATTTGCAAAAAATGCCGACAAAATAGTCACAGCACCAAGACCAGAAAATCACGGCAAAATAGGCAAACTAAAAAATATCTTGCCTTTCAAGAAAGCAAAACGTGACGATACAGGTCTGATGGGTGACTTGTTCGGATGGGCAGGTATTGCAGCAAATGATGAAGACTTTTCTATTCCTGGATTCTTTACAAAAAAACAAGGCGCATAAAAAAGAAAGTAAATGGAAATAGAAACAATTCTTAGACTGTTAAAAAATTCTGGGTTCCATGGGTTACGTGCCGATGCCCAGAATATTTACATGGAGGATCCGACCTGTATTTTGCGCGCATTTGAAACGTTTATTGATTATGCATGGTTGGCAATATCCCTTATAACAGCACTGCTGATATTCGGTTGGGGAATCGCCCTGATTCGTGGTGCAAAATATGACAATATGCTGACCAATGTACGAAATCTAATTCTGATTTTTGGTACACTGGCAATCGCAAAACCGATTATCAACTATATATATGGCGACGATCTGTTTGGACGTGGCTGCAATATAATTACAGTATCAATTGACAACACAAAAAAACTGTTGGATGCACGAAATGAAAAACTAAAAAACAAAAACCAATTTGACCTATATGAAAATATAAGCATTTATGATTCTGGTGCGAAATATTCAGAAGAAGAACTGAATGCTGCAGATGCAGAAGCTGATGACGAATTATCGGTAATAATTCAACAAACAGAAGGCACCGCCAGCGCCACTAACAATGAATCAACCACGACACCGGGGGTTGCATCAGTTGACACATCTGGCCAAGGCGGTTCTGGAACAATGCCAACATCTGCAACCGAAGAAGGCAAAAATGTTATTTATCATATGCCCGACGGTTCAAAATACCGAAAATCAAGCGGGACACGCGCATGGCGAAACACCAACCCTGGGAATATACGATATGGAAATTTCTCTAAAAACGCAGGTGCAATTGGCAAGGCTGGTGGTTTTAGCGTATTCCCAGATGAATCAATAGGTCAAAAGGCAATCGAAAAGCTGTTGTTGACCAGCAACTATAAAAATTTGACCGTTGCCAATGCAATCAGCAAATATGCACCACCCGTTGAAAATGATACTGCCGCATACCAGCGAAAACTTGAAAAACTGACTGGGATATCTATAAATAAACGCATATCAGAACTAACCCCCAGCGAACTTAGCAGTGTTGCAAACGCTATCAAGATAATTGAAGGGTGGCAGACCGGAAAAACAGAAAGGCTTTGATTATGAAATCACAAAATGGGAATATTGCACTACATATAATGTCCGCATTGGCCATTGGCGCAATTATTGTATTGGGATACATACTGTGGTCAAAAAACGCATCCAAAGAACAAAAAACAACCAGCGAATACATCCCGCAACCAGAACAAATAATCCCAAAGTACCAACCAAATAAAATATTTTTTGATGGGCTGGAATCACCACGTGAATCTGCAAAATACGAACTGGACGATATGGGCGCAGGCATCGCCAGTGCAGATGTATACTATCAAGACATCAATGGCGATGGCGTACAAGATAGAATTACAAAAACCAGAAACGAAAATGGAACCGCGCATTACTGGGAAGACTATAAAATAGAATTAAATCAAAACGGCAGATGGCGCGACATAACCCCAGACGGATTCCGCACAACTGAAGGCGCAGAATGTTCATTAAAAAAAATACAGTTTACGTTTGAACCTGAATTTAAGGTTGTAAAAATATCGCGTCCGTGGCGTGATTCTTGGACAACCCCCAGCATGGCAACAAAAACTGTTTATACAATACAAGACAATGAACTGGTCGCAGAATCAACACAAAAAGTCGGTGAAGTTTGTGACGTTGCAGAATTGTTTTAGTTTGAAAAGTTTGACCTGTTTAATAAGTTCTTGGCACGCATAGAATGAACAATGCCACCTGCGACAACAAAATGATCATACAGCGTTATACCACACTTGTTTAGCAATATTTCCAGTTCTGTGGTCATAACAACATCATCCTGAGAAAAAGTATTATCCGTTGACGGATGATTATGCATTAAAATAACACTGCGAATTCCGTCAGATAGCGCGCGTTTCAAAATCTGTTCAACATGAATATTTGATGATTCAATGCTGCCATGACTGTGCACTTCATGTTCTATGACGCAAAAATCTGAATTTAGATACAAGACATGCACTTCTTCGTGTTCCAAACCAGCTAATTTTAAACGACAAAAATCAATCACGCTTTTGTTGCCATTCAGGAATACAGAGTTTTCCTGCATCGCTTTCATATGGTTTATAGACATCAGACGATGAACAAGTTTTATTAAAATTGCGGCACTGCGACCAACACCAGGAACCGCCATTAAATCTTTTATGTCCGCAGTAAAAACGTAGTAAACCCCACCAAAACGCGATGCTAACATGCGCGCCAACGGTCTGACATCACGGCGTGGAATTGCAAAACTTAATAACAATTCTAACAGCTCATAATCAACCAACTTGTCCGCCAAGAATTTTTCTTTTAACCGTTCGCGGTGACCGGAATGAAAAGACAAATCTGTTTTTGCAGACATGATTGTTGCGCCCTGCCCTATGATATTATGATATTTTTTCTGTAAATATTATTGCACCATCTTCGGTGATGCCGATTGTATGTTCCCACTGTGCCGATAGTCCACCATCAACCGTACGTGCTGTCCAACCATCGTCATCAATCTTGCATTCTGCCGAACCTGTGTTTATCATCGGCTCAATCGTAAATACCAAACCAGGAACCATTTTTACCCGATCCCAACGTTTGTCATAAAAATGATAAATTTGGGGGTCGTCATGCATAACCTTGCCAATACCATGACCAACAAAATCACGCGATATAGAAAAACCATGCGGCTTAACAACTGCTTCTATGGTTTTACCAATTTCAGACAATGGAACACCAGGCGCACAAACAGCAATTGCAGAATTTAGCGCATCTTGGCAAACCTGAACCAATTTACGCGCCTGGGGCGAAACATTACCAATCATAAACATGCGCGATGCGTCACCATGGAAACCTTTGTATTCTGCCGTCAGGTCAACATTTACGATGTCGCCATCTTTTAAAATAACGTCATCGCTGGGGATGCCATGAACAATAACATCATTCACAGATGTACAAATATGCTTTGGATAACCCTGATACCCTAAATCAGATGAACGTGCACCATTTTCTTTTAAGAATTGTGCAACCATTCTGTCGATTTCACCGGTGGAAATTCCCGCCTTGATATGTGGCGAAATAAAATCAAAACAGCGTGCGACCAGGTCGCCTGCTGCGCGTAAACGTTTAAAATCTTTTGGTGCATAAACAGATGCCAACATAATTTAATTCCTTCGTTTATTAATTGCAAATTTTGCCGAACGCAACGACAATTTTAATGCAAAATCACGTAATAAAACATCGCCCGGCATGCCAGTTGTACGTAATTGACGTTCCAGTTCATTTAACCGCACCAGAACGTTCGCAATTTCCGCCTCAGACCAGATACGCATCGCCTGTCTGAATTTATCTTCGACTTTCCAGAACAGGCGTGGCAGTTGGCCATTGACAACCGCATTCTGCAATTTCTTGAAATGACCGTCCAGCATACGAACCAACATGTTTGGTTCCTTGTTATCATACAACAATCTGTCCAGTGCCGTCATCGTTTGTTGAATATGACCCGCAGTCAAAGAATATAAAAATTCATCCATGTCGGCGGCACCCGTATCGGGCAAGCACTTTTCAACATCAGATAATTCAACAATTCTTTTATCATCAACATAAAGGGCGATTTTTGTTAAAAAACCACGCGTAATACCACGGTCGCCACCCAAGTGTGATGTCATATACGCCATCGCATCCGGGGTTATTTGTTGAATACCGGCGGCCGCGGACAATTCACTGCGGATAATTGTTGCCAAACTGCGCGCATCGTCTGTATAACATGCCAATGCTGCAATGTTATCGCCACCTTCGAACATGGTGCGCAATCCACCGCCGGCACGCAAATCGCCCGCCGTAACGATTACAGTTGCACACAGCCCCGAATGTTCCACCAATTCTGAAATTTGTTTCGCAGATGCGTCACCTGCGTTGGAAATGATAACCATTTTGCGACCGCCAAACATTGATGGACTGCATGCTTCTGCATACAGGGCATCTTGCTTTTCGCGCAATTCATCAGAATCAAGGGCAAATAGATTATCTTTTTCAATACCCAGTTTTTCAATTGCGCTGTCACAATATTCATCAACCTGACCTGCGTCTGGGCCATAAATTAACAATGCACGAATGTTGGCGATACCATTCTTAAAATCAGCGTCTTTCCATTTCATTATTTCTGACCGTCTGTATGTGAATACTTATATGTTTCTGCAATTGCACGCGCACCAATCTTTTCCGCCAAAACGCGAATTGTATTTTGGACCGCATTGTTATAGGATGCATTAGACGCAACCAAATAACGTACAAATGTATACGATTCAGCCGCGGATTCAGAACCTGTTGCAATTTCAACACCATTATGAGAAAGCGTATAAGAGGCCGTCAAGGATATTTCCTGCCATGTGGCGTCACCGGTTTGTTCCAGCGCCTTGTACTGGGTGACAGGCTTATTTAACTTTACCGTCAAGGTATATGTTGCATTTGGTTCACGTTGACCGCCAAACCTTGCCCACAGGGCATTACGCAAATCAATACCATTAATCCCACTGATTGGTTCAACATAAATATCGGCATCCGTCCCAGTAAACATGGGTTGAAAACCACATGCATTTACACACAATGTGAATAATAAAAATAAAACTTTTTTCATGATAACGTCAGATTTCCTGTTGCAATTTATCTGTATATTACCTAGACTTTTTATAAATCGCAAGGGGGAATGATGAATATTTTTATTATGATATTAGCTGCATTGTTTATGGCAGGGTTTTACATGTTCAACAGTCCCAGCCAAAAAGTACAAAAACATGATACAGAATACGCTATAACAACATCCGATTTGCGAACAATTGCCCAGTGTGCATCAACGACACACAATGCAACAATTAACGATACAGTGTTTGATGATATATGTATTGAACAAAATGCAATCATCAGTGAATTTGTATGCCTGGACGACAAATTAAAAATAACAAAATGCCAAATAACAAAAAATAAAAAACCAGCATTTAGTTATATTATCACTGCGACCGGCGAAATCGCCCCTGAAAATCACAATAGTATTATGGAGGTATTAGAAACATATTATTCTGATTCTGGTACATTTGGACTGTTTCAAAATGGTGCAATCATGTCAGGTGGCACAACAACAAAACGTATTGTACCAAAGGCAATTGTCGAAGAACTGGGGCTGATAGATGGACAGCTGGTCTATTTAACGCAGTACGAAATTCCAGACGAAATGATTGAATATGTCCCAGACGCAACATTTGACATCATCTGTCCAACTGGAACTGCAAAAACATACAGGTTTGGACGCTGGCAATGCATTGGGCACAATGTCAAGACAGACTGTGGTGGGGATATGATTTGGGATTCTGATTTATATGAATGCGTGCCAGACGAATCAAAAAAACCGCTGTGTGCAGACAATCAAACCGCCGTACTGGTTGATACATTATGGGAATGTGTCAGCCCTTTCCCGGAAAAAAGTTGCCCTGACAAAATGATTGCGCGCCTAAACTATAACACATTGGAATGGGAATGCGTAATAGACCCATCAAGCACGGACAATATAAAAAAATGTGCGAATATTTCAAAAGGTGCCGTCTATGGCGCATTGGGTACAACATTACGCGTTCCACAAACATCATGTACAGACTGTGAAAAAATAATCACAGACCAAGAAACATGTAAAACAACCTGCGTACCAGATCCATCAAAAATATCTGACCCCAGTTGCTATCCCGGCGCAACCAGCGAATGCACAGGTCCAACACGGGCGTTTTACTTTGGGTTCCCAAATAGTAAATATATTACAGATGTCAAAGATATTATCGGGATTATCGATGTCCAGTTAGACAAAAACCATTCGCAGAACAGGAAATTTAACTGCATGGATTGTGGTGATAGTGTTATAGATACAGAAAAATCCAGACCACCATATGTCGCAATATGCAAATAAAAAAAAACAGGATAATCCTGTTTTTTTATTCTCTCATATTCGGCATATCAACCATTTCATTATAAAACGACAAGAAACGTGTTCCTGTGGCACAATACACTTTTTTCAATGAATCTTTGTAATTTACCACCTCTGCTGCCCAACGGTTTTCGATATCTGTCTGCGCCCCCTGGTATGCAGTAAACGCCCCCAATGCACCACCGGCACCGGCGCCAATCATCGTACTTTTTAAACGGGCCTTGTTATCCAAATCAATTACACCACCAGAAGACGCCCTAAGGTATTCTGGTCGGAAATTATCTAATGATTTGCCATCCAACTTGTCGATTGCACTTCCCTTGACACCGGCGCGTTTTACAATTTCAATTTCTTTGCTTGCGATTACCTTTTTTAACTTGCCCCAGTCGGTACGCTTGTGTCCAAATGTCGTATCTGTGACACCAACAACCATTGCAGGTATTTCCGCCGTAATTTTGTTTGGAATATCATCAAATTTTAAATATAACTTTGATTGTTCACATGCGTCAAAAGTAGTTGCTTTCAGACCACCATCATTCAATTTGCAATAAAATCTAACGCCACCAGCCTTGTCCCAGCCGTCACGTTTAATCTCTTCTAGTGTTTTGTCAGTCTTGGTTAACTTGTTTTGGTTGGCTGTATAGTCGTATCCTGCCAATTTACCTTCTGCCAATCTGGCACCGGTACAAGACCAAAAATCTGCATCACTGCCCGCTGGCTTCGCTCCTTCCTTGTTGTCACAGACCATTGTGCTGATGGTACTTAACGCGCTTACAAATGCAGCCTCTGGCTTTTCTGTTCCTTCCCATTCACCAATTTCTTCGACAACACCCCACAAGCAGGTTGATTCTTCGATATTGCCGTTTCCACGATCTATTTCGCACTTTTCAATACGCATAACATCATCGCCACTGGCCACAATATTGCCCATTACGCCACCAGCCGCAGCATTTACACCAGCAGACAAAATTGTATCACCTGCAACCTTGCCGGCATAGGCATTACCCGCCATAACACCAGCCCCAGCCAAGGCACCAACAACAGAACTTTTTACTTTTTCTTCATTTGTTCCCAGTATACTGTCAGATCCAGGGTCACTTTTACCCACAACATTACCTGCCAACGCGCCGATAACTGCCCCAGCAGCAATCTTTAAACCAGCACTTTGTTTTTGTTCTTCATTCATTACATTAATAACGTCCTGCATTGTTGGTTCATCGTTTGCAGGAAACTCTATATCCGCGGCAACAGGCAAATACGAACTTTCTGGGAAATCATAAATATTGCAACGGACATGGTCGCCTGCCGCCAAATATGCACGCGCCAGGACCGCTTCTTGCTGAGTGTCGCGGTCAACCTTGTCAACAGAACGCATTTCGATTACAGCCACACATGTCGCAGGCCCGCCAGCCTTCGACCCCGTCGTGGGACGCGCCCATAAGAATTCACCATTTGGAAAAATCATTGAACAACTGTCCAATTGTTCCATGGAAACGGATGTATTTGTCTGACCAGACATTAATTTATCTGCAACATTTTGGTCTTCTACATGCACAGGCAATTCAGTCGGCATATTCACAATACGCGCAGCATCGGCAGACGCAATCTGCGCCTGTTGCGCCTGATAAGTCATCTCACTCACATATTGATTGCGCGACTTATTACTGATACGAATACCGGCAAATGCATCATCGCCTGGAATCGCAATCAATGTTGCCAACAATGAATAATATATACCTAAATGTTTGCTTCTCATTCTCTCTCTTCCCTTGCGATAGATAACATAAAATTGCGACCGAAAATCCGGCGCAATTTGTAATCTGTTTTAGAACTGCAATCTTAGACGAACGCCAACATCAACCATACCCAGGCGACCGCTTTCATACCAGTTTGTATAATGGAAAACGCTGTCATATGGTGCCTCATACTCGCCCCCAGCACCATCGCCCAACCATTCTATTTGCGATAAAACAATGCTGCCCGACGTTTTAACCTTGCCCAGATTGGCGTAACGGACAAAGAAATCCAACTTGATTCCACCTTCCATTTCTGTGGTGACACCACCTTCTAGCATAAAGGCAAATTCTTCGGTTGTGCCACCGTTATGGTATGCAATTATATCAGACACGCCCGTCAATTGACCAGCGTTAGCATAGGCAGGATCCATAATCGAATAAAATGTATTATCTGCAACAACATAGTCTGCAATCGTATTCAACGAAATACCAACCCCGGCACCAACATATGGACGCAATGAACCACCAGCCAGATAGCCAGTAAACGAATCAATATTATAATAAATGTTCAACATTGTTGTATTTGCAGTAATCGCACCGCCGTCAACATTAGCCTCTACAACACCGCCGGCACCATCAGATGTCTGAATTGTTTTTGGATACCCAAGACCCGAATAACGCAAATACGAAAAATCAACGCGAATATCATTGTTAATCGCCGCACCAACAGAAATCTGTAATGGTATAACCGTATCAGAATCAAAATCACCCTGTTCAAACGCACCCGGCACGGTATAAGAATCTTCTTCGCCAGTGTAATCTGCACTGATACCACCGATAACCGACGCGTTATAACCAACACCAACGCCGACATACAGACCACTGTCCGCCAATCTGTCATAATCGGCAGGCTGATAATACTGGCGACCTGCGACCGTTTGTGACGTCCCCACACGCGGCAATGCGCCCGTCACACGTGTCGGCTGTGCCACGACCGCCGGATTTGCCACAGGATTCATCACCATGCCGCCACTGGTTCCAACAATACGACTGTTTGGCGCAGGCAAATAACCCATCTGCCCCCCAAATGACGACGCCTGATACGTTGGATATGCCGGATACGCACAATAACCGGCCATCGGCATACCAAATAAAACACCAGCCAACATGGCAGAAAAACTGAACTTTTTCATACCTTTTCCTTCTTTCTTTTCTGATATTATATCATTTTGAACACAAATGTGCAAGCGTCTGTTATATTTTGCCCGTCAAAGAAAAACCGCCAATGGCGGTTTTTTTATTATTTCTTGGCCACACGTTCACGAAATTCGTTGCTGGGACGAAATGTTGCCACACGACGCGCAGAAATTACCGCGGATTCGCCAGTCTTTGGATTGCGACCCATACGTTCATTCTTGGTCAAAATCTTGAACGTACCAAAGCCTGCGAATTTAACCTCTTCGCCATTAATCAATGCATCGCGAATTTCATCAAATACAACATCAACCAATTTATATGCGTCCGCCGTCGTCAGACCAAAACGCTCACGCAATCTGTTTGCAAAATCATTTCTTGTTATCGTTGCCATTTTTTACACCCTAATTAATGCCGCACCCCAGGTCAGACCACTGCCAAAGGCGGGATACAAAATTAATTGACCATGCTTGATAATAGCATTATCAAATGCATATGCCAATGCCAAAACGCCGGACGCACCACTGGTATTCGCGTGCTTGTCCACCGTAATTAAAATCTTTTCCAACGGGAACCCCAGACGTTCCGCACCACTTTTGATAATACGCAAATTTGCCTGATGCGGAATAATCCAATCGACGTTTTCTGCGGTTATACCGGCGTGTTCCATGATATATTCTGCCGCCGCAGGCATACACTGAACCGCCTTGCGATATGTTTCAGGTCCCGTCATTTCAATATGATGATCAGGTGTACCATGCAATATATTAAATTCACGCCCATCCGCCATTACAACAGTATCAATAATACCAGAATAACTGGACGTAGAATGCTCAAATATTAACGCACCTGCACCATCACCAAACAAAACCGCCGTCGACCGGTCAGACCAATCAATAAAGCGCGTCATCTTTTCTGCGCCGATAATCATTATGCGCTGATGAATGCCTGCTGTAAAAAACGCACGTGCACAGTGCAAGGCATAGATATAGCCCGTACACGCACCACGAACATCAAACGCCGGCAGATTTGCAGACGCCCCAAGCCGACCCAGCACTTGAACCCCGACAGATGGAAAATCCAGTTCTGGCGTCGTGGTTGCAACAATCATCAAATCAATATCATTGATTGACAACCCCGCATTTTCCAGCGCACGCGTCGCGGCAATCGTCGCCATATCAACAACCGTTTCATCATCACGCGCAAAATGACGTTCACGCATACCAGTACGCTGAACAATCCATTCATCGCTGGTGTCCATAATGCGTTCAAAATCCTGGTTGGTCATGATACGTTCTGGTAAATAAGAACCGTATCCGATTAACCTGCTGCCCATACGCCTTTCCTTTTTTTATCTGGAACATTATACAGACACGAATGGCAAGTTGCAATATTTTATTAAAAAGAAAAATATCATATAACAAAAAGTATTGATTCACACGACACTTTATTATAATATTCAGACACCTTTCGGTCCCCATAGTTCAACAGGATAGAACAAATTCCTCCTAAGAATTAAATCCAGGTTCGAGCCCTGGTGGGGACGCCAGTATCCCACCATCAGGACGAAAACCGTATAAAGCAACTATTTCTGAGCCTGTCGTTTTAGCAGCATGACCATATCTACAACGTCGTCATGATATGACCTGACACAGCGTACCCCCAGTTTGTATTCAGAAGTCGCCATATACTCTCTCTGAAAATAATCTGCAAAATTCGTCCATGCGGTTGGCGATTCTGCCCAGATATAGCGCGCAACAATACAACCATCTGCCTTTAAATTCTTTTCGGCAAGTGGCATCAAATATTTCATGAAGAAATTCTTGTGCTGCTCTTCTTTGGACAAACTATCAGGATATACATAGTCAAAAATATTAGATAAAATTATTACATCATAGCGTTCACTAAAATTCGCCGTTAATGCACGTGAATCACAATGTCTAAAACTGACGCCATCAGGTAACCTTTCCCTTAGGCGCAAATAGTCTGATTTACTGCGCAGATAGTGAGTATTATCAATTATACTGTCATCATATACCTTTAATAATGAATATGCATGTTCGCCAAGCCTTTTGTATTTTTTAAGAAACCCATTCAATCGCGATGAAAAATTATGTGAAATCGGCGCCAACATTTTTAATGATAGCCCATTCGGATCTTTGAAGAAAAATTTTAGGAAATCGTCATAATCAAGGTGACGAACCATATGCGTTTTCAATTCATAAATGCATTCTTGGTATGAATTAATATCAAACGTGTCAACGCGCGACGCACCCTTGTAATAACAATCCAACGCCTGGTCGCCCGACGCACAAACAGACAATATCCGCCTGTTCTGCAAATCACCCAATGCATCTATGCCACCACTGACACACTCGTTCGAAAAGACATAGACACGGGACTTATCTTGGAACGCATAATCTGGACTAATATAAAATCTTGACCTTTTTGACATCTGTACAAAAATAGTACATTTAGGATAAATGTCAACTATTTTGTATTTGCCACAGACGTAAAACCATGTATAATATCCGAGGTATAAGTATAGAGACAGAATATGAAAAACAAAGCCGTAAAAATTGGAATTATCGCGACAATACTGCCACATATTTTTTGCTGTGGGATACCGATGACATTGGCTTTAATCGGACTAATCGCACCTGACATGGCGCATTTTCATATTTTGCCCCATTGGTTAGAGCCATGGCTATTCGTGTTTTCTGGGCTGACGTTGGGTTTATCATGGTGGATGATTCTGCGTGATTGCAGATGCGCATGTGAACATTGCGGCGGTGGTCAGACACATAAAATTCAGAAAATTATTCTGGGTATAATTAGCGCAATATTTGTTATCAGTTTAATTTTACATTTTTTATCACACCAACATTAAAAAGACGGGCAAATCGCCCGTTTTTCTTACACAAACTTTTCTGGAACAAGATTACTGATATCTTTCCAAATTCGACGGAACAAACCTGTGTCTGGCGCATGCTTGTAAACACGCGGTTTTTTATCCCCAGGACGACTGCCCGTCCATACAGGGTCACCATCGTCATCCAATGTCACACGCCATGATGTTTGCGTATCTTTCAATATCATTTCACGCAATTTATTTGCAAAGTCGCGACTTTCGAAAATTGCAACATTTTCGGTATTATAATACGCACTGCGTGGATCTAAATTAAAACTGCCAATCCATGAAATATCGTCGTCAAACACCATTGTCTTGCTGTGCAGGACAGAAAAACTGGATTGTTTACGTTCGCGATCATGTGATTTACCGCGCAGATTTTCAGCCGACACCATAAATTCGTAAACATCGGCGCCCGATTCAATTAACTGCTTTCTATACTTTTCCCACTTTGCATAGACAGTTGGCGCATTTGTTGACGCCAATGAATTTGTCACAATTGTCATGTGTACGCCTGATTTCTCTTCACGTAACATATGTTCCAGACCACCCTGCCCCGGGACAAAATATGCCGCAGACATATAAACAGAATCAGATGTTTTATCCCACAAATGTTGTAATGCACGGATAATGTCGCCACGATAAGCCTCTTTCTCTGCCATGGTCATTTCAACCTTTTGCGGCGGGTCTGCCAAGAATTTTCCACGCCCCCAACTGAAATCCAGATTTTTATTTTTGTATTCACGTTGCGCCATTGAAATAATCGTGTTATATCGACGCACGTCTTCGACGCTTTTGCGTTCAATATCTGCGAATGTTTTTTCTAATTTCTTTAAGGCATGCTTTGATTTTGCCTTTGGAAAAACATACGCAGGAATCGACAAATGATGATTCCAATATTCATTAAAACTGTCTGTTGCGTAACGGGTCATATCACCAATAAACAACACGTCTGTGTCAGAAAAATTTGACGCAGTTTCCGGATAGAAATAATTACTGCCAACGTTGCGACCGCCTGTGATATAGGCAATGTTGTCGACAATAAACAACTTGTTATGCATGCGTGAATTTAGGCGACTAAAATCCATCAAAAATTGCGGATAATATAATAACTTTGCACGATTGCGAACAGTGTTAAAAACCTTGACCTCTATATTCGGGTGCTGATTTAGTAAGATAACATCGGCGATATCAGAATTAGTACCATAATCATCCAATAAAATTCGAACCTTGACACCGCGATCTGCCGCGTTTTTTAGTTCACCCACAAGAACCTTGGACGAAAAATCATTGCTGTAAATATAGGTTTGTAAATCAATCGTTTTTGTCGCCATGCGCGCAAATGCAGAACGAATCACAAACGCAGACAGCCCATCTTCAATCAATGTCGCCCCAGACACATCATCACCACGCGATAATTCGTCTGCATAACACTGGGCAATTGGGGTCTGATAGGGATCATAGTCAAAATCAGACGCCGTCACCTTTGGCACATAATTATCCAAACGCGAATCCTTGGTCGTTGTTGGCACGGTTGTACAACCGACCAACGGCAACGCAAAGATAAACATCGAAACTTTTTTAGTAATCGTCACCGTAAACCACCTTCAAATTTGCAGTCACAGCTTATAAAATAACATATAAAAAAATAAAATTCATTATATTTTTTAACAATTTGGGAATTTTTACCTTTGCTCCCCTATTTTGCGGCAAATATAATAGTAAAAAAGGGAGGTTTTATGACACAAAAAATTATCGTTACAGGTGGTGCAGGCTATATCGGGTCGCACACAACCGTCGCGTTACAGGACGCAGGGTTTGACGTTGTCATTCTGGACAACCTGATAAATTCATCAGAAAAATCGCTGAGAGGCGTTGAAAAAATAACTGGAATCCATCCGGAATTTATACGCGTCGACTGCACAGACCGCGACATGACACGCGACGCATTTAAAAAACACAACGACGCTGTTGGTGTTATTCACTTTGCCGGACTAAAAGCAGTTGGTGAATCCGTTGAAAAACCACTGATGTATTATCGAAATAATTTGGACAGTCTGATTAACGTCTTGGAAATGATGCGTGAATTCAATATTCCAAACATTGTATTTTCATCATCTGCAACGGTTTACGGAAATCCAGATACGTTACCTGTCACCGAAGAAACACCACTGAAACCTGCCCAGTCACCATACGGTCAAACCAAGGTAATGGGCGAAGAAATCATTCGCGATATGGTACGTGCAACGCCGACGATTAACGCAACACTGTTGCGATACTTTAACCCAATCGGCGCACATCCGTCAGGTCAAATTGGCGAAAACCCACGGGGCATACCAAACAACCTGATGCCGTACATAACCCAGACCGCAATCGGTATACGCGAACAACTAAGTATTTTTGGCGATGACTATGATACCGATGACGGTTTTTGTGTTCGCGACTATATCGACGTTAACGATCTGGCACGCGCACATGTTGCAGCACTGCGACACATGATAAATGGCGCAAGTGGCGTAAATGTATTCAACCTGGGGACGGGATGCGGTGTTTCTGTTATGGAAATGGTTCGCGCATTTGAAACCGCAACCGGGGTAAAGATAAAATATAAAATCGCACCACGCAGACAGGGCGATGTACCGGCAATCTGGGCAGATGCGTCACGCGCAATGCGCGAACTGGGCTGGGTTGCAAATACACCACTGGTCGACACATTGGCATCGGCATGGCGGTGGCAACAAAATCCAGATGCAAACGAATGAAACTTTCTGAACAAACATCCATTTTTCATTTGCGTAAATTTGGGCATTGTGATAGAATTAAAGTAATAGAAGGGAAGTTTTATCATGAAAAGATTTATTGCCGTACTTAGTGGTCTGTTGGTTTTGCCCGCATTTGCAGAGGTTGCACCTGTATACTATGACGAGGTTATAGAATACAGCGACGAAGAAATCGCACCGGCCAAAGACGTGGTCGAAGAAGAAGTGACGGCAAAAATCACACCAATTGTTCAACCGTCCAGGGTTAATCCACGTTCGTCATCTGCATCGCGTACTGTATCACGCGTTGTCCCCAGCACATCTGGCGCAACCGTGTCTTCACGTGGCACGACAACACGTGCGGCATCCGCATCACGCGGGGCGACCAGTGCAACCCAGGCACGCACAGGCGTTGCATCACGCACAGGTGCAACGACACGCGGGGTTGCATCACGCGCGGCAACAAATGCTGTCGCAACACGCAATGCACGCAGTGCGACCCAGACAACAACACGTCGCGCAACAACATCTGTGCCAACAACGGCACGTGCATCAATTGTTCAAACAGATACGGTTAACACACCGTTATACACGGGTCGGGTTGGGGTACGTTCTTCTGGTATGCGTGCACGCATACCGACAGTCACATCTGCCAGTCTGACCAGCGAAAGTGTTGCAGGTGACGCAACCACAACAAGCGACATGGACGAATTGGCCCAGGTCACAGATTTCTGCAAGGCACAATATATGCAGTGCATGGATAATTTCTGTAATGTTCTGGACGACAACCAGGGACGCTGTTCATGTTCAAAGAATTTGAAAAATTATGAAAAGACGGAATTGGCACTAAAAAAAGCAACCGAAGAACTGCAAGATGTTGCACAACAGATTCAATACATCGGATTGACCGGCGAACAGGTTGAAACACTGTTTGCCCAGACCGAGGCAGAATTAAAAATGCAAAGCTCGTCCGACAATTCACAGTTGCGTAATGACCTGGACAGAATTAAAAACTTGATTGTCGATGTTAAATCGGGAACTGCATCATCAACTGTGACATCTGGCATGTCATTTGACCTGTCTGGATTGTTGGATTTCAGCATTGACAGCACAGGATTTGATTTATCCAGTCTGTTTGGTGGCACAACAGCCAATACCAACAGTATCAGCAACCAACGTGGCGAACAACTGTTTAAAACCGCAACGGCACGTTGCAAGGCAGCCGTTCTGACAGACTGTCAGGCCCAAGGGGTTAATATTTCACTGATTACAAATTCATATGATTTGGAAATCGACAAACAGTGTATTGTGTACGAACGCAGTTTGACCGACGCAAACGAAGAAATGACACAGACCGTCCGTAATGCAAAAAGTGTTCTGCAACGTGCGCGTCTGATGGTGGCACAACAAAAGAACGCATACGACATGCGCGGATGTATAAATGCATTGGATTCCTGTATGCAAGATGATTATGTGTGTGGTTCTAATTACGAAAACTGTTTGGATCCAACCGGTAAATATATCGTAAATGGCGAAATCGTGCTGGGGTCTGCACCGGGCATGCCGGGCAGTTTGTCAAATGTCAACCCAGGCGAAGCGAATGCAAACCTGTATTCAACGTGGGTGTATGAAGATGCCAATAAAACAAATAAGAATGCGTGGGATGGCGGGAACATATCTAATTATATATTAACATATGTACCAAAAGAAGGCGCGATATATCCAGCCAACAATTTAGACAAAATGGCGAACTATCTGCATAACAAGATTGGTTATGTTGATGATAATGGCAAGGCTGTTGGTATGTGTGCATCTGTACTAAATCAATGCCAGGATTACACATACAGTGGTACGGGACCTAATAAAAAGTACAATGCGGGCAATGATGTAATACGCAATTTTCTTGAACGCACCATGATACAGATAAAGAGTTCCCAAGACGAATTATTGTCAGACTATGCAGAAAACTGTATGACAGATGTTGCATCATGTTTGTCCCAGAATAATTATAACTGGGGTGTAACAAACGTATCATCATCCGTTGGCAACGGTGCCAGCAATATCGCAATTCAGGCATGTATGTCAGAAATCCTTACATGCAAAAGTGCAACAACATATCCAGACAGCGACACAAGCGACGTTTATATTTGGTTGAATAATGCGCTGAACTTGACCACACCTGATTTGCGATGCGCTGCATCAGGCGGCTCATATAAAGGAGGCGCGTGTACGTGTGATAGTAGTAAGGGCTACAAACAATCATTAGACAGACAAACATGTGTAAAAGATGACTCTTCATCCGCAGATAGTGAGGGTGGTGCAAGTAACGCCCCCTGCCCAAATGATGGCGTATTGGTGATTGATTATACCAGCGGCAACCCCCAACCCACATGCAAGACAAGCGGGAATGAATTTAACCTGCTTTCTGCTATAGACCATGTTTGCACAGGCGATATAAATTATAAGCACCATTCAGCAGTGATTAATCCTGCGCTCGAAATTAGCTGTACATCATCAGAATCAATACAGGCTGTATGTCGATTAGGTTCTGGAACGGTTAGTGGAGATGCGTGTATTTATTGTCCGTATCCGAATACACGGTGGTCAGGCAGCGCGTGTATTTGCCTTCCTGGATTTGCCAATAGCAACATGAATATGCTCGACGGTTGTGAAGAACCAATAATTAAAGATCCTATTTTAACATAGCTTTCACCCCTTCGCTGGCGAAGGGGATTTTTTTGTTCTGCGCTTAATTTTCTGAAAGCACAAATACCAAAATTCCCGTCACCCCGACAGAGGTCGGGGGCCACTGTTTCATAATGCAATGGATACCGGCCTGCGCCGGTATGACGGTGCTTTTAATCCCCCACGCCCTTTTTGTCACTCCTGCGTAGGCAGGAGTGGGGCTATATAGTGTGAGCAACGCGAACCAGAAAAAACACAAGGCAGTGATAAATGTAAATTTTTATAGACCTTACCCCTGCCTGCGCAGGGGTGACAAGAGTTTTTAAGGTTTAATTTGGCGCATGTTATGCGCGGTTAAAGGACCCTATTCCTGCCTACGCAGGAATGACAACTTTTTTATCAAAAAAGTTGTTTTGGTACTGGTTTAAAGTTTCTAGGATACTAAAAACATTGTCACCCCTGCGCAGGCGGGTGCGATAAGTGGAGAATAAATAAAAACCGCCCTGATGGGCGGTTTTTTTTCGGTTCCTATTAACGAGAATAGAATTCGACGACCAATTCTGGGAACATCTGAACCGGATATGGTACATCTTCGAACGCAGGTACGCGTACAAATGTCGCTGTGAAGTTTGCACTGTCAACAGAAACATAGTCTGCAAAGTTGCGTTCCGCAGATTCCAATGCCAATACAACCAATGGCATCTGTTTTGCTTTTTCGCTGACCGTGATGACATCACCTGGCTTTACCTGATATGATGCAATCTTTACGCGTTTGCCGTTAACGTTGATGTGACCGTGGCTAATCAACTGACGTGAAGAGAATACAGTTGGTGCCAATTTCGCACGATATACAACCGCATCCAAACGACGTTCCAACAAACCAATCAAGTTTTCTGGAGTGTCACCCTTCATATTATCAGCTTCTAAATAATATGCGCGGAACTTCTTTTCGCCGATGTTGCCATAGTAACCTTTTAATGTCTGCTTTGCACGCATCTGTTTTGCATAATCAGATGAGTTGCCACCACGTGCTGTTGGGCCATGCTGACCAGGTTTGTATTTACGTTTGTTAAATGGGGATTTTGCCTGACCCCACAAGTTCACACCCAAACTGCGTCCAATTTTCAGTTTACGTGTGCTGCGCTTTGCGCCTGCTCTTGCCATTTTTTATCCTTTTATTTTGGTTTTTTAGGTGCCGGGTTTCATAACCAAGAACAGAATCCTTATCACAGACGGGACCAAAAAAGCACCGTTGTTTAATCAGTTCTGATTACCCAGCGCGACGTAGTTTACTTGGTTTTATTTGAAAAATCAAGTATTTTCTGCAAGGTCAGAAAGTTATTAACCCCGTTTTCATGCGCCATACGTTGCGCAATGTCAAAATTGCCGCCAATTTGCGAAACACGATGCGCATCATCACTTAACAATACAGGGATGTTTTTCGCGCCCATCATCTGCATAATGCGTGGGCTGGGGTACGGTTCATAACAGTACGACTTAAAAAACCTGGTATTTATTTCGACCGGGATTTTGTTATCTGATATGGATTCAATCGTCCGCGCTTCGTGGTCATGCCATTTTTGTTCGCGCCCCAGACCGACCTTCTTTGGCAAATCGATATGTGCCAACCATGTAAACAGCCCAGATGCCGCAGCATATGCAACCTTTTGCCAATATAGGGTCAACAATTTATCGCGCACGTCTGCGTTTGCATTTCTTATGTCATGAATATTGTACAGCCTTCCATTGTGTTCAACAATATGACACGCACCAATTACATAATCTGGCTTTAACGTGTCAACCGCGCGCAAATATTCACGTTCCCAACGTGGGTGGCAGAAAAAGTCAACCTCTAACCCGCGTAGAATCCCCGTGCATGAATGATTTATTGCGGACAATTCATCATAATGTGGCGCAAATTTTGATATTGCTTCGTCATATGTCGCACTATAAATTGAATCGTACCCGCCAATTTTGGCATAGTGATAAAATTTTGCCTGATTGATTTCGGGGTGCAATATAAGGTGATTAGAAAAACCAATCGTTTTAAAACCTAAATTACATGCGCGCGAAACCATGTCGCGCGCAGTATCTTCGCCATCAAAACCGACGGTATGTGTATGTAACGTAAATCGCTGCATCATTAAAACTTAACCTTTGGTGCGACGCGTTCGCTTTCTTGGATTTCGAACATCTTTTCTGGCATAATGCCAAACATACGCGCAACGATGTTTGATGGAAATTGTTCAATCTGGGTATTCAGCCCCATAACAACAGTATTATAAAACTGACGTGTTGCCTGAATCTTGGTTTCTGTATCTGTCAGTTCACGTTGCAATTCCAAAAAGTTCTGATTGGCCTTTAAATCAGGATAACTTTCTGCGACGGCAAACAAACTTTTCAATGTTTCTGTCAGTTTATTTTGGGCGTCCCCACTGCTGGGGCCGTTGGCCGCCATCGCAGCATTACGCGCGTTTGTAACCGCACTTAACGTTTCTTTTTCGTGTTTTGCTGCACCCTGGACCGTTTCAACCAAATTTGGAATCAGATCATAGCGACGCTTTAACTGAGTGTCGACGGTGGCCCAAGCCTCGCGTACTTGGTTACGGCGCGCGACCAATCCATTATAAACAATGATAAAATACAATAATACGATTGCAACGATTGCGACGGTTGTCCACATATTTGTTCCCCTTTGTTATTTATTTAGTAAGGTTATTTTAGGACAACAGAATATAAATTTCAATAAGTTTAATGCAATTCATCTGCAAGGTTCGCAATCGCAATCGCATACCAATTCGAATTATTCCAACGCTTTATCCGATAAAAGTTTGGATATGTTAAATACGCGATCACAACCGGCATTGGTGCAATATCAGAATCCATTGTGGCAACAGATTGTGCCTGATTGCGCACCATTTCAATTTCTGCAACATCGGCAACAATGCCGGCAACCATATCATTTTGCGGTATCGGCGAACCATCTGGATTTGTAATTCCCATGGCCGACCATTCTGGCAATGACTTTTTCGTTTTCCCGTCCAATAAACCTAAATCAAAATCTGCAGGCAGCGCAACGCGACGAACGATACGCTGGCCTTTGTCCCAACCCAGTTTATTTAAATAATTTCCAGCACTGTGCATTGCGTCACTAACGTTATTGATTATATCAATACGACCGTCGCCGTTGCCATCAACCCCATATTGCGCCAACGTGGTCGGTATAAACTGAAAATGCCCCATTGCACCCGCCCAGGAACCATAAATACTGTTTATGTCCAATTTATTCTTGTCAGCGATTTTCATTAGTGAAATTAACTGATTGCCAAAAAATGTTTCGCGACGTCCGTCGTACATCAATGTTAAAAACGCATCTGTTAATTTATGACGCGAACGCACATCACCATAGTTCGATTCCATACCCCAAAACGCCAAAATAACATGTGGTGGAACGCCGTATTTTTTTTCAACACGCGCCAACATTGTCGGATATTTGTGACGCATTTTCTGCCCCTGGGTAATGCGGGTCTGATTTACAGTGCGCGCCAGATAATCATCCAATGTTAACTTAAATTCAGATTGGTTTTTATCACTTTTTACAATCGATGGAATAAAAGCAGGTGAACGCAATGTGGATTTTATCATCGCATCTGAAATATTTTCTGAGATGGCACGCGTGCGCACAGAATCTAAAATCCCATACCAACGTTCCATATCAAATGTACCCGCACCTGCATTGGCGGACAACGGGACAACAAACAGCGTGGCAACCAGCCATGATATCATCTTATGTTTCATATAGAATACCCTAAGTTTTGATTAAAATGAGTATTTAAAGCCCAAGTGCAAACCAAAAGATTGCCATGTCGCACGCTTTAACGAATCACTAACTTTTTCTGTGTATGCGGAAACTGTTTCCAACAACGGAACATAATACACATTGCCGTCTTCGCCGATAATTTCCTGCATTACATATTGCCCATTTTCGTCAATGACGTATTGGCTATATTCTGCGATATACAATTCACCACCAATTTTGCCAACATGGAACAAGTTTGTGTCAACCTTTAATGACAACTGCATACGGTCGGAAATTTTGTAATTATATTCCATTTCTGCACTGTACGAATAGGCACCGTTGCTGCCTTCGTCCAAGAAGGACGGATTCTGTTGCCAGTCTGTACGATTTGGCCAGATACCTTCTGATGAATATTTTGGCAGACCAAATTGTACATACAGACGCAGTTTGTCCTTTAATGTCATTTGTTTTTCAATTTCCAGCCCAACAAAGAAACCAGACCATGTTGTATTATACTTGTGCGTTGTGCCATCAACAATTACAGGCCCATCGCCACCAATAATTACACATTCACCAGCACTAACACCCCATGGAACCGTTCCCATCGCAATTTCATAGTCGCCAGTCATTAACGAATCACCCAGTACACCAAACCCTTCGTAATAACCAGATGGTGAATTTGTGACTATCTTGATGTCTTCGGGGCTCATACAAACCTGATACCAATCTTCGGGTGCCTCTACCCCCACGGGGACAGAATAATAATTGCCCAATTCGTCACCGAAAACGTATTCGCCCAAATCCGTCATCAATGGCAAATATATTCCAGGATTTGGATAGTAATGGTTTGACATTTCTAAGTTATGTTTAAAGATTTCATAACCAAACGTCGGCGACAATTTCCAACCACCAATATCCCAAATATGATGCGCCGAAATGCCAAAACGGAAATAATTACTGCGTCCAGACTGATCACCCATTGATATTGTAAAAATGCCGTATTCTGGTTCCGCCTCATCAAATGGTTTTAAATCATAATCCATGGACAAACCGCCATGCGACATATCCCCATACGCGTATTCACCAAAGATAGACAAATCAAAATCACGCAAACTGAAATTATGACGGGCACCAACACGGATTTCATTCCAAATCATGTCGTCCCATTCCAAGACAGAATTTACACCAGTTTCAAATTCAAAGTCTGCAAACCTGCGCGCATATTCTGCATAAAGTGTTGTGGCAGGTTCAGATGCCGTTGGCAACGCGATACCATTTGCAGTCATTGTCCCAGACATTGTTGGAATTTGTGCGCGCGGAACCTGATATGAATACGTGCGCGAACCAACAACCTGTTTGTTGCCAGACTGACCAACATATTTTGTATAACCCTGGTCTGCATACCGACCATACGCAGACTGATTTGCGTTTGGTGCAGATGATGTTTGATAATATACAGGCACACCTTCGTTCGCGGCAAATGCCACCAACGGCGCAAAAATCCCCGATAAAAATGAAATTGTCCTTGCCTTCATCGTATAACGTTGTACGTATTATATCATAAAAAAATATTGTTGAAAAGCATTTTCATTTATCGCTTGCGTGAACAAATTCAGGCTGTACAATATGCGCGATATGAAATCTGTTGCACACAATATTTATATTCATGTTCCATTTTGCATGTCAAAATGCAACTATTGCGCGTTTTTTTCACATGCATGCGCGTCACCAGATTGGAAAAAATACACAAACGATATTTGCAGCGAGATTATGCATTGGGGTGACAGGCTGGGCCACTGTGATGTACCGACGGTATTTTTTGGGGGCGGGACACCGTCACTGATGCCGGTTGGCACATTTGATACGATAATGCGCACGATTCGAAAAAACTTTAACCTGATGCCGGACGCAGAAATAACGCTGGAATCAAACCCTGGGACCTTGGACGCAGCACGCCTGTCGAGCTTTATTGACATGGGCGTAAATCGCCTGTCGATTGGGGTGCAGAGTTTGGACGATAAAAAATTGCAATTTCTGGGCCGCAGACACAGCGTTCGTGACGCACTGAAATTAATCGAAACCGCGTTGCAAAAAAACATTCGCGTTTCTGGGGACTTTATTTATGGGCTGCCACACGAAACGACTGACGATGTTATACGAACATGTAATCAAATAAACACGCTGGGGATAACACACTGTTCAATGTATGAACTGACCATAGAAAGCGATACGCCATTTGGTAAAATGAATTTGGAAATGCCGGACAATGACACAATGGCACAAATGTATATTGCAATTGGCGACACACTAAAACTGCCACGGTACGAGGTTTCAAATTATGCCACAGTTGGCCACGAATGCGTACACAATCAAAATATATGGGACGGGATGCCATATGTCGGGATTGGCAATGGCGCCGCCGGCCGTGTGTATGTAGACAACCAATGGTACGAACAGCGGGGCAACAATGCACAATTTGAAAAAATATCAGCCGACACGCGCGCTGTTGAAATTTTAATTACATCCATGCGAACGGTTCGCGGTTGTGAATTGACAGACGCAACAAAAAACGCTATTGATATGGATTGGGTTCAACAGAATCCGGAACTAATCAAAATACAAGACAATCGCATTGTGGCAACAAAATCGGGCATGCTGATTTTAGATGACATAATGATAAACCTAATAAAGTAAAGAAAATGGAAAGTAAATTTTGGAATATTGTTGGCGTTATTGCGGTTGTTGCCGCGGTAATTTGGGCGCATTCTGTACACAGGGGGAAAACAATGAACGCAGGAATAAAAATCGAAAACATGGATACAAACATCAAACCAGGCGATGACTTTTACGGATACGCGACGCATGGTTGGCAGGTAAAAAATCCGATTCCTGATGACTATTCCAGATACGGCGCATTCGAAGTGTTAAGAAACACAAATCTGGAACGCACACGTGAAATCGCAGAAAACGATACCGGCAAAATAGGTATGCTGTACAAGATTGCAATGGATGAAAAAAAACTAAATTCAGACGGTATTGAACCTGTTAAGCCATTGTTGGCCGAAATAGATAATCTGACACGCAACGACTTAGAAAAATATTTGGGCAATATGCATAAATTTTCATCTGCGTTTTGGGGCGATGGCGTCGCGTTGGACGAAATGGACAGCGAACATTTCCTGTACAATATTGGCCAGGGGGGACTGGGGCTGTCGCGCGACTATTATTTCGATACAGATGCCAAGACAATTGAAGTCAGAAAGAAATATAAAGAATTTATAAAAAAACAAATGGCAAATTTCGGCATCGACGTTGATGTTGAAAAATTGTATAAATTCGAAGAACGCATGGCACAGTCATTTTATACAAAAGAAAAACTGCGCGACCCACATGCAAACTATCACAAAATGAGTATTGATGATGTAAAGTCAAAGTTTACAGGCTTTGATTGGGATGCATATTTGTCTGCACGTGGCGCATCGCACGCGACACACATTAACATGGCCCAGCCAGAGGCAATCACCGAATCAATCGCGATTATGAACGATACAGATTTTGAATTAATTAAAACATATTTGAAATACCGTATCGTCAGCGGGGCGGATACTGTTCTGGACGACAAAACATATGACATATCATTTGACTTTTACAATCGCACAATGGCGGGACAAAAAGAACCAAAGCCACGTTGGAAACGCGCAGTATCAATGATTGACGGTTCACTGGGGGAAATGGTTGGACGCCTGTATGTTGATAAATACTTTTCATCTGATGCAAAAAAACGCATGCAGACATTGGTAAAGAATTTGCAACGCGCGTATGCATTGCGCATTGAAAATTTAGACTGGATGTCAGAGGCAACAAAACAAAAAGCGCTGGAAAAATTATCAACATTCAAGGCAAAAATTGGATACCCAGACAAATGGCGCGATTATTCAAAACTGGAAATCAAAGACGATTCATTATGGTCAAACATGATGCGCGTCGCAGAATTCGAAGACGCATTCTGGATTGAAAAAATCGGTCAAGAAAAAGACCCAACAATCTGGTACATGAATGCACACGAAGTGAATGCATATTATGATCCTTCAACAAATGAAATCTGTTTCCCAGCAGGTATCTTGCAATACCCATTCTTTGACATGGGGGCAGACGATGCGTTCAACTATGGCGCGATTGGCGCGGTTATTGGCCATGAAATGACGCACGGATTTGACGATTCTGGACGCCACTTTGATAAAGACGGGAATATGAAAGATTGGTGGACAGAAAAAGATGCCAATGGTTTTAACGAACGCGCAAACGTTATGAAAGAATTCTTTGACGGAATAAAAATTAATGACGAAGTCAATGCGAATGGCGAATTTACACTGGGCGAAAATTTGGCAGATTATGGTGGCATATCAATTTCGTTTGATGCATATAAAAAATTTGGCACACCGTCCAATGATGTAAACGGTTTGACATCCGACATGCGATTCTTTATTGCATATGCAGGCGCATGGGCGCAAAACATTCGTGCAGACGAAGAATTGCGTTTAACCAAGGTTGACGAACATTCGCTGGGCAAGAATCGTGTAAACGGCATCTTGCCACACATCGGCGCGTGGTACGACGCATTTGGCATAACATCTGATGCGCCAATGTATATATTGCCCGGCGAACGTGTAAAATTGTGGTAAGAAAACAAACAACAATAAAGACAAATAAAAATCCCCAGTTGCCTGGGGATTTTGTCCAATATATGTTAGTTTTTTATTTTTTGTTCTATCCAATTTTTAGAAACGAACATTCAGGCGAACACCCAATTCTGCCTTGACATCTGTGGTGTTCTGGGATTGACGATGACCATTGTCAAATGTGTATTCACCGTAAACCGCGACCTGCATCGCATCTGTGATTTGATTTGCAACAGTGACGTTAAAGATATATTCATCAAAACCGTCATTCATGTCTGCAACTTCGTTTAACAGACCTGCAACAACCTGTTGTTGAGCCTGAACACCAGCACCAGTAATTAATGCTGGCTGAGCCATCACATATTGCAAAGCTTGTTCTTGAGACAACGTTGGCTGGGCAGCCATTACGCCAGCAACTGCAACCTTGGTTGCAACTGTTTGGTCTACTGAACCAAGGCTGGTAGCCAAACCTTTGACCCCATTGTCTTCGTGACGTTTCCATGTGAACGAACCGCCAACAGACCAACGGTCATCAATCTGATAGAATGTTTTTAAACCGGCATTAAATTCCGTTGTAGATTTCAAATCAACGGAAATTTCAGACGGGATACCCAAAGAGGTTACTGGAACCCCACCCAATTTTTCAACTTTAAAGTTTGAAACATCAATGCTGTTGTTATCGTTGCCGAATGTGCGCAAAACTTCTGCGAATGCGGCAGCGGTGAATTTAGACCATGTGCGTCCAAACTGTGTTCCAACATGGAAACCCCAACGACCATTTGAATAGTTATCATATGTGAAACCATTCGCAGCATAAGAGCCGGACATTTCACTGATACCACCCAACTGGGCGTCAGAATACAAATCCCATGCGAAACCTGTATCTGTATCAATTACACGGTATTTCAAACCAGCACGCCCCAGGTGCATGCCCTTGCGGTCAATGTCGCCGTCATGTGTATAGCCAAATTTGCCATACAATTCCAGACGGTCTGTGATACCGTATCCCAATTCTTCGTGCAGACGCCAAATCGGAAATTCAGTCGCGCCCGCGTGTTCTTTCTTTTTTTGTGCCTGTGATGCGTCTGCCTTTTTATACATAACACCAACAGATGTTTTGGAATAAACCGTGCCTTGTGTTGGCATATACAGCGGGTTCTCCAAATTCGCAGCATATGCAGGTGCCGCCAAAACGGATAATGCAACCGCTGCCTTTACTGTTTTTTTCATCTTTATAACTCCTTGTTTTCGATGAAATTCCACACCCCCATTATTGGCAAGATGCGGGTCCATATCCATACCGCCCATTATTGGCAACAGTATGTGTTTGTGATATGAACGTTAAGTATTTTTACCTATTGCAAAACAATTGTCAAAAAATCTTTTTTCTTGACACACACCCCTTGAAAAGTTATGGCATGCGAACTATATAGGTATGATGTGGGTGGACAGCCGCATTTTAACAAAAGGAGTCCGACATGACAAACCAAGTAAATATCGCGAATTTTCAACAAAAATTTATCATCAATGTTGACGCAAAAACAGCCAAACAGATACCAGTGGAACAACGCCAAATTTTGACCCAGGCATATATGAAATTGTTTTCTGGGTTTGCGTGGGTAAACTGGACACAGAAACATTCGCTGGGGCGCGCATGGCAAACCGCGCTAAATCAATGCGCATCAATGGTCGCAACAAAAAACAAAAAAAATCCAGCTGCACGATACCTGAACAATGTTTGCGACGCACATAAAAAATACTGGTCACGCATAATCATGCTGAACCCAAACAGCGAAAACACAATTGATAAAAATGAAAACTATGTCAAAAAAATGCGCATGCATGGTCAAATGATGATTAAGCAAGCCATGGATACAATCAATATGATTCTGGCACGATATAACGAATTCATGGAAACAATCGAAGCACAACAAAAGCCAAAACAAAAGCAAGCACAAAAACCAGAACAGCAACAGGTGCAGCAAAAAATGCAACCAATGATGCAACGTCCGCAATCATCACTGAACCGCGCATTACCACAACGTGCGGGCATGGTGCGCCCTGCCCCAGTTCGTGCAATGGAAAAACCAGTTGTTCAAAAGCAACAAAATACGAACCACAGGGAAAAATTTATCAAAGGACAACAAAGGGTTAAAATATTGCAGGTAAAACTGCGCGTAATTCGCGTTGCAAAAATCAAACAAGCAGACATAATGCGCGGTTTTGGACAACAGCGCGCCTAAACGAAACAAACGTCCCCAACACGGGGCGTTTTTTTGTTTTGAATACTGTCATATACAATTTGTTCGCTTCTTTTGATATATTGATTATATGGCAGACGAAATTAAATACTTTTTATCAGAAACTGGTGATGGATTTGATGCGATTTGGAATGGCAAAAAAATCGGCGAAATTACATACGTTCGTGTCGGGAACGATAAAATGATTATCGATTATACCGGTGTCGACCCAGATTTTAGACATCAGCACGTCGGATTAAGCCTGGTTCGAAATGCCGCCAATATCGCACGCGCACAACACAGATATATAATCACACTGTGTCCGTTTGCACGCGCAATGTTTAATCGCTATCCCGAATTTGATGATGTACGGTTATTAAATCATCATTAAATAAAAATTCCATTGATATAGTATTGTTTTTTTACCATAATGCACATCATCAATTATGGGGGAAAGAATTATGCGCAAATTATCACGTGGAACACTAATTTTTCTGATTTTCTTGAACGGGTATGTCAGTTTATCTTTGGAATTGGCGGTGTTAAGGCAACTGTCGTTCTATGTCGGCAGCAGTGCCGTTATCACCAGTATTATTATGGCGATATTTTTGGGGTTTATGTCACTGGGGTACTTTGTCGGCGAATCACAAAAAGTTAATGATAATAAAATACGCCCAATATTAAATGTTAGTTTCTTGATTATCGCAGCCCTGTCTGTACTGGCGGCAAGTTTCCCATTAATCACAGAATACTTTTTATTAATGTATGTTGGCGGGATAAAATCTGGGGCAATACAGACATTTATTTATTCGCTGATATTCTTGTCCACGGGGCCATTCTTGTTTGGATTTAATACAACACTGTTGTCGCGCCAACTGCATTCGTACAATAAAAATTGCACGGGCAATATTATGGCGTGGGATACAATCGGTTCTGTATTCGGATCAATGGCGACAACATTGCTGTTAATGCCGTTCTTGGGTGTAAATTATACCGTTGTATTAATCACAATATTGTCTGTGGTTGGCGTGCTGATTTTACGCCGTCGCTGGTGGGTATGGATTGTGTGTGCAATTATTTTAGCAATGTCACTTTATATCAACAGCGATACATATCAACGCAAAAATATGGGAATATTGGTAAACAATGCGAATTCAACAATTTCTGTATCTGAGTATAATGACAGTACACGCATATTGTATATGAACGGGCTGCCAATGTCTGTATACGACACAAAAAGCGGTGGCACGGCAGAATACGTCAACTACCTGAATAATAATTTTATATATACAATGCCATCAGGCAAAAAACACAAGGTCTTGGTTTTGGGGGCCGGTGGTTTTACGCTGGGGTTAAAAGACACACAAAATGAATATACTTTTGTTGATATTGAACATACATTAAAAGATGTTTCAGAAAAATACTTCTTGGGTCAGAAATTAGGCAAAAATAAAAAATTCATTGTCGCAGACGCCAGTCAATTCTTGAAAAACACAGATACACAATATGATTTTATTTTATTGGATGTATATTCGAATTCATATCAGGTTCCAGAAGGATTAATTACAGCCGAATTTATGGAACGCCTGAAATCACGTATTGCACCGAATGGTATTATCGCAATGAATATGATTGTTAATCCAAACTTTAACGATAAATACAGTCGTGTTTTTGACAATACATTTAACGCAGTATTCCCATATAATACAACGCGACAGGTTATCGGATATTTTAATCCATGGACACAAAAAGACGATCCATCAAATGTTGTATACATTTATTACAACATTGAAAATGATGGACGAATATATACAATAAATAAAACGCCTGTGATTTATGACAGATAAAAAACACCGCCCAAATGGGCGGTTTATTTATAAACAAAACAATTTATTTCTTTTTACGAGACGCTGTTTTTTTCGACGGCACTTTAACCGTGCGACGCGTTGTTGGGGCAACAACCTCATCTTCGGTTGACATGATATCGATATCAATTTCACCAGATGCCATATCCATAATCTTGTTTATATTACGACGCAGATTTGGATGAGCGTCTGCATATTTTTTTATACCATATATAACGCCCGCGGTGATAACTTTTTCCATATCGTCAAAGTCAATGTGTTCCGATATTTTTCCACGAACCGCAGACACAACATTATTTAATGTCTTTTTTGCACGACGAATAAAACGACGACGACGATGTGCACGTATCATTTCATGTATCCACATACCAATCAGAAATGCAACCAATGGCACAATTACGCAAAATAAAAAGTAGCGGTACCAACTGTCACAAAAAGCGGTCGGAAACACCGAATCGCACAAACGCTGGAAATGTAAAAAGGTAACAGCAATCATTTCATAGATAGAAAAGATAGTAAAACAGATTTTTGATTTTAATAACATTGAAAGACTCCCTCTTGTTTATTGTTATATGTTTATATTTTGCCTTATTTTCATAGAGATATCACCAGGAACGAATTCAAAATAGTTGACACACATTGACAAAATGATATTATAGACAAAAAGAACAAGGTTTTAAAATGGCAAAAAAATGCGTCTTTTGTGGTAAAGAAGTAAAATCAAAAAGCAAGGAACACGTTATTCCACAATGGTTGATAAAACACACCAACCGCACAGATAAATTAATTTATATCAATCCTAATATTACCGCGTTTAAGTATATGTCTTTTACGTTTCCTGCATGTAAAGAATGCAACGAAAAATACTCTAAGTTAGAATCTGCGACAAAACCCGTTTTATTGAATCTGATGGATGGACGGGCGGTTACCCCAGAACAAATAGACATATTATTAGACTGGTTCGATAAAGTGCGCATCGGCCTTTGGCTGGGGCAATTGCAAATAAACAAAAAAATGGACGAAATAAACCCGCATCTGTTTATTGAAAATAGAACCGGCAAAACAGATAGATTGTTAAGTATCGAAAGAATCCAGACAAACCCAAATGACCAAGGCATTGCATTCGCGGGAACTGCAACACAATCTTTTGAAACAACGCCATGTGCGTGGCAGCTGATTATTAACGATTATGTTTTTACCAACGCGTCATCCCATATGCTATTTTCTGGCAGGCTTGGATTCCCATACGCAAACAAACTGTATATAAATGACGGGGCAGAATGCTCGTTGGATTTGACGAAGGGTAAAAACAGAATCATAAAACCGATTATAAAAAATTGGCAGCCGGCAACAGATTCTGTTACCTTGTATCAACCGATATTTTCGGCCGTGCTGGACGCCGATAGTAAAAAAGAATTCTACAGTGGGAAATATGTATTAGAACACTGCCTGGATGCAGACCGTGGTCGTGGCGGTATATTTTATCAGAGAGGGGATAAAGGACCCGTCGAATACTTAACGCATCCAATTTCTATAAAACCAAAACCACGTAACGGAAATCAGTCATACGCAATGGCAATGCCTGTATTTGATTTGCAAGATATTGTTACAAACCAATACGAATGTAAATCACAAAATCCAATCGTACGCGCAAATTATAAGCAGCAACAAATGATGCAAATATTGCAAAACAAACAATATCGCGCAATATGCAAAAAACACTGCAAATAAAAAATCCCCAAAATGGGGAGTTTTTATTTGTCGGAATCAGCGGTTTCTGTTTCTTGTTCTGCACGATCTTCTGCATGCTTTTCAACAGCACGCGCAACCGTTTCAATTTGCAGCAACTGGTTTTCCAGGGCTGCACGCTCAGACGATTTATAGCCCGTTTCTGTATCGCCCGGCCCTGCATTCTGTTTAGGTTCAGTGTCCGTGGCGACAGCAGGACTTATTAAATTTTTGTAAATCTGAATTGCCTCGTTCGTGCCGACCCTATCACGTGCCAACAAACGATTTTCAGGCCCGGGGAAAAACCAATCGTCTAATTTTTCCGCAGTGATTTGCATAATTGGACGCGTGCGCGCCTGGGCAATCCATTTTGGCAACATTGGCGTATCAGAATAATACCACAATGCCCCCCAATAAAAAATGCCCATAACAACGATACCACGAATAATACCAAATATTACCCCCAGTGTTTTATCTGTGACATTCATAATGCTGTCTTGAATCTTGTCGCGCAATTTCTGGTTCAAGAAACCAAACAATAACAACACTGCAAAGAATATCACAAAATATGATGCAACCAAGGTACCAACAGTCGATTCTGACAAATCAAACCAAGATTGCAGTAAACCGTCCAACCAAGGGGATGCAAATCGCGCAGAAACCGCCGCAGCAACCCATGATAATGTTGCCACCGTTTCATATACGCCACCGCGTACAGTTGCCCAAATCGTGGATGCCAAAATGACACCCACGTAAACATAATCAAGTATCGTTAAATCAAACATTATCGTTCCGAATTATAGATTATTCTTTATTTCTTTTTGTCCTTGCGAACCAAGACATAACCCAAACCCGCGACCAAGACAATCAACAGCCCCCAAAACCAAATTGTGCTGTTGCCCTTGTTATCCGCGGTTGCAACATCTGCTGGTTTTTCTTCTTCGGCGGGCACAACATATTCAGACACTGCATTTGCACGTTCTGAATTTTCTGTTCTGAATTTTTCTGCATCTTCTGCCATTGCTTTTTTATTTGCAGCCGCAATATCTTTTTGTTCTGCATTCATGTCTGCTTCGACATATTCACGCAATGTGTCCTGCATAAAATCAGCATAACCCTGTTCACATTTGTCACCAATTACCAAAACAGGAACACCGCCAGATTCAAAACCACATTTTTTCAACGCGTCTTGAAACATTGGCAGATTTTCCTGTTCCATAACGTTTACTTCTGTGACCTTTAATTCTGGGTATTCATAAACCAATGTATTTGAAATGAATTCACGTGCATGATGACAGTGTGGGCAAGATGGCGAATAATAAACAGTAATATCAGCCGCAGATGCAGAACCAACAAATGCCAAACCTAAAAATGCAGATAACAACGATGCTTTTTTCATTTTTTCTCCTTTTTTTGTTTAATCGATTATAGAAAATATATAAATGCGCGCGCAAGCAATTTTTAATAATTTTTTTCCTGTTGATTTTTTTCTGTTCTGCAAACAGAATATGTATAAAAAAAATGGAGTCAACATAAATGTTCACACTAACACAATTCCCATTGCCATATGCAACAGACGCATTAACACCGTATATTTCACAAGAAACACTGGAAACACATCACGGCAAACACGTTGCAACATATATTGATAATTTAAACAAGTTGATTGCGAACACGCCGTACGAATCTATATCACTGATAGACATTATTAAAAAGTCTGCAACGATACCCGAACAAGGAAAAATTTTTAATAACGCGGCACAAATATATAATCATGACTTTTTCTTTCACGGCATGTGTCCACGATGCACGACACAAATACCAAATGAAATTATTGAACAATTTGGCAGCGCAGAAAATTTTAAAGAACAATTCAAAGCCCAGGCAACCGCCCTGTTTGGCAGTGGTTATACATGGCTGGTACGCGACGGTGATAACAAACTAAAAATCGTAAACATGGCAAATGCAGACACACCAATTGTCCATAACATGAAACCGATTTTAACGTTGGACGTTTGGGAACACGCGTACTATCTGGATTATAAAAATAAACGTGCAGATTTTGTAGATAACTTTCTGAACAATCTGGTCAATTGGGATTTTGTTGCAGAAAATTTAAAACAATAAAAAAAAGGGGGACGCCCCCCTTTTTTTTATTATCTTACAATCCATATTTCTGCTGTGCCAGATATATCACCATTAGAACCGTTACGAATCGGCGCGTATAGCGCATGACTTTTATTCACATTCAATTTATTTCCGTCAACAGACACGCCTGTTACATACGTACCAGATTCTGTTTCAACAACATCAGTGATTACATTTTCAGATATTTCTTCCAGGGCTGCTATTCTATTAATCACCGCATCGAATTCATCTTGGGTTACATCGCCCATATCTGGTTTTTTATTTGATTCTGGTTTCGAAGAATTAGAAACCTTGTTGCCTGTTATAAAATTAGTTAACTTTGCACTGGATGGCATAAAAGAGCCACGCGACACATTTGTTTTTGTGTCCGACGGTTTTGCAGACTTTGCAATTGTCGCCTGGTTTGTTTCTTGTTTTGGTTTTGATGCAATTGGCTTTACCGTGGCAACATTGGCCTTATTATCGTGCAAGACCCTGACACTGGGGACGGCAAAAGCATCGTTTAGCCCAACAACAATTAACAGCAGTAAAAAGAGTCCATTTTTTATCATAATCGCCACCTTTAGATTGTATTATCGTGTATAGCATATTCAATTCCATCTATTTTTGTTCGCATAGAATATTTTGTATTTACATTCATTGATTTTTCACCATCTGATAACGGTGTTGTTTTTGCATAATATACTTTACCATCAACCCTGACCGCCAACGCAGGTGTTGTTTGTTGCACCTGCGTTAAATATAGCATACCGTCACCGATATTGATTAATTTTCCACAATTGTCTGCGACGATGGTTCCGGCGGGCGCGACCAGTCCATCTGGACATGGTTTAATGGTGGCATTTTCACCCCCAGCACAATAGTGATTTTCGTCACATATTACACATTCTGCCACATCCGACGAAAAGAAATACCCCGGTTCACAATATGACGAAACGTTTTCGTAAATTGCGGTTGCATAAATCGTTCCGAAATAGATACCCAGATTTTCAAAAATTGCGGCGTTTTTATATACATGATTTTCCAACATCAATCCATCTGATGGGAATAAATCCGATACAAACGGTTTCGGCATGCCGGCAAACGTATTTGTCGGCAACGAAACCAGCAATAAAAGGGCGCAACCCAATAATCGCATAAACAGTTTTCTTTTAAATATACGTGTTATTTCCCGAACTGTATGTACAGTTCGGGATTTTTAACACACTATTGCGACAGTTTTTGGAATATCCAGCCCCTGAACGTTTTACCAGGTACTTCTGTTGCCTTGACTGGCGTTCTGATATCACCACCGTATTCAACAGAGCCTGCATTATTGGCAGAAACATCCGCAGGATCTGCATTTTCCCATGTGATGGTAATTGTATTCGGGTCACACCTTTCCGCAACATAAGAAATCTGTTTAATCAATGCACTACGAAGGTATTCAGTACGTCCATCCATTTTTGACATAACATCGGCACACATTGATCCACATTCTTTGGCACACATATCATTAGCACCGGCAGCACCCACAAACATCCACTTTGAAACCACTTCATTATTAAATGAACCGTCCGAGGATTTAAATTCTGTTATATTGCAGTAACACGACTGCCCAGATGTCAATTTAATATCATCTAACAGCTGCCCTGTATTCATAGATGTCTGGACGCTGCAACGCGCATCCCCAACAAGCATACCATTTTCTCGCCCATAGTCCACCGACCATGTATCATCACTTGGCGTTGTACCGGTTCCGGCACGTCCGCCAACCCTACTCAAAATATGGTCGCCGGTAATACCGCGTCCGACTATGCTGTATCCTGGTTTACAACTTTCAATTTTACAGTCATCTGGACCAGTGGCATAATAATCCTTGCCGCCCTCCATCATTGACACAGCGTTTTCCACAATGTCACATTCTTTATAACAATCGACAATACTATCCGAACCTGCTTCCGCTGAATTATAGCCAATCGGACAGGTGTTTATAGCCTGGTTTTCTGTTTCACTGTACAACAAATTCGTAGCGCCTGAACAATAGTTATTTGCAAGGCATTGTGCTGGTTCCGTGCCAGCCGCGGGGAGGTACCAACCAGGGTTAACACTATAGATAACATCCGCATATTCTGCCGTGGCAGTCACGTTGCCTTCGTAAACGCCTAAATTGCTCTGTACTGCGGCATTAAGATATGTATAATCTGGTTGCATATAGCCATCAGACGGGAATGTGTCTGATGTATTTGCGGGTTCTGCCATAGCTGGCGAAGCCAATGCCAATGCAACAAAACTGCTTAATATTAGTTTCTTGCTCATTTTTTTCCTTCCTTTTGTGTTAAAAAAATACCGGCGCCTGAAACAATTATGTCACAAGCAAAACATGGCAGAAATTTGTGTTTTTTTGAACGTTTCCCACCATCTCCTTATACCATGTATAAAAGTTTACAAAAAACACAAAGAAAATACAAGATGATTTATGCAATATTTTCTATTTTTTTTTATCATAGATATTAAGAATTAATTCTGGACACAAATACATCCTTTGTATTATCGTTTTTATCATGAAAGCGATAACAATTTGGCAACCATATTCAGATGCAATAAAGCGCAATTATAAAAAGTATGAAACCAGATCTTGGCCAACAAAATACCGCGGAAAAATTCTTATTCATGCGGCAAAAAAGCCACTGGGCAAACATGAACTGGGGCTAATCAATAAATACAACATCAACAAATCAGAATTGGTATTTGGGGTGCCTGTATTAATATGCGAATTGGTAAACTGTATAAAAATAGATTCTGCCCTGGCAGAAAAACAACCACAATCAGAACTGGACTTTGGCGATTGGCGCGTTGGTCGATATGCATGGGAACTGAAAGTCATACAAATCTTAAACAACCAACCAGAAATCCGTGGACAACAAGGACTGTGGAATATCGATTTAGACTGATTGCTAATTATTTTTTCTGCGAATTGCGAATACGAAAATCGAAAGCCCCACAAAAAACATTATCAATGACAGCAATGTTCCCATGGTCAACCATTCACCAGCCAAAAAACCAATCTGGGCATCAGGGGCGCGAAACTGTTCACAAATCATGCGAAATACTGCATACCCCATACCCATGATACCACCCAGCGCACCCGGATACTTTCGTAAACGCGTATATTTATACAAATAGTACATTATTATGAATAACAGGATGCCTTCGGTGGTGGCCTCATACAATGGACTGGGGTGGCGCGGAATTTGTGTGTCGCCGTTAAACACAACCGCCCATGGGACATCTGTGGGACGACCCATAACCTCGCGATTAATAAAGTTTGCAATGCGGCCAAAAAATAAACCAATTGGCGCAACAACCGACATAATATCCAAAATAGACCAGGCGTTTAATTTTCTTTTTCTGGCGAATAAAAATACAGCAGTAATAACACCAATAAGCCCGCCATGAAAACTCATCCCACCATGCCAAACGGCGAATATTTCCAATGGGTGCGACAAGAAAAATCCCAAATCATAAAATAAAACATACCCCAGTCGCCCCCCCAAAATAACACCAATGATAACAGCCGTCAGCAAATCGTCCAGTTGCTTTTTATCCAGGGTCACCATGCTGTTTTTCGACAACATCAAACGCCGAAACAACCAATACCCCAATACAAATGCAATAATGTACGCCAGTGCATACCAGCGTACATCAAGCCCAAACAACGAAAACGCAACCGGCGAAATCGGTTCTATTAATATCGCCATAACACCACCTTTGTTGCGACAAATATTAGCGCGAATGCCCCTTTAACGTGCCACGTATATTTGCAATAATTTCGTCATAACGCGCAATGATTTTTGCAGGCGATTTTGGATTTTTTACCAATTCTGCGCGTTCTTGTTCCATACGCGCCAAGGTTACACGCAGATAAGCCATTGAACGTTCTGTTGCGGTACGACTATTCTCGACACTCATGGCTTCTGGTGATTCATACCCGGTCATATTATTAAACGGCATACATCTTACATCATGTCTTTCGTCTACTTTGAACATATTTATACAACCTTTTTTTAACGACTTAAATTACTTACTATTTCTTGTAATTTTTTTATCACTTTTGGGTCAGATTTTGGATTTGCCATAAGTTCATCCAACTGTTTTTTACGCAATTCGTATTCAGTTTTTTTGTATTCTTTGGCCTTTCTGGCGGCATTAGAACTCTCTAACTGAGATTTTGCTTCTATAATCATGTTTTCTGTTGCAACCTCTGCCGAGATGCCACCGCGCTGATTGCCACGCGCCCCCAATACAAAAAATTGTCTTTTTGTTTCTTTTGCCATATTTATTTTCCTTTTGCTTGCGAAACGCGTTCAATTAATCCATTAATGTTATCTATCATTTCTGTCAGGCGTTTAATTTCGCCCTGATTGTTTGATTCCCTTGCAGCATCCAGACGTTCGTTAATTATCTTTAACTGCTTTGTCTGTGCAACAATAATTTTTGCCTTGTCTGACGACAGACCAAGGTCTGCCTTGGGCCCGTTACGCAAGACTGCCTCGCGCGCATATTTATTTTGTCTGCTAGCCATAAAAAATCCTTTTATTTATCTTGAATTACCCATATCATTGTATTATATATTTATTAAATAACAAGGAGAAATATTACCATGTCAACAAAAATATCATCTATCAATTCCCATGCAAATGGTGGCATTGAACTGTATTTAAAACGCATATTTGCACTGATGTTTGGGGCGGTTGGATTGACCGCAATTGCGGCGTATTTAACCATTTGGGGTGGCGGATTGCAATACCTGATTAATTTCCAAACAGGCGGAATGTCTGCATTGTATTATATACTGCTGTTCGGCGGGCTGGGTCTGTCAATCTGGGCCCAGGTACGCGTTTTCAGCATGAAACCAACGACCGCAATTGGACTGTTGGCCCTGTATGCCGTATTGATTGGCGTGACAATGACACCACTGATTGCGTCTGCATTGGCGGTTAATCCTGGATCTATATTAATGGCGTTTATCGTTGCCGCAGTTATGTTTGCATGCATGGCATTGTTCGGATATAAAACTGTCAAAGACCTGTCTTTTCTGGGCATATTCTTGATGATGGGCATGATTGGCTTAATCTTGGTTGGTATCGCATCATTTATATGGCCGACAATCTTGGGCGGAACATTTGGCACAATCGTTTGCTTTATCGGCGTGTTGGTGTTCGCGCTGTTTACCGCATATGATATGCAGAACTTAAAACGCGCATACGCTGTTTTGGGCGACGACAGACAAAAAAATCAGCTGGCTGTTTTGGGCGCATTGCACCTGTACATATCGTTCATCGCAATGTTCCAGTATCTGTTAAGCCTGTTTAATAGAGAATAAATAGTTAATTAAAGAGGAGTAAAAAAATGACTTATAAAATCGACCCAGCAAAATGTATTGGATGCGGAACATGTGCAGGTATGTGCCCAGTTGCCGCTATTTCACAGGGGGCAGATGGCAAGTATGTTATCGACCCAACAAAATGCATTTCATGCGGAACATGCGCATCTGTATGTCCGATGGGCGCAATCGCACCAGACGTACAATAATAATCAACAATATAAAAATCCCCCGCGTGGGGATTTTTTAATTGCGACAAAACAAATTCCCTGTTGCAAAATACTAAAATCAGTATAATATATCACTGTTCTATAAAAAAAATAATATTAGGGGTAAAATATGCCAGCAAAAACAGTTAATGATATTGTCGCACTGTGCAAGCGACGCGGTTTTATTTTCACAGGCTCTGAAATCTATGGCGGATTGGGTGGCGCATACGATTACGGTCCATACGGGGTCGAACTGATGAAAAATATTCGCAACGCATGGTGGAACGCCATGATTTATTCACGCGACGATATCGAAGGACTGGACGCGGCATTGATTTCGAACAGATTATTGTGGAAATATTCTGGGCACGAGGCTGGATTTTCAGACCCGCTGGTCGAATGCAAAAAGTGCGGGGCACGCATGCGCCAAGATAAAATGAAAGACCAAACAAAATGCGATAACTGTGGCAGCACAGAAATCACAGAACCACGTGCATATCAATTGATGATGGGTCTGTCAATCGGGGCAACAGCAGACGGAGCAATCAATGCATATCTGCGACCAGAAACAGCAACAACAACATATACTAACTTTAAAAACGTATTGGATGCAAAACCACACAAATTACCATTTGGCATCGCCCAGATTGGCAAGGCGTTCCGAAATGAAATTTCACCACGCGGTTTTGTATTCCGTATGCGCGAATTCGAACAGGCAGAAATGCAATACTTTGTTAACCCGGCAGACGACGAAAAATTCCACGAAATGTGGATGACAGAACGTATGGCATGGTGGGTTAATGTACTGGGGATTCCGGCTGAAAAATTACGCTTTATGCCACATGAAAAATTGGCACACTATGCCAAGGCTGCGGTCGACATCGAATACGAATTCCCAGACGGATTTGATGAAGTCGAAGGTATTCATAACAGACAGGATTTTGACCTGGGGTCACATACCAAGGGTCAAAAAGACTTTAAAATCAACGCGAATGTTTTGGAAAACAAAGACAGTACAACAAAATTGTCTTATTCAGATCCACAAAGCGGTCAAAACTTCTTGCCATATGTAATCGAAACAGCAATGGGCGTTAATCGCGCAATGTTGGCTGTTATGATAGAAGCATACGAAGAAGAAGACCTGGGCGACGGAAAAACACGCACTGTATTAAAACTGAAACCACAATTGTCACCAGTAAAGGCGGCCGTCATTCCATTGGCACGCAACGTCCCAGAACTGTTGAACATATCAAACGACATTGTTGCAAAGTTACGCAAAATGGCAATTGGACGTATCGAACTGGAAAATTCTGGGAACATCGGTAAAAACTATCGCAGACACGATGAAATCGGAACACCGGTATGCATTACCGTTGACCACCAAACAATGGAAGACGGCACTGTGACACTGCGCCATCGCGATACAATGGAACAGGAACGTATCGCAATTGACGCGATTCCCGCACGAATACTGGAAATCGTAAACGGATAAAAAATCCCCCAATTGGGGGATTTTTTTACCAAGAAAGAAACTGTTTATTTATTCGCCTATTTTTAGATTCGGACGTGCGTGACGCAAATTCTTTAATGCGCGTTCCTGGGCCGCACGAAATGCATCAGGGTTCCAGATTTGAAAACTGTTGCCACGACCAACAAAAATCGCCGTATCTTTGATACCAGCATGCGCCAACAAATCAGACGGAATTATAACACGCCCAGTCACATCAAATGCCAATGGGCGCGCATCTGCAAACAACATCGCAGACAAATCATCCAGTTCACTGTCAAAAACGCCCATTTTATCTGTTGCAGACGCCATTTGTTCCATGCGTGACATGGATACCCCCTCAATACAATCATTTGTAAAGGAACGATATAAAACAACGCCTGGGAATTTTTCATTTGAAACCGAAGCCCGGAAAGAGGCCGGCACAGAAATTCGCCCCTTGGTATCCAAACGATTTTCATAAGATGAGAGAAACAATGACATTTTATGATCTTCTTTTTTAGAGGCCTTTTTTTCCGGTTCCCTTTCCTGCTTCACACAGAATGTAGCACGGGATTTTATGGTTGTCAATGCCATTATATAATTTTTTTATGGGATTCTATGGTTCAAACAAATAAAAAAACAAAAAAAATTAAAATTAATTTAAAACAAATGTATTTTATGCTTGACCTGCGATTCGTTTTTGTTCTAAGATGTTTGTATAGACAAGGAAGAAAGAATTAAAACTCTTAAAAAACCGCAGAAAACCTGGCTTTTTAAGAAAAAAAACGAAACAACAAAACGATGTCTATCTTTAACTTTTGTAAATACAGTCGTATTTACAAGAATGACAAGAAAAATATCGCAACATACGCCCAGAAAGGAGGGGAAACGCGCATGCCAAAGAACATCAAAGAAATTATGATTGCATTAAACCAAGTCCTGACAACAACCGTTTGGGTTAACGAAGATCGCCAAATCATATCACTGGCAGACGAATTGAAAATCGGTCAGAATAACACACCACGCTCTATCGAAGATTTGGAACGCACATCTTTGGTTGGCGCGTATGTATCACTACAAATTCGCACAGATAATTTTGATATTTCTGCAGAAAGCATGGACACAAAAACATTGGCACTGCGCGTAAAAGAAATGGTATTCGCAGAAGCCAAGAAAATCATGGACAGCGCAGACAATTCAGTTCAGTCCAACGTCGCAAAGGCAGCCTAAAAAAAAAGAACACAAGGCATTGCGCACATCAGGACAAACAGTTTCTGGTTATCCAGAAGGAAGGGAGCAGCCGTCGACAAGCAATTGTCGACGGTTTTTTGTAGAAAAAAAACGCCCAATTGGGCATTTCTTACTCTACCTGCGCATAATTCTTGTGAATTATTTTTGCACTGCGACGCAAGGCACTTGATTCCACAGAATCCATCTTTGGTGTCAAGGTCGCCAATACACCTGCATTTCCAACGATACGTGGCATAGATAATGCCGTATCTTTCACGATAACACCATCGACAGTACTGACAGTTAGGATGCGACGTTCGTCATTTATTATACAACGCACCAAATCTGCAACCGCACCGGCAATTCCATCCCATGTCGCGCCACGCCCCTTGATAATTTCATATGCGGAATTATGAACACGATGTTCGATTGTCTTGCGCGTTGTGGCCGGCAATGAGTTTTTAGTCTGACGGCAGAAGGTATTTAAATCAATACCACCAATACACGCAGACGACCAATTAATCATACTGCTGTCACCATGTTCGCCCAAGACATATGCATTAATAGACTGCGTCGATACCGACAATTGACGCGATAAAATTGTACGCAAACGTGCAGAATCCAACATTGTCCCAGTTCCAATAACGCGCGCAGGCGGTAATTTTGATAAATTTTGCGCAACCATAACCATAACATCCAATGGATTTGTGACAACAATCAACTTTACATTCTTGGAATCTACATTTGCCATAACACGCGGAACAATGTCATTGATAACTGCGGTGTTTGCCTGTAATAAATCAGTTCGCGTTTGTCCTGGCTTTTGATTTGCGCCGGCGGCGATTATGACAATCTCACTGCCCCGAATACCACGATAATTGTTTGCAGCCGTTATCTTTACATCGTGTGAAAACGCAGTTGCATGCCCCAAATCTTCGGCAGTGGCACGCGCACGAATCCCATCACGATCAAACAAGGCAATTTCATGTACTAAACCAGTATTTTTTACAGCGGTTGCGACAGCAGATCCAACCGACCCCAAACCAATAATTGCGACTTTCATGTTTTATTCTCTCTCAGTTATTCAGGCGTATTATATCATAAAAAAGATTTCTTTGCGATGATATTATAAATAAAATACCGCCAATACGGGATAGGCGGTATTTTACGGCACAAAAGAACTTAATTATTCGGTCTTGATTCCGGCACGTATTTCCGCCAAGGCGCGTGCGCGTTCTTCTATCATACCATTCAGATTTGCACCCGCCAAATTTGCCGTGTATGCAATAGAATTAGCAAATGCCAACGCATCACTGTTACCATGGGTTTTGACAGAAAATCCACGCAATCCCAAAAACGTTGCACCGGCATATGAACGCGGATCAATCTTGTGTTTTAAACGCTTAAAAACGTGAATCAAGAAAAATGCACCAATCATCGCCAATACGGACTTCTTGAAATTTTCAACGACAACACGCTTGATTAATTTTGCGGTTCCTTCGACTGTCTTTAATACGATATTTCCTGTAAATCCGTCGGTGACAACAACCTGAACCCGACCAGCACCGATATCATTACCTTCGACAAAACCAATATATTCATAGGGTAAACTATCTTTATATTCTGTCAGAATCTTGTTCAGATGCACCAATGTTTCATTGCCCTTGGTTTCTTCGGAACCAATATTCAAAACCCCCAATTTTGGTCGCGGCATTTTACCGACAACTTCGGCATAAACGCTGCCCAAAACAGCAAAATCAAACAGGATTGTTTCATCACACTGGACATTCGCCCCCAAATCCAATACAACAACACGGCTATCCCCTGCACCAGATGGCAACATGGTTGTAATTGCAGGGCGTGAAATACCATCTATTGTCTTTAATGCCAACTTTGACAAGGACATCAAAATGCCAGTGTTACCTGCACTGATGACCGCCATAGAATTACCTTCGCGTACATCCTTTATCGCCATGTACATTGACGTATCTTGGGCATGGCGCAGAACGTCCATAACCTTGTCCGTTGGTTTAATAACATTTGGCGCATGAATAATTTTTGTATTGCGGGCAACACGTGGATATTTTGCCAATAATTTACGCAATTTCTTTTCATCACCAAATAGACGAAAGAATACGTTCCCTTCGCCGTTCTGATATAAATACTGATTCATACCACCCAGAACCGCATTCGGTCCTTTGTCGCCACCCATGGCATCAATCGCTATTATCTTTTTATTTTCGTCTGACATTTTATAAAAAAAGCAGATTAGGCACAAAATGCGCCCAGTCTGCCCCCTTGTTCCCTATGATAATAGGTTAATAATTATTTTGCACCGCATGCAGGACAAACGTGATGTGGGCGTTTCTTTTCGCCACATGTTTTGCATACACCACATGGCATTACAGACAATGTATCATGTGAACGACGTTGTGCAGAACGTGCTTTACTTGTTTTACTTTTTGGCGTTGCCATTTTACTATCCTTTTTATTTATGACTGCTATATTCTATTCAATTCCACAGCATTTGCAAGAAAAACTTTCCTTGGCATGTTTTTTCATGCCAAGGAGTGTTTTTAGATGTCCAACAGCTGTTGTTGGCCATTGCCTTCGCGTGCCAATTTTTCTGCTTTTTCTTCTTCTTTGGCAATTTCGCGAACGCGACGTACATATGCACCAGTTCCAATTGGTATCAAACGACCAACAATCAAGTTTTCGTTAATACCAACCAATTTGTCTGTTGAACCGCTGATTGCAGCGTCAACCAATACCTTGGTTGTCTGTTGGAACGATGCGTTCGAAATAAATGAACGTGATGTCAGAGACGCACGTGTCAAACCAACCAAGACCTGAGAGGCTTCGGCCAAGCGACCACCATCGCGTGCAACACGTGCGTTTTCTTCTTCGAAATCAACACGGTCAACAACCTGGCCCATCAAGAAGCCTGTGTCACCTGGGTTTGTGATTTCAACACGACGTGTCATTTCACGTATCAAAATTTCAATGTGTTTGTCATTAATCGTCACGCCCTGCAAGCGATAAACCTGTTGAATCTGGTCAACCATAAATGTTGCCAAGGCTTTCTGACCCAAGATACGCAAGATATCTTGTGGAACAGGGTCACCGTCAACCAGTTTTTCCGCTTTTTTAACGACGTCACCACTGCGAACCAACAGGTTTGTGCCCTTTGGTACAGCATATTCAACAGGTGCAGTACCATCGTCTGGTTCGATGCGAATAATGATTTTTGATTTTGCATCTTCCAAATCAACAGTACCATCGATTTCTGCCAATAATGCAGGGTTTGTTGGACGACGAACTTCTAACAATTCGTTAACACGTGGCAAACCACCGGTAATGTCGCCTGTACGCTTTGCCTGGACAGGGATACGGGCAATAATGTCACCGGCAACAACGCTGTCACCATTGGCAACGTTCAATACGGAATAGATTGGCAACAGATATTCTGCAATCTTTTTTCCGCCCAGTGATATAACTTCACCCTTGGCATCGACCAATGTGATGGCCGGTTTCAATGCCTTTTTCGTGTTTGTTTTCCAGTTAATAACCTTGCGTGAAACGATACCAGTCATAGAATCAACTTCTTCCTGATAAGATACGTTTTCAATCAGGTCATTAAAGTTAACGATACCGTCTTTTTCAGCGATGATTGTGTTGGAATATGGATCCCATTCTGCCACTTTCGCGCCCTTTTCAACGCTGTCGCCATCATTAACAATCAACATAGATGCGTATGGCAGGCTGCTGCTGAATAATTCTTTGCCTTCGGCATCAACAACCGCCAATTTACCATTACGGCTTAATACGACGATACGACCTGCGCTGTTCTTAATTGTGTTAACGCCGGACAATTTGATTGTACCTGCAACAGGGACTTCGATAAAGTGACTTTCGGCACCACCAGATGCAACACCACCAATGTGGAAGGTACGCAACGTCAACTGGGTACCAGGTTCACCAATCGACTGACCCGCGATAACACCAACCGCTTCGCCGACGTGTACCAATGCATTACGCGACAAGTCCATACCATAACATTTCGCACACAGACCATCTGAACAGCATGTCAAAACACTGCGTACATCAACGCTTGGCAGGCCAGATTCATTAATCGCCTTGGACGCCGCCTTGGTGACCAATTCGCCTGCTGGGACAATAATTTCCTTGGTAATTGGATGCACAATATCGTGTGCCGCCGTACGTCCCAATACAACATCGCCCAATGGAACAGACAGTGTCGAACCAGTATACACAGGTTTTGCAGTAATAAATTCCGTGGTACCGCAATCATGTTCTGTGATAACCGTGTTCTGTGCCAATTCAACCAAACGACGTGTCAGGTAACCCGCGTCAGCCGTTTTCAACGCCGTGTCAGACATACCCTTACGCGCACCGTGGGTTGACGTAAAGTATTCGGACATGGTCAAACCTTCTTTAAAGTTCGAAATAATTGGAACTTCGATAATCGAACCGTCTGGTTTCTGCATCATACCACGCATACCAGCCAACTGTTGAATCTGACGTTTGGAACCACGCGCACCGGATAATGCCATCATGTATACAGAATTCCAATTGTCACCAGTTGATTTACCCAGCGCAGCATACGCCATGTCACCCAATTTATCTGTTGTGCCATGCCACAAGTCAATCAATTTATTGTGACGTTCACCGCCAGACAACAAACCGTTTTGATATTGGTCTTCGATTTCTTCGGCGACCTTTTCAGACTGGGCAATAATGTCTTTCTTTTCTGTTGGGATGACAATGTCGTCATAACCAATGGAAATACCACTGCGTGCTGCCTGTTCAAAACCGGTATCTTTCAATGCGTCTGCCAACAGAATCATAGCCTTGTCACCACAACGTTCGTATGTTGTTGCCAACAATGCCTTAATTTCTTTTACTGGCATAACCTTGTTAACTAAATCAAATGGCATCTTGTCAGATTTTGGCAACAATTCGCCCAAAATCATACGACCAGCCGTTGTTTGATATGTCTTGCCGTTGATACGCGCAACAATTGGCGTGTGCAATGTGATTGTCTTGTTTTCCAAGGCCAATTTTACTTCGTCCATGTTCGCAAAACGTGGTGATTTTTCATTGTGTTCACCATTAATCAAAGAGATATAGTAAACACCCAAAACCATGTCTTGTGATGGAACAATCATTGGCGCACCGTTCGCAGGTGACAATACGTTGTTTGATGACAACATTAATGTACGTGCTTCTAATTGTGCCTCTAATGAAATTGGTACGTGAACAGACATCTGGTCACCGTCAAAGTCAGCATTAAAGCCCGAGCATACCAATGGATGCAGACGGATAGCCTTGCCTTCAATCAAGACTGGTTCAAATGCCAACAGTGATAAACGGTGCAATGTTGGCGCACGGTTCAGCAATACAGGATGTTCGTGGATAACCTTTTCCAGGATTTCCCATACAACATCTTCGCCGTTTTCAACCATTTTGCGTGCTGTCTTTAATGTGTTTGCATAATCGCCCGCCATCAAACGTGCAAATACGAATGGTTTAAACAATTCCAATGCCATTGTCTTTGGCAAACCAACCTGATGCAATTTCAATGTTGGACCAGATACGATAACCGAACGACCAGAATAGTCAACACGTTTACCCAACATGTTCATACGGAAACGTCCAGATTTACCACGCAAAGAATCAGACAATGATTTCAGTGGACGACGATTCTGGGAAACCATTGGACGTGCCTTGTGCCCATTGTCGAACAATGAATCAACCGCTTCTTGTAACATACGTTTTTCATTGCGGATAATGATGTCTGGTGCATGCATTTCCATAAAACGTTTCAAACGATTATTACGGATAATTACACGACGATACAAATCATTCAAGTCAGATGCCGCAACATGTCCCGCATCTAAGGTGACCAATGGACGCATATCTGGTGGGATTACCGGGATAATATCTGGCATCATCCATGCAGGGTCTGTCTTGGAATCCAAGAACGCTTCGACCAGTTTCAACTGCTTAATTAATGCCTTGCGCTTTGTTTCTGATTTTGTTTCTGACAATTCTGCACGCAGACGTGTGCGTTCGTCGCCCATGTCTAAATTTGCGATGATTGAACGTACACCTTCGGCACCGATGCCAACATGGAATGCATCTGCACCAAATTCTTCGACTGCGGCCTGATATTCATCTTCGCTGATGACATCATATTGTTTCAAGTTTGTTAAACCTGGTTCAATTACGATGTATGCATCGTATGAAATAACCTGTTCCAATTTCTTTTGTGGCAGGTTGTTTAACAATGTTGCGATTTTACCTTCGCGCAGGAACCATGTGTGCGCAACAGGCATCGCCAATTTAATATGTCCCATACGTTCACGACGAACAGATGCCGAACCAACTTCGACCCCACAACGTTCGCAAACAACGCCACGGAACTTAATTCTTTTATACTTACCACATGCACATTCATAATCCTTGACCGGACCAAAAATCTGCTGGCAGAACAAACCTTCTGCTTCTGGTTTCATGGAATGATAGTTAATGGTTTCTGGTTTTTTAACCTCGCCATGGGACCAGGACAGAATTTCTTCGGGGGATGCAATTGTGATGCGCAGGGCGTCAAACTGTTCCTTGGTTTCAATTTGTCCAAATATCTTTTGCAACATATTGCTCATTATATTTCGCTCCTTATAAGATAGTTTTTAGTTGTTAGTGGCTAGTGGTTAGGGTGTGGGAATAGGCCCCACACCAATGCTAACAACTAATCTACTTTCTTTGGTGTCATCGCCAGACCCAATCCACGCAATTCGCGAACGAATACGTTGAAAGCTTCTGGTGTGCCGGTCTGGATATCATTGCTGCCGCTGATGATGGATTCATACATCTTGTTACGGCCGGTGATATCGTCAGATTTTACCGTCAACATTTCGCGCAACAGGTGGGCGGCACCGTGGGCTTCCAGTGCCCACACTTCCATTTCACCCAAACGCTGGCCACCCATGTGGGCCTTACCAGACAATGGCTGTTGCGTTACCAATGAGTAATTACCAATTGAACGTGCGTGAATCTTTTCATCAACAAAGTGATGCAGTTTCAGCATGTACATAACACCAACTGTGACCGGACGGGCAAACTTTTCACCAGTCATACCGTCATACAAGTCAAACTGACCTGTTTCTGGCAAGCCCGCCAATTTCAACATCGAACGAATGTCTTCGGATGTTGCGCCATCAAATGTTGGCGTCGCCATTGGAACACCGTCACGTAACAGAGCCGCCTGGGCACGAACGTCTGTATCGGTCATTTTTTCCAACTTTTCTGCGACATCGGCACCATAAACCTGTCCCATGATGTTACGCAAATCATCTGTGACAGCACGTTTTGCCTTTACTTCGTCCAGAACCGCACCAATCTGGGCACCCAATGTGCGCGCCGCCATACCAAGGTGAGTTTCCAAAATCTGACCGATGTTCATACGTGATGGCACGCCCAACGGATTCAATACGATATCAACCGGTGTACCGTCGGCCAAGTGTGGCATATCTTCGACAGGAACAACCTTGGATACAATACCCTTGTTTCCGTGACGACCCGCCATTTTATCACCCGGCTGCAATTTCATCTTGTGCGCGATGTATACTTTTACTTCTTTTAATACACCGGCATTCAAAGAATTGCTTTCTGTTGCCTTGGATACTTCGGCATCTGCCTTTTCGTTCAACTGTTTCAGTTTCAAAACATGTTGTTCGCGCAGTTCATCAATTTTTGCCTGGGCTTCGTTGTTCTTGACCACCAACTTTTTAACGTCAGATGGTTTGATGCCTTCGAATACTTCACTGGTCAACTTTTTACCAACGAATGGTTTCAAGCTGCCTGTGCCCGCTTCGATAACCAGGTTTTCTGCGATTTGGAATATCTGGTCGGCAAAGCCCTTTTCGATAATTGCAATTTCTTCTTCGCGATCTTTGTTAATCTTTTCGATTTTTTGCAGTTCAATCATCTGGGTGCGTTCGTCTTTCTTAACACCATGACGTGTCAAGACGTTTACACCAATAACTGTACCTTCTTCGTTCGGACCAACACGCAAAGATGTATCTTTGACGTTCAATGCCTTTTCACCAAAGATGTTACGCAACAGCGCTTCTTCTGGTGTTAACAAGGTTTCTGATTTTGGTGTCACACGGCCAACCAAGATGTCGCCCTGTTTTACACGTGCACCGACATAGATGATACCAGATTCGTCCAGATTCTTTAACGCTTCTTCACCAACGTTTGGAATGTCGCGTGTCAATGCTTCTGGGCCTAACTGGGTGTCGCGAACCTTGAATTCTTTTTCAACGATTTTTACAGATGTAAATACGTCATCACGTGAAATCTTTTCAGAAATAACGATAGAGTCTTCGTAGTTATATCCACGCCATGGCATGAATGCAACCAATACGTTGCGACCCAACGCCAATTCACCATAGTTCATAGATGAACCGTCGGCAATGATGTCGCCCGCAGAAATGCGATCGCCAACCTTTACCAATGGTTTCTGGTGAATGATTGTTTCACTGTTAGAACGTTCGAATTTTTCCAGGTTATAGATATCAACACCTGTCACAACGTTGCGACTGTTCATACATTTTACCACGATACGGTTCGCATCCACAGATTCAACAATACCACTGTGTTTTGCAACCTTACCCGTGCGTGAGTCACGTGCCACTTCGCGTTCAATACCGGTACCAACTAATGGTGCCTGAACACGCAATAATGGAACGCCCTGACGCTGCATGTTTGAACCCATCAATGCACGGTTCGCGTCGTCGTTTTCAACGAATGGAATCAAACCAGTTGCAATTGATACCACCTGACGTGGTTCAACGTCAATAAGGTCAATTTCTTCTTTTGGAACCATGGTAAATTCACCGTCAACACGTGCCGTTACCATGTCTTCGCCCAAATGACCTTCTTTTGTTGTTGGGGTATTACCCTGGGCAATCTTGTGACCTAATTCTTCGTCCGCAGTCAGATAGACCATCTTGTCTGTAACTTTGCTGTTTTCAACAACATAATATGGCGTTTCGATAAATCCGTATGGATTAACGCGCGCATATGATGACAAGTGGTTAATCAGACCAATATTCGCACCTTCGGGGGTGTGAATTGGGCACAGACGACCATAGTGTGTTGGATGAACGTCACGGACGTCAATACCAGCGCGGTCACGGTTCAACCCACCAGGACCCAACGCAGAAATACGGCGTTTGTGTTCCAGTTCAGACAATGGATTGTATGCATCCATAAACTGAGACAATTGTGATGTTCCCAAGAATTCAGATACCAATGACATCAATGGTTTTACATTGATAACATCCTGGGGTTGCATGTTTGCAATGTTTGGTGACGACAGGCTTTCACGAACCAGACGTTCGATACGAACCATACCTGTGCGGAAATTCTGTTCCAACAATTCACCAACCGTGCGAACGCGACGATTTGACAAGTTATCAATGTCATCAACCGTGTCTTTGCGGTCAATGATATTTGTTAATGTCTTTAATACCGCCAAGAAATCAGATTTAGTCAACAGACGTTCATCTTCTGGTCTTTTGCCAGAATCAATTTTCAAACGTTTGTTCATCTTGAAACGACCAACCGCAGACAAATCATAGTATGCAGGTTCAAAACCTTGACGCAAGAACAGGTTGATTGCCGCTTCCAGTGTTGGGCGTTCACCCGGACGGATGATGTTATAAATTTCGATTAAGGCTTCTTCGCGATTTGTTGTTTTGTCTGCCATCAAAGTATTGCGCATATGTGCAGTAATTGTGGCATTGTCGATAGAAATCAAACTGATTTCTTTGACATTCATTTTATCCAAATCGTTCAGAACTTCTTCGGTAATTTCTGTGCCTGCTGGGAATACAACTTCGTCGCCAGACATAACAGGATCGAATAAATATTCACCAATCAAAGATTCTGGCAACATACCGAATGTCTTGGACGTTTCCATAATCTTTTTCATGCGTTTTGCGTTTAGACGATCACCCTTGGACGCCATGACTTTCTTATCTTTTGGATTAATCAAGTCATAGTTCAAGCGATATTTGTCCAAACCTTCGAAACTGGATGTTTCGCCCGTCCAGAATTTACCATCAAATGATAATGGAATCCGTTTATAAAATGCCGACAGGATTTCTGTATCAGACATACCGCGGATTGACGGTTTGCGTGGGTCTGCCAACCATTTCTTTTCGTCGTCGGCACTTGGCAAACAGCGCAACAGAACAGTCGCAGGAATCTTGCGACGACGGTCAATGCGAACATAGATTACGCCCTTGGATTCTTCGAAATCAATCCAAGAACCGTGTTCTGGAATAATACGCGCAGTATATGTGATTGGGTTTCCAGCAACTTTTGATTCTTTGGTTGTTGCAAACACAACACCCTGGGCACGATGCATCTGGGAAACGATAACACGTTCAACACCCGATGCGATAAAGCTGCCGCGTTCTGTCATTAACGGCACTTCGCCCATGAATATTTCTTGTTCTTTGATGTCGCGCAAAGTCTTTTTGCCATCTTCGGCGACGTCCCATAAAATCAATCTCAGCTTCAATCTTAACTTGCTGGAATATGTCATGTTGCGCAACATGCATTCTTTTACATTGTAAACCGGTTTGTCCAATGTATATTCCACAAATTCCAAGTCGGCAATGCCGGCATAGTCTTTGATTGGGAACATAGAAGAGAATACATTTTGCAATCCCATATTTTTGCGGGATTGTGGTTCAACATCTGCCTGCAAGAAATCTTTGTAGGAATTAAATTGAATTTCAACTAAATCAGGAAGCGGAGTTTGCAAAATACTTTTACGAAAAGATTTTCTAAGTTTCTGGATAACTGCCATCGGTTTTAATCCTTTATTTTATGCGTTTTGCAAACATGACAGGACAAAAAGAAAATTCTTAAACAAATTGCGAATATATTTTTTTCAAAAGATATAAGATAATTTTTTAATTATCTTGCCACAATTTATTTAACAATCTCCTTTTTGTCCTGCACTTGTCTTGTATATATTTTGACTTACGTCTTTTACGCCTTTGTGCCCACATGGGAAAAATCCCACGTGGGCGGCGTTTTTGTCACATTTTCATGCGACTTATTTTCATAGAACCAATCGGTTCCAAGATATTGAATTATTTCAATTCAACCTTGGCACCTGCTGCTTCTAATGCTGCTTTCAATTTGTCAGCTTCGTCTTTGCCAACGTTTTCTTTGACAGCCTTTGGTGCAGATTCAACCAAAGCTTTTGCTTCGCCCAAACCTAAACCTGTTGCTTCTTTTACAGCCTTGATAACAGCCAATTTGTTTGCGCCGATTTCAGCCAAGACAACGTTAAATTCTGTCTTTTCTTCGGCCGCAGCGGCAACAGGACCAGCAGCAACTGCAACAGCAGCAGCAGCGCTAACGCCCCATGTTTCTTCCAATGCTTTGGACAGTTCAACTGCTTCCAAAACAGTCAATTTTGACAATTCTTCAACTAATTTCTGAATGTCTGCCATTTTATTACTCCTAAGTTTTGTTTTAGGTCAGAATAAAAATATTCTGATTTTATTGTTCTTTTTTTCCATACTCTGCAGAAACGCGTGCAAGACGTGAACCTGGTTCGACCAAGATACGTGCGATTGTGCCACGGATTTCCAACAGGGAAGGAAGCTTGGATAATTGCAATACGCCGTCTGTGTCCAGAACGTCCGCGTCCATTTTACCACCGATGATTGTCAAATTTGGATGTTCATCTGCAAATTTGGCCAATACTTTGGTGACCGCCAAACCATCTGTCGCAACAGCAACAGCGGTTGGACGTTTCAACATGTCAGATACAGGTTCAAATTCAGTATCTTTTAACGCCAACTTCATCAAACGGTTTTTGACAACTTTGAATACAGAAACCAATGGGCGCAATTCGTTGCGCAGTGTTTCGAATTCTTTTACTGTCAAACCATGGTTTTCAATGATGAAAACACCGTTTGCTTCTTTCAGGGACGACTGCAACGCTGAAATCAGATCTGATTTTTCTTCGCGTTTCATCTATTTTTCCTTCAAGCTTCTGTTTTGTTAAACTTTCCATCCAGGTTTCCCCGGGTGGGGCCGAGTTCCTGCCCCAAAGAATTTTTTCTTTGTCTATGATGGGAATTAAGTGTCGCCACACCATCAGTCTTGGACAGAAATCTGTTTTTGCGACCAAGGATTTTGACCATGGTCGCAATTAATTATTTTGCGTCTACTTTCAGACCAGGACCCTGGGTTGTCGCAACAGAGATACCCAAGATATACTGACCCTTGGCAGATGCAGGTTTTACTTTTTTCAACTGATCAATCAAGGCATTTGCATTTTCAACCAACTTTGCAGTTTCAAATGACATTTTACCAATACCCGCATGGATGATACCCTTCTTTTCTGCGCGGTATTCAATCTGACCAGCCTTGGCCGTCGCAACAGCGTCTGCAACGTTGTTTGTGACAGTGCCCAATTTTGGATTCGGCATCAGACCCTTTGGTCCCAATACACGTGCAACCTTTGACATTTTTGGCATCATGTCTGGTGTTGCAATAACGCGATCAAAATTGATTTCACCAGCTGCAACACGGTCAATCAAATCTTGACCACCAACAACGTCTGCACCAGCCTTTTTCGCTTCGTCCTGGGCGTTTTCAGTAAATACCGCAACGCGAACAGTTTTGCCCGTGCCATTTGGCAAAGACAACATACCACGAATGTTCTGGTCAGCCTTTGTTACATCGATACCCAAACGGATTGCGATTTCCAATGTTTCATCAAACTTTTTGGACGCATATTCACGCAATGCATCAATCGCATCAGCCAAAGCATACACTTTGTCTGTGTCCAAGTTTTTCCAAGTCTGCTGTTTCTTTGTCAGTTTCATGATATTACTCCTCTACCTTTACGCCCATAGAACGACATTGACCCGCAACAATATTCATAGCAGATTCAATGGAAGAGCAATTCAAGTCCGGCATTTTTGCTTCTGCAATTTCTTTGATTTGAGCCTGAGAAATTGTGCCAACAAAGTCACGACCTGGTTTATGAGAACCAATCTTTAACTTTAATGCTTTCTTAATATAATATGACACAGGTGGCAATTTCATAATAAATTCGAAACTGCGGTCTGTATAAACAGTGATAATACATGGAATTGGCATTCCAGGTTCTTTATCAGATGTTTTGTCGTTAAACTGTTTGCAGAATTCTGCGATGTTTACACCAGCAGCACCCAACGCCGGACCAATTGGTGGCGCAGGATTTGCCTGCTTTGCAGGGACGACCAATTTGACCAATCCCTTTACTTCTTTCTTTGCCATTTTTCACTCCGTTTTTTTTCGTTTGTGTCGTGGTACGATATGGCGTATCTACCACGGTTTGCTGTGATTTTACATGATATTTTTCAGAAAACCACAAAAATCTTTATTCAATTTTAGACCCGTTCAACCTGTTCAAATTCCAATTCCATGCTGGTTTCACGACCAAACACCAGAACCGTCACGGTCATTTTCTGTTTTACATTGTCAACCTCTGACGCAACACCATTAAAGCCAGCAAACGGTCCATCGATAACATGAACCTCTTGCCCAACTTCGTACATAACATCTTCGGTAACAACAGAGCCTTCTTCGACCTGTTTTAACAGGCGACGCGCTTCTTCTTCACTAACCGCAATTGGCTTATTCTTGGCACCCAAGAACATAACAACCTGAGGAATTTGTTTCACCAAGGTAAATGTTTCATTATTCAAAACCATTTGAACAACGATGTAACCCGGGAAAAATTTCTTTTCACTTTTTACACGTTTGCCAGCCTTGATTTCTGTAACCTCACGCGTGGGGACCAAAATTTCGCCAAACAGCGCATTCAAACGACGTTTATCAATCTGTTCACGCAAACCGCGCGCGACCTTGTCTTCACACCCAGTATGAACATTCACGACAAACCACTGCATTTTTTCTTCCATTTTATGCTTCCTTTGCCTGCTATTAGAAAACCCAACCAACAATCGCGTTCAGCACACTGTCAACAACAAAAAAGAACAATGCCGCCAAACCAGAAAATACCAATATCATTATTGTTGCACGAATAACACTGTCGCGCGACGGCCACACAATCTTGAACCATTCACGACGCACAGACTTAAAAAATTCCAGTATTTTCTTCATAAAAAACTGCCTAAACTATATATTTTTAATTGGCAGGGGCAGAAGGAATGTTCGCTTTCGCTCACCACGCGTACCGGTTTCGTTGCGCATACGCTTACAAAACCGAACTTGTATGCGAACCCAACATCTTATTTATTCGGGTTCAATTCCACCGCCCCTACTTTTTTTCCAAAACATACACACGGTATGTTTTGAAAAAAATTGGCAGGGGCAGAAGGAATCGAACCCTCATCCGCGGTTTTGGAGACCGATATTCTACCGTTGAACTATGCCCCTGAGACCGTACTTGACATGCATATACCGTCACATAGTCGGCGACAGGATAGCACAAAGATACGAAAAATCAAGTCAAAATATTATAATACTTTTCGTTTTTTGTCGCAAGAATTATTTTATGCAACACAAAACATAATTTATTAATAAATTCAGATAATTTTTCACTTGCACCCCCAGGCATCTTTTGTCTACAATCACCATAATCAAAGGGGGAGAAATTCGTGCGGAACCGCGTAGAACCACCAGTTTTAATATCAAGATTGATAACGTTTGTCTTGGCGGCAGCACTGGTCGTGTTGGGGGTGCTGTGCATAACGGTTATGAAACTGTTTCCGTTGAACAGACCACAAATTTTCTTTTTAAGTACAGAACAACGCGATGAACAGATAATTAAATTAATTGAAATGCCACCTGCCAGCAAAAATTTGGACAAATATAAAAAAGAATTCATTCGTGAATACATTCGACATAGAAACGAAGTGTATCCGAATGCGAACGTTATGCAAAAAAAGTGGAATACAACAGACGGCATCGTTCGCGTAACATCCACAGATAGTGTTTTTGCTGATTTTATGAACACAAATATGTTTTTCGCGATAATGAGCAATATGCCTGATTTTGAGTTTCGTTGTGACACATCTTTTCTTGGTACGCCAATGCTGTTGCGTTCAGACGACCCAAAGCATGATACATACCAAGTTGATTTTAGATATTTTTGTTCAGATAGTACTGGACAGACCAATCCAAAAAACTATACAATAAAGATAAAGTTAGCAACAGATGATGAAGTTGACATGAAATGGGTTGACAGAATTGCAAACCCGTTGGGACTGCGCGTTGAAGAATACGAAATCGTATCAGAAAATGGCGACCCACTAAATACAGGCTATCTGCCCTGATAAACAGATAAAAGGAATGGAAGGTTTAAAATGACAATTACAAAAGCGATTAAGTTAAATCTGTCTGTATTTTGTTTGGCTGGGATATTGTGTTTGCCTGCATATGCAGATGATTTTGGCATACAAGAGGCATGGGACAACCCGACTGCAAACATGGCAAGCGGCAGTACAAAGCCAGGATATGCACAATTAACATGGTCGCCGGGGTCGGTTTTGCCATTAAAAATGCGCAATGGAATGGTGACATTGGTATCATTACCAAACGGTGAACAAATTGCAGATGCGGTCGTTGGTGACACAGGTCAATTTGATATTCAAACAACCCAGGGCGACAGGACAATGTTTATTTCGCCACAGGAAGCCAATCAGGGTTCTGATACAAACTTAATCGTAACAGGAAAATCTGGAAACAAGTACATATTTTATCTGCGTGCAGAACCATCTAATTCCAGCGAAATAACATATTCCCAGGTTGACATTGTACTGGACGGGGGTGGCATGTTACCAAGCGCAGGTACAGCCACAGCAACATCAGGTGGCGCGAAATCCATATTTACAAAAACTGTGAAGAACACGTCTGTTGTTGGGGCGGATGGCGAAGATTACGGATGGATTAAATCAATGAAAATCGATCCATCTGAATTTAGATTTGATTTGGATATCTTTGTTCCGAATCCAGACGACTATGTAATTGCGCCTGAGCGTGTATGGCGCGACCGAATATTTACGTACATTGATTTTGGCGACAAGGTTATATCAATGACCCAGCGTCCGGTCGTATCATTGATGGTCGAAGGTGGCGAATCGCCCGTTGGGTTCCGTACAGATGGCGAAGACGGCAGACTGTTAATTGTAGAGGCGGTTGGAGATATGGTTCTGCGCAGCGGTCAACGTATTGTCTGTATAAAAAAGCGTGAAAAACCGTTCTTAATCGCAGATACGGCATCTGTTATGGCACTGGCAGAGGCAAACGTTGCACAAAGCATGTTATCAGGTCAATCTTTGAACAATATCGCATATACAGACAGCATGGCCGCGATGAGCATGGGCACAAACTATACTGGAACACCTGTTTTTGTTGGGAACAATGCAACGGTCAATCAAACAACCGGCGCTGGGTACTATATGCCGGCAGGATACGGCATGCCACAGACACCGACATCATCAGGCAGTGTGGTTAACATGCTGCCAACACAGCGCAACACCGCAGGTGCATATTTGCCACAAACAAATATTCCACTGATTTCCAGCAATCAAACAGGTGTTGCTGTTGAGTTAAAATCCGATACATCTGTCAAGGCATTGGATGATTATTGGACAACACTGTTGGCAAAATTTAGTGGCGAAGAAGGTCAAGGATTGCTGACGCCATACAAAGACATGGTATTCTTTGCAGTTGATGAGCAAGGTGTTGGTGACCTGGGGGCCGAATCAAAGACAGCCCGTCAGTATCGCCTGCGTATTGGCCCGTTGGCTGATATTGATACGGCACAAACGCTGTGTGATAAACTGTTAAAGTTTAGTGGTGTCAGTTGCAACGTTGTCAGAATGCAATAGTTCTGCAAGATTAATATTGTGTTGGCATAATGTGGGTTCAAATACAATGAAAAATAAAATAAAACAACAATTTTTAGATATGCGTCAAAGCACACCAAAATATGTACAGTGGTTGTTGCTGGGGGTGGCGTTTATAGTTGTGCTGATATTGCTGACGTTGCTGTTAAGCGATGGTGACAAGGATTCCCAGGCAGAAATTGAAAAAACAGATACCGTAATAGCAAAATTAACAAAAAAACCAGATAGTATCGAATGGAAAGATGTCTTGGTCGGAGAAACAAAAGAACAAAAAATTGAGATTGTTTCAAATGTACCTGTTAGAATTGCAGATGTCAGAAAAAGCAAAGCAGTGGCAGGCTTTTCAATAACAGACACATGTAAAGCAATCCAGAATGTGAGCGCAAAGATTGGTTGTATAATAAATGTAAAATACCAACCAACAGTCGCAATGGATTTTGAAAAAGTAGATATCTATATTGATTGGTATAATGCGAATGCCAACAAAGACATGATGCAAACAGACGAGATAACTGTTGGAATTAGTTCAAAATTACCACCAGAAGAAAAAAAATCAGAACCAATGCCAGAGCCGGAACCAGTTGTCGAACCAGAGCCGGAACCAGAACCGGAGCCGGAACCAGAGCCAGTTGTTGAGCAAACGTCAATCAAAGAAGCAGTCGAAATAATGGCACCAGCGATTGTTATACCAGAACCAGATCCAGAACCAACACCGTCTGAATCTTGTTCAGATTTTGCGTTTCCTGGTTATGATTTATCAGGGCGACAAATTGGATGGATTAAACCGTCTGGGGGGGCGTATAGGTTTCATTCTTTTTCGGACAAAAACTGCGAAGAGCCGACGGGGACATATAACCCTGATAACGGTATCATAACAGATGAAGACGGTAAAAAAATCGGAACAGATGCAGACCATATTGGTTATGCTGCGTTCAATAACGGCATGTTGCCAGAACTGTCAAACGCGCCTGCGATTCGCACGGTAAATCGTGCACGCCAATTAGACACACCATCAAACAGCGGTGGCGCAGGACGCCTGGGGGCAGAAGGATGGGACAATATGAAAGGTGGCGTAATAAAAAAACAAGAACCTATGGTAACATTCGATACAACCGGTACTGCTGTTGTTTCGACACAGCCATATGACCGCAGTTTTGTTTTGCGTCAGTTCAAACCGATTCCAGCAACAATTGTGTCTGATGTACGCGCAGACATCAAAATGTTGCAGAGCGAGGGTTCATTACCAGTACGCGCAACCGTCGACAGAAATGTTTATTCCGACAATGGGCGAACTGTTATTATTCCAACAGGTACATTGTTAATGGGATATGTGACGGGCGAAATCCCGGGACCATACAAAACAATTGGACGAATGAAAATTAATTGGTATCAGTTTATATTACCAAACGGTGTTGAATTTAACTTTGAAGCAGGTCAGGATCCATTCTCGGCCGATGCACAGGGGCGCGTGGGCGTGCCAGGACGCGGCAGTTCGGATTATCTGGAACAGTTTGTCATGCCAATGCTGACCGCGTTTGTACCGGCAACAATTAACCTGATTAATCCGGTTGCGGATGCATTCGTAAATCAGATTGACTTGGACAACAATACAGTTGTGCAAAGTGGGACAATGCGTTCATCAGAACTGGCGAAAAATGAAATTATTACTGCATGGAACAGTGTTGCACAGAAATTGATGGTTGATATGATGGATAACACCGTACCGCCATTTACAATTCCGGCCGGCACACGTATAACCGTTTATTCACCGGTGGATTTACAGGTCGCATGCGAAGAAGGAGAAAAGGCCTGTTCTTTGAACAAAATAAAAAACACGGCCAACGATAAACGTCGTGATTGGGGTAAAAATGGCATTAATAATGCAAATGTAGTGGCATCGGATGACATATCATCATGGGTTGGGCAGGCACGTGCATGGGCAACAGCGTCCGGATTTCAGCAGTTCTGTAACAACGAAGACAATGGAATATGGCGCGTCAATCCTGAATGTGCCGGTCTTTCAAGTGACGGCACTCGTGGCACGGGGGAATTAAATAGTTGTGGTGGTTATTCGTATAGCACGCTGAAATTATTGTGTGAATCATTAAACTATGAATCGAAAAAGGCGTTGCAATATGACGCATATCGCGAAGATCAAAAGCAACAGTATCAACAAAAGGTCGAAGAATTGGGTGGTCCAGATTCACAACAATTTAAAGAAGAAATACTGGGCATAAAATATGACGACGAAGGTCACGTTGTAAATCCATACGCCAGTACGTCAACAGAAAAGGCTGTGGAAGAAGTTGGTCTGTTGTGCGAAGACGGTACACCACCAGATGGCAACGGTTGCTGTACAGGTGAAATTTACACCGATATGGGCGAACAAGGATTTAACTGTTGCCCACAGACGGGTGGTGACTGCTTCCCACCGTTGATATAGTGGCACGACAAATATAAACGCCCCACCATCTGGTGGGGTTTATTTTTAATAAGAAAAGGATTGTTTATATCATGAAATGTTTTTATTTATATTCTTTTTTGCGCGCAATGTGGCGCGCTTTTTTTTATCAAATGTTTGATATAGCGAACTGGGATTATGGTTAATTTTTCGATTCGAAAACAAAAATAAAAAATCACGAAATTGTTTTGTTTTTCGATTCGCAATTCAACCAAAGATTGTACTGTTTTACAGGAATCTTTTCTTAGTCTATATATCAGTGTATTGAACGTAAAAAAACCAAAGGAGAAAGAAAATATGACATCTACGTTATCAATTACAATGCCGGAAAAATTTCAATCAGCAGAACAAATGTGGTTCTGGTTTTTATATTCAAAATCTATACGCAATGGTTTTTCACGCGTACATGCGCGACAAACGCGCAGGCCATGCGAAATACTGGACGTTGAAACACTGATAACAAAATTGTATTTATCGGGGAAATTAACAGATGAACAACTGGCGGTTATGAAAGAATTTGGCGATAAGCGACGCGCACCACATCAATATATTTGGAATGAAAATCGCGCAGCACAGCAATGGGCAACTGCAATGTCTGTTTTACACGATGCATGCACAAAACGTGGCTGGGTCGAATAATAAACCACCACCCCGTCATGCATGCGCATGCCACCCCTTCGCCAGACGAAGGGGATTAACCACCCAATACTGCCCCTACAATGGGGGGGCTTTAAAGGATTTACAAAATGATAATCATTGCATTTTCTGATAAAACATCAAAAATTTTACCACGCGTGTTCTGTGGAAAATGGAAACACGTTGCACCAATTGTTGCAGCAAACGACAATCTGGTTATGTATCAGTTTGTGCGTTGTGGGCACGTTGAAAAAATAAGTTTAAAAATGCGCGATATAAAAATCCTGCAATCGTATGGATGGCGGTTTGTATATTTGCCATGCGCCCTGCCCCATGATTTTAACCCCAAAGATGCAAAAACATGTGTTGAAATGACCAAGCGCGCCATTGGAATTCGGTGCTGGCATCTGCAAACGCCGGGGGCATTATTTCGCCATTTGTCGCGATTTGGGCAATTCTGAACATGGGGCGTGGGATGATAGACATGAGACAGGAGATATGAGACAAGAACCCTAGCCGGCAACGATGTTGTCAGCCCCACAGGTGGAAAAAATCCCCCGAACAGGGGGGGGATTTTATTTCATTTTCTTTTTTATCATTTGCATTTGGATAATGCCGAATATGTTCGATACCGTCCAATACAGTACCAAGCCCGCCGGCATCCATGCAAACATTACCGTAAACAACAATGGCATCCAACGCATCATTCGCTGGGTCTGGGCCATGGCGTCATTGCCAGATGTGTTCTTGGCGTTTGATGACTGTAAATACTGTTGCAGCCACATTGTTGCGCCCATCAATACAGGCAGGATAAAGTATGGGTCCATCGCCGCCAAATCAGATATCCACAAGAAATGTGCGCTGCGCATTTGAACAGATACCAATAACGCCTTGTACAATGCAAAGAAGATTGGAATCTGAATCAACATTGGCAGACAGCCTGACATTGGTGATGTCTTGTGCGTTTGATACAATTTCATCATTTCCATTTGCAGACGCATTTTGTCGTTGGCATACAATTTCTGGATACGCTGTAATTCTGGTTGCATTTTCTGCATTGCTGCCATTGAAACATATGATTTGCGCGTTAATGGCCACATCAATAGACGCAACAAAATGGTCATGATGATAATTGCCAAACCATAATTCATAACAACAGAATTAATCCCGTTTAACACCCACAACATTGGACGCGCCAAGAACCAGAACCATCCATAATCGACCGTTTCGGCAATACCGGTAATTGATTTTTCCGCCGCGTTTAAGACATCTTGGTCGCGTGGTCCAACAAAGGCGCGCGTTGTGATTGTATGTGATGCGCCCGGTGCAATTGATACCGCAGCAGCAGCAACATCTGCATTATATTTATCATCTGATTTCTTTATACGAATTGTTTGATCAGGACTGTCCAATGATACGACGGTTTCCCAGTACTGGTCTGTGAAACCTGCAAATCCATTCGTTGTAGAATAGGCGTATGACTTTTTTTCCAGACTGGTCCATGTTTCTTGTTCGACATCAGAATTTACATATGCAATTGCACCAGTGTTTACGCCAGAACTGGATTTCATGTCATTTTCACGAACAATACGCGCATATGGCGCAAATGTCACATTGGCGCGACCGGTATTCTTAATCGTATCCGTCACGGTTATGACATAACCGTCTGTTGTGATTTTGCGTTCAAATTCAACACCATCAGAATTACGCCAGGTGTATGCGCCGTCTTGTTCTTTCCATACAGTTGTTGAAACAGGTGCCGTTGTGCCGGTTGCGATGTATCCAACCTCTATAAAATCTTTATCGCCACCCAATAATGTGACCAAATCTGTTGAATCAGGTGCAACTGTAAAATTTGATAATTTTACATCATTGATACGCAGGCCTTGAACCGTGGCAGAAACCATATCTGATGAAATCGCGCGCGTTGGTACCGCAGACAAATCTTCGACCACAACGTTTTCATTTGTGACATCACGAACGGTCTTTGGCGTCATTAACACACCAATCAACCACCAGGCCGCCATAAAGACCAATGTCCACCATAAAATACGCGAAAAAGATGCACGCGGTTTCGCGGCGTCTTGTTTTGCGCGCCACTGATTAAATCCAGAATTTTGATTATCTAAATATTTTACCATACTATTTTTCACCTTTGATTGATTTTAAACATTTACGACGCGTGATGTACCAATTTAGTAAATACAAACCAACGCCAATTACAATACACATGTCTGCAATATTAAATGCAGGCCAATGATAGCCACCAATATGAAAATCTAAGAAATCAACGACCGCACCAAAACGAATTCTATCAATCAAATTGCCAATCGCACCGCCGGCAACCAAGGCCAATGGCACACGTTCATATCCGCGGGCGCGCGTAAACAAATAACGCAAAATAAAGCCAATTATAAAACCGGTCGCGACAACCAATATAATCGGCGCAGATTCGCCCATCGCACGAAACAATGAAAATGATGTCCCAGGATTCCATGTAAACACAACATTAAAAAAGTCAAATACATGCGCCATTAAATACGGCACAGGTACAACTGACCAAAAATGACCATGCAATGGAATTGTATCTGTGATTAAATATAATAAAATCCCCTTGGACACCTGGTCCAGGATTATCGCGCCGAATATTATCGATAATATCAATGCAATTTTTTTCATATGTTATGCCTTCCCATATTAAGTATGATAAAATATAACAAGTTGTATTATCAAAAGCAAATAAAAAGTCCCCAATTTGGGGACCTGTTTAATTAATCATTTTTATCAGAAACAATCGTTGCCAGCGCCGAATAATTGTTATCACGCATGTCATATAACATCCCATCTATTTTGTGTTCTGAAACACCCAAATAATCCAGTACGCTGTAGCCTAAGAAGAATGATGATTCAATTGTTTCTGGCATGGCGGTTTCAATACCTTCGCGCATTAACATTTGGGAATCTGCCAAGTTACGCGCGCGGGCAAAAATCTTGACCCGGGGGGCAATTTCCTTGATTGCAATGATTGCCTTGCGCGCGGTGCCGGCATTATCCAATGCAACAACAACCGAACGAACACGACGTGGTTGCATACCAAATTCGCGCAAAACGTCAACGTTTGTGCAATCGCCATAAACAACATTAAAACCACGTTCACGTCCCATCATAACCGAACTGACATCCAGGTCGATGGCAACATACGGTATTTTTTGTGCGTCCAACATCTGGCAAATAATTTGACCAACACGACCAAAACCACAGACAATAACATCTGGCTTTATATTTTCATCTGCATCATCCAATGTACGCGGATGACGCTGGGGGAATAATTTACCCTTGCGCTGAAGATAATCATACAAACATATCAACAATGGGGTTGCCATAATAGACAAAATTATTATCGCAGTTAGAACTTCGTCATGCCCCGCAGGGATTGCGTTTATCCCGCTGGTCTTCATCGTCTGCAACATCAGCAGTGCAAATTCGCCACCCTGGGCCAATATTAAGGAAATCATAAACGCATCCGGTATGGCAACACCACGAACGCGCGCAACCATAAATATCGCAAAGAACTTTATCGCGATTAAACCAATTAAACCAATGACAACCATATACCAGTGTTGCCCCAAGAACGGCAGATTCAACCCCATACCCAAAGATATAAAGAAAAACGCCAAGAACAATGTCGCATACGGTTCAATGCGTGCAGTTATCTGGTGACGGTATATCGTTTCTGACATTAACATACCCGCCAAGAATGCACCCAAACCTGCCGGCAAACCTAATAAATCCAACAGTACCGCCCAGATTACAATGTTTAACATGACGGCCAGCAGGAAAGCCTCTTTGGATTTTAATTTTGCAACATGACGAAACAATGGCGTCATAATAAAACGACCAATAACAACCACAGACAAAACCAATGTCACAGATATTACCGCAACATCAATTGCCGTGGCACCCAAACTGAAAGACCGCCCAGCAAACGCAGGCAACATTGCCAACAATGGGATAGACAACAAATCTTGGAATAACAATATGGAAAAAGTCTGACGCCCCATTGAGGTGTTCAACTGATTTCTGTCTGTTAATATTTGCATATCGGCAGATGTACTGGACATTGCCAACATCAATGCCACCATAATACATCCCAATGTTGTCCAAGGTGTCACACCAAATAATATCGGGAATAACATTACTGCGACCATTAAAACCTGGGTCGCACCAAAACCAAAAATCGTGCGACGCAGACGCCATAAACGCTTTATATTAATTTCAAGTCCAATACTGAACCACAAGAACATAATTCCCAAATCACCCAAAAATGTCCATGTGTCAGACAATTCGAAAAAATTAAAAACATATGGCCCAGACAAAACACCCGCCATCAAAAATGCAACCAGTGCGCCAATCTTGGCAACACGCAATAAATAAACCAGGACAAAAACAATTGCAAAAAATGCAAGCAGTGATAGTGACATGTTCTCTCTCTTCTATTTCCCGTGTACAATTTGATTATAACAAATTGTCTGCCAATAATGCAAATGTTTCCGGCGACAAATTTTCTGCGCGTTCGGTTCCAGCCAAACCAAAACGCGACCAATCAACATTTGGCATAATTGCACGTATCATTTTACGACGCTGACCAAACAATTTTGCCGTTATTTGTTCAATCTTTTTCAGGTCTTTGATTTTTGAAATCTTGTCCATATTTGGAATAATTTGCACAACGGCACTTTGCACCTTTGGCCGGGGAACAAATGCGGTGTTTGGGACATCAAATAAAATACGCGCATCTGTGATTAATGATGTCAAGACCGCCAAACGACCATAATGTTCGTCCCCAACGCGCGCAGTTATGCGTTGTGCCACCTCGCGCTGAAACATTAAGGTTAAAGATTTTATTTTTTCACCGGATGCAACCTTGTGCAACCAGCCGATTAGCAATTCTGTACCAACATTATACGGTAAATTCGCACATATTGCATATTCGGACAATCCCAATGCAGAAAAATCAACACGCAATGCATCATCATAAATTACAGACAGACGACCATCAGACGCGTCAACAATTTGCGATAAAATCGGTTCTGTTGTTTTATCTTTTTCAATCGCGATTACGCGCGACGCACCCGCCATTAATATTGCACGCGTCAGACCGGCGGGACCGGGGCCAACCTCTACCACCGGGATGCGTTCAATATCAGGCACACTGCGTGCGATACGACCTGTTAAATTTAAATCAAATAAAAAATTCTGACCAAATTGCTTCTTGGGTTCCAGACCGCATTCGCGCATCATTTCAGACACAGGTGGCAAAGACATTATTTTATCTGTCATAATGATTTGCGCCCCCCAAACGCCAACGACAATGTACCATCATCAATATAATCCAAATCACCACCCAGTGGCACGCCAGATGCCAATTCTGTAAAATTAACATTCATAGTGTCACCAATAACAGACATTACATAGTGCTGGGTCGTTTTACCTTCGACTGTGTTGGGCAACGCAAAAATAACCTCTGTTATTTTTTCGTCGTTAATACGTGATGGCAGGGTTGATATGTTTAAATCTTGGGGCAAGACACCAGATGCGCCAGACAATAATCCACCAATTATGTGATAGCGTCCATGAAACACCGATGATTTTTCCAACGTCCAAACATCGGACAAGTCGCGCACAATGCACAACTGACCATTCTGACGCGACGCATCACGACAAAATTCACATACGCCAATTCCCCTGTCTGTCAGGACACCACAACGCGGACATGGCGCAACATTTTCAACAGCATCAACAATCGCGTTGGCCAGTGCGGCACCACGACCCGTCTTGTCCTGTAATAATGCCAAGGCGATACGTTGACCACCACGCGCACCAACGCGTGGCAATTTTGCAAATAACTTTATCAACTTTTCAATTTTTGGATTCATGATACGCACAAGATACTAATGAAAAATATAACTGTCAATATTGTTTGCATCGGCGGCAGATTTAATTTCACGCGCGCGTGATTCCGAAAAACCATATGCACGAACACGGAACATACCAGTACCCGTCGGTTCAACAACCGTATTTACACCAATTTTATTTTTTATATTTTGCACATGTCTGTTTGCCGTGTCGCGCGATGAAAACGCACCAAATTGAACACCGGCACCACCACCATTACCACCCGTCGTCACAGTTGGTGCAGACGGCTGATATTGTGGCATCGCATTCGCCGTTGCAGAATTATACGCATTTGCAAATGTTGTTGTTTGCGCAGACTGCACAGGGGCCTGATATACAGGCTGGTTATACACAGGTTGTGTTGGCACACTTTGCACAGGCGGGACATATGTTGTTTTTTCAACAGGTTGCGCGCCACTGTTTAACATTGCAAACCCCTTGGTCAACATTTGTGCAGCAACATTGGCACGAACATCTTTGTTTTCTGCCCCCAATATAACAGACATAACATGACGATTGTCACGATGCGCAGTTGCAACCAATGAATATTTAGACTTTTTTGTATACCCTGTCTTCATACCATCGCAACCATTAAAAGAACTTAACAACCGGTTGCCATTTGTATAGGTTTTGCCGTTATACGTCCAAGACTTGATACCAAAATAATGCCAATATTTTGGGAAATGCTTATACACTGCCATTGATAGCAATGCAATATCACGCGCGGTTGACATGTGATCATCATTTGGCAGACCAGACGAATTTTCAAAATTCGTATTCGACAACCCGATTTCACGCGCAACACGCGTCATCAGGGTTGCAAAGGATTCTTCCTGACCGCCCTTTAAATTTTCGGCCAAAACACGCGCAACATCATTTGCACTGTATACCGCGACAGCCTTTATCGCATCTTCGACCCGGATTTTTGAACCCGCCGGCAAGCCCAATTTCACAGGTTCGGCATTTGCCGCAGATTGCGACACAATTAAATAATCATCCAAATTCAAACGACCATGTTCCAAGGCATCAAACGTTAAATACAACGTCATTATCTTGGTTAGACTGGCCGGATAATTTAGTTGATTGGCATTTTCCTGGTATAAAACACGACCTGTATCCATGTCAGCAACCAAAACCGCACGATATTGCGCGCCATACGCAGTTGCAGACATCATTATGGCAAAAAGGGGCAAGAACATTCTTCTCATACACAGCATGTTAGTAAAAAAACGCACAGTGGGTCAATACCTTTATTTCTTGGTTGCGACAATGGCGATTTAAATCCTATACTAAAAACATGCGCGATTGGTTTGAAAATCAGTATCAAAATATATTTCTGTACGTGCCGTTTTTATTGGCGGGCGGTGGCGCATTATACTTTTCAATCGTAAATGAACCAAGTTTAATTCCTGCCCCTTTTGTGTTTGCACTGATGATTGCATCGCTGTTTATAAAACGGACGCCAAAAATTATTCGCGCTATCTTAATATTTTTATTTGGATTTTATTATGCAGCAATTTTTACACACGCAATAAATACACCACAACTGAAACACGACATTCATAATACAGATATTATCGGGGATGTAAAAACAATCGACTATACAGACGATAAAATACGATTATATCTGAATACATCAGACGACATGAATGTTCGCGTATCTGTATCAGATGACATAACACAAATTCCCAAAGTTGGTGACACTGTAAAAATAAACGGTGGATTATTTAAACCAAATACAGCCGACGCCCCAGAAACATTTGATTATGCGCGTTGGTCATACTTTAATAATTTGACGGCATCAGGCTATGCAAATAAGATTGAAATAATTTCGTCAGATAAACCGTATGGAACTAATGCACTGCGTGACAATTTGCATAATAAATCAAAATCATTCTTGGCCGACAGTTTAATACTGGGCTATAAAAATGCTGTTCCAGAAAATGATGCGCCAATATGGACCGCCACAGGTGTTGGTCACATATGGTCAATCAGCGGATTTCATATGACACTGGTTGGCGGTTGGTTGTTTGCAATATTCTATCTGATATTCCGCGCGATACCGTATATCACCCGACGCATACCCGCCAAAATTCCAGCAATGGGATTGGCATGGGTTGGATTGCTGTTTTATTTATTCTTGTCGGGCGTTGATGTTGCAACAGTTCGTGCATTCTTGATGACAACCTTAATCTTTCTGGCGTTTATGGTTGGACGCAGTGCAATTTCAATGCGCAATATCGCGCTGGCATTTTGTTTAATATTTTTAATTAATCCGCACTATGTTATGCAGGCGGGATTTCAATTATCTTTTTCTGCGGTGTTTGGGTTGGTCTGGTTGTATTCCGTTGTAAAACCAAAGATGCCGCAAAATAAAATACTAAAAATAATTTATGCGTGTATTTTGACATCGCTGGTCGCGACAATATTTACCGCGCCATTTGTCGCGATACATTTTGGCACAATTCCGACATACAGCCTGATTGGAAATCTGGTTTTGTTGCCAATATTTTCATTTGCGATTATGCCACTGGTACTGATTGGATTAATTTGTGCACTGTTTGGTTTTCATGGTACGTTGAATTTGGCACACACAATTTATGATTATGCGTTTAATGTCGCAGAATGGGTTGCACAAATGCCGTTCGCAAACATAAATGTGCCACATATATCAAATACCGCAGTCATGTGTTTTGTTATCGGATTTATGTGTCTGATACTGATTAAAAATATTAAGATGCCCGTAAACATTATTTCTTTTTCAGCATTTGTTATATTGGGCGTATTGATTGTACACTTTGCACCACGACCAATTTTCTATGCAACAGACGATCATGAACTGGTTGCATTCTTGGGCGAAGACGGCAAACTAAGATTTAATAAATCACGCGCATCAAATCATTATTTCACATTTGATACGTGGAAGGAAATAAACAACCAACCAGTCGACACACCAAATCATAGACAGAAACATGAACATGGCGTGTACAAATTTGGCAATATTGTTTATATACAAAAATTCGTGCCACTGATGAAAAATATAACAGAATTATGTAACGACAATAACGTTAAGTATATCGTTTCTTATTTCAAAATCGATTCGCCAAAGTGTAACCATAAAATATTGCGTGGCGGACTTGTTATATACCCCAGCGGTCGCGTAAAATATACACCAACTAAACGTCGTTGGCATAATCCGCGCGCATAAAATATAAACCAGATGCAGGCGCGGTTGGACCGGCGGCACTGCGATTGCGCGCAGCAAGGATTTCATCGATATCGTACGACTTGCCCAAGCCAATTTCAATCAATGTACCAACAATATTTCGAACCATATGATGTAAAAATGAACGCGCAGAAAATTCAAAGATTATTTCATCACCGTTTTGAATTATATCTATCCTATCAAGTGTTTTTATTGGGGATTTTGCCTGACATTCTGATGCACGAAAACTGGTAAAATCATGATTGCCAATCAATTTGTTGGCAGCATTGCGCATCGCATCAATATTTAATTTTCGTGGCACCCAATACACACGATTTTTTTGTAGCACAGGGGACGCAGGACGATTTAATACAACATACTTATAATGCCGGGCAATGCAATCAAAGCGCGCATTAAAGTTATCATCAACGATTTCACACCCTAATACCGCGACCGGCATATTTGCCATATAAAAATTTAGCGCACGCAAAACAGTGTTTGTATCATATTCTTTTGGCAAATCAAAATGCGCCGTCATGGCAACCGCATGCACCCCAGAATCCGTACGCCCCGCGCCAACAACATCAACACGCGCGCCACAAAATTTTTCAATCGCATCTTTGACAATAGATTGCACAGATGGCCCCTGGCGATTTTCCTGCCAGCCAATTAAATTGGTACCATCATATTCAAGAGTGACCAGATAACGCGTCATTTTTGTTTTGCTTTGCAATTAGTATCTGTCATGCATTTTTTTACCTGTTCAAATTTTTCACAAGAATCATTGCGATAAACGGTTTTCATTCCACGAAATAAAGAATACAATACAGACACACAATAACACTGCCCCAGGTCTTTATTAATTTCTGCATAATTAACACAATTTTTACAAACTTTTGAATCTGACATAAATCATTCTCCTATTTTTATTTCTGCACCACGAAAACCGTTTACAAAGCTGTTCCAGTCCATGGGCTTTTTACCAGATGGTTGTAATTGCAAGATTTCCAGGTTATCACCAGACAATCTGGTTTTCAATATTTTTACATCCATGCCGTTTATTTTTGTGCGCCCCGCCCCCAGCGCACGAATCTGATTATGTACCGCAACATTGCCACGGGACCAATCAATTACCTCGTCCGGGCCAGTCCATTTGTGTGTAAATGTCGGGGCGCCAACCTGGGGGGTCGCGGGGTGCGCAGATGGATTCGACAAATATTCAATCAGAATATTCGATGCAATCTGGGATACGCGACCTTCTATATCATCATTTGTATCATCAATATCAATATCAAATTCACGACACATGTAAATATCGCCTGCATCCATTTCTGGGGTCACCGCCATCAGACATACCGCAGATTTTTCATCACCATTATAAATCGCCGTACGTATAGGTGACGGCCCACGATATTTGGGCAAAAGACTGGGGTGAATATTTATCACAGGCGCAGAATTCAAAACATTATCACGCAATATAACGCCATACGATATAACCACAACCATATCAGGTTTGTAATTATACTCATTAATATTTGTATGAACCGTCAAACCATTTTCATTCGCCCATACATGTACCGGCGACGGCGTTAAAATCTGCTTGCGCCCCGTTGGCTTTGGCGCGCGCGTAAAAACCGCCAAGATTTCGTGTCCGGCATTTTTTATCGCATCAAAAATTGGAACAACAAACGCGTTCGTCCCCATTAATACCAATTTCATTTTTTTAACTTCTTTACCTTGCGCATTAACATTTCACGACGAATTGGCGACAAATAGTCAATGAACAATTTACCGTCCAGGTGGTCTGTTTCATGCTGAACAATACGGGCAGGGACACCGGACATTTCCGCCATTTTTTTTGCACCTGTTTCGTCGGTCCATTCAACAACAACAGATTGTGGACGCGAAACATTTGCGAATACCGGCAAACCATCATGCCCCAATACAGACAAACAACCTTCTTCCATTGTGCAGACATCAGAACTGTGCGATACGATTTGTGGATTTATCATTTTATAAACTGTTTCCGTATCTGGATCCATCATAACCAAAAAGCGCGACAATGCACCAATCTGGGGCGCGGCAAGCCCAACACCATTTTGCGCACGCATCATTTCAACCATTTGATTCATAGTTGATAACAATTCTGGTGTAATATGGTCAACAGGCGCACATTTTGTGCGCAAAACCAAATCACCGCAAAGTTTCATTTGCAACATGTTTAAATCCTCTTATAATAAATAATACCAAAGGAAAAGGAAATGACAACTTATATTTTTGTATTATTGTTCATAATTATTGTTTTATTGTTGGTTTTGCTGATGCGACGACCAACGGTTGATATATCCGCACTGCGTGAAGATAACGCCAGGTTGCGCGAAAGACTGGCGGAACGTTTGGGCGCGCTAAGCCAGAATGCGATTGAGTTAAAAAATATCAGTGGCGATATCGCCAACTTTAAAAACATACTGATGGGAAACAAGCAGGCGCGTGGCACATTTGGTGAACGCCAACTGGAAGACTTGGTTGCCGACATCATGCCACCGGAAACGTACGCATTTCAAAGTGTGCTGGAAACGGGGGTACGTCCGGACTGTATTATTCGTCTGCCATATCCACCAGGGGACATGATTATAGACAGTAAATTTCCACTGGAAAGTTATAACCGCATGATGGCGGACGCAAATGACGGCATGGCAAAAAAGCAATTCGAACTGGACGTGCGTAAGCATATCGATGCAATTGGCGAAAAATATATAATTCCGGGCAAAACCGCAGAATCCGCGATGATGTTTATTGCGTCAGAATCAATATTTGAAACACTGCATCGCGAATTTCCGGCCACAATCGAATATGCCAGCCGTCGCAAAGTATTTATTGTATCGCCATCGACACTGTGGGCAACACTGAACACAATACGCGCTGTTCTGTCTGATATAAAAATAAAGCGTGTCGCAGACCAGATAAAACGCGAACTGAATTTATTACTGACGGATTTGGGACGTTTATCTGACCGTGCGGGGAATGTATCACGCCACTTTGCCCAGGCACAAAATGACATTGACCAATTACAGACATCGATTGCAAAAATCACACCACGTGCAGAAAAATTACGTGATATGAATTTCGGCGAAGACTAAAAAAAAAACGCCCAATGGGCGTTTAATTTTTTTTCGATTTTTTTGCAGCTGCTTTTTTCCCCAAGATTTGCACCTGCATTTGCAATATCAGATTTTCTTTGTCCTGGACCTGTTTTAATAATTCTTCGTTTTCCAGTTTGATTTTTTCCAGGGCCTGGCGGCTGATTACCAATTGATTTGCCATTTTTTTATTGCGGCTGCGATTTAATAAAAACGCGACAAACGCACCAATAATTGCGCCAGCAGATGCGCTTAACAAATCAAAAAGTGTTTCTATTAACATCATAGAAACACTTTAACAAATTATGTAAAAAATCGCACTAGGCATCTTTTCGCAGGCCGGTTTTTTTATCAATCCAGACCTGTTCATCGGCAATTTCCATCATTGGCATGTCTGATTTGCTGTCTGAATATGCACGGACAACGCGCGGGATTATTTTGTTCTGCTTTGCCCATTCGTCCATAACCAGAACCTTGTTTTTGCCCCAGCACAAAAATTCGTACTTCCATGGTTTTTTACGATTCATGCGCGAACAAAATACCGCGTCAAATTTTATATCACGAACCAAATATGGCAACAGATAATCTGCACACGCAGAAACCATTATCACACGGCGACCGGCATCACGTTCCGCGGCGACACGTTCACGCGCCCAACCAAAACGTTCGCGTTTGTGTTGCTTAATAAATGCAGGCGCAAATTTTTTCACCATTTCCGGCGTTGTAAAGCGACGAATATTTTCACGCCACCAAATGCCATCTGGTTTAAACCAACGGCAAATTCCACAAACTGCAATCAGTGGTAAAAATAGCCACGGACGCAGACTGTGTCGAAAACAGTACTTTGCAAATTCAACATTTGAATCGTGGGCAGACAAGGTGCCATCAAAATCAAACAAAACAATATCTGTTTTTTTTAACATTTATATACCTTTTGCTATTATTGCGGGCAGATTATAACAATATTTTTATTGTATCGCAAATTTTATATTGCTATACTGAAACACAAGATATAAGGATTAGATGGAGGAAAATAAAAATGAAAAAACTGTTATGTGTTGTCACAGCCGGTATCATCTTTGGAAATAATACCGCGTTTGCAATCACAGACCTTGGAGGGCTAACACCAATATTACCGGGTGGGGGGTGGACTGACCCCTGTAGATAAACGCTTGTGCGTTGACCCAGCGATGTCATTGCCGGCGGGATGTTCTACACTTACATATGATTCCAGCTGTTATTCAGATTCACTTGGCAACTGTGGTGAGATGGGTACTTTCTCCGTAAAGAATGGCGTTGTAACTTCTGGTGGCGGATGCACGGTTAAGGTAGCCAGCATCCTCGAATGTTATGCGACATGTTCATGCCTGATAGAAGACTATGAATACTATTGCGATCAAGATTATTATGGAACACCCACCAATGGCAGCAGCGGTTGCACACCATGCCCAGAGGAGGGGCTGACAGAATATTTTGCCGCGGAATCCATTACAGAATGTTATTTACCTGCGAATACTAACTATACAGATGCAACTGGTACCTATATTTTTACAGACGATTGTTTCCATTCTAATAACTAGTTACAATAAAAAAATCCCTGTTGAAATCAACAGGGATTTTTTTAGTCAGATTATTTATCTGCCCGTTTCGAAAACCGACGACGCAGGTTTTCAATGCCAAAGAACAATGCGGGTGTCAGGGTAAATGTCCAGAACAAACTGGCCAACATACCACCAATCATAACAGCACCCATTGATACTTTCATCCCGTCAACAGACCATAGTTGCGGTACCATACCGGCAACAACCGCAATGGACGTCATTAATACCATGTTCTTTTTATCCAGCAATTCTGTCCACAGTGCATCATATGGACGTTCACCGGCGTTAACACGGTTAATTGTTGGTTCCAACACCAAAATGTTGTTGTTAACCACCAAACCAACCAACATAACAAATGCCAACATACCACCAACGTTAATGGACGCGCCCGACAAGAACAACATTATAAACACGCCGGCAAAACTGGTTAAAATAGATGTGGCAATCGTAAATGGCTGTGCCAACGAATTCAAAATTGCCGCCAACAACATAAATGTTAATATTGTCGCCAACAAGAATGCAGAACCAATTTCGGTTGTTGTTTCACCTTGAATTTCAGACATACCACCAAATTCGGCGCCATAACCATATTGCCATTCCATATCATCCAGTGCAGATTGGATTTTTGCCTGAACCGGGCCCATTGTGGATTTACCAATATTGATATCAATTTCGGTGATACGGTTTTTATCAACACGAATGATATCAGGCGTCGCAGGCGCGGTCTTTACCGTTCCCAATGATGATAATGGCACCATACCTTTTTGTGAATTTACGTATACATTGTCAAACAAAGACGAATTTTTAAACGGACGCGCAAATTCCAATATGATTGGATATTCTTCGCCCTTTTCTTTGTAGTTATAGTCGTCATTGCCGTACAATGCGGCACGCAATGTTGCACCGGCGTAACTGTTTTGAACGCCCCAGAAACTCATCTTGTTTTCGTCTGGGATAAACTGCGTTTCATCCGCAGGCGTTTGCTGGGCGCGAACCGCAGACTGAATTTCAGGCATTTGATTCAGCATTTCAATTACCTGGGTCGCATATTGTTCGCGCAATACATCATCTTCGCCCAAGATATTTAACACCAAGTCAGATGTCGATGACGACGTCACCTGGCCTGCCTTTATTTGAATTTCGACGTCTGGGATTGCCGCCAGTTTTGGCAACATTTCACGTGATATTTCCTTGTCAGACATTCTGCGTTCGGATACGTCAACCAAGCCAACCTTTACGTCGATATTCTGTAAACCTTGGTCGCCGATTTTTACCGTCGTGTATTCAACGTCGTCAAAGTCTTTTAAAACATGTTCAATCTGCTGGGCAATTTGTTCAGACTTTTCATATGTCGACCCCATTGGTGCACGTGCAGTGATTGTGATTTCGTTTGCGTCAGATGATGGCTGGAATTCATTTCCAACAAAACGCATCAACATTGATGACGCAATCAAAACACCAATGCCAGCCAAAATAACGCGACCAGGGTGACGAAACTGAACATCATACCATTTACGCAAATTCGGCATTGCGACAGATTTGACCGCATTCTTTACACGCTTGTCCTGTTCTGGTTTCTTGTTGCCAGATGACAGACGCAAGAACTTTGCAATCATCATAGGCGTCAATGTGAACGAGAACATTAATGACAGCAATGTCAGATACACAACCGTCATACCAAACTGAACCATAAACTGACCCACGATACCGCCCATAAACGCCAACGGCAAGAACACCACAACGTTTGTGCCAACGCCTGCCAAAACAGATACGGCGACCTTCTTGGTTCCGTCAATCGCAGCATCTTCGGCGTTTTTGCCGGCGCGCATTTCTTGCAAGGCGGACTCAATCAAAATAATTGCGTTCGACACCAATGTACCCAACGCCGATGAATACGCCAACAGCGTCATGGCATTAATACTGAATCCATTGCCATCCATAAAGAAGAAGCCGGCAATCAATGACGCAGGAATCACGACACCTGCGATAATGGTTGAGCGCCAGTTGTTTGTAAACACCAACAATACCAATATAGTCAACAAAATACCCAGGATAATACCGTTAATCGTACTGTCTGTTTCATCTGATACCGCAGTTGAAGAATCGTATACAATCTGCATGTCGCCAGATTCAAATCGTGATTTTAAATCATCCTGAAATTCTGGCAATTTTTTATGCAACTGTTCTGAAATCTTTATTGAATTACCGTCTGATGATTTTACCACAGACGCAATTACAACAGGTTCACCGTTATAGCGCGCACCGGTTTCAATATCACGCGCTGCATCACGTACAGTTGCAATATCTGATAATTTGAAATGGTTGCCTTCGACCGTTGTAATTTGCAGATTTGCAATTTCATCAATCGATGCAAATTCACCAACAAAACGAACGTTTGTGGAATCTGTGCCAATTTCTATCTTGCCCCCGGGCACATTCAAATTGCGCGCGCCCAGTGCAGATATAATATCCATAATTGTCACGCCGCCCGCAGACATCAAGTCTGGATTCATTTCAATACGTATCGCACGTTCCAAACCACCAAAGACAGAAACACTGGCAACGCCGTCAATCGCAGTAATTTTGTTCGACAAAATATCATCGACGTATTCTTGCAATTCACGGGCATCAACACCACTTAACGCGATATCAACCACTGATTCTTGCAACGGGTCCAGTTTTTCAACCACAGGCTGTTCCATGTCAGATGGGAATTCAGATGCAAGTGCGTCGATTTTTGTCTTTACCTCTGACGCCTTGTCATTAACGTTTACACCCAGATTAAATTCAGCCATAACAAATGCACTGTTTTCATAGGCGTTTGATGTAATCTTTTTCAAACCTGCAACCTGGGAAATCGCATCTTCGGCCTTTTTAACAATTTGCGATTCCATTTCTTCGGGGGATGCGCCTGGATATATAAACGTCGCCGTAATCAATGGAAAATCCATTGGTGGCGTACGTTCAATATTCATCTTTGGAAAAGATACCAGCCCCAATACAACCCAAACCAAAACAAACATTAATGTGGTAATTGGTCGACGTACAAAAAACTTTAACATAATAAAATCCCCCTGTCTTATTCTGCAATTTTAACCTTGGTTCCAGCATCGACATGTGACAAAATCACAATATCGCCGTCATTTAAGCCGTCTGTGATATATGCGTTTTGTGAATCCTGGCGCAAAACAGTGACCGAACGACGTGTCGCAATACCGTTATCGACAACTAAAACAGTATCGTCATTTTTTACCGCATATGTTGGAATAAAATATCCACGACCAACAAATTCTGCGTAATGCAAACCATCAGATACACCACGCGTCTGAACAACGTACATGCCCGTATCTAAATCAACACCAGACGACACAGACACAATCACACCGTCGTCAACAGATTGACCTGCACGCAATTTCTTTGCGTTCGCCGCAGATACATATGCACGATTGTTGCGAACAGCAATCGGTTCACGCACAACATCACGTACCTTGGCCACATTAATGACCGATACAGGAACACCAGAATCCGCCGCAACACGTGTCGCATTGTATACATTTCTGGAATTTTCAGATGCAATCGCATAAAAACGATACCCAACCCAGAAAACCAATACAACCGCCAAGACGATATACGTCCACTTTTTAAATTTTTCTGATGCAAATTTGCTTTTTATTTTTTCCATTTTTTATTCACCCAACTTTTTTATAGATTCAACAGACATTAACAATTGATATTTCATCTTTAACAACGACATATCCAATTGATACAACCCGGTCGCAACATCCGCCAATTCAACCGCAGATGTTTGACCCGATGCAAAACGATTCTGGGATAATGTATACGTCTTGGACGCCAAATCGCGTGCCTGTTTCAATGACGATAAATTATCGCGCAGAATATTATATTGCTTAATCGCGTTATCGTATTGTTCGGTGGTGACTTTTTTAGATTGCGCCAAATCTTCGCGCGCGGCGGCGGCATTCATCGCCTCTACCGTGGCGTTGGCACGGTTTAAACCGCCACTGAAAATCGGCACCTGTAATGCCAATCCCCAATACGCAGATTGATTGCCACTTTTATCAAACATATGACCGACATCGCCAGACAGCCCCATATAACTGTATGACGCCATCGCAGCCAACGTTGGATATGAATCTGCGCGCTTGGAACGTGCCAGATTTTCATACATGCGAATTTGTTCATCCAAGATTTCCCACTGGGGTGTTGTTTTTAATTCGCCGGCATTTAGCGCACTAAATTCTGTTGGAAAGTTATCGGTTAAAACCAATTCTTCATCCATATCAATACCCGCCATAATTTTTAACATTCTGTGGGCAGTATCACGATTGAATTTGTTATATTTAACGTCTATTTCCTTGGTGATAATATCAGATTCTATTTTTAACAGATTACTGCGATTTGCGCGCCCGGCCGCCGTCAATTTCTGCTTTGCGGTGCGGGCGTTTGCCAAGTCTTGTTCAGACAACTTTACAATTTCTTCGGTCATTTTGGCCGTCCAATACAAATCAGCCGCAGAATAACGAACAGAACGCAATGTCATTTCGCGAGATGCCTGGGACATTTTGATTGCAGACTTTACACTTTTTACCGCATTGCCAATTTTACCAAAGGTATAAATCGGCTGTGTCAATTCAAGTCCCGCAGAAAAAATATTGTCTGGGATTTCGATACTGTCAACCTCTACCCCCAGGGAATCTGCCAAAATACCACCCAGTTCCGCTGGCAATTCAACGCCCATCGATTCTGTTGGATTCTTTACATTAACCATATTCATATAACTGGCATTTGCAGTCAAATTAAACCAACGATTTGCATTGGTTGCATCCAATGATGCCTCTGCTTTTTTAACGTTCGCCTCTGCCTTTTTTAAGTCATGCGATTCTGCGACAATCTTGTCCACAGCATCATTTAACGATAAATCCAACGCAAACGAAGGCGTCACACAAACGCCGGCAATTATCGCCGACACAACAGATACCAATCTTGATTTAGGCATTATCTAACTCCACATTCTTTAAAACTTCGTTAATTGTACGCAATGAATCAGTCATACGCAACATATCCGTTTCAGACAAATTCGCAAACATCTGTTCTACGCCGGCACGAAATATATTCATTGCCTGTACCGCACACTGTGCACCGGCAGGCGTCACAGAATACCACGTGTTGCGACGATCATCTTCGTCAATAACACGCAAAACCAGACCGTCACGTTCCAATTTTCTGAACACCGAACACAAATTTGGCGCAGACACATGTTCGCGACGTGCAATATCTTTCAGACGTGCACGCCCACCTTGGTGCAGGCGCACCAAAATAGCCATTTGTTGACGCGGATAACCAGTGCTTTCTGCCGGCTTTAGGCGCAATTTGTCTGCCAATTTATCAATCGTCCAAATATTTGATTCCAAAAGCCTAACTATTTCCTTGCACGACATATATTTCCCCTGTTATAATAAAGTTGTTTTTGACAAATATTAAAAAACTTAAACATTATACATTATAACAATAATTATTGCAACCATTTATTTGATTTAAATTGTATCAAAGTTAAATAATATATAGAATTTTGTTATTGCAAAAGTTATAAAAACTATTATAATCACAGACGCAATTGGGGTGTCGTCTAATGGTAGGACAAGAGATTTTGGTTCTCTTTATCATGGTTCGAATCCGTGCGCCCCAACCAATATTCAAACGCACCCTTGTGGTGCGTTTTTTGTTTGGATTGCTTGGGTTGCAAAAGTTCGAAAGACAAATTTAAAAAATTCATCTCTTCATTGACACTTTCGAAAAAACTTTGCAAAACGATTGTCATCTTTGTTTTTCAAATGGGAATTCAGTATAAATTAAACTGCCAGACATATAATCAAATTTTGCTTTTATCCCAATTGGTACAGTTAATTTATATTTACAATGCCCCATTGGAAAACCATAATACAAATTATCTATTCCAAAACGATAGGCAGTTTCTTTTAAAAAAGATTCGATTTTATTTCTGTCTTGTAAATTTAGTTTACTTTCTTGCCTGTCGGTTCGTTCGTTAAAAGAAGAAAACACAATGCCAGAAACATTACATAACGAATATATTGAGTTTAATACCCCAAGTTTGTGGCTTATATCGTCAAAAGAATCGTCAAGAGTATCTAACAATAGCAACTTGTTCTTCAAATCTAATGAAATATTATAATCATTCATAGCAATAAGACTATCCAACGACTGGGCACAAACCACACTTTCGTCTGTGTTTCTATCATTTAAAGAAATATAAGATATGTCTTGACGAGATTGTTTAAGCTTGTGTGAGTTTTTATATATATTGGTTAATTCTAAATGCTGATTGGGTAAACGTTTTGGTAGACAAGCCCGTTCATAATTGCTTAAACCCGTTTTTTCTGCATCAGACCACGTCAATGTATTCCAAAAAGCAGCAACTGTGTATAGTAATTCTCGATTAGTAGATTTATCATTAATAAAATTTATATGCGGCCCAACAAAGGTTGTGCATTTTGCCCGCTCTGTTATTGCAAGTAGCAAAGCCCCTATAAAACTATATCCACATATAATTTTAGGGTGTCTTGATATGAATTTATAATCTAATAAATTCAGTATTTCATACACCTTGTTTCCACCACATATGGGCAATATTGCTCTGACCTCACTATCAGCAAAAGCTTCCATCAGTTTAGCTGCACGTGCAGACGGATTTTCCACATTAGTATGATTTATGTAATTTTTTACATGATATCCCAATTTTTCTAAATAATGTATAGAATATTCTTCTTGCTTCTTGAATCTTTCCGGCAGTCCATTAGCAGGACTTACTAAAGCAATCGAATCCCCCTTTGATAAACATGGCGGTTTTATTATCATAAACAATCCTTATTTGCACTTAGTAAGTGTATCAACTGTTTTATAAAACCTTCATTTACACCATAATTGTGATTCAAGGTAGATCGCTTTATATCTTCTTTAAGTTCTGGACAACACTTTATTTGTTGAGCCAAATTAGTCAACGCCTGTTTTGTTGTCGTTTTATATTCTCTCATTTTTGCATAAACACAATTTCTAAAATAAACAGCTAATTCTTCACAGCCTAATGAACGGAATTTGTCTTTATCAAGCTCAATCGCCAACTGCTTGCGCATATTTAACATCACATCCAGAAAGACACGATTTGCTTCTGCAACATTACCAGAATCAATGACTTTTATTATATGTTCTGTATCAATGTCATCAAAAATTTTTGTTCCAAATGATATTGTTACATATTCTGCTTTTATTGGAGATTGTTTTAACAATTGATTTATTTCTGTATGTAATTTGTGAAACAATAAGTCTATAACATCTTTGTTGTCTGCGACCCCTATTGCAAAAATTTCCTCACCCGAGGGTAAAAAAGCAAAATCATTTATATCGCATCGTTCTGTTGCAAAACTGCTAAAATACGCACCAATAATATGATTGTAAATTTCAACTAGATTTTCCGCAACCGCTCTTCCTTGTTGGGATACAAAAATACCCAAATTATCCAAATCGCCTGTTATTCCAAACAGAATTTTATTCTTGTTTTTATTTTTTGTTCTTAAAACATTTACAATTTTATTACTCCAAAATCTATATTCCATGCTGTCATCCTATACATTAAAGTCATTTATTTTTTCAAAAAACAGATTGCGCAACTCTGGGCTAAAATGCCCCGCTTGTTCCAACACATATAAATCTACATTTGACAACATATTAGACATAATATACGCACCATTTATTGGACAGGAAAAATCCAACCTACCATGCACAATTGTCGTCGGTATATCCTTAATTTTTTGCAATCCTTCCAATATCTCATTATTTTTTACAAAATAGTCATTTGACAAATAATGCAAAAATATTCTTGTTGATAATAAGTCATTATCTGTCAAATCGTTCGTGGTTATATATCTTGGTTCTGCAATGCCCTTGCCAATGGCTGTTGCATAATTAAAAAAAACTGTCACAATTTCCATTTTTTGCTGCAAGGTCGATTTTTCATAGTTTACTAGAAATTCTTTATAATTAAAAGTATGGGTACATTGATATATATTTTCCAGCCATTCTGGGAACAACATTTCTGCATTTTTTACATACCACAAGATGTCTTCTTTTCTAAACAGGCATACAGCATAAACCATCACCCCCAAGACTTTACCTGGAAAAGTTTCTGCGTATTTTATAGCCAATGCACTTCCCCAAGATCCACCAGTTACAACAACTTTGTTGACACCTAAATGTTCCAAAAGTTTATCCGCATCACGAATTAACACATCTGTATTATTATCTTTGATTTCACCGTGTGGCACAGACTGACCACAACCACGCTGATCAAATAATATGATATAATATTTATTTTGATCTATAGCTGCTGCAATTTTTGGTGTAGTTCCGCTTCCAGGACCACCATGAAAATTTATCAACGGTATTCCGTTTTTATTTCCAAAAGTCATATAATGTATTCTATGAATATCAGAAACAGGCAAAAAACCATTTTCTAAGGGCTTTAAAATTTGCAACATAATATATCTCGCTTACAGTTTATAATGTATAGTATATTTATTGAAAATCAAGTATTTATTATTGATTAATAATATTATTGATATTCTTTCCGACAGTAAGCAAATCTAATATATCTTTTGTACAAAAATCGCTAACCGACTCCAACCAATATTCAAACGCACCCTTGTGGGGCGTTTTTTGTTTGGATTGATTGGGTTGCAAAAGTTCGAAAGACAAATTTAAAAAATTCATCTCTTCATTGACACTTTCGAAAAAAACTTTGCAAAACGATTGTCATCTTTGTTTTTCAAATGGGAATTCAGTATAAATTAAACTGCCAGACATATAATCAAATTTTGCTTTTATCCCAATTGGCACACGTTTTGGCAACAACAATACTTTTTTTGCAAAAATCTTTGAATTCTGGCATTGATTTGGTGATATACTTATCACCAAATACAAAATGTTCATTATATTGGTTGCGGTTTATTTTATTCCGATTGCAATCATACAGAACAACATTTTCATACGGTTCTTTTAAGACCGTTTCAACTATCTTTGGGGTCAGCACTGGAATTCTTTGACCCAAAAACGACGAAACAATGTTTTCATATTTTAAAATCCTATTTATGCTTATACGCCAAGACATATGGCACAAACTTTTCAATATGTCTGTCGCCCAGCCAGGCGCGCGGTATCAAGATTGTATTCCCCATACCGGCCGCCATTTTTGCGACACGTTCACCGTTTTTGGCATTGATTAATTTTTCTAACTTTACCGACACAGAATCCATTGTGCCTGGCAAAATAAACGTTATTTCGTCCCCTGCCCTGGTTTCGTTACGCAATTCGAATGCGATGTTTTCATCCGTAACGTCTGTTATAACACCGGCGACATGATATTCAGATGTACTGCGTGTCGTTTCATAATTATGCGCATCCGGCGTCACAGGCCCATCAAAGAACGCAGTTGTATAGCCGCGCGTTTCTAAACGGTTTAATTCAGCCATAAATGGCGCAGGGTCGAAATTTTCAGAATCACGCGCATACGCGTCCATCGCACATCGATACGCATGAACCACCGCGCCAACATAATATTCAGATCGATTGCGCCCTTCAATTTTTAAACTATCCGGATTAGATTCAATTACCTCTGCCAAGCGTGGCATCAGGCATAAATCTTTGGAATTCATAATATATGCACCGCGTTCGTCTTCATCAATCGGCATTTCAATACCGCTATCTTTTTCGCGCAAAATTACGTCATATTTCCAACGACACAGTTGCGCGCACGCACCACGATTGGCCGGACGACCTGTTATAAAATTAGACAGCAGACAACGCCCAGAATATGACATACACATCGCACCATGAACAAAGATTTCAAGCCCAACGTCGGGACATTCTGCGCGAATTGATTTAAATTCTTTGTGCGTGACTTCGCGTGCCAAAACGCATAATTTTGCGCCGGCATTTTGCCAGAACTTAACCGTTTTTGCCGAACAAATATTTGCCTGGGTCGAAATATGAATTGGCATATCTGGGAAATTTTCACGCACCCACATTACAATCCCAGGATCAGACACAATCAGCGCATCAGGCTGCAGATACTTTATCACTTCGGCGACGCGTGGCATGTTTGCATACTCAAAATCATGTGCAAATAAATTGAACGCCAGATAGACTTTTTTCCCGGCGGCGTGCGCCAATTCAATTCCCTGTTTTACACCCTCTACATCAATTTTGGCGCGTGCGCGCATTGAAAATCCAGGCAATCCGGCATAAATAGCATCTGCGCCATACAAAATGGCGGTTTTAAAGGCGTCCAGCGTACCCGCCGGCGCCAACAATTCTGGTAGCTTTTTCGTATTCATACCCCTATTTTGCCCGAAATAAATCCAAAGGCAAGGGATTTTGTCGCAAAACTTAAAAATCCGCATATTTATAAGCACAAATAAAGCAAAAAAGAGAATAAAATATATAAAATCATTGAAAAACGCGAAGATAATTTGGCAGACGAAGTTGCCAAAATGTTGGGCTAAAAATACACTTGTAAAAACATCCCCCGTTTGGGGGATGTTTTTATTTAACCTGGTCGCATAATTTTGCGAATGTCGTGATTGTTATATTATTCTTGT
>JAWPOE010000004.1:0-277557 GCA_033345195.1 Alphaproteobacteria bacterium
CGACCACATATGTAATCAGGGGATAAAATCTTTAACGACATAAAGTAAATAAAATTAATCTTTTGTGCCGGGCAGTTTGGGCCTATCAAAACCCATCAGATTTCCTTTTATCCCGACAGAAATCTGACGTTAAAAATTATATGAACCCAAACAACAAAAGTCAAAAGAATAATTTAACCACGTGTTTTTCACCATCAATTCAATCAAAGATAGAATTAATTTTAAAATGCGCGCAACTGTTTTTTTATGTTTCTATTTTGTTTTATATTAAAAATCGCCAAGATAGACAGAGCGAATATAGCCCGATACTGTTCCATAAATGTGATTTATTTAACCCGCGCGCCATATAACAGATGGGAACATTTCGTTTATTTTTTCGCGCAGTGCCACATCTGTAAAGAATTGTTCACGTTGTGTGGTTGTTGTTTGGTTGTTTTCGTCTTCAAAGTGTGGAATGTATTTCTGGATTGCAACATTTTGAACCCCACGCGCACCCAATATTCCCATAATTTCCATCAGGTTATCTTTATCGATATAGCGTGGATCGCATGTTATGCGTACTTCGAAATCTTTTTTTGCCTCTATCAATATATCTAAACTGCGCAGCATATTTTCATATGCCACACCTTGTCCCGTCAGGGCAGGGTACATACCACACGTCGCCTTAAAATCCAAACCGACCCAGTCAATGACATCGATTGCCCGACGTAAAACATCTGGGTAAAATCCATTTGTATGCAACCCGATTTTGAATCCCATATCACGAACGGTGCGCATATATTCGATTGTTGTGTCACCTTGCATTAATGCTTCGCCACCAGAAAACACAACTGCTTCTAATTTACCAACACGCGTTCGCAACCATTCAGATACCTTGTCTGGTGCATATTCGCCGTCGCCTGGGGATAATAAATGGGGGTTGGAACAATACGCGCACCTTAACGGACAACCAACCAAGAACAGCACTGCGGCCAGCCTGCCTGGATAGTCAATTGTGGTGAACGATACCAAGCCCCCAATTTGAATTTCTCGCATGGTATTTATGCCGCACGTTTCAACAAATCAGAATGTCTTTGACCTGCACTCAGGCTGTTTGCTTCTGTAAACGTTTTGCGTTCGCAGAATTCAGAATACTTGCCAATATTAAAGTTCTTCACAGGTCTGATAAATCCCATAGAGCGTGAAAATACTTCGCATGGTGTTCTTTGTGCATTGTTAATCATATCTTTCTCCTCCCTTTTTAATTTTTTTCTGATTTGTTATGCATTTTCTTTGTCCTGGTTTGCGGCAATTTCTGCGTCGCACTTCGGACAGAATTCATGTTTGCCAGGTAAATAACCGTGTTTTGGACAGATTGAGAACGTTGGTGTCAATGTCATATATGGCACTTTATAGTTTTCAAATATTGTGCGCACGATTTTTTGCGCTGCATCGCCACTTGATACAGGTTCACCCATATACAGATGCAACATTGTCCCGCCCGTATATTTGCGTTGCAGTTCTTCTTGGTGTTCCAATGCAACAAACGGATCGTCTGTAAAGTTCACCGGCAACTGTGTTGAATTTGTATAGTATGGTGCATCTTTGGTTCCCGCTGTGATAATATCCGGGAAATTCTTGACATCTGTCTTTGCAAAGCGATATGAACAACCCTCTGCTGGTGTTGCTTCTAAGTTATACAGATTGCCTGTTTGTTCCTGGAATGTTGCCAGATTGTCACGGATAAAGTCCATAACATCCAACACCAGTTTTTTACCCATTGGGGTCGCGATGTTTTCACGGTCGCCTGTAAAGTTGCGAACCATTTCGTTTGCGCCATTTACACCGATGGTTGAAAAGTGATGATTCCAGTTCCCCAGATAGCGCTTTGTAAACGGATACAACCCACGTTCCATATTTTTGGAAATGATATCACGTTTGATTTCCAATGCGTCACGTCCCAAATCCAACAGTCGTTTCAGTTCTGTAAATAATCCTTCGCGGTTCCCACGGTGGATATAGCCCAAACGCGCTAAGTTGATTGTGATAACCCCGATTGAGCCCGTCTTTTCTGCGGATCCAAACAAACCACCACCACGTTTCAACAGTTCGCGCACATCTAAACGTAAACGACAGCACATTGAACGTACATCCGTCGGGTTCAAGTCAGAATTCAAGAAGTTCTGGAAGTTTGGAATTCCATATTTTGCCGCCAAATCAAACAGAGGTTTTACATTTGGGTGTTCCCACGGAAAGTCTGGTGTAATATTATATGTTGGAATTGGGAAAGTGAACGGACGTCCCAATGCATCACCTTCGGTCATGACTTCCAAAAATGCCCTGTTAATAATATCCATTTCCGCCTGCAAATCGCCATATGTAAAGTCTGCATGCTTTTTGCCAATAAATGGACGTTGATTCTTTAAGTCTTCTGGGCATGTCCAATCGAATGTAAAGTTAATAAATGGTGTCTGCGTACCCCAACGGCATGGAACCGCGCAGTTAAAGATAAGTGTCTGCATTGCATTTTTTACATCTGCATATGACAGATTATCGATTCTGACATATGGTGCCAAATATGTATCCACGGACGAAAATGCCTGTGCGCCTGCAAATTCATTCTGTAATGTGCCCAAGAAATTTACCATATGTGAAATTGCCGTTGCCATATGCTTTGCTGGTTCGCATTGCAGATAGCCTTCGACCCCATTAAATCCTTCGTACAACAGTTCGCGCAACGACCAGCCCGCACAATACCCCGTCAGCCAGCCCAAGTCATGAACATGAATTGCCGCTGTTTTATGTGCCTCAGCGACTGCCCGCGGATACAGATTTAACCAATATTCCGCGGTTACGCGTTCGCTGGTACGCAATATCAGCCCACCGATGGAATAGCCGACATTTGCATTCTCTTTGATACGCCAGTTTGAACCACCAACATACCCTTCAATAATATCCACTGCATCAACCATTGATTCGCGAATTTCTGTGCGCTTTTGACGATAAATAATATATGCCTCTGCCGTTTTATAGGCACGCGCATCCATCAACGCCTGAATAACTATATCTTGTATTGCTTCAACAGTTGGTGTTTTATCTGCGAATTTTTCGTCCAAGCGTTTTAAAACATCTTGTGTAACCTTTACAACTTCTACATCAGAAATTTCAGTTGTAACAGCCACCGCCTTTTTAATTGCTTCATAAATCTTTTTTGCATCGAATGGCACTGTTTCGCCACTGCGTTTTTGAACTGCGACCAAACGCGTTGTAAGTGTTGGTGTAATTTGAATTTTAATTTCATTTTGTGTTTCTGACATCGCTTAACTCCAATTCTTGTAAAAACACAACATATAGTGGTTGTTTGTTTAATTTGATTACAATATATAGTTTTATGTAAAAGGTATCAATATATAAAAACGCAAAAAAAATTTATTTTTCGCTTTACTTTTAAAAAAGGGGATTTTCTGCCCATTACAGCATGAAAACAGAATCGGTACTTTTATACCAACATCTCTTTTGTATCAAGAATTATCGATTTGCGCCTTGGGAAATGATTCGTTTTTTTGTAAAAACACAAAATATAGATAAAAAATTGTGATTCGTTGTCTATATGTTGATAAAGGGTGCCCTGATTCGGACGCGCAAAAAGACAAATATATGAATATTATCATATTTTCTATACGCTAACAGGCGCAGAATATAAAATATATTGTATTTATATCACAAAATGTTTATATTCCTAGGTATACATTGAACAATCAATGTATTTTAACCTGAAATAAACAAGAGTAATCATGATGATGAAAAATATATATGAAATGCTGCAAGATGTTTGCGCACGAAACAAAGACAACATTTTCTTTGTTCGTCAGAATGAAACGTATGCAGATTTGTTGAAAAAGGTGAAACAGCGTGCTGTTTTATTGGCACAACGTTTTGGTATTAAAAAGGGCGACACTGTTGCGATTTTATCTGGCAACACCCCAGACTTTTTGCGTACTTATTTCGCAATCACGTCCCAGGGTGCACGCGCATTAATGTTGGATACGGGTTTGAATACCACAGAACACATTAATATGATGAAACGCACAGATTGTAAATTGGTTATGGCGCAAAAGTCGTTGTTTATCGAAGATGCACCCTGTGAAATGTTCGATATCGAAAATATTGACGATACCGACGAAAACGAATTTACAATGGCGCAAACAGAACGCGGTGATATTGCACAATTGTCCTTTACATCTGGTTCAACCGGCAATCCAAAGGTTGTGGGATTAACACATGAAAATTTATTGTCGCTGTCAGATGGCGCACAGTTTTACAAGGATGTTATTCATCCTGGCTATACGTTCTATGGATTCCTGCCACTATATCATATATATGGTGTCGTGATTAATATCATTGTTCCGGTCACACTTCAGGGTAAATTGTTATTACAACCCGTATTAAAACCCCAAGAATTCGTCAAAGACTTTAAACAGTACCGGCCAGAGGTTATACCTGCGGTACCACGCCTGTGGGAAGTGTTCTATAAAAAGATTGTAGACAGTGCGCGTGAAAAACATGTTTGGACATTGATGCGCGTCATTGTGTCGTTGCGTCACGTGCTGCGTGCAATTGGCCTGGGTGGATTGGTATCAAAGGTGACAAAACCAGTCCACGATGCGTTTGGCGGAAATACCAAGGTACTGGTATCGGCCGGTGCCACGTTAAAACCGTCAATTCGCAAATTCTATGAAAAGATGGGCTTTGTTGTTGGTGATTGTTATGGTTTGACTGAAACCACGGGGCCTGCGAATTTTAATTTTGCGTTTCGTCGTTCGAACGGTTCCATGTATTACGCAGGTCCATTGCCAGGCAATGAAATCCAAATTCACAATCCAGACAAACATGGCGTTGGTGAAATTTGGGTTCGTGGCAATATGGTAATGCCGGGATATCTGGAAAACGATGCCGCCAACGCGGACGCATTCGAAGACGGTTGGTTTAAAACAGGTGATTTGGGTTGCTTGGATAAATTTGGTCGCCTGCAGGTAAAGGGACGCCAAAAACAAGTAATCGTTCTGGACAGTGGCAAAAATGTATATCCAGATGAATTGGAAGACCTGTATATGCAAAACGATGAAATCTTGAACGCTGCGGTTTTTGAATATGTTATAAAGGATAAAACTGTTCCGTTCGCTGTATTTCAGGTAAAACCGGGTACAACGATTGAACGTGTTGCATTGCTGTTGAAAAAGTCTAATTTGGCAATTGCGCAATATAAATGGGTGCGGCATTTTGCAATTACCGAAGAAGAATTGCCATCAACATCTGCGAAAAAGGTAAAACATTTTGCCGTTCGCGATATGTTGGACAACGGTGCCTTTACACGTGCCCAGCAATAGGGCTGCGCACAAAAAAGGGGACAGTGCACATGTCCCCTATTAATTATATTTATCTCTTGACAAAACAAATATAAGTACTATATACTAGTGTGTAAATAAAAAATATAGGGATTTCAACATGGCAAAAAATAAAAAGTCAGCACAAATTGGTGTTTTTAATATCTTAAAATCCGTTATGGATGCCAAGGCAAAACCATTAAAGCAGTTGATAGAGCGTGGCGAACATGCTGCCCACGAAGAAATTGTAATCAACGAACGAATTTCGAATTTATATAAATATATCTCTGCCAATCGCTATGACCGCGAAACGGTTCGTGATGCTGAATACGATATCGCAGAATACGAAGCCGAAGCTGCCGCCATTCGCCAGCATGTAGTTCGTGGTGTTCAGGCAAAGAAAGACATGCAGTATGTTAATCAATTTAACAAGACCTATAACCTCATTATCAATGGTGATAAAATAAAAGATTTACAGGACTCGCGTCGCATACTAGAAGACAAGATTGCAAAGTTAGACGATCGTATATTTGCATGCTATGTTAATATGAATCCCGATGAACGTGACGCAGAAACTGTTGCCCAGGCAGAAGAAGATATTGTTTATTATAAAAATAAATACCAGGATTTGATTGAGCAGCGTACCGCAATTGACAGACGAATCGCGGACCTGCAAAATCAAAAATAATAAATCCGGCAGTGCCGGATTTTCTTTTGTTGAATATTGGGCGTATTTTCATTAAACTTTCACATATATGAAACATGATTTAATTGATTTTTTAAGTACAGACTTGCAATTTATCAAGGGCGTTGGTCCTGTTTTGGCGTCGCGTTTATGTGATGTGTTGGGCGGGCGTCGCGTGCTTGATTTTTTATTGCATCGCCCATCATATATTCGCGCGCGCAGTATATCTGAAAATGTCACAGACGTCACACCTGGTGATACAATAACAATACCATTGCTTGTAAAATCGCATCGCATGGGTGGGGCATTCGGTCGTGGTCGTCGTCGCCCAACCCAGATTATATGTAATGATTGCGCCGGCAACACGGTCATAATTCAATTCTTTAATGTAAACTATCTGGATTATTGGTTAAAAAAATTGCCAATTGGTGCATGGCGTATGGTGTCTGGGAAACTGGAACGTACATCGCGCCCAACAATCAGTCATCCTGATTTTATTGAAGAACCGCAAAACGCATCCAAAATCCCTGCAATTCAGGCAATCTATCCATCTGGCGAAGGTTTAACACAAAAGGTGTTTGCCAACATCCGCGATCAGATTTTTGCGGCATTACCTGATAAATTGCGTGGTGAATCTGATGAACGTTGTATAGAATTTTTTGATGCATTACGTCACGTACATTTCCCAGAATCTGATACCGATTTATCGCCAAATGCAACATATATGATAAAGTTGGCGTATTGTGAACTGTACGCGCATCAGTGTGCAATCGCCATCAGTCGTCGCAATCGGACGGACATAAAAAATCGTCGCGCATTACGCCCCCAGAAATATAAATTAATGGATAAATTTTATTCTGCCATACCATTTGAAATGACAGGCGCCCAGACGCGCACCTGCGATGAAATTTTTGCAGATATGTCGCGTGACATCCCAATGATGCGCCTGGTCCAAGGTGACGTGGGCAGTGGCAAAACCATTGTCGCCTTGGCGGCTGCGGTCAAGATGGCAGAAACTGGCGCGCAAACTGCCTTGTTGGCACCAACAGATACATTGGCGCAACAGCATTATGCGAAACTAAAACCGCTGTGTGATAAAATTGGTATTGTGTGCGAATGCCTGACCGGTCGTGACAAGGGCGCATCCCGTCGTGAAAAATTAACATCTTTACGTTCTGGTCGTACGCGAATTATTGTTGGCACACATGCGCTGTTTTCAAATGACGTTGAATACCGTGATTTGGGGCTGGTCATAATTGATGAACAGCATCGATTTGGTGTTTCGCAACGTCAGGCCTTGCGAACCAAGGGTGATAATCCAGATTTGCTGGCACTGTCTGCAACCCCGATTCCACGTACATTGTCCATGACGATATATGGTGATATGGATATATCCATTATTAATGAAAAGCCAGCCGGCCGTAAACCGATTAAGACCACCAAGTTATCTGTATCGCGAATTATGGATTTGGTATCGCGTCTACGGGTTCAGGTTGACAACGGTGCGCGCGTATATTGGGTGTGTCCATTGGTCACAGAAAGCGAAGATGAAAACACAACATCAACCGCGGCTGTTGAACGTCATAAAATGCTGACGCAATATTTTCCTGCGGCGGGTCTGGTGCATGGTCAAATGGATAAAAAAGAACGTGACGCAGTCATGGCAAAATTCGCAGATATAAACTCTGATATGCCGATATTGGTCGCCACCACGGTAATAGAGGTTGGCATCGACGTCCCCCAGGCATCTATTATTGTGATTGAAAATGCAGAACGCTTTGGTCTGTCCGCACTGCATCAGTTGCGCGGTCGTGTTGGGCGTGGCGACACCCAGTCTTATTGTATTTTATTGTTTGGTCATAATATGTCTGATGATGGTGCGCGTCGCCTGGATATATTATGTGAAACAGATGACGGATTTGTCATCGCAGAACAAGATTTAATGATGCGTGGCGTTGGTGAATTATTGGGAACGCGTCAAAGTGGCTGGTTGCATTATCATTTTGTTGATTATCGTGAACATCGGGATTTATTCAAGTTGGCATCGCGTGCCGCCCGTGATAATGATATTGATGATTGGGCAAATGACTTGATGTCCATATTTGATTGTGGGGTGACATTGGGTGCGTAAGATTGTCTTATTTTTATTGTGTGCATTATTTTCGACACCTGTGCTGTCGGCGTCCCTGATTAATGACACAGAAACAGAACGCGTTTTGACGAAATTAGTTTTACCGTTGGCGCGCGCTGCGAACATTCCCGATAATCGATTAAAGATACATATTGTAAACGATGATGATTTTAATGCCTTTGTTATGGGGGGCGACGATGTTTACGTTTACACCGGGCTGTTGCGTCAAATAAAATCCCCAGACGCATTACAGGCCGTCGTTGCACATGAATTAGGACATACACTTGGCGGGCATATGGCCCAGATGTCCGAACGCATGAACGCAGAAATGAAACGCACAATGTTAATTCAGGCACTGGGCGTTGGTTTAATGGTCGCAGGTGGTAATCCATCCCTTGGCGCCGGTGTTATGGCGGGCGCAACCGGTGTCGCGCAACAGTCTATGTTGGCATTCACACGTGACGAAGAACGTATTGCGGACAATCTGGGGGTTGATTTAATGGTGTCTGCAAAACAAAATCCACATGGTTTTGTGACGGTCTTGGAACAGATGCACGAACTAACCGGCGCGATAGAAAGCAAGATTAATCCAAATCGAATAAACCATCCGTTAACAACAGAACGTTTAAATAACGTACGTGCACGTATTGCCGATGTTGCACCTGATTATAAGCCTAATAAAAGCGTGGAAAAATCACGCCATGCAGAATATGAATTGGTTCGTGCAAAATTGGTCGGGTACCTGGATGCACCATCACGGGTTCGTGAATTGTACCCGTCGTCTGACATGTCAGATTCTGCCCTGTATGCGCGCGCGATTGCGAACATGCGCGGTGGGAATTTGGATGGTGCCCGCATTGGGACACGCACATTAATTGCCCGGAATCCTGATAATCCGTATTTTTATGAATTGCTGGGCGATATTGAATATCAGTTTGGCCATTATGACGACAGTGTTGATGCATACGAACGTGCGCTGGAATTGGCGGGCGACGCCCCCCAGATTCAAACGGCGTTGGCACTGGTTTTATCTGAACGCGCCCGACCAGATGACAAATTGCGCGCCATTGAAATGGCAAAGCGTTCATTGTTATCAGAACCTGCGCCATTGACATATTGGGTTTTGGCGCGCGCCTATGGCGATAGTGATTCTGGGCGTCACGATTGGGCGATGGCAGAATATTATAACATGACCGGCGACACCAAAAACGTAAAGAAATATGCCAAACGTGCACAAAAAAAATTAAAGAAATCAGATTCTGAATATATCAAGGCTGGCGACCTGTTGAAATAGTCGCGGTGTTGGATTTTTTTCTGTTGTTATTTTTTTTCAAATGTTCTAAATTTCTATCATTATGAGCAAGGAAATTATCGAAAATATTGATTCTCAGCAGTTATCTGATGCATTATCAGAACGCTATCTGTCATACGCGGTCAGTACGATTGTATCGCGTGCTTTGCCGGACGTTCGCGACGGGTTAAAGCCGGTTCATCGTCGAATTTTATATTCTATGTTGCGTCAAAAGTTGGCGCCGAACGCTGCGTTTCGCAAATGTGCAACGGTTGTTGGTGACGTGTTGGGCCATTACCACCCACACGGGGACAGCTCTGTGTACGATGCGATGGTTCGTCTGGCCCAGGATTTCTCGGTTCGTTATCCCTTGATTGATGGCCAGGGAAACTTTGGAAATATTGACGGCGACCCCCAGGCGGCATATCGTTATACAGAATCAAAAATGACTGAGGCTGCCATGCTGATTATGGAAGGCCTGGACGAAGACAGTGTTGACATGATGCCGAATTTTGATGGCACTACATTGGAACCTGTTGTTATGCCGGGCGCATTCCCGAACCTGTTGGCAAATGGTGGTATGGGTATTGCCGTGGGTATGGCAACGAATATCCCAACCCATAACGTGGCAGAGGTTTGCGATGCCCTGAATCTGGTTGTTGATAGGCCTGATGCGACAACCGCCCAGATTATCAAGAAAATGGTTGGACCCGATTTCCCAACAGGTGGTGTTTTAATTGATAGTTTTGATACGATTGTAAAAAATTATGAAATGGGTCGTGGCGCATTTCGTATTCGTGCGCGTTGGGAAATCGAAGAACTGGAACGTGGTGCGTGGCAGGTTGTCATTTCTGAAATTCCATATGGCATTGTAAAATCCAAATTGGTTGAACAAATCGCGACATTAATTGATGCAAAAAAATTACCATTGGTTGACGATATTGTTGATGAATCAACAACTGATGTTCGTATTGTTATCACGCCAAAGACGCGTAATATCCCGGCGGATAAAATGATGGCGCACTTGTTTGCGATGACGGATTTGGAATATCGTTTTAATATGAATTTCAATGTCATTGATTCCAAGGGCGCGCCACGTGTCATGCCAATCGGGGATGTTTTACGTGAATTTATCGCACATCAAAAGATTGTCTTACGTCGTCGCACACAATGGCGTTTGAATAACATCGCACGTCGTTTAGAAATCTTGGGCGGTTTGCTGGTTGTGTATCTGAACCTGGACCGCGTAATTGAAATCATCAGAAACGAAGATGATGCCAAGGCTGTATTAGTCGCAGAATTTAATTTAACAGAGATTCAGGTAGAGGCGATTTTGAATACACGCCTGCGTTCATTGCGCAAACTGGAAGAAATGGAAATAAAACGCGAAGACGCGACCCTGCGCGCAGAACAAGAAAAATTACAGGCACTGTTGGCCAGCGAAGATGCCCAGAATGAACAGTTAAAGGCCTGGTTCAGCGATATTAAAAAGACATATGACAAAAAGACAAAGTTGGGACGTCGTCGTACCACCTGGGCAGAAGATACCCAAGAAATCGTTGTTAATGCAGACGACTTTATCGAAAAAGAACCACTGACAATTATTTTATCAAAAATGGGTTGGATTCGCGCGGCCAAGGGGCATTTGGATTTAAATTCATTGGATTTGAAATTCAAAGAAGGCGACGAATTGCATACCGCGTTCCATGCAATGTCAATTGACAAGATTAATTTGTTCGGCACATTGGGGAAAATGTTTACATTATCTGCGAACGAATTGCCGTCTGCGCGTGGCTTTGGTGAATCTGTTCGCCTGATGGCAGACATCAGTGCTGACGAAGATATTGTTCGCGCCTTTGTCTTAGACATGAATGCAAAGTATTTATTGGTGTCACGTCATGGAAACGGATTCATTGTTTCTGGTGAAAATTGCCTGGCGCAAACCAAGAATGGAAAGCAGGTAATGAATACGGAATCTAATAATCCTGCACACATGTGTGTTGCTGTGACGGGTGACACAATTGCGATGTCTGGTTCCAATGATAAATTGCTGATATTCCCAACTGCCGAAATCCCAGAAATGACCCGGGGCAAGGGCGTGATATTGCAAAAATATAATGCCGAACGTACATTTGTCTTGGACATTATGTTCTTTGATGAAAAAGATGGTTTTGGCTGGACAACTGGCCGTGGTACCACCAAGATGGACGATTGGGCGCCATGGCGTGCGAAACGTGCATCCCAGGGACGAACCGTTCCGGTTGGATTCCCACGCAGTGGCAAATTTGGAAAATAGGGGGTAATCATGAATAAAAAAGAGATTTTTGAACGTCAGGCAAAACACATGCGTACCCAGGCAAAGATATCAAAATGGGGTGCAATATTGGCAAATTGTGGTGGTGTCGCCGCGGTTGTTTCGGCACTTGCGTTCGTTGCAGAAAAAGACACAGACAATGCTTTTGTCAGTGGCATGCTTGGCGCACTGTTATTTCTTATGGGTAATATGGCGTGGGATTCATATGCACAGTCAAAAAAAATGGCAAAGAAGTTTCAACGCAAAGTAACCAAACGACAAAAAACACGGTAAAAAAAATCCCCCCAGTTGGGGGATTTTTTTTTAGCCGATAATTTTCTGCCAAATTGTCTTCTTTTTCGGCTGCTTTTTACGCTTGCGACGTTGTGCAGACACTGTTGTACGCTTTGCATCAACATGCTGGGCGTGTTTCTTTTTAATGTCTGTTGATGGTGCGTGTGCTGTCAACAAATCGTCTGTTTTGTTTTGTTCTGGGGCAACGCGTTGGATTGAATATTGATCGATATTCAACAGGCTGTCGTCACCAACAATAACGATTTCTGTTTCGAACTTTACCTCCATCTCTGCCAGTTCTGCACGCTTGTGATTTAACAGATAAATCGCAACGTCTGTTGGCACAGTCATAATGATTTTTTGTGCACTTTTTGCCAGCAATTTTTCTTGCAAATGACGGAACAAGATAATCGCCGCCGTCTGGATTGATGGCACAACACCTGCGCCCATACAATGCGGACATGCCACATATGACGATTCCATAAAACTGCTGCGCAGTCTTTGACGCGACAACATCAATACACCAAAGTTATTAATCTTTGCAACCTGTGTACGTGCGCGGTCACGTTTCATAACCTCTCGCATTTTCAGTTCCAGTTTACGGTTGTTTTTTTCTTCTTCCATATCGATGAAGTCAATCGCAACGATACCGGCCAAGTCGCGCAAACGCAATTGTAATGCAATTTCTTCTGCCGCTTCCAGATTGGTGTTTAACGCAGTCTGTTCGATGTCTTTTTCTTTGATTGCACGCGAAGAATTCACGTCAATTGTCACCATTGCTTCGGTCTGATTGATAACCAACGAACCGCCAGATGGCAATTGCACATATGGTCCATGCAATCCTTCCAGTTGCTTTTCAACACCTGCCTTGACCATCAATGGTACTGCGACATCCTTGTACTGTACCAACTGTTTGCGTGGTGCGCGTCCATACATCTGTTGGAAATATTGTTTTGCCGCATCGTATGCTTCTTCACCTTGAACGACCAAGACATCTTCTTTATCGCTCAAGAAATCACGAACAACGCGACGCAATAACGAATCTTCGGTATGGATTGTCACCGGCGCAACAGATTCCAGTGTTGTTTTACGAATTTCATTCCACAGGTTTACCAGATAGTCATAGTCTGCTGCAATATCAGCCGGTTGTGCACCCATGGCCGCTGTACGCAGAACGACGGTCATACCCTTTGGTATTTTCAAATTGTGCAACACTTCGCGCAATCTTGCGCGTTCTGCCTTGTCTGATATTTTCTTGGAAATGCCATAACTGTTACGCTTGCGTGAATTCGGCATCAGAACAGCAAAGCGACCTGCCAATGACAGATATGTTGTCATTGATGCGCCTTTTTGGCCGCGTTCTTCTTTTACGCCCTGAATCAGCAAGATTTGTTTTGGCTTGATAACATCCTGAATTTTGAATTCACGTGCGCGCTTAACAAATTCTTTATTGTCTTCGCCTGCGCTGTGATCATCGTATTCTGCGACTTCGTCTTCTTCGTCATTTGGGTCGTCGTCGTCGTCAACGATGTTGGCATGTGCCAATTCCAGTAATTTTTTCTTTTGTTCTGGCGTCACTTGATAGTAATCAGGATGAATTTCTGAAAACGGCAAGAAACCATTTTTCCCAGTTCCATAATCAACAAATGCCGCCTGCAAAGATGGTTCGACGCGAATAACCTTGGCCAGATAGATATTTCCTTTTATCTGTGGCTTTGTGGTTGTTTCAACGTCAAAATCAGAAACGCGATTGGTCGCAGTATCTACGACAACGACACGTGTTTCTTCCGGGTGGACTGCGTCCACATATATCTTTTTTGACATTACGTAATCCTTTTGTGTTGATGGCGTATGAAATGGCAACAACCCGTCCCCGTGGGGCGTCCCAGCCCATGCCAAGGGATTGCGCCACGATAACCATCAGCGCCATGCGAATTGTTGAAAATAGTGACAATACAAACACTTACTTATAGCCCCATTTTACATACACAGGAACTATTTTACATGACATTATGTCAGTTGGCAAGGTATTTATTTTCTGTTTTTGATATCCGATTTTATGCTTTTGATTTTTGTGCGAATTTCGTTTGTTTTTTCTTTCGCTTCGTTCAGCCATCTTTTCATACGTGCGCGCAACCATCTTTCGTATATAAAGAACAGTCCGCCAACCCCAATCAGTGGCAATACATAATAAATAATTCTATACGCCAGCAACGCACCAAAGATATTCGCCTTGTCAATCGTATCGGGCAACGCGACCAAGAACACAGTTTCAAATACGCCAATGCCACCTGGAACCTGACTGAAAACGCCGGTTGTCTGTGCAATAACAAACAGGCCAATAAATATTCCAAATGGAATATTCACAAACGGAATCATACAGAAATACAGCACTAATCCCGCCAGTACACTGTCCGTTATACCCAATATAGTCTGGGTTAACGCCATACGTGTTGATGGGATTTGAAACTTTATCTGTCCGATTTTTATACTTTTTTTATGAAAAATGACCGTAACGGCAAAATAGGTCAGCAACATTGCCGTACAGAAAATAAACAACGTGTTTAATCCCATGCTAAGCCCGACAGAATTATCGAACATTTCACGTGGCACCAAGAAATATCCAATAACAACAATTGCCGACGCACCCAAGAAATATGTAAACCCAGAAATGGTCAGCATTTTTAATATGTCGCCACCACGAATACGCCAACGGGTATACAGTCTGTATCTGATTGCGCCACCAGAAACAACGGCATGACCGGCATTGTTGCTGATTGCAAAACCCAACATGCCGGCTAACATCCATTTCCACCATGTCACCCGCCCACCGACATAATGCAACGCCAAATAATCATATAATGACAACGCAACATAGCCCGCAAAGCAAGCCACACATGCCATAATCAGATTGCGTAACGGTATATCCAGTATCGCATGCGCAATGTCAGACAAACTGTATCCGCGCAACTGCCACCACAGCATTCCTGCCGCCAAAACAAAAAAGAAAATGCCTGAATAGCTGATAATTTTTTTAATCAGACGCTTGGTCTTTGCTGACATAAAAATCCTTTTTCTTACCACAGCATAGCAATATCATTTATAAAATGAAAGCCAAAAAAAACACCCCGCACACACAAATATTTCATTGTGGTGCAGGGTGGTTTGATAACTATTTCGCAAATGAATAGTCCATTTCCAAATGGTTTGGATTATATGTTCCATTCATAATCGCCAGTGTATCTTCTACGATAACCAGTTCTTCGTTTGTTGCAATCATCAAGATTTTAACACGACTGTCATCTGTGCTGATAATCGCCTGGTCGACACCTTTGCGTGCCAATGCCTGGGCATTCTTTTCCAAATCTAATTTGATACCCAGTTCTTCTAATCCTTCACAGAATTTTGCACGCAGATAGTCGTCGTTTTCACCAACGCCTGCGGTAAATACCAACGCATCAACATGCCCCAGTTCCGCCATAAACGCCCCGATGTATTTTTTTACATTGTGCGCTTCCATATCAATGGCCAAACGGCACAGGTCGTTTGTGTCCTTGTTACCTTCGACATCGCGACGGTCGGCATAGCATTCTGTAATACCCATCAAACCAGAATCCTTGTTCAGATGCTTTTGCATTTGGTCTGCTGTGATACCCAATCTGTTCATAACATACAACACAACACCTGGGTCCAAGTCACCTGGGCGTGTGCCCATTGTCAAACCGGACAACGGTGTCATACCCAATGAAGTATCAACAGATTTACCATTGCGAATTGCGGTTGCAGACGCGCCTGAACCGATATGCAACGTAATCAGATTGCATTGATCTGCTGGCTTGCCCAACATTTTTGCTGCAACTTTTGATACATATAAATGGCTGGTCCCGTGGAAACCATAGCGACGCACGCCCAATTCTGTGTACCACGCACGTGGCACGGCATAGCGATACGCATAGTCTGGCATTGTCTGATGGAATGCCGTATCAAATACTGCAACCTGTTTTGCATTTGGCAATAATTGCTGTGCTGCGACAATACCAACCAACGCGGCTGGGTTATGCAGTGGCGCAATCGCAGATAATTCTTCGATTGTCTTGATGACTTCGTCATTGATTTCAACAGATGAGGCAAATTTTTCACCACCCAGAACAACGCGATGACCAACGCCCTTGATTTCATTCATGTCAACAGACGCTTCGCGCAACATGAACATAACGACATTTAGTGCTTCGTTATGATTTTGCATACTGCATTCTTTCTTTTGTTTTGTTCCGTCTGGATACTTTTGTGTGACAAAAGAATCCGGCAGACCGATTTTTTCAACGTTTCCACCAACGATGGCTGTTTTTGTATCTGCGTCAAACACCTGGTATTTCAGGGACGAAGAACCACAATTTAATGCAAGTATGTACATGTGAAATCCTTTTTTTATTCTTCGGGCATCAGCATAGCAATGTTTTTTTCAGAATTCAATAGTAAACTCGGAATAAAATGCACCAATTTTCATCTGTGATTTCGGTCTGAACGCCGGTGTCATGATGGCGAACCCAGTACTTTTGACAACCGGTCAGCAGGAACAGATTCATTCCATTTTGGTTTTGTTCACAGTTTGGAATCGGATTTGCATGATTTCCCACGCCAAATGCCCATACTTCGTCACCGACGGCATATCCTGCCTCTGCATTTTGACAGACCAGGGCGCACTGCACAAATTTTGGCTTTTCTGTGTCCCCCAGAATATAATTCAGCCCCGCAACCTTGCTGTTAATCTGTATAGGTGCTGTTTCGTGTACTGTAAATGGGGCAGGTGCGTGTTTTGCCACGATATTTGCCCAGAATTCATCAGATACATTTTCTATATCGAAATTACCGGTGTTGGTTGCCGTATCATTCGCGCGTGCAAGTGTGAATCCACCCAGCGTTTCACCATCATGCACACGCAACGTTTTTGCGTCTGTATCCATTGTGATTTCACCGGGCATACCGGTAAAGTTATCATTTTGTGCGGCCGAACCGCGTCTAATTTGTAAAACACGTGTCATAAGTAATCCTTTTGATTTTCATGAAAATAAAAATGCCCGCCAATGGCGGGACAAAAAACAAACGCCGTTGTTCCCAACGACGCATGCCATTATTATACCACAAATCCCCCAAAAAATCAAGCTGTATATGAATAATTACTCAAATAATCATTTATGTACTGCTGTTTTTTTGCGTTGAATTTCCCTTGTGCGCTTTTTGCGCTCAGACCGCGCCCGCCCCAGTTATACATCTTTCCTGTACGTGTGTTGCGCCCTGTTTCCAGCATGTCCCAGTACGCCATCAATTCTTTATATTGGTCTTTGTGGTTGTTGTCCCAATCACGTATTTCTTCATCACGTTTACTAATTTGTTCGTTTAGTTCATTGATGCTGTTTTTCGCGCTTTCGTATTTTTTTACACGCGATTTCATGTCATCAAGGCTATCTTGTTCTTGCTGCAAGTCGTTTTCACGTCGTTCCATATCGCTAACCGCCTGCTGTTGATTTGCCCAGTTTGGATTATTTGTAATATTATTAAGATTATTTCGCGACTGTCGCAGTTCTTGCGCAATTTCTGTTCTTCGATTTTGCATTTCTATTTTCTGTTGCAACAATGCATTTGTACGAAATTGTTTTTCCGCATCCGTCATTTGTGTGTTGTTTTGAATTTGGTTTATATTATTATCCAACTGTTGGATATCGCTTCTTAACTGTGCGCCTTCCTGTCGTAATTGAGGTATCGCAGCATTTAGATTATTATAGGTATCAACGTTTGTCTTTGCGTCCTTATAAGACTGCTGTTCTTTATCATTATTTATTTGATTTTTTATGCCGGTTAAACGTTGTTCATCATTGTTCAGGTCGGCTTTTTTTTGTCCCAGATTACTATCTGTTATACGCTGTTGTTGTGTCAGACCGTTGTTGGCATCTTGCAAATCCTGTGTTTTTTGTTGAATTTCCTGATTTGCCATTGCGTCTTTGTGTCGGCGCGCTGCCTCTGCATCTTGTTTTTCTGTTGCGTTTTTATTTGCCCAATTGTCACTTGCTTTCTTCAGATTCTTGCCGCGTTCGCCCTTAAATTTACTGCCCGACAGGTTGTATGCATTTGCGGTCATTGTTATACCATAACCCAATCCTGTAATTGCATATTTGATACCTTTGTCCAGTGCTTTTGTCACAAATGCCATGCCCTCGTTTTTATTCCATGATAAATTTTTATCTGAAAAGATACTCACATCAACTTTTTTCAGTGCGTCCATGGTTTTACTGGTCGTGTATCCATACTTGATAACGGACATAACCTCCATCGCAGATTTGGCTTCTTCAACTTTGCCGTCGCGTACCGCCGTCATAATCATTTCTTGGATAATTGCGCGCATTTGGCGCCCGTTTTGCAGTGCGCCCGCAAACGCCTTGGGCATTGTTGCCTGCAGTTCTGTCAGTGTTTTAATTGTCCAATCAAAATGTTCTGTTGCTTTTGGTGATTTATACAGTAATCCTTTTTTGATTGTGTCTGCGTTTTTTAATACGCCATCCAGACCGTCGGTTGGTTTGACTTTTGCTTTGTGTAATGCCTCAACAATACTTTTTGCCTGTGGCGAAAAATACATACGGTCACCACTAAACTTGATGTACTTTGCAAATGTGTCTTCGTATGTGTCTCCAACAAATTTTGAGACTTGCTGCCATGGATTCAATTCATCGTCACGTTTTGGCGGAACGTAGTCTTTACTTTCTTTGTTGTCATAATCGACATTGTTTTTTGCCTTTTCGTATGCGTTTTTAACCTTATCCGATGGGAATGCCTCGCGTATATCTTTGGTGCGATATATCTTGCGCAAAATTATATCAAATTCAGTCTTGAATGCATCCAATCTGTTTGAATCAATGGTTGTGTCTTCAAACCCAGTGCCAATTTTATCAACAGCGGGCGGTGTTAGTCCTTGCAACGTATCGCCAGGATAACTTAAATATTCTGCAAGCGTTGTCAGTGTTTTACGAAATTTTGTGTCGGTATTGTATTTTTTGTCCTTGATTCCGTCTTGTAAATCCTTAAATGTAAAGTCTGTATCATTTACAAGCCCCCAATCACGTCGCAACACTGCCTTCATCTGTGACGCATTATCTTTCAGGAACTGCCCCAATGCCTGTATTTGTTGTTCGGCTTCTTGATTTGCTTTAGCAGGTTCAAATAATTTCCCCACACCAAAATATTCATCCAAGAAATCGATAACTTTACTCTTATTTACAGAGAAGTCTACATTGTTAGAGAAATTCTTCTTGTTGGCCGCCATTTCACGAAAGGCGCGTTGAAATTCTAAAAATAGCTTTTTTAACTCATCTTCTGCCAACATACTTGCATCAGGAATGTCATTTTGCACCAATTGCCCATTGTTGTCGTGCATCAGCTGCTTCTTCCAGTCCTTCATATGGCCACGGAAGTCATCGTTTTTAGCATAGGCTTCAAATTGTGCGCGTTGTGCAGGTGGCATATTGTTGAAATGCATTTGCATAAAATATTGCAATAAAAAATCATTCATATTTAATTTATCTGCCATCTTTGCGCACCTTTGTTTTTCTTACCAATTAATTATAGTGCATTTTTGACAAAAATTCAATATTTCCTGTATTTTTTTGTAAAAAAATATGTATACTGTGCCGTATTCGGAATGAAAGGGAAAAAATGACGCGTCTATTATTTTCTTTGTATGGTTTTGCATTTTTGAACAAGTTTTTATTATTAACGCCTGTTTATGCTATTTTTATGCAACAAAACGGTCTGACGGATTTTCAGTTGTCGACCATGTTCATTGTATCTGCCATTGGAACTATATTGGGCCAGGCACCAATCGCATTCGTCACAAATCATGTCGGACAACGTTGGGCAATGATTGTGGGACAATTTTTAAAGATGTTCGCAATATTATTGTGGTTGTTTATGCCAACATACGCTGGATTTGCAATCGGAATGGTTTTATGGGGCGTCCAGGCTGGATTTCGCAGTGTCGCATTCGAAGGGCTGGTATATGATTCTGTAAACGCGTATGGCATGTCGCATGATTACCCCCGGATTTTGGGGCGAAAATCAACGTATGAATCAATTGGTGTCGCGCTGTCGGCGTGCGGTTCGCTGTTGATGTTCTTGGGCTATGAATGGGTGACATGGGCATCTGTTATGGCGATATTGTTGTCGATGGTGTGTCTGTTGATGGTGCCGTATCGTCCAGATATGCAGTCTGCCCCCGTATCGTCACTTCGGTTTCGTAAATTATTACGTACAGGTATCAGGTTTTGCCTGAAAACACCATGTTTGATGCCAATAATGGTTTTGACGTTGTTGGTGGTAAATGTGCCGTTTCTGGATGATTTTTTAAGTCCGATTGCATTAAATATCGGAATTCCAACAGAATACGTTGGCGCATTGTCGTTCTTTTTGCTGGGATGCGCCACTGTGGGCCAGCGTTTTGCATATCGCTTTACGCGTATCTCTGACAGGGTTCTATATTCGTTAATTGGTGTTGTTGGCTTGCTGTATATGATGTTTTCTGTGTTTTATTCTGTTGGTGCGTTGTGGTTGCTGGGTGGTGCGTATATGTTGTTTTATGGTATTTATACATTGCTGTATTCACGGTTCCAGGTTATGGTTCCCACATCATCGCGTTCTGTGGTTTTGTCACTGTATACGACATTGACATACTTGGTTTATATGGCGGTCTGTGGCGTGATTGGTTTGGGATCGCTGTTGGGCAGTTGGCGTTACAGTATTTTTATCTTAGGGGTGCTGACACTGTGTGTATGCGCGTGGGCAATGCTGTTTGTGCGCAGACGATGTCCTTAGGCGAACGTTCCTATACATATTGCCGTATGTTTTTTGTAAAATTTGTGCATGAAGATAAGTTTTCGCACAATATTTTTAAAGTCTTTACCGTACCTGATGTCAATCGCCGGTGGTATTATATTGTATACGGGTGCAATTGATAATGCGCCAAATGATAATCTGCGTGATTTGATTATTGATATTTCTGGATCTTTATTGTCGATACCGTTGGTGTTCTTGTTATACGATTACATGAACTCGCGCGTTAATCGCCAGATGAAAAAGACCATTGCAAACAGTGTTTCAGACAAACTGAATACATTAATGTTGGGGCTGGTGTTTGTGTTGCGTGAATCCATGGGGGTGCGCAGTAAACTAACCACAGAAAACTTGAATCGAATGTTGATATGGCGGACCCCAGAAATTTCACGTCGCTTAAAAATCACCCCTGGGGTATTGGATAAATTAAATGCCTATCATAATGATTTAGATACATTGCTGTATCGCAACAGCCAAAGCAGTGTTTTGTCGCCGCAACAGATTCAGATATTGTCTGCCTTGGCACGTGACATGACGCATTTGATTAATGAAAACAAGTTCCATCATCACAATCGTCGCATGTCTGCAAAGTACATAGAAAACATAATGTCGCGCATGCTGGATTGGCTGGATTCAGACTCGGTCGCGATGCTAAATCTGCAACAGCATTTATCAGACAGCGTATCGGCTGGGAACGGTGGTAAAAAATAAAAACGAATTTTTTATTATTTTTTCTTGCATTTTAATTTGAAATATGTCAGAATTACGCCCGAACCGCGGAAACAGAATGTGAATTCTCGCTTTCCGGGTCCGGTTTTGGGGACATAGCTCAGTTGGTAGAGCAAATGACTTTTAATCATTGGGTCCAGGGTTCGAGTCCCTGTGTCCCCACCAGAAATAAGAAAACCGCCGCATGGTGGTTTTTTTATTTCTGCGGACACGTGACGAAGAACCCGTAAAAGCCATGTCAATGGCGTGGGTTCGACAATGAGTAAAAGAGCCAAGCGTCAGCGCGGGCGATTTGTCAGGAATGTCCCACAGCCCACAATGTGGGCGAGGGAGTCCCTGTGTCCCCACCAGAAATTCAACGACCGCACGCCGGTCGTTTTTTTTTATTGCCCGCATATGCGGGTATTTTTTATTTAAGGAGCTTTGGTTATGAAAATGAGTGATAAAGGTATAGAATGCTTAAAAAGACTGGAAGGTTCGGTAAAAGTCAACGGAAAACATGTTATATACGATGATGCCACGCGAAAACCCGTAAATCAGAATGAGTCTTTACCACGGGGTGCAACAATTGGCTATGGACATTTGGTAAAGCCAGGTGAAGATTTTAAAAACGGAATCACAGAACGGCAGGCGATTGCATTATTACGGTCTGATATAGCCACGGCAGAACGCGCTGTACAAAATAATATCATATCCAATTTAACACAAAACCAATACGATGCATTGGTGTCTTTGGCATATAATATTGGTGCAAGTGCTTTCAAGAATTCAACAGTTGTAAAATATATAAACAATCCAAATTTTCATAGTTCTATCTATCCCAATTTGGAGTCCGCATGGAAAGCATGGAATCGGACCCAGGGAAAAGTATCAAACGGTTTAATTAAGCGCAGGCAAAACGAATGGAATTTGTATAATACAGGTGATTTTTGTTGATTTTTTATGCGTTTTATGATATAATCAAAAGTGAATCCCCGCTTGCTTGGGGCTTTTTTTAATTGTCGTCGTTTGGACGACTTTTTTAATTTTTAAACAACAAAGGATATCCAAAAATGTCAAGACAAATACAAATTCGGCGTGGAACCGCGACCGAACACGAAAAATTTACAGGTGCCATTGGCGAAGTCACCATGGACACAACAAACAAAACACTGCGCGTACATGACGGCGAAACGTTGGGCGGTACACAACTGGCGCGACACAGTGATTTGCCCCCCGCATGTGCAGACTATGTTATTGAATCCCAAATGCCGACCGCAGAAAATAACTATACCTGGTACCGAAAACACAAATCTGGCTGGATAGAGCAGGGCGGCGAATATCGTCAGGCAATAGAGGCCACAACGGTCACGTTTCCCATTGCGATGAATGATACAAATTACACGCTGTTATTAAATCTTGGTGGCACCGTTGGAATAAATGATTCTGTTGGTGCGCGCAAATGCGTATCCAAAACCACGACCAGTATTATTACAATTGGCACTTATGTTCAGAACAGTTCAACACATTATGATTCTGGTTCCACGACATGGTATGTCTGCGGCATTGGCGCATAATAAAAACAGGGATTATAATCCCTGTTTTTATTATTTGATTTTTTGTGCCATATCCATAATTTTTCTTGCGCGTTCCTTATAGAACTTACAAGGAATACCAATATTTATGGTCCATGGTTTTGTGTCTTTTAAAACCAGTGAACATGCCCCAGTCACAGAACCCTGGCCAAAGTTAACGCCTGGCATAACAGTTGTACTTGTCCCCAGCTGAACATAATCATTCAGAACAATCGGTCTGACATCCAAATTAGTTAATTCGTCTGGCACCATTGGCGATATCATATATTCGCCTGAAAAATCATCACTGGCGCTGAACAGTGTTGAACGTGGTGAAATACCACAGAAATTCCCAATTTTTATACCGCCGCGTCCATACAATGCTACATAGGCAGATATGTGAACAAAGTCGCCAATTTCAATGTTGCCAGACAAGATAGAAAAGTCATCAATTCTGACATTATTACCAACAGATATATTCTTGGCGCCGTAAATCGAGCATTTTTTGCTGATTTTTACATTCTGTCCAACTGATTTCAGTCCCAACTGTTTTAATTCATCTATCGTATAGAAACTATTCATTATTACTAACCTCTATTTTTAGAAATAAATGCGTTTATGCTATCTGTATGCTCAAAGTTTAGATGGTGATCAACATACCTCAGTATCTTTTGCATTTTTTGTTTATATTCCAGTGTTTGCGATGCCTGTGAAACACCTGCTGACGAAATTGTATATGTTGCGGTGTCTTCGTCCAGAACACGAATTGTTGCATTGTGTGCATGTATTAAAAACACAGGAAAATCCACAACAACATGATTTTTCAACCAATTTGGAACCTCATTTGGTCTAAATTGCCAACGCAACATTGTTGTGCAAGACGCTATAAACCGACAGTTTAGCAAATCGTCAAACGTAAAATCCGATTTTTTTGCCATATGACGCGGCATGTATTCCCGAACTTTAAAAACCGTATCTGGCTGACTGTTATCTGCATAGTGCCATTTAACATTTGAGCAAACGACATTACATTCCGGATATTTACGTAATATGTTCAATTGTTTTTGCAGTTTCAGTTCATCTGTCCAACAATCATCGCCGTCACACCATGCAACAAACTTGGTCGCAATTTTTTGCAAAACAGAAAATGCATTTAAGCCCGGGCCACGATTATCCTTGTGCAGTACAGGCTTGATAATATCAGGATATTTTGTCGCATATTCGCGAATGACATCTGCTGTTCCATCGGTTGACCCGTCATCGGAAATAATATATTCGACAGGTATATTTACCCGTTGGCGCACAAATCCGTCCAGTGTATTTTTTATATACTTAATTTGATTATATGTCAGGCATACCACTGTGATTTTATCAGTTGGCTTTGGGCGATGACGCAGATGGCGTGAAACCCAAAACGTAAACTTGCGTCTGAAAATGGTTGGCAGTGAAAATAATTTAACAAAACGTTTTTGTTGCTCGCCCTTGCGTTCTGTAACAAAAAGTGCCAGGTTTTCAAGCCACTCGTTTGCAAAAGGCGTTTTTAATAAATATTCAAACCAAACATCTGTCTTGGTAACGTCTGGATTGCGCCACGGCTTTTTCGGCATGGCATAGTGCAACTGAATTGGATTGCGCATCGCATCACGCAGTTCCTGGGCAGAATAGTGTGGGTCTGTATCGTAATCAGAGTCATACACGAACATATCATAAAAATACGAGCATACCAATGCAGACAGTGGCATAAAGCGTTTTTTGTTTTCTGGCACCACCAGATTTAAAACATCTTGTTCTGCTTGCTTTAGATATTTTGCCTTGTCTTTTAGGCACTGTAAAAATTGTTGTTCAATTTCACAATTATTATGCCGCATTTCTTTCAGGTTAAATATTAAATAGCCCCCGCACAGACTTAAATTTTTAACCTCTTGTTCTGAAAATTGTTTTTTATAACACTCATAAAAATGTTCCATGTTGGACCCGCGTGGCAAAATTGGTCGAACCCCCGCCACGATGAAATCGTCATCTGATTCCAAATCCAAATAGTGTGGCATAATATCGCCAGTGAAAACCACATCAACGTCTGTTACAATAATTCTGTCATGTTGTGGGAACAGGCTGGCAACTAATAATTTATACAAAACCTCCTTGGAATAGTGCCCCTGTGTTTTCAGGGCTTTAAATTCCTGATCGAATCTACCCTGCATATTTATAAATTCAAAGCGGGCGTTTGGAAATTCTGCAATCGTATCCTTTAATTTTTGTTGTGCAGATGCGCTGATGTCGGTATGACATACATATATTAAATATTCATAGTTTGGGTTCGCATGTTTCAACAACGAATACATTGCGACCCCTGCCGGGATAACATAGTTGCTATCGAAACACAACATAATTGGGATTTGTTTTTTCGGATTCATAAGGCAATCTCCTTGGTAAGCATGAAAGATAAAATGATAAGCAGAACAAGAACGCAAAGTGCCAACACCTTGCACAATTTTTTGTATTTTCTATAGCTGCGATATGCGCGTGAACCGTCACCAAATGGCATACGTGTTATCTCATTGTATAATTCTGGAAATTCTGTGCTTAATTGTGTTAATAGATCATACCTACGCGCACGCAACGCCGCATCCATTGTTTGTTTCCCCAGACTGCGTATGTTTTCAGAATGGTTGTCATCAAATTCCTTGTCAAAATGTTGATAAAATCTGATAAAGGGAACCCCATTTTTGATAAAGAAGTCATCTGTGCCGTCAACGCCAAACCATATACCCCCGGCGTGTTTTCTGTATACGCCCATAACATCTGGCAACATACAAATATTCCCTGTCTGTGCGTGCAGCATATGTAAATACCAATCCCCCGGCAAAATTCCACGTGGAAAGCGTTCTTCGCACCCATTCAGACACCACCGATACATCACGGAACAGGTTGCCATAAAATTCCGTTTTCTTAAATGATTTATATCAAGACATGTTTTATTAAATCTATCTTTGCAGGACGGAATAATTTCATCTGGACGACTGTTATCCTCCCATTTCCTGATGACAGGGTGAAAACATACAGCACAATCAGGTGTTGCATCTAAAAAGTCGACTTGTTTTTGTAGTTTATTTTCGTCTGTCCAGTAATCATCCCCTTCGCAGTATGCGACATATTTTCCACGAATATTTGGCCACAAAAAATCATGAAAGATAGATGCATTGCGCGACCACTGATTTTCCGTTTGCAAAATTGGTTTTATAATATCGGGGTATTTATCTGCGTATTCGCGAATTATATCCGCCGTTCCATCTGTGGATGCGTCATCGTGCACAATAACTTCGAAATCAAAGTTTGTTTTCTGCATAACAAATCCGTCCAGCGCCTGACGAATAAAGCCGGCATGATTATATGTTATACAAACAACGCTGACTTTTAAATCTGCGGATTTATTTAAAAACTCAATTATATTTTTGCTTCTTTGTTTTGGGTTCATGATTTTATTTGTTTTTTCAAAGCCGGCCCGTCCTATTTTATATAACAACGACGGATTTTGTATAAGTGATTCAATTTTACAGACTAAATCATTAACGTCCGGTTTTACAATAACTAATTCTTGTGCGTCCTTGTATGTTGATTGGTTGTTGTTTAATTCATCGGTGGTTATCAGGACAGTTTGGAAAAACATAGATTCAAAACCCAATGGGAAACCATCAAAACCGCCGTCTAGCAAAGAATTTTGTCTTGAAAGCGATACACAAATATCCATTTTGGTGTAAAGGTCGCGTAAAAAATCAGGAGTTTGTAACCCGTAAAACACAATGTTTTCTTCTAGACCGGAAATATCATAATCGTGTTCATTAAAATTACCAACGACATGGAACCTCAAAAAATTATAGCGTTTAACCAGTTGGCGTGCCGCATCAATAAAAATATCATAACCTTTATCTTTGCCGTATTGCGAGTATTTAAACGCCACAAAGCATATATCAATTGTATCTTTGTCTTCTTTATAATATTTTTTCGTTTTCATATCTTTATCAGAAAACTGTGAAAAACCACCAAATTCAAAATGGATTTTGTCAGGTGTGCAAAAGTTATTATCAATTAAATAGTCTTTTATTACATGTTGGGTAACAATAACGCCACGAAAACAGGGGGAATTCATAATTTCTCGCAACATTATATTTGTATTTTCGTTATTTAAACCAAAACCACCCCCAGGGTATAAGGTAAAAACAAATGGTATTTTGTTTTTATTTAGATATGGCAACATTACATATGTATTCACTAAAAAATATAAATAAGCAATACCAACTGTATCTGCATCCATACTTTCTGGTAAATATTTTACCTGATCTGCAAGTTGTGGATACATTTTCGCATATCCAGTCAGGTTGTGTTCAAAGTCTTGCCGTGAACATCCAATTCCGCCACCTGTAATAGAAGCAGCAATTTGATCAGAACTTGTAATAGGTATCGTATATGCTAGATTACGTTTATCATGCTCCAAAATTTTGGTTGTCTCACTATTCCTAAACCCGAATGGGGAATGTTGCGGGAAAGAATTGTCTATGACGATAATTGGACGATACGACATGGGCTTATTCAACTCGTTCTTTTATGATTTTAGTAATTTGTTCGATGATATCTTTTTTTAGCCCAACATACAACGGTAAACATGCAATACGCAATGAAATATCTTCGGATATTGGACACTTTTGTGCATCAACATACGGCAATTTGTTCAAGGACGGATAGAAATATCTGCGCGGATATATTTCTTTTTCGTTCAGTGCGCTAAACACCTTTTGCAATTCTTGTTCGTTTTTAAATACAACAGGATAATATGCATAATTATATTCCAAATTTGCTTGTGCCTTTGGTCGTGCAACGTATCCACCCAACAGGGAATCATACAATTCAGATGTGCGTTTTCTGTCTGCGATAATCTTTTCGATATATGGAAAGTTTGCCAATCCCATTGCTGCATGAAATTCAGATTGTTTCGCATTAATCCCCAGCATTCTGTGATCGTCAATCTGATGTCCAAAGCGTTTTTGCATTTCCAGTTTATCAGAAACAGCTTTGTCTTTTACAATGCATGCCCCGCCTTCGACGGTGTGGAATAATTTTGTTGCATGGAACGAACATGTTGACACGTCCCCGTATGATAACAGCGATTTGCCATTGTACCGTGCGCCAAATGCGTGCGCGCCGTCATATATTACTTTCAGATTATGTTTGTCTGCAATTTTTTGAATCTTGTCCACGTTACATGCGTACCCAAAAACATGCACTGCCATAATCGCGCGTGTGTTTGACGTAATTGCTGCTTCGATTTTATCGGCATCGATTGTAAAGTTGTCCGTTTCTATATCAACAAATACAGGCTTGCAACGTTGCCACAGGATGCTGGACGTTGTGGCGACATATGAAAATGGCGTCGTAATAATTTCGCCGTTATTGATATCCATTGCTGATAATGCCAACTGCAATGCAATCGTGCCATTTGATAAATAATGAAAATTATCCACCCCCAGATATCCCGACAGTTTCTGTTGCAGTTCTTGAACATTTGGGCCCTGGTTGGTCAGAATTCCCTTTTCAAAAATCTTTTCCACATAACGGTTGTATTCATCGATTGGGGGCATAAAAGATTTTGTCACATAAATTGCCATTATATATCCTTTTTACAGTAAAAAACAACCCCGCACAAAAGGGACGTTTAATATGCAGAGATTAAATTCCTAGTATTTGCGTCCTATTATTGAAATAAAAATAGCAAAAGTCAATTAACTTTATGCAGATTTCTGAAGTGTGTTTTATTTATTGCAGTGACTTTTTTTTGGTGTTATATTCAAAACGTCCAATAATTACACAGGAAAAAAGGAATTTTATATGTTATTAAAGGGAAAAAAGATTTTAATCACAGGCGTTGCCAACGACTGGTCAATGGCGTGGGCAATTGCAAAGCGCGCACACGAAATGGGTGCTGAAATTGCGATGCCATATGCGATGCCCGCATTGGAAAAGCGTGTACGCCCATTAGCAGAATCTATTGGTGCAAAATTTGTTCAGGAATGCAATGTACAAAACGATGAACAAATGGACGCTTTGTTTGATGCAATTGGGCGTGAATGGGGCCATTTGGACGGGATGTTGCATGCAATTGCATTTTCGGACAAGAATGAATTAACGGGTCGCTATGCCGATACAACGCGTGATAATTTCAAGAACACAATGGATATTTCTGTTTATTCATTGGTTGATTTGACACGTCGTGCATCTAAATTGATGGATAACGGCGGCAGTATTGTGACCCTGACATACTATGGTGGTGAAAAATCAGTACCAAATTATAATGTAATGGGTGTTGCAAAGTCTGCCCTGGACAGCAGTGTTCGTTATCTGGCGTCTGACCTGGGGCGTGAAAACATTCGCGTCAACGCAATCAGTGCAGGTCCAATTATGACGTTGGCATCCAGTGGTGTCGGTGGATTCAAGGCAATGTTGCGCCTGAACGCGGAAACAACACCATTGCGTCGCAATATGACATTAGATGATGTCAGTGGCGCGGCAGTGTATTTGTTCAGTGACCTGTCATCCGGTGTCACAGGCGAAGTTCATCATGTCGACTGCGGTTATTCAACCACCGGTATGATGCCAAACGATATGAAAGACATATTGTTAAAAAATCTGGATTAATTTGTTCCAGAAAAATCAATAAAACCCGTTTAATACGGGTTTTTTAATTGTGGTTTGATGTGGAAATATGTACAGGTGTATTGTTGTGTTGTGTGGCATAGGAACCTTTGCCTAAATGCTTTATTGCGATTGCATGAACTTTTAAAAAGATTTATAATGTCAGTGTCTTAAAACTTTTAAGACACAGTACAAGTAAACCTTGAAAAGGAGAAAGAAAAGATGAGAGGACTAGTAAATTATGTTCTTATACCATTGACATTCATTGGCGCCTTAAACTGGGGGCTGATTGGTATCTTTGGTTTTGACTTGGTCGCATTCTTGTTTGGACCCGCAACATTGGCCAGCAACATTGTATATGCGATTATTGGTATCGCGGCGCTGATATGGTTGATTTGGATGTTTATCGACCGTCCAACGTCACGTAATGACAGATAGTCAATATTTATTATTTTTAGTTTCATGTCTGCGCCCTGTGTGTTTCGGGGCGTTTTTTTTATTTTGATTGTTCGATTATCTTATCCAGGTCATCTTCGCCCCAGATTGTGATACCTAAATCTTGTGCCTTGGTCAGTTTGCTGCCCGCGTCTGCACCGGCCAGAACAATATCTGTTTTTGCAGAAACGCTGCCCACAACCTTGGCACCCAATTGTTCCAGAATATCTTTTGCCGCGTCACGGGTGTATTTTGACAGTGTCCCTGTCAGAACAATCTTTTTACCTGCCAAAATCCCATTTGTATTTTGTGTGGAAATATCCGCATCTTTTACATTAATTTGCCCCAGCAAATCATCCAACGCCTGTGCATTATGCGTGTCGCCAAAGAAAGACACGATTTCATCTGCCATAACATCCCCGATACCGTCGATTGATTTTAATTTCCATGCCGGTGCATTGCGAACAGCAATCAGATTGCCGAACGCGCGCGCCAATATTTTTGCTGTCACTTCGCCAACCTCTGGTATTCCGATTGCGTACAACACACGGTGCAGTTCTACATTTCGTGCCCGCTCAATCGCGTCATTCAAGTTTGCAACAGATTTGTCACCAAAGCCGTCCATTTTTCGAATGTCATCACCGTGACGTGCAATTATGGTAAATATATCTGCCGGGGTACGAATCCATCCGCGCGCAACAAATGCTTCTAACTGTTTTGTACCTAATCCTTCAATATCAAACCCCTTGCGTGCGACAAAATGTTCCAGTGCGCCGATACGTTGTGCCGGGCAACCCATTGTATTAACGCATCGACGTGCAACCTGACCAGATTCTTGAACAACATTTGCACCACAAACAGGGCAGGTTGCTGGGAATATAAAATCGCACGATTGTGTATGCTTTTCCGCGACTTCGACGATTTGTGGTATAACATCACCTGCGCGCTGGACAACAACCTTGTCGCCGACACAGATGTTCAGGCGTTTAATTTCGTCTGCATTATGCAGTGTCGCGCGTGATACCACCACGCCACCAATATTTATCGGTTCTAATTCTGCCACCGGGGTCAGCACACCAGTGCGCCCGACCTGAATTGTGATATCGCGCAGGGTTGTAATTGCGCGTGCCGCCGGGAATTTGTATGCCACTTCCCAACGCGGACTGTTGGCACGACTGCCCATGCGTTCCTGTGTTGCGATATCGTTTACTTTTAACACCAGTCCATCAATATCAAATGGTATTTCTGGGCGTATCAGCATAACCTTATTATATACATCTTGGATTTCAGACATGTTGTGTGCAGAGCTTGCCCATTTGTCAGTTGTCTTGAATCCCCATGATTTCAATTTTTCAAAGTATTCAGATTGTGTTTCAAAGTTTCGGTTGGATATTTCGCCATACGTGTACGCAAACGCGCTAAGTTTTCGTGTGGCGGTAATCGCGGGATTCAATTGGCGCAACGAACCCGCCGCGGCATTGCGCGGATTGGCAAATTGTTTGTCTGATTCCGCATTCAGTGCGATAAAATCATCGCGGTTCATATACACTTCGCCACGTATCTCGATAACGTCTGGGAAATCGCCCACCAATTCATGTGGTATATCCGGAATTGTTTTCAGATTTTCTGTGATGTCCTCGCCTTGAACCCCGCTGCCCCGCGTCAGACCACGTACCAGTTTGCCATTCTCATACCGTGCAGAATACGAAACACCATCGACTTTTAGTTCAATAAATATGTCTTTGGATGTCAGTTTGTTGAACCAGTCTGCAACCTCATCCTCGTTAAAAACATCGGATATAGACAACATCGGCACACTGTGCATATGTGATTTAAATTTATCAGAAACAGATGCGCCGACATGTGTGGATGCCCCATCTTTGGCCAGGGACGGGAATTGTTCCTCTATCTCTAATGCGCGACGTTTAACTGCATCATATGTTGCGTCATCGACAATTGGTGCATCGTTTTGATGATACGCAATATCCCATGCCTTTAATTTTTTCAGCAAATCCGCATGTTCAGATAATATAAATAAATCAGGTTCTTTTGACATAGTCTGATTATAGAAAAAACATAAACCTAAAACAACAGCAAAAATCTTATTTTGTCCTTTACTTTTGACAAAAGTACTTATATAATCGACATCAAACAAATGAAAAAACAGGGGCACACATAAAAATGAAATGGAATTTGAAACGTTTTAGATAATATTGTGCGACCAACAGAAATTAACTGCGGGCGCACTATTATGCGTCCGTTTTTTGATAAAAAAAGCCAAGGGAAAAGAAAAATGTCACAAAATACAACACCAATATCAACAAATGAATTGACTGCGCGTTTGCAAAAGGCCGAAAATATCAAGGCACGCGATGGCGTTGTATGGAAAGATAAATTTGATCGCACGCATACGATTGAATCTGCGCGCACATTGGCTGATGGCACATCGGTACGCTTGGCGGGCCGTGTGACGGCATTGCGCTGGTTGGGCAAATTGATGTTCGGGCGCATCTATGATATTAATGGCGAAATTCAGTTTTCTATGTCCCGTGAAGAATTAGGTGAAGAAAATTACAAGTTTATGAAGGCAAACGTCGACCTGGGTGATTTTATCGGTATCACAGGCGAATTGTATCATACAACTGCTGGCGAATTGACGGTCAAGGTATCAAATTATAAAATCTTGGCCAAGGCACTGCGTCCATTGCCAGAAAAGTATCACGGCTTGACTGATATGGAAACACGTTATCGCCAGCGTTATTTGGACATTATATCCAACCCAGAATCCCGCGAAGCATTACTGGGTCGATTCAAGATGATGCAGTACTGGCGTGATTTTATGAATGCGCATGGATTTTTGGAAATCGAAACACCAATTATGCAGAATATTGCATCTGGTGCAGCGGCGCGTCCATTTACAACCCATCACAATGCACTGGATGCGGATTTTCAGTTGCGTATTTCGCCCGAATTGTTCTTAAAACAGGCAATCGGTGCTGGTTTTGACCGTGTTTATGAAGTTGCCAAGGATTTCCGTAACGAAGGTATGGATGCCATGCACCTGCAAGAATTTTCTATGGTTGAATGGTATGCAGCATATTGGGACTATAACGACAATATCAAATTCACATGGGATTTAATCCAGGATTTGTTGATGAAATGTCGCGGTACACTACAGATTGAATACCAGGGTACACAACTGGATTTCAGCAAATATGAAATGATTGACTATACCGCCAAAATGAATGAATTCTTTGGCTGCAATATCTTGGATTTTGACGATGTTGATGTTCTGCGTCAAAAGTTGGTCGACGAAGGTATGTTCCCAATGGCAGAATTGGAAGATTTGAAATCAATTCCAACATTGGTTGACTATGTATACAAGCGTAAAATCCGTAACGATATAGTAAATCCGACATTTTTGTATAACTATCCTGCGTACATGGTTCCGTTGGCACGTCGTAATGATGCCGACGAACGTCGTATCGACATGTACCAGTTATTGGTCTGTGGCGCAGAAATCTGCAAGGGGTATTCAGAACTTGTGAACCCAATCCAACAGTTGGCGGCATTCGAAGAACAGGCACGCAATATTGCAGACGGTGACGAAGAGGCCTTTAATCCAGATAATGACTTTGTTCGTGCGATGGAACACGGGTTCCCACCGATTTCTGGTGTGGGTGTCGGCGTAGACCGTTTGGCCAGTATAATTTTTGATCAGCCAACCCTGCGCGATGTAATATTGTTCCCAATAATGAAATAAGAAAAATACGGGGGTGAAATGTCTTACATAGGGGCGGACACATGGGCGCAAGATATATCTGCGGATAACGACAGACGGAATCTGGCGGTGATTGAACGCGCCATTGCAGATGGTCGTATCAATCATCAGGCAGGTAATTATCTAAAGACATTATATTCGGACAGTATCCACTGGTTTCGTGAGGTTTTTTATGTCCTGGGAAAATGTCTTGGTGCGCCCAAGGCTGCGGTTATGAAATATGATTACGAATCTGACTGTGCCATTGATGAACCGATACGTATTGCCGATATCAACCCATTGTCGCCGTATGTCGTAAATCATCGTCTGGACGCAGACCCCATGCGAAATCAGTTTTTTACCAGTTCTGCGGGCCACAAAATTGATTTGTCTGTGTCGTCAATTGTGACTGTTATCGTTGGTGCGCAAAAAAAGATAGACAGGGCATTGGATAAAATCACGGGCAAATATTATGAAGATTATATAAACGACGTTGCAAATGCTGCGCATCATGTTTTGTGTACACATGGTCGTGTGGCATCTGCGAACGCGATTGCCGAAAAAATTCGTGAAGAATTTTCTAAGCGTTATATCAGTGCAGCGTCTGAAACAGTACTGGGTATTATCGGACGTGGACATGAAAGTATCGCGGTTGATTTGGTGCGTGCGATTGACAAGATTGAACCACCACGCATGCGTTTGCAAGACGTGTGGCGTGTAAAATGTCTGTTTGACTTAATCCCCCAGGCGCGTACATTTATTGAACGACTGCGCGAAATGATGCCAGACAGAATTCTAACCGTGCGTGATAAATTCTATGATATGAAGAATCCACGTAATTATCGTGATGCCAAGATTATCATAAATATTGGGCCGAACCCTGAAATGATAATTCCGATGGAAATTATCTGCCAGGTGCGTACATTCTTTGAATTTGAAAACAAAACCCATGGTGCATACGAAACAGCACGTAAAAAGAAATGTGCAAAATCTGACAGTATCGAAGCAAAATTATCTACCTATATGGAAGAGGGGGTAAAATCATACAATCGTATGATATGTGATTGCTTAGAAGATTTGTTCGAACGTGTTGGATGGAACATTTTGTATTCCAGAAACAACAATATTTCTATATTCGAAGGTTTCCCAAAGGAATGTACACTGTACTATCCACCAAAGGTTTTAGATAACATTATTGAAAAGTTGGACGATGCGATTGAAAACGAAGTATTCCATGTCCCAAATGCGCCGGCAAAGTTGTCGCGTCACCAAGAAAGTCAAATATTTCACTTTTTGGCACGGTTTGTCTTGGTGTCTGCAATGCCTTATATGCAGCGTGACTGGCACTTGCCACCGACGACCCAGGCAGAAAAATTATTTAACTTTGTCATGACCGAGGTTCAGCGTTATTACAAGAAATAAGACATGCCCACAATGTATGTGGGCATTTTTATTCCCCTTGCATTAATTAAAAAAAAATGACAAAATTATATCAGGTTCTGAATTTGCTTCGCAGAACCATAACAGCATAAGGAAAGGATAGGATTATGCGTCAAGGAAAAGTAAAATGGTATAATGGTAAAAAGTGTTTCGGCTTTATTAGTCCAGACACCCCAAACGCAGATGGCAACACAGATGATGTATTTGTTCATTCCAGTTCATTAAAGGCCGCCGGCATCAGATTTTTGAATGAAAACGACATTGTCGAATTCGAAGAAGAAGTTCGCAATGGTAAATTGTCTGCAACAACTATCGCAGTTGTTCAGCGTGACGAAGAATCTGCTCGTCGCTTTCAAGAACGTCGTGCCGAACGTCGTCGCGCAATCGAAGAACGCAAACAGCGCGAAGATAAATCATCACGTCGTGGCTTTGCATTCTGGAAAAAATAAAAAAATGTAAAAATCAAATCCCCCGCATGGGGGATTTTTTTATTGTATGTATTATATTTACCGCAAAAGCGCAAACTGTGCCCGCATCATACGATTATGACGTTTATAATAATGTTTTAATATATGATACGCGGCCCAGTTTTGCAGACTGCTTAGATCATGAATTTCATTCGGCGAATGGTATGCAATCATCCCAATTGAAAACAGGGGACCCGCCTGAATCCATCGAATATTATCAAAATGTTCAAACGGCTGATTTCTGTTGTACGGTTGTTGTATATTAAACTCGTATTCCGCTTCGCCATTTGCGCTTAAAAAGCGCGATATTAATTCAGGGTTATTTTTTGCGACATTATAAATCTGTTTAATTGTATACATTTCGCAAAATCCCCCAGATAATATTACTTCGTTTTTTGGCTTGTAATTGCGTTCAGAACACGCTTGCGCAACGCCAATAAATCGTGCGCTGTTTCAATCGGTGGCAGGTTATAACGCGTATTATGTTTTGCGTTATTGCCATTGAATACTTTGCGATTTGGATACTTTGCTGTTGCGCCAATCCACAGTTCTTTCAGTGGTTCAAATAAATGTTTGTTTTGTTCATGGTACATTGCATCTGGCTGTTCTGCGCATACGTGCGGGCCACGAAATATTCCCTTGTTTGTTGCCATTGCTGCCGCCATAAATGCAACATTATATTGTTTGCGCCACGCGCCATCTGGATCCAGTTTGTACCGTTTGCTCAAATCGGGGCAACTTTGCCAGCGTTGTGGTATATTGTTTTCCATAACGCTTAAAGAATAACGTTCCAATTCGCCCGGCTTAAAACCCCACTGGCCAATTCCAAACAATGTTTTCCAAAAGCCGTCATAATAAAAGACACCGGTCCGTGCAACGTCGATTTGAAAATTATCAACCATTAAACTAAGGTGTTGATTGCCAAAATATTGCGCAGAATCAACGACGCCATTATTGATTGCATCGATTAATTGTTGTACGAATTTCACATCTGCAGATTGAGTGTCTGTAATTTTATGACCATTTTTTGATAACATTCCGCATAGACCTTTCTTCTGTACACTCTCTTTCCCTGGACGCGCAGATTTTAATATATTGCCAATATAAAAAGCAATAAAAAAATCCCCAATTTGGGGATTTTTTCATCTCGTTATTTTATTCCAAATTTATAAACCGCGCCGAAATAGAATTCTGTTGCATCAACATCTGTTATTGCAAATTCTTTGTCATGCAATTCGTGTTCTAATTCGCCATAGTATTGGTATTTTACCCCCAGGTTCAAATCGATTCTGTCGTTCAATGCAAAATTAACCCCCAACATAATCTGATATGACAAATCAAAAACAGAATCAGACATATGTCCATACGGCGTATCGACATCGCCCCAAATTCCGGCAAAACCGATGCCCAGTCCGGCATATGGCGCAATGGCGCCGGCATATTCTTTGAACAGATATACATTCAGCATATTTGCCCACACGTCATAGTTATAATCAGTTCCGCGCTTTGATTTTTCTGCACCTGTATATAATGTTTCAAATTCAATTTTTACATTATCGCTAAGTCTGTTGCCGACAACTGCCCCAAATCCCCAGTTGTCCTTGCGAATTGTTGAGTTTCCACCGTCATGCATATCGTATTTAAATGCGATACGTTCATTTTTGTGAATCCTAAGACCGACATAATTATCGCGTCTTGTATTTTGCGTTTCGTATTCATAAAAATCGTACGAATCATAATCGTCTATATATTCTTCTGCCACGGCAGGCATTGCAACCATACAGGCCAAAATAACAGCAATTTTTTTCATATATTCTTTCTCTCTTTTATATGCTATAAATATATAAATATAATCTTTTGCAAAACGCAAGTTGTTTATGCTAAGATTCCCATGAAAGGAGATATAATTTGCCACGTTGTACAGAAAAGACCCCCGAAAAAACACCGGAAAAGCCGCCACTTCGTCGGCGTATCTTGGTGTGGTTATTCAATATTTTTTTGATGTGCGGGATTGCTGTTTGTGGATATGTTGCGATTATATATTTATCAATGCCGTCACTGGATGCGATTTTACATGAAACGCGCCCTGCAACAATTGTGTTCTTGGATAATGATGGTAACGAATTACGCAGTGCCAATCGTATTATGGGTACACCCGTGTCTGTTGAAACATTGCCCCCACATGTATGGCAGGCGATTGTTGCCATCGAAGATAGGCGATTTTTTGAACATGGTCCGATTGATATACGTGGCATAACACGTGCAGTAATATCTAATCTGCGTCACGGTCGTATAACATCTGGCGGTTCTACAATAACGCAACAAACGGCCAAGAATATATTTTTGTCGCGTGAAAAAAAGATTTCGCGCAAGGTTCAAGAGCTAATAATTTCATACTGGTTGGAAAATCGTTACGATAAAAATCAGATACTTGATTTGTATATGAATCGCGTATCGTTGGTTGGCGGAATGCGTGGCATTGATGCCGCGGCGCGTACAATGTTTGGTGTGCCTGCGACAAAACTATCCATTGCCCAGTCTGCCCAGATTGCCGCAATGTTAAAGGCACCCACAACATACAGCCCACTTCGTAATCCTGAAAAGAATATTGAACGTGCCCGCACCGTTTTAACAGAAATGGTTCGCCAGGGGTATGTCACTTTGAATCAGGCGCGTGCCGCCGCGCAGTCTTTATCGCCTGCGGTTGGGATGGCGGACACAAACTTGTATCGTTATTGGACTGATTTTGTAATGGACGAATTAAAATCACGAATTGGCGCATTTGAAACAGATATGTATGTGCATACAACGCTTGATACCAGATTACAGGATTCCATTGCCGCAATTTTACCAAATAAAATTGGCGAATATCAATCTGCGGTTGTTGCGATGAATCCTGATGGTGCGTTGCGTGCCATGTCTGGTGGTGCAGATTATCAGCGCAGTCAGTTTAATCGTGCAACGTCCCCCCGTCAACCGGGCAGTGCGTTTAAACCTGTTGTATATTTGGTTGCACTTGAAAATGGTATGACCCCAGATAGTATTGTAAATGATGCGCCCTTTGCGATTGGTGATTATAATCCAAAAAATTACAATGGGCGTTATTATGGTGAAATAACATTGGCGACTGCGTTTGCAAAAAGTGTAAATTCTGTGCCATTAAAATTAACAGAAACATTTGGTATCGATTCTGTATTGGATATGGCGGGACGTTTGGGGGTTGGAACCAAATTGCGTCGTGAATATTCGACTGTTTTGGGTGCGTCTGAAATGACTTTGTTGGATTTAACAAATATTTATGCTGTTATTTGGAACGATGGCAAATCTGTGCGCCCGTATTCGATTACAAAAATTACAGATATGGCTGGTAACGTATTGTATGAACGTAATCCGTCTGAACCAATTGATGTTCTGCATCCCCAGACGGTTGAATATATGCACGCGTTGTTATCAGATGTTGTTGCCCCTGGTGGCACGGGTGGGCGCGCCCGCACAGATGGCGTCCTGGGTGGCAAGACCGGTACCAGCAATGAAAACCGCGACGCATGGTTTGTTGGCGCAACAGAAGATATGGTGATTGGCGTTTGGTTGGGTAACGACGATTTTACACCAATGGATTCAAAAATCACTGGTGGCACAATTCCGGCAGAAATATTTCGCGAAATAATAACGCAATAAAATCAGATTACAAAAAAGGATAACGTATGTTGCGCAAAAAATCCAAGGAAATGCGTGAAATACAGAATTTGGCACTGCCCAAATCACTGTGGCGGTTTTATTTTAAGTACGCGGTACCTGGTTCATGGGCTGCACTGATTACATGGGCGGTATTTTATTTTATCGTATCCATGGACGGCGTATTGTTCCCGAACTTTCAACGTTGGTTTATTGCCTTGTTTGAAAATCCGGTGCCAGCGGGCATGACACTAATGCAACACGCAATGCCAACCATTGTTTTGATAGTCGTTTTGTTGTTGTTAATTGATGTCAGCGCATTATTGCGCAGCACCTTTGCAGGGCGTTGGATTCCCAAGGTCAAGAATCGTTCGTCGGTCGTTTTGAATGACTATGTGCATTCTCAATCTATGTCATTCTGGACGGGGCGCATGTCTGGCAAGGTTCATACACAAATAATGTACGTCGCCGATGGTTTTCGTGCCGTCGAAGAATTTTGGCGTATATTTTGCTTGCTGTCGGTAATTGTTATAAACGTTGGCTTAATATTATCGATTAACAAATATGTCGCCGTGTTGTTTGGTATCGTGTTTGTTTTTCGCGCGGTATACAGTTGGATTATGGTAAAGCCTATGAATCGTGCTGCCAAGGAATCCAGTGGCGCATCCAGTGAATTGTCTGGTCGGAATGTTGACAGTCTATCAAACTTTTCTGTGGTGAAACTATTTGCCGGCGCCCGTCGTGAACGCGAATACTTGGAACCTGTGCGTAAAAAGAATATTGCTGCATGGATTCATTCTTTTTTTGTTCAGCGTGTATTCTGGGGTGTGCCAATGATTGTTTGGGACATCAGTTATGGTGCGACATTACTGTTGTGTGTATGGTTGTACATGAACGGTAAAATTACCGTTGCAGAAATCGTATTTACAAACTCTGTATTCTTTTCAACCATGGGTACAATTGGCGCAATTGTAAACCAAATCCCGGCGATAACAGATCGTATCGGTGCTGCGTCCAAGGCATATAACGAACTGGTTGTTCCGGTCGATGTTGTTGATGCGCCAAATGCGCCATCACTGGTTGTGTCGCGTGGCAAGATTGAATTCCGCAATGTATCATTTCGCTATAAGCGCAAATGGGTTCTGCGCAATTTGAATTTAACAATTAATCCAGGCGAACGTGTGGGACTGGTTGGGCCATCTGGTGCGGGAAAAACGACGTTGGTAAATCTGTTGATGCGTTTTTATGAACCGACCCAGGGTGAAATCTTGATTGACGGCCAGAATATTCGTGACGTTACCCAGGATTCACTGCGCGAATCAATCGCATTTATCCCCCAGGAACCAACAATGTTTAATCGCACCCTGCGTGAAAATATCGCGTACGGCAAACCTGATGCAACAATGCGCGAAATTCATCGTGCATCAAAACAAGCCGAAGCGCACAATTTCATCATGGGCACAGACAAGAAATACGATTCCATGGTTGGCGATCGTGGCATTAAATTGTCAGGCGGTCAAAGACAACGTATCGCAATCGCGCGTGCATTCTTAAAAGATGCCCCAATCCTGGTTTTGGACGAGGCGACATCAGCCCTGGATTCTGAAACCGAGGTTTGTATCCAGCGTTCATTTGACGAATTGGCGTCTGGACGCACCACTTTGGCGATTGCGCACCGTTTATCAACATTGCGCAATATGGACAAGATTGTTGTTCTAAAAGAAGGTCATGTGATAGAGCAGGGCTCTCACACCCAATTACTGCGTCGTGGTGGTGAATATGCCCGCCTGTGGAAGATGCAATCCGGTGGTTTTATCCAAGAATAAGAAACGCCCCGTTTGGGGCGTTTGTTAATATAGCATATATTTTAGAATTCGAACCTGATTCCAACCATCAAATTCGCATAGAACATGTTTTCAGCACTAAACCATTCGCGTGTGCGTGTTTCTGCCTCGTTCGTCAATTCCCACTTTACCTTTGGTAAGTATACCAAGCGTGCACTAAAATCAAAAAACATCGTTTCTGTAATTCCATACGATATACCCGCAGACAACAATCCTGCAACATTTGTCGTATTCTGCTTTGAACGATAGAATTGTACCACCCCATAATCGTCCAGTTCGCCGTACTGCTGTAATTCTACCTGGGCAGACAGGTCGCCATATGGGTCTGATAAAACCAACGTTGTTTCAGAATCTGCATACCCAATACCAAAACCAACATACGGAATTATTTGGTTAATTGGTTTTTTGATGCCGTCAAAGAAATCATAGAACGCCATTGCACTGACGATATCTGTTTTTATTTTTGAATTAACCGTCGCGCTTTGCGCATAAATCGTCATATCGCCCAATGCACCGCCTGTTAAATTCAGGTCGCCTTCATACATTGGGGATGCGTTATATTCGCTTTTTGAAATATGGTCATAACCAACCTCTATTCGCCATTGTGGTTTATTTGGCATTGTCCAACCGATACTGGCACCAGCGGCAAACGAAAAACTTTCAAAATCTTTATTAACTGGCAGTTCATTCAGATAACCATAACCAGCATACACAAAGTCTTCACAGTCACCTTGTTCAATGCATGAATAGTAATATGTTTCTGAAACAATTGTGCCACCATCGGGACTGGCATAGTAATTATTTGCGATGGCACCGGCTTCATTTTTTATAGACGCCATGCCAAATGACATACCGCCACGTGCAGATATAACAAAACGTGAACCGTCATCTTCGTACCATCCGTCGCCAACGTATGTCCCCGGATATTGCCAATTTGCCATCGCTGGCACAGTTGCCAGACACGATAAAATCGATAAAACGTAAAAACTTCTTTTTCTCATACCTAATATTATATCATAAATAATCACGATATGAAAAGGAAAAATCCCACCGTCTGGTGGGATTTTTCTTATTCGGCCAGTGTCCCAACCGACATTGTGATGCGGCGTATGCCACTGCTGATTGATTTTTCTTTGTTTATTTTTGCTTTTATGATTTCGCCAGTATGGTTAATGTGTGTTCCACCACACAGTTCGCATGAAACGTTTCCTGCAGTGATAACTTTTACAGTATCGCCATACTTTTCACCAAACAATGCCATCGCGCCTTTTTTGACAGCGTCATCTAATGACATTTCTTCGTGTGCGACATGCATATCTTCGGCAATCCATTTGTTAATCAGGTCTTCGACCGCCTGTTTTTCTTCGGCTGTCATTGCGCGACCAAATCGAAAGTCAAAACGCACAGAATCGGGACTAACCTTGGACCCACGCTGTTCAACATCTTCGTTCAAGATTTCACGCAATGCCGCCTGTAACAAGTGTGTCGCGGTGTGTGCGCGCGCTGTTTGCTGACGAACATTTGTGTTAATAACAGGTTTAACAATGTCACCAACTTTTATTTCTGCACTAAGTGTACCTTTGTGAATAACGACTGTGTCAACACGCGCTGCCTCTGACACATTCATAACGGTTTCGTCATCGCGCTTCAATTCACCACTGTCGCCAACTTGGCCGCCTTGTGTGCCATAAAATGTAGTTTTGTCCAGTGCAACCTCAACTTCATCACCGGCATTTGCAGATTCAACAAATTCACCATTTCGCAATATTGATAAAACGGTTGATTCCATATCTGTTGGGGCATATTTTGCCGTGTCGTCTGTGCCTGCCAAATCTGTTTGTGATTCCCAGAATATACGTGTTCCTTTTGTATTTGCGCGTGAACGTTCTTTTTGTTCTGCCATTGATTTTTCAAAACCCGCAACATCGACATCGATGTTTTTGTCGCGTAAAATCATCTGGGTTAAATCCAATGGGAATCCATATGTGTCAAACAGTTTGAACGCAACATCGCCCGGCAAAACATTGTTGTTCAGTTTTGGAATTTCATTTTCTAATAATTTCATACCGTTTTGCAACATATCTGCAAACGCGTTTTCTTCGTTTTGCAGTATTTCAATGACACGCGCCTTTTCGCGTTCCAGTTCCGGGTACGCATTGCCCATTTCTGTAATCAGTGCAGGATACAGTTTTGACAACAATGCGCCCTTGTGTCCCAAGATTTGTCCATGACGCATCGCACGACGCAAAATACGACGAATGACATAACCACGGTCTGTGTTTGATGGGATTACGCCGTCTGCAATTGCAAAGCCCACACTGCGCAGATGGTCTGTGATAACCTTAAAGCTTGCGATATTTTCTGCGGATTCTGCAACGCCTGTGACGTCGCTGACGGCGCGCTTCAAGTTTACAAACAGGTCAGTGTCGTAATTATCTATTTTGCCCTGCATGATTGATGCAAAGCGTTCCAACCCGGCGCCCGTATCAACATTCTGTTTTGGCAGTGGTGTTAAATTCCCATTTGCGTCACGATCGTATTGCATAAATACGTCATTCCAAATTTCGACCCAGCGTCCACCATCTTCGTCTGCAGAACCTGGCATTCCGCCTGGCAAATCTGCCCCCATGTCATAGTGCATTTCTGTACATGGACCACATGGGCCTGTTTCGCCCGCAGACCACCAGTTATCCTTGTCGCCCAACAATATTGCGTCTTTGCCCGCGACTTTTTTCCATATTTTTGCGGCATCTTCGTCGCTGTAATGTGTTGTCACGACAATGCGATTAGGGTCCAGACCGAATACTTTGGTCAACAATTCCCATGACATTTCAATTGCGCCTTCTTTGAAATAGTCGCCAAACGACCAGTTCCCCATCATTTCAAAGAAAGTATGATGACGACCGTCAAATCCAACGTCTTCCAGGTCGTTGTGTTTGCCACCTGCGCGAATACATTTTTGTACGTCTGCGACGCGTGGTGCAAATGCCGGTTCTGTCCCTTGCAAGATTCCTTTCCATGGCACCATGCCTGCGACTGTAAATAACAATGTTGGGTCATTTGGTATCAGCGACGCAGATGGAACAATTTTGTGTCCCTTGGATTCAAAATAGTCTAAAAACGCCTTTCTAATTTCGTCGTATGTCATATGTCTTTCCTTTTATTATTTTTTTATCGGGTGCATTGTATAAATAATATGCCCCAGTTTCAATCATATAATTTTGTTTTTGAAAAGTTTTTTATAGTGTTTAATTATGCCCCACAGGGGCTGCGACTAACGCGTTACGAATTGCCGTATTATATTTTTCAACGGTTTGTTCGATTTGTTGTTTTGCGTTCTTGCCAGGCAGTATCCGCATGCCATATTTTGTTGTTGCTGTATCTATATCGGTCGCAATATAGTTTACACTGTCCATATATATCGGTTTTGCATTTGGGGTATAATGTTGTGCAACAATATTTAACGCAGACCACATTATCATGTCGACCGGTGCGCGAAATGTCAGACGTTCATTGATATCAGAAATTTCCTGTCTCGCTTTTTGAAACGCGTCCGCCATGCGCAGTGCCATATCTGTTCTGATTAACGTACCTGTTATTCCAACGTGTGGTCGAACCAGGAAGACGTTTTCATTATCAATTGTATAATTTTTCGGATTGTTCATCACGCGCAACACGTCAATCAGGCGCGTCCGCAATACGACCTTGTTTTGTACAATTGCAAAGTTATCTGGCGATACGTTTGGTATGTCTAAATTTGTTAAAATGTCATCATCATCAACCAAGACTGTCCATTCTGCATTTAATTTGCGTTCGCGAATTGCGTTCATAATTGCCAGGCGTGCATTCAGTGTCCCGACATTATATTGACTGTTTATGATATATAATGTGCCTTTATACCCCAACGCGCGGATTTGTTTTTTTGTAACTTTTTGTTCTGGGTTGTCTGCATGTACAATTAATATAAGTTTTTTATCTAAACGCGCCAGCGCCCGAACAGAAATGTTCAGATTTTCGGTGTAATATGTGGTTATTCCCACTATAATTTGTGCATTTGCGCCAAACATACAAAAATATTAAAAAATTTTTTAGTAAATTGCAATCAGATACTTACTTGTGGTATAATACCAAAAAATAGGGGAATGTTTTATGAAGCCGACAATGCTATTTGCGATTATTTTGATGATATCGATTGTTTTGATGACATCATTTAATCTGACGCTGTCGCCGACAGAATCGTTAACTGTATCTGCCGCCATGTCGCCCCAGGCATTATATGTATGTCCTGACACAGATTCGTTTTGGACACCGTTATCTGACGGGCTTGTTCAGTTAAGACGCCCTATAATAATCGGTTTTATTTTTGTTGGGATTTTATTGGTTTTTATATGGGGATGGGCGTTGTATCAGAATCTGCTAAAAGATAAATTTAGTCGTGATACATACAAGAAACCATGGGGTTTTACCAAGTTGGCATTTTGGGCGATAATAATTGTTTCTATGCTGATGTCGACACCAAATCATTATCGTATGGTACGGATTGATGGTGCGCCTGGTGATTGGGTTTTGTGTGAAAATAACACCCCTGGTGCCAAGGTTGTACGTGCCTCTGCGGTTCATGCGAAGTAAAAAAATCGAATAAAATACCGATTTTTTGCGAATTTTTAATTATGCACTTGACTTAAAGCGCAGATTTCTCTACGATTCGAACAAGCAGTACAAGCAATGTCCCTAGAATACATGGCTTTGGGCACTGCGGGACACTTTTAATTTATATGAAAGGAGAAACACATGAACAAACAACAATTGATCGAAGCGATTGCAAACGAAGTAGATGTTACAAAAGCAACTGCTGCTGGCTGCTTGGACGCATTCATCAACACAGTTACAAAAGTTTTGAAAAAGAAAGGCGAAGTTCGCTTGGTTGGCTTTGGTACATTTGCAACTGCAAAACGCAAGGCAACAACAGGTCGTAACCCACAGACAGGTGCTGCAATCAAAATTCCTGCATCTACACAGCCTAAATTCAAACCAGGTAAGGCTTTGAAAGAAGCATTGAACTAAATCGATTGTTTGATTTATGTTTTCAATATGAAAAAGTTCCCAATGTTTGGGGACTTTTTTATTGAATTATTTTTGATTGGTGGTACTATGCAAGCCGCAAGATGCACAGGGCATGGCTGGTTTACCAGAGGAAAGTCCGGACTGCAAGGGACGGCGTACCGGCTAATATACCGGGCAGGGCAACCTGACGATTAGAGCAACAGTGACGTAAACGATTAAGTTCGAGTGAAACGGGCAATCTCTACGCGCAGCAACTTCAAATAGGCCCCCTATATGTGTCCCTCATTGGGGGCGGGTAGAAGGCTTGACAATTATGGCAACATACATTGCAGATTAATCATGTCCACTACCTTTACTTGGTATGCGAAACATACTGGGTTTTGGCAGAACAGAATCCGGCTTATCGTGCATCTGCACCACGCGTCCACGGGCGCGTGTTTTTTATGAATTTTTGCTTTACTTAATTTTTTTTATTGAATACAATAAAAGTGTCAAACAAAAAAGGAAGGACAAATGGCAACAAAAACAACAAAAAAACCGGTTGCAAAACCTGCAACTGCAAAAAAGACGGTTGTAAAATCTGCACCGGCAAAGAAGCCTGTCGCAAAGAAAACACCGGCCAAGAAACCAGTGGCCAAGGTTGTATCTGCACCAGTCGTTGAAAAATTCCCATGTGGTTGTGATCATCATTGCGCCTGTGGTGGTAATTGTGGAAATCATGGACATTGCGGCAAAAAGAAATGCACTTTTGGGCGTTTCGTAAAGAAGTTGATTGTGTTTATCATTATTTTTGCATTGGGTTTTGCATGTGCAAAAATGTGCCCATTTGGTAAAGAAGGCAAGCGTTTCCCACGTCCACAGTTTGAAAATGGTTGCATGGTTGTAAAATGCCCAAAAATGGCAGAAATGGCTGTAAAGATGGACGCGAATCACGATGGCTGTGTTACAGTTGAAGAATTCAAGGCTGCCAAAAAGCATATGAGAAAGCCTGGCAAACGTGGCCCACAACCGGCAGAGGCGCCAGCCCCTGCAGAAATGCCGGCCCCAGCACCCCAGGTTGCTGAATAATATTCAAATAAAAAATCGCCCAAATGGGCGGTTTTTATTTCTTGGATTTCTTTTTTGCAGGGGTTGCTTTTTTTACAGGCTCTTTCTGATATTCTTTGTACAGTGCAACGCCACATGTGTATGCCAGTAATGCAGATATCGCCGTAATCAGGCCAGAAATCAAACCGCCCGAAAAGATTACGAACAATATAATGGCTGCAACCATAACAATGGTATAACCCAGATTTTTAGACAGTACGTTTAACAATTTATCAAACATTTTTTTCTCCCTTTTGATTTTGTTTGGACGGGTTGATTATATCATATTATGATTGAAAAAGCCACCGGAAATCCGGTGGCACTTCAAAGGGAGATATATGAACAAACTAAATTTGTAATTTAATGGCTTACAATACCACATGTCCGCCAACGCGTGCCGTCTTTGGGATTGGGCCAAAAGACGAACGTGGACTGACATAGATGTTGCCTGTGACGACAAAGTCACCACAGAATTGCAACATATTCACATCACGCAGGAACAAGTTCCCGTTGATACGAATATCGCATGGCAATGTGTACTTGCGCATATTTTGCACGTACAAATTACCGTTAACTTGTGCGCCACTGGTCAGCATTGCACCAGCACCGCGGCTATCTACAATAATGTCGCCCCAGAACTTGCTATTCTGTTTCGCGGTCTGTTTTTTTGCGATTTCAACTTCCGCACGTTTAACAGGAACAACATTCACAGCATCGGCGTTCTTGCGTGTTTTTGAATTCGTTGCCAATGGCAGTGTCACTTTGCGCGGTTTAATATTGCGTGGTGCGGCTGCATCTGTGATTTCGACTTGTTGTGTTGTTGTTGATGGTTTTGCGACAACGATAACCTGTTGTCTGCGACATCCAATCACATCCATAATCAGCATAGAAAATAATACAATAATCGCAACCAGCAGTGTCAGGTTAACCATCGCAACCAGGTTTAAGCCGCAAATCCAGTTCCAAATCTTGCGACATAACTTTGCAATCATTCGAAAAGGCCAGCAAATAATATCCCATACGCGTTTCCAAAAACCGCGCTTGTTTTTTACGCGACGTGTTGCGATTTTGATTTTTTGTTTTTTTGACATCTATTCACCCTCTGTTTTGGTTTTTATCTTTTTGTACCCTAAAAATAGTATTTGTCAAACGATTTGTCAAGTCTTTTTGTCAAAAAATATAAAATTTGTCAAAAAAACACTTTTATTTGATAAAAATTCGGAAATCGGCTATTATGTATTTAAGATGAGATATCGTAATTTATTTTGCACTTTATTTTTATCTGCCTGTGCGTCAACATGGCATACGCCGTCTGATTTTGTATATTTACCAATTAAATCTGGGGATTTTGACATTGTCACATATCAACGTTTATCTGATTCTACATCCCCGATACATATTTATATAGAGGGCGACGGTCATGCATTTGATAAAAATGGTTACCCAACAACGAATCCAACCCCGCGTGGCACCTTTTTACGGGATTTGGCGGCACGTGACATGGCGCCAAATGTTGTTTACATGGCGCGCCCATGTCAGTATATAATGTCACCGACATGCACCAAGTCAGACTGGGCAGACGGTCGTTTTTCATCGCGTATAATTGATTCAATGTCTGATGCAGTTGAATCTGTTTCAGGAACGCGCCCGATAATATTAATTGGATATTCTGGTGGCGCGATGGTTTCTGGATTAATTATCAATCAAAATCCGGATTTAAATGTAAAAAAATGGATAACAATTGCCGGTGTTTTAAATCATTCTGATTGGACAGAATATTTTGGTGATGTTCCGTTAAGTACTTCACAAAACATGGACGTATTGCCGCGTATTTCCCAACTGCACTATGTCGCAGAACGCGATAAAACCGTTCCGCCCGAATTGTCACAACGTTGGACGGGCGGAAAAAATATGATTATTGTCCCGAATGCAACGCATGGACAATTTCCAAAATTTGAAATAGATTTTTAGGTGTTCGCTATTGACCAAAATGTCATATACCATATTCCTGGTACAAAAGAAATAAAATTTATGCCTATTTTTAAGCAATCTGCCCCCCCCGTTTGAAGGGGGGGCGTTTGTTATATTATTCTGCAACCTTTGCTGGTTCAGCAGGTGCATCTGTTTGTGCTGGTGCAACTGCCGGTGCATTCTCTGCGTTTTCTTGTTGAATAACTTCTGAACGCAGGCTGCTCTGCTGGTGTGCAACGTTTGTTTTTGATGCAACAATGGCCAACGCCGCACACAGTATAAAGAATATCGTTGCCAGCCATGCTGTTGCACGGGTCAAGAAATTTCCCGCCGCTGCACCCGTCAACGCGCCACCCAACATTGATGCGGCCGAAGAACCGGACATTCCAGAACCTTCTGACTTTTGCAACAAGATTAAACCAATCATCATAACTGCGACGATAATCAACATAACCAATAAAATCGAAAACATACTTTTATCCTTATTTTTATAATTAATGCGTTGATTTTAATTCCCTGTTTCTGAAATTGCAAGGATTTTCAACAATTCGCTTGCCGCGGCGATACTTGCGGACTTTTTTGATGTCCCGCTGCCAACGGCGGACTTGCCCATTGCCGACACCCGAACGTTAAAGACCGGATTGTGTGATGCGCCTGTCGCGTCCAGATATTCATATATTGGCAAACTGCCTGAATCCATATGTTGAACCAATTCTTGCAGGGCGGTTTTCGGGTCTTTGGGTGCGACCACATCTGCCGCGGCCAGTTCGCGCCATATTTCGACGATAACGTCACGTGCCACCTCGAACCCAGAATCTAAAAATATTGCGCCGAATACAGCCTCCATCGCATCGGCCAATACATGCTGAATGCGTCCTGCGGTCATATGTCCGTGCCGAACATGCTTATCCAGCCCCAGTTCTCGTGCCACATTTCCCAGTGTTTCTGTTGAAACCAGCATCGCATGTCTGCGTGCCAGTTCGCCTTCACTTTCATCTGGATACATTTCATACAACAGTTCCGCCACACTTAACCCCAGTACGCGGTCGCCGATAAATTCCAGGCGTTCGTTATTTTTTACCGCGTCAACACCACTCTGTGTTAATGCCAGATTTAGTAATTCCGCGTCTTTAAAATCATAATTCAGCTTTCTCATTTTTAATTAATTCCCATTCCCCAGCGATCCCAACGCATTTTATTTCCCCATGTCCACAGCGACAGCATCGGCGCATAATAGTTATGTGAATACCATACAAACCAAACTTGGCCCAATACGTTATCGCGTGGCACAAAACCGACATCACCACGGCTGTCGCCACTGTTGTCACGATTATCGCCCATAAAGAAATAGTGGTTTTCGGGTACGACAAACGGTTCTGTGTTGTCAAAGAATGCATTGTCACCAAATTCAATTATACTGTGCGCTACGCCATTTGGCAACGTTTCTGTATATTCTGTGCCGGTAAACACGCCGCACGCATTCACATACATTTTGCAGTATTTGTCAGACTTGTATTCAATCGTATAGTTAAACGGGGCAGGTTGATTGTCAACCCAGATTTTATTCCCCTTGATTGACATGTTGTCTTGATAAAATCCAACGCCACGCATTGATTTTGGCAGTATTGCGACAACATATTGCCGTGGATTTTCACGCTTTACCTGTTCCCCATTAATATGCAGACGGCCACCAATCATTTGAATTGTATCGCCCGGTTTACCAATCAGGCGTTTAACAAAGTCTTGGGATTCATTACGTGGATTGCGGAATACGACGACGTCACCAATTTCTGGTTCTGTTGCCCAAAAGCGTCCATCCCACATTTTCCAAGACCCAAATGGGAATGAATATCTGGAATAACCATACGCCCATTTTTCAACAAATATATGATCACCAACATGCAATGTCGGAATCATAGAACCAGACGGAATATTGAACGGTTCCAACAGGAAACTGCGAAATACTATCGCGATTAGTGCGCCATAAAATATTGTATTAAACCATTCACGTGCTTTGTTTTTATTTTTTGCGGGCATGTATAATCCTTTTCTTTTCTAATGCATATTAGAACTTGCGGAATTTTAATTCAAGTTCTAATATAAAAAACATGATATCTTTAAAGTCTATAATTTTTAATGGCATGGATGCCACGCCAATTGATGTTCAGGTACAATTGTCATCTGGGCTGTCAAAGCCTGAATTTAATATCATCGGCTTGGCCGATCGCGCGGTCAAGGAATCTGCCGAACGAATTCGTAATGTTTTATCTGCATTAAACCTGTCATTACCGCCAAAGCGTTTAACGGTAAACCTGTCGCCAGCAGATGTTGAAAAAAGCGGTTCACATTTTGACCTGCCAATATTGTGTGGGATTTTGTGTGCAATTGGTGTACTGCCTGAAAATGAATTGGAAAAATATGTTATCCTGGGCGAGGTTGGCTTAAACGGCACCATTGTAAAAACAGATGCGGTTCTGCCGGCCAGTGTCTGGGCCAATTCAAACGGATTGGGGATTATTTGTCCTGGCCCCCAGGGGGCAGAGGCACGCTGGGCCGGGCACACAAACATATTGGCACCAGACCATGTTTTACAGTTAATAAATCATTTCAAAGGTACCCAGATATTGCCATTGCCCGAATTAACCGTGCCAGAATCAACAACAAATTCCGCACTTGATATGGCAGAGGTGCACGGTCAAGAATCCGCCAAACGTGCACTGGAAATCGCGGCGGCGGGCGGTCATGCAATGTTAATGGTTGGTCCCCCGGGGTCTGGGAAAACAATGTTGGCGTCACGTTTGCCAACAATTATGCCCGAAATGACCGCGACCGAGATTTTAGAAACATCGATAATCTATTCTATTGCGGGCCAGTTGGATAATAAATCATTAATGTCATCGCGTCCGTTCCGCAGTGTACATCATACGTCCAGCCCGGTTGCCTTGGCAGGTGGTGGTTCTGACGCACGTCCCGGTGAAATTTCATTGGCGCATAATGGCGTTTTGTTTTTGGACGAATTGCCCGAATTTAATCGCGCCACGTTGGAAATTTTGCGTCAGCCAATGGAATCAGGTCGTATATTAATATCGCGCGCCCGTCGTAATGCGACATATCCTGCGCGTTTTCAGTTAATTGCCGCAATGAATCCATGTCCATGTGGGCATCTGGGAAATTCTGCATTGTCATGTTCGCGTGCCCCCAGATGTGCAGAGGCATATCAGAACAAAATATCTGGACCATTATTGGACAGAATTGATTTGCATGTTGACGTTGATGCGGTAAATCCATGGGAAATGACGCGTGATGATAACACGCCACGTGAAACCAGTGCACAAATTCGCGCCCGTGTGGTCGCTGCACGCGAACGTCAAATATCGCGCCAGGGCAGGGTGAATGCATTACTGGATGGTGCAGATTTGGAACAATATGCCAAATTGAACGATGAATTAACAGCGTTCTTAAATGCCGCTGCAGAAAAGATGGGCATGTCTGCACGCGGATACAATCGTATAAAACGTTTGGCACGAACAATCGCAGATTTACGTGGTTCTGAACATATCGAAATGTCAGATTTGGCCGAGGCTTTATCATACCGTCCAATAAATCGTGGAAAATATGGTGTAAAACTATAACAATATGGCAAAGTATATTGATGCACATTGTCATTTGATGTCTAACACAGAAATTGTGCGTGCCCGTGAATTGGGTGTCGCAGGTATGATTTGTAACGGTACGCGTCCGTCTGATTGGGGCGATATTGTTCATCTTGTGCGGGGTAATAATGATGTCTATGGGGCGATTGGTGTACATCCATGGTTTGTTGATGATTTGCCTGACAATTGGGATTTAGAATTGCGCAAAACCCTGATTGCAAATCCAGATTTAATGATTGGTGAAATTGGCCTGGATAAAACACGCCCAAATATAGATATGCAAATTTCTATTTTTATACGTCAGCTGGACATGGCTTATGAACTAAAACGTGTCGTTCATTTGCATTGCGTACGTGCATGGGATTTAATCTTGCATATATTAAAGCAACGCCAGAACAAATTGCCGCCATTGTTTGTCGCGCATGGATATTCTGGAACGCCTGATATGATGTCGAAATTAATATCGGACTATAACTTTTATTTTTCCTATGGCGAACGTGCCTTGAATATGCCATGTCGTATTCAACAAACACCGCACGACAGAATTCTGGTTGAATCAGACGGCGATACGCCTGCAAATGTGGTCGGCATTGCCATGCATGTTGCATCAATCGCAAACATAACAACAGATTTAATATACGAAAACACAACCCAGGTATTACAAAATGGATAGATTGCACAGAACGCGTTTATTATTTGGTGATGACGCTATACAAAAACTGCAAAACTCAACAGTAATGGTTGTTGGGTGCGGCGCTGTTGGCTCTTTCGCGATAGAGGCATTGGCCCGTACCGGCATCGGTCATTTAATTGTCGTTGATTTTGATTGCGTTGACGCGTCCAATATAAATCGTCAATTATTTGCATTGGAATCAACGGTCGGTTTGCCAAAGGTTGATGTTGCACGCGCCCGAATTCATGATATAAATCCAGACACGACGGTCAGTGCGCTAAATATCTTTTTTGATGAAAATACTCAATTGCCTTATTCACCAGATTATATAATTGATGCGATTGATACGGTTGATTCAAAAATTGCATTATATCGTTGGGCCGATAAGCATAATATCCCACTGGTTGCCAGCATGGGCGCTGCATCAAAAACAGATATTACAAAAATAAAGATTGATAGGATATCCAAGACATCTGTTTGTCCATTGGCGTCCCGTGTTCGTAAACTGGTGCGTGAAAATAGTTTACCTGATATTCCGGTTGTTTATTCGACCCAGCAGCCTGCGCCAGTGACAGGACACGCAAAAAATTTAGGTTCTATTATAACGGTGACTGGTACATTTGGATTAATGTTGGCAAATTATGTTGTTCAGGAAATAATACAAAATAAATAGTTTTGACATCGCGGTATTTTTTATTGTATATATAGAAAAAAGAGGGGGCAATCATGAAGGTTTTTGAAAAAATAAAAACAATTCCAGGCATTTGGTTATCTGTATTGGCGATTGGTGTCGCGCTGGGTGGGTATTTTATTGGCGATGGAATTTATCGTGCGTTGTCTGTGCGCACCGTTACGGTCAAGGGATTGGCCGAACGCGATGTCGTTGCAGATACTGCTGTTTGGAACATCAAGATAAACGGTGTCGGTGGTGATTTGGCGGCGTTGCAATCAGAAATCGATTCTGACATCACAGAAATACACGAATTTTTAACGGGTGCCGGGTTCGCGCCATCTGAAATTCAAAATCTGCGAATTCAGGTTCGTGACAAATACGCCGGTTATTCCGATACAGAAATCAAGGGCCAACAAAGTGACGGTCGCTATGTGATTGATACTGGTGTAATGGTGCGTTCAAATAATGTTATGCTGGTGGATGCAGTGTCGCGTCGCATGGGCGAATTGGTTCGTCGTGGCATTACAATTACCGAAGATTATGTTGGGCCTATTTATATATTCAATGGCTTAAATGATATAAAAATTTCAATGATTGAACAGGCAACCAAGAATGCCACAGATGCCGGTGAACAGTTTGCCAAGGACGCAGGCGCACGTTTGGGTAAAATAAAAAGCGCGAACCAAGGTGTATTTAGTATCGAATCTCGAAATCCGACAGACGCCTGGTCATCAAACGAACGCCAATCAATTGATAAAAAAGTCCGTGTTGTGTCAACAATTACATTTTACTTGAAATAAAAAATCCCCCATTTGGGGGATTTTTTTTAGGAAGGGATTTACATCATTCCGGGCATGCCGCCTGGCATTTGTGGTGTTGCTGGTTTTTCTTCTGGAATTTCTGTCATTACTGCCCCCGTGGTCAGCATTACGCCCGCTGTACTTGCTGCGGCTTGGATTGCTGTTTTTACCACCTTGGCCGGGTCAATAATACCAGACGCCATCATATCGACATATTCATCTGTTTGCGCGTTGTATCCAAAGTTATAGTCACTTGATTCCATAACCTTGCCAACAACGATTTCGCCGGATTTTCCCGCATTCTCTGCGATTTGTGCACATGGCGCAACAATTGCGCGACGAACGATGTCAATCCCAACATTCTGATCAGAATTCGCGCCTTGCAGTTCCGCCAATGCGCGTGTTGCGCGAACCAGTGCGATACCGCCACCTGCAACGATACCTTCGGCAACGGCGGCCCGTGTTGCAGCCAACGCATCATCAACACGGTCTTTCTTTTCTTTTACTTCAACTTCGGTCATGCCACCAACCTTAATAACCGCGACGCCACCGACCAGCTTTGCCAGGCGTTCTGATAATTTTTCACGATCATATTCACTGGTTGTTGCGGCAATGGCAACACGGATTTCGTCTGCACGTGCATCGATTGCAGACTTTTCACCACCCCCATGCGCCAATAATGTTGAATCTTTGGATACAACAACCTTTTTCGCTGTTCCCAACACACTTGGGTTAATGTTTTCGAATGTCATACCCATATCGTCCGAAATAACCGTTGCACCTGTGACGACCGCAATATCTTTCAACATTTCTTTACGTCTGTCGCCAAAGCCTGGTGCCTTTACCGCACAAACTTTCAACCCACCGCGCAAACGGTTCAGCACCAATGTTGCCAACGCTTCGGATTCGACATCTTCTGCGATAATCAACAGCGGTTTTCCAGATTGTGCAATTGGTTCCAATATCGGTAATAACGCCTGTAATCCAGTGATTTTCTTTTCGGAAACCAAGATATGTGCGCCATCCAGTTCCGCCAACATTTTTTCACTGTTTGTCACGAAATAGGGCGACATAAAACCTTGGTCGAATTGCATGCCTTCAACAACTTCGATTTCTGTTTCCAGGCCTTTTGCTTCTTCGACGGTGATAACACCCTCTTTGCCGACGCGTTCCATTGCATTTGCAATTTTTTCACCAATATCAGAATCCGAATTTGCAGAAATTGTTGCAACCTGTGCAATTTCCGCACTGTCTTTTACAGGTCTGGCATGGGCGTCAATATCCGCGATGACGGCATTTACTGCGATATCAATACCACGTTTAACATCCATTGGATTCATGCCCGCGGCGATAACCCGGCGACCTTCGCGAATTAATTTTTGTGCCAATACGGTTGCAGTCGTTGTCCCGTCCCCCGCATCATCGCCTGCTTTTTTTGCAACTTCTTGAACCATACGTGCGCCAATATTTTCTGCTGGGTCTTTCAGTGATACCGCCTTGGCAACTGTCACCCCATCTTTTGTTGCGACCGGTGCGCCATATGATTTTTCGATAACGACGGTACGTCCCTTTGGTCCCATTGTGATTTTGACAGCATTTGCCAATTTATCGACACCTGCGGCCAATTTATCTGTGTCAAAAACAATATCTTTTGCCATAATTTATTCCTTTCTTATTCCAAGATACCCAATATATCAGATTCTTTGATTAAAACATAATCTTTGCCATCGATTTTAACTTCATTGGCAGATGATGCCCATTTTGCAAACAAGATTGTATCGCCGGCCTTCACAGTTAATGGTATTAATTTTTCGCCACTGTATACACCGTTTCCTGTGGCAATAACGCGACCGCGCGATGGTTTTTCTTTTGCGTTATCTGGAATGATAATTCCGCCGGCAGTTTTATTTTCTTCTTCGATTCTTTCCAGCAGAACATAGTTATGTAAAGGTTTGAACATTAATAATCTCCTTGTTATTAAACCTGTAAGACAGATATAGTCTAAAAAAGATTGATTTCAAGTCTGTATTTTAATATGCTGTGACGGAAAAACAAGGGGAATAAAAATATGTATGACAAAAACAATGTATTTGCGAAAATAATCCGTGGCGAAATCCAGACAAACAAGATATGTGAAAACGAATATGCGATGTCTTTTTATGATGTAAATCCTATGTTTTCAACCCACGTTTTGATTATTCCAAAGGGTGACTATGAAAATATTCTGGATTTTGCAAAAAATGCATCTGCGGACGAACAAACCGGTTTTTGGGATTGCTTTACAAAAACTGCGGACATATTGGGCGTTGAATGTGAATTCAATTGTTTGGCGAATGCCGGTGCAAATGCCCCGTTTGTAAGGCAGTCTGTATTTCATTTTCATATGCATTTGGTATCAGGTGATAAAACCCCTGCGTTCAATGATATGATTGCGGAAATAAAGGCATGAAAGTAAATGTACGCGTTATCCCACGTGCCAAACTAAATCGGGTCGAAGTCCAACCCGATGGCACATTGCGCGTACATACAACAACCGCCCCAACTGACGGCAAGGCAACCGCCGACGTAATAAAAATGCTGGCAGAACATTATAACGTTCCAAAGACCAGCATAAAACTTGTTCGTGGCGCCACATCGCGTGACAAGGTTTTTGAACTGTAATAAAAAATCCCCAAATCGGGGATTTTTTAATATTTTAATATTTGCTTTTTCAATTCTGCAACCGTATCCGCATTGTGCATGTTATATGATTCCAGATGAACAACAAAGCCGTATTTTTTCATATGCTTTATCAGGCGTGACAACGGATTCCAAAATCCATTTGTGTTCAAAAAGAACAACGGTTTATCTGTTTCGCCAATTTGTTGCATCGTCATTATATCGGTCAGTTCGTTCAATGTCCCAATTCCACCCGGCAAAATAATAAATGCGTCTGATTCATCAAACATAATCTGCTTGCGTTCATTAACGCCATCTACGACTTGAACTTCTATTTCTGGGTGTGCAGGTTCCTGCATTGCGATAACGTCATCTGTTGATACGCCGATAACTTCGCCACCGTTTTTCAGACATGCTGTTGCGACGGTTCCCATCAGGCCGACATCGCCCCCGCCGAACACCATACGGATACCGTTCTTTGCCAGCATACGTCCCACCGCCACCGCATCACGTTTAAATTGTGGGTCTGTGCCCATCTGATGTCCGCAATAAACCGCAATAGATTTTAACCTACATCCCATTTCTTTTTCCTTTATTTTTGCAAATTATATCATAAAATAGCACAACAATGAATGAAAAGTTTTTGGATTTTATTCGGCAATTTTCGGGGCAACACCTGGCGGTCGCGGTCAGTGGTGGCGTTGATTCTGTATGTCTATTGCATTGGTTAGTTGATGCGGGTATGAATGTAACTGCGTTGCATGTAAATCATCATTTGCGCCCCGCCGCAGATATAGAAGCGCAATATGTTGCTGATTTATGCAAATCGCTAAATATACCGTTCTGTATCTTTGATTGGCTATCAGATAAACCCTTATCTGGGTTAGAGGCTGCGGCCCGCACCGCCCGTTATCAGTTTATGACGGATTTTTGTCGTGAAAATAATATTGATGCCTTGGTTGTTGCGCACCAGGCAGACGACCAAATTGAAACGTTTTTAATGAATCTGGCGCGGGGCAGTGGAATTGTCGGACTGTCCGCCATGCGTGATATTTCATACCGTGACGGCGTAAAGATTATTCGCCCATTACTAAATGTTTATCGACATGAGTTAGTTGAATACTGTGATAACAACGGCATAAAATATTTCCATGACGAAATGAATGACGACGAAAATTATACACGTGTAAAGATTCGCAAGAACCGTCATTTATTGGCATCAAAACTGGGAATTGTCGATGACAGAATCCTGTTGGCAATTCAAAATTTATCCCGTGCGCGTGACGCCTTGGACGGTGATATTGCATCGCGTGTTAATTCTGTTTTATATAAAGAATACGCATTATTTTCAGATTCTTTTCTATTTGACGTACCCCCACATGTTGGTTTAAAGTCTCTGGGGATGTTAATTCAAATCATTGGGGGGGACGAATATCAACCGCGCTTGAATTCGCTGAATTTCGCACTAAGTAAGTTGCACAGTGATTGTAAATTTACACTGGGGCATTGTACGATTCGACGTTTCAAGAATCAGATTTTAATTGTCCCCGAAGGTGCAAAAACAAGTATCAGGAAGAAAAATGAAAAAATTAAAAGACTTAAAAAACTTCAAGAAAAAAAATAATAACAACGGCAAAAGAAGTCGTGATGGCGGTGTCAGTTTTCTGATTATATTCGGCATAATGTTTTTATTGCTGATTGGTCGTGCGATTTGGTTGGGTGGCGTGACCCCAACTGCGCCGGGTGCGCCCACAAACGTTGCAAAGCCGGTTGAATTATCATTTTCTGATATTTTGCGTCGTGCCCCAGAAATTAAAACGATGAAAATTAATGGCAACGATGCAACGGGCACATTGTCTGACGGTACAAAATATACTGCGACAATTACATATGACCCGGAAATGTTGGCCAAATTGTCAGAATCTGGTACTGCAATTACAATTGATACGTCAAAATCGTGGTTTGAACGTATTGCGACATTTGCGCCACTGCTGTTGACGTTACTGTTTATATTTTGGATATTCCGTGGTTTTCGTCGTGGTGGCGCTGGCGGTATCAGTCGCAGTTTGGTCAATCAAAATCCAACAAAAATCGCCACAGGCAAACCAAAAACAACATTCAAAGATGTTGCAGGCATTGATTCTGAAAAACAAGAATTGTCCGAAATTGTCGATTTCTTAAAGAATAAAGATAAATACAAATCTTTGGGCGCACGTGTTCCGCGTGGTGTCCTGTTATCAGGCCAGCCTGGTACGGGTAAAACACTATTGGCGCGTGCCATCGCGGGCGAGGCAAACGTCCCATTCTTTGCCGCGTCCGGCTCTGATTTTTCTGGGATTATTGTTGGCCTGGGTGTTGCAAAAATCAAAGAAATGTTTGAAATGGCAAAGCGTAACGCGCCGTGCATCTTGTTTATCGATGAAATCGATGCGATTGGTCAAAAACGCTCAACCCATTCATATAATGACCAAGACCGTGAACAGACATTAAATCAGCTGTTAATTGAAATGGACGGTTTTGCAAATGATACAGGCATTATCGTAATTGGCGCGACAAATCGTGTCGATATGTTGGATGCCGCCTTGTTGCGTCCTGGTCGTTTTGACCGCCAGGTTTATATTGAACTGCCAGACATGGCGGGGCGTCGTGAAATCTTGGATTTATATGCCAAAAAAGTAAAAATTGGCGATGCCGTAAACTTGCAAGATATTGCACGTGGCACAACGGGCTTTTCTGGTGCAGACCTGGAAAATCTGTTGAACGAGGCAGCCTTGCACGCCGTGCGCAATGGTCGCCCAGAAATCACACCAGATGATGTCGAAGAAGCGCGCGATAAAATCATCATGGGACCGCGCAAGATTCGCAAAATGCGCCCCGAAGATATCAAATTAACCGCATATCACGAAGCGGGCCATGCCTTTGTCAGTCTGATGTACGCAGATATCACAGACCCGATTCACAAGGCAACGATTATCCCACGCGGTCGTGCACTGGGTATGGTTCAGCACTTGCCAATTGATGACAAGGTTTCCATGACCCTGGCCGAGGTTCGCGCCAACCTATCCATCGCCCTTGCCGGACGCAGTGCCGAAGAAATATTCTTTGGTTCTGATAAAATTACCACCGGCGCAGAAAGCGATATTGCCATGGCAACACGTCTTGCGCGTTATTCAATTACAACGGCGGGTCTTTCTAAAAAGGTTGGCTTGCCTGCAATTAATCAGGTCGGTACATTTGGTACACGTGGTGCCTTGGAAAATGCATCTGAAAAGACTGCGGAACTGGTTGATGCGGAAATACGTTCTTGGTTGGACGTTGCGCATAATGATGCAACCAAGATTTTGACTAAAAATAAAAAGATGGTTGAAAAATTGGCGCAACAATTATTGGAACGCGAAACCTTAACAGGCGACGAAATCCGCGAAATTGTTTATGGAAAAACAAAAAAGTCAACCGCCAAGAAATCAACGGTCAAAAAAACAAATGCAACAAAAACTAAGAAATAATAAATTTGAAATAATACAAATGCCCCCACAAAATACACAGTCGGTGATTGTGTCTGTGGGTGGTGATTGTGTTATTTTTGACCCATGGGGACGGGCGGACGATTGGACGCGCATCTTGGGTGAACGCGGATTAAATTTGCATGCAATTTATGTTACGCATGGCCATCCTGATCATATTGCGTGTGCGCCTGTGCTTGCGAAAAAATACAATGTGCCATGGTTCTTGCACAGCGGTGATTTCAGATTGGTTGGTTGGGGTAATGATTTGCTGTCTTACTTTGGTTTGCCACCTATAACAATCAATGACATTCGCCCAACAGAATTGGACATTTCGCGTACAGAAATCTTGCCGGGCTTGTTTATGGACATTGTTGAAACGCCTGGTCATACACCTGGTGGCGTGGCGTATCATTTCCCTGATGAACATGTTATGATAATTGGCGATACATTGTTCCAAGACAGTTATGGCCGTTGTGATTTACCAGGTGGCGATGAAAAGATGCTGTTTCAGTCAATTTCAAATATTTATAAGTTGAATTTGCCCGACGATACGGAAATTGTTCATGGTCATGGCATGGCGACAACTGTTGCATGGCTGAAACAAAATAATCCATACTTCAAATAAAAAAACGCCCAACTTGGGCGCAATTTTTTGGTGGATGAGACTGGACTCGAACCAGCGACCCCCACGATGTGAACGTGATGCTCTAACCAACTGAGCTACTCATCCCTGACGTGTGATACATTTTATCAAAGAATGAATTAGTTGCAAGTTATAAATAAAGGCCCTTGCAATAAAATTTCAAATGTTTTAACCTTGCCTATATGAAGGGAATAAGATTCAGCAGTTTTTTGCCGTTTTTATTATTGACCTGTGGCACTGCCGTTGGCGCCAGTTTTTTGCAACCAACCAAATTCCCAACCGTTGCCGATGATTATTCTTTTACAGAAAGAATGGAAAGTCTTGCCGAAGATTATGGAAATTATGCTGGGTTGTCTGCATATGATTACCTTGTATTACAGGATGCAGAGGCTGCCACACAGGCAGCGATAGATGCGCAATTAAAAGCGGAAGGATTAGACAAGTGTGACGGATGTGATGAAAACGGGAACCCGCCACCCCAAGACGGCAGTACATATTATGCTGTTGTTCAGCCTGTCACATCCGACGCGTCTGTTGGTGCGCCTGGTGTTGCACCGGTGGTGGGGGGTGGCACTGTTGTTGTACCTGGTTCGGGCAATTCCGGGAACATCGCGCCTGGTATTGTAAATACCGGGGCCCAGATGCGTCAGGGTGGTGGCTATTGTTCTTTGCGTCATCCAAAAATCCCCCAGGGACAAAGGGTTCCGCTTGGTCTGCCGGTTAATATGGGGGACATGCCGAACCAAAGTGCATTTAAAAATTCCAAAACAAAATCGATAATATCAAATACCCTCAAGGGATTGATGGCGTCCCCATATGGATGCGAGCGTGGTCGTCCGCATACAGGTGTCGATATTGGCTGTACCGCAGATTTTTATCGCCAGCCGGTTTATGCAACTGCAGATGGTGTGGTTGAAAGTATTCAAACCGCCGGTGGAAATAGATCGGCTGGAAATTATATCCGTATTAAACATGGTAACGGTTGGGTAACACAGTATATGCATTTAGATCAAATGGTCGTATCCAAGGGACAACAGGTTTCTGCCGGATGTTTAATCGGATACATGGGGTATACTGGTGGGAATAAAGATCAAAAGGTTCGCAGCATGGGTATTGGTCTGACGCATCTGCATTATGAAATTTTGTATTCAGGTTCTGCGTCCAGTGTCACAACCCCCAGTGGAAAAAAGATTCCGATTGTTCGAAAAAGTCCCTGTAACGGTTCCTTTAAGGACAAGATTAGACCGAACGAGCTTATGATATACTACGGCGGTTAATCAAAATAAAAATCAGCCACAAAACGTGGCTGTTTTTTATAGGTGGTGGGGATAGTGGGCTCGGAACCACATTATTCAAAACACGCAGTTTTCCGGCCTTTTTATATCCCAAAACCTCATACCCCCTTGAAATCGTATCACTTTTCGTATCAGTTTCAAGTTCCAACAGAGTATATCACTATGTCAAAGACAAGTAAATATATTTTTTACTCGCATTTCATTTCTTCCAGCAAAAATACAGTTCTATTCATATATATAGAACTAAAAAGAAAAAAGAAATGTGTAATTATGAAAATTCTGAAGTCCGCGAAGTTATGGGATTGGGTACAGAATATTGGGAAAACTTGGTATTAATGGCCAAGGTTGCAGGTATGTATGTGCACCCTTCAATAAGCGATATTACAGAACAGATATGTTCTGGCTATCCAATTTCACGCAAACAGGCAAATGTCCTGCTGCGCTTCAAAGCAGAAATCTCATTGCGATAATTTCTTAAGCAATTTTTCTTTGATGGGCCCTTTAGGGGCTTTTTTATTGGGTGCACGCATGCATTTGCAGTGATGTGCATCAAAACATTTCCATTTTTATCCAAAACAGCAGTTCTATTCAATTGACTGCGTGGGGTGAATGGGATTGCTTATCGGTTCACACTTATGCTGCGTGGGTCTTTTTACAATATTGCCGTCCAAGTGCTTGCCAGACGGGGTCTATCACTACACCATAAAGGTATCAACTATGAGCAACACAGAACCAACAACTAACTTTTTCAAAAATACAGAAACATTAACTAGGCATGCAAATACGATAAAACGAAGAACGTGGTACAAAGATGCAACTCAAGACAAAATATCCCGCAGAAGTATTGCCGATATATTAGATATGTTCTGTAATGAGGCCTATGCAGAAGACCAAGGAATATACAGAAACCATAAATACAACATGACCCCAGAACAACAAGCATGGTATCTGGACCTTGTAAAATCTGAATACCTTGCACTATTGACAATTAAATTACCCCACATCAATCAATCTGGGTACAGAAGAACCAAGAATCAACAAGAAGCAAAAGAAATGTACCGTAATATCATCCGTACAATAGAAAGACTTTTTACATGCAGCGAACATAATTGGAAACGTAATCCATTGCCTTTTGTGGGTGTGTTTGAACGTGGTAAAAGCGGTTTCTGGCACGTTCACTTAGCTATTAAACACTGTGGTGAACCTATGTATGTACTAAGACGATTGATAAAAGCTATTGATGAAGTAAGGGAGTATTTTGGATTTTTTCAGACCGTTATCAACCTGCGATATATCTATGATAAGGAAGGTGTCTGTACATATATGGTAAAAGAATTGAATAAAAACACCAACAATCCAAATGCAAGATATATCCAAGATGAAGGTGCTTATCTATTCTACTTGAAAACATGGTTCGGTAATAAGGCACAAGAAAAAATATACCCATACACTCCTTCGTCTTTACAGACATTGAAGTTATGGGTTGGTTTTGGGGTTATATTGAAAAGAAATAACAGTTTGAATATTTCCAATCCAATCAACAAACTAAGGCGTATCTATATTCAAAAATGGTTGCAACGAAGATAGCTTGAAATATACCCGACCTGCAATTTTTACTCTTTTGATTTCTGGATAGGCCTTGCGAAGATTCCAATGGTAAATTGTATCTGGTTTGATTTTCAATAGATTGGCTAATTCATGAACGGTAAGTAGAGTTTCGTGTATGTATGTCATTTGTATTCTCCTTGATATATAGAACATCCAAAACATCCATAAAGAACAGTATGTTTCCTAAAAAGCCCCAGATGGGTTCGTAGTCCGAGTCGAATAGAAGCCCCCAAAGGCGGAGATTCGCAACGAGGCGCACGAAGAACCTATCGGGGCGTATGCGGTTAGATTAAACGTTATTTATTGCCCCAGAAAATTACGGATAATCAAAAGGTTTTTATTGTGCTTGCATTTGATTAATCAACTTTCTATACTGTGAAAAGAATCCAATGGGAATTGGATTTTGGGCTGTTGCAAGCCTACTTCATTCGGTGCGAAAGCATCGTAATCTGATGTATTCGGTGCTTTTTGCATCGTTATCATCCCTAGCTGTTATGGCTGGGGGCTGTTGGTGTATATATAAAGGCCACAGAATCAGTAATGAAGTGATTTGCAAACTCCCAGCCGCCTAATTCCCATGGCGGTCTTTTTATTATGTGGGAGCGACGTATGAAAAAAATTTTATTGTGTTTTTTTGTGTTTTTTGGAATGTGCACAACTGGTTTTGCGGCATATAACACAACAGATATCTATTTGTTAGCCCAAAGCAAAAGCACAACAGAATTAAAAAAGATTGAAAATATCGATGTTGTTGACTCAACTGGAAATACCGCACTATGTTCTGCAATTAGATATGGCGATGTTGATGCATATAGTAAACTTAAAGAAGCCGGTGCAAACACAGAACACAAATGTACAAAAAAAATACCTGCTGAACAATATAAGACTTTTATCCAAAAAGTAGCAAACACAAGTAAACCATGGTCTTTCTTGGGACTTGGCAAATGGGCATGGGGTGGAATTGGTGCCGCTGCGGTCGGTGGTGCTGTTGCTATGTCGGGTGGCGGCGGTGGCGGGGGGAGTATCTCTGAAAATAGCGATTGCTCAGGCTCAACAAGTCCCGATTGTTTACCTAATAATATTTATAAATATCCTATGAACGAACCTTGTCCAGATGGTTGGCGTAGTGCCTTTTGTGCAACTGACAAGAATGGGGTTTGTTGGGGAGCATGTGACACCCCAGAATCCTGTCCATACGACTACGTCGAGGAATGTGGCAACGGTCAAGAAGAAACAGGCAACACATGTAAATCTGGCGACAAAATCTACAAGCAATGTATTGAAAAAAAATGTGAAGGCTATACTTCGTTTTGCGAAGATGGTTATGAAGAAGTTCCTGGCGATACGTGTTTGTCTGGCGATACCTTGTTGGTAAAATGCCAACCAAATCATGCCAAAATATGTGAAGGTTTTGACTTTACAGATAATGACCAATGCCCAAGGGGCTACGAACTAGGCAGTTCATGTCAATCTGGCGAAACAATCATGTATAAATGCGATGCCCCAGCCGATTGTTCAGATTTTGATTACAACAACTCGTCACAATGCCCAGCGGGATATACAATAGGCAGCTCATGTTTATCAGGGGCAACAACAACATACAAATGTGATGCGCTTATACAATGTCCATATCACACAATAGAATGCGTGGGTGGCTATGTGGCAACTGGCAACACCTGTCAATCTGGCGAAACCATATACAAAGAATGCAAACCAGTTCAATGTAATGAAGGAGACGTTTGGTCAGAACAGGGTTGTATAACGACAAGCCAGTATGGGCTGAAAGGAAATGGCAAATATGATAAAAAGACAAACAATCATATTTTGTTTAATAACGACACTATTGCGATTGTTTTTGACAATCAGGCCCAGGCAGAAGACAGCCCTTATCAGCTTTTTGGAATAAGAAAAGATTACTTCTACGGAGGAGGAAATGACAGACTTTATAACGCCTATGATTCCGTAGCAACATTACACATTGTAAACAATAGTGGTCGTACAGTCGTTGGAATGGGTGGAGGCGCCCACGCTTCTGCGGCATTAGAGCAAGTAGATTACAGGCTTTCCATTGCAAATGCTGCTGCAAACGATAAAGATGCTTTTGGCACGATGTACATTGAGAATAACGGGCCAGGTGTGTTTGCTATTAAAGGCTCAACCGCACGCAATGCCTGGGGTCAAGCTCAAGATAAAAACGCATATGGAACAATACATATAAACAGTAATGGAGGAGCAACTACTGGTCTACATGGTTATTTTGCATACAATGCCGCCAGTTTATATGGCGGGCGTGCATATGGTGAAATTATTATTAACAATAAAGGTGATGGTAGCGTATATGGATTATATGCGGTAGATGAAGCTGCTAACTCGACTGGCAGTAATGCAAAAGGGATTCTTCAAATTAACAACATCGGCGACGGTAATGTGTATGGGTTATACTCTGACAATTATGCCTATAATTCATATGATTCAACAATTCAAATAAGCAATAATGGTCAAGGAAATACTTACGGAATAAAATCTTACAAGGCCACAAACAATAATTCAAGCATCATTAAAATACAAAATGCCGGCAGCGGAATAGCCCATGGAATGAATGCAGAATTATCGGCACGTAATCATGCAGAAATTTCGATAACGAATCAAAATACAGGTCTAGCAGCAGGAATTTATACCAGAGGCGACTTTAGTGATACTGACAACAAACCCGGCATAGGATATAACGAAGAGAGTGGCAAAATAAATATACAGAATCTATCTTCCGGTCAAATTGCTGGAATGCGTGTAAAACATGGGGAAGTACATAACGATGGACAAATATACTTAAACAATATCGACACTGGTAGTGCAATTGGTATATACGGAGAAGATTCAACTCAATTTTATTATATATATAACGATGGCTCAATCAATATAACACGTGATATTTATGTCGATGAAGACAGTGTTGTATATAAGCCAAATGTGGAAGTTGCTGGTGACACGATTGGAATTTATGCAACAATCCGCGGACTTGTATATAATTATGGCGACATCAACATCATAACCAATGGCAACGCATATGGAATTTATGCAGGAACTGCTAGTAGAGTAAATAACGCAGGAAATATTACTATTGATGCAACAGGTAATGCGTATGGGATTTATGTGGAAGGCAACTCAACCGTTACAAATACAGGTACAATTACATTAAATGGCGTTTCTTGTAGTGGTGCAGAATGTAATACCGGCAATTATATCGTCTTAAATGGTTCAACTTTGGTAAATGCGGGGACGATGTCTGCAGATACACTTAGCTTGAACTCGATGGGTGGTACTGTGCGTGCTGCAACCGGTTCCCGATTTGTGGCAACGGATGCGATAACTGGTGATTTAAATATATCCAGTGAATTGGTATCCGGTGGCAATCAGACAACCTATGTTGCTGAAAACATGATTGATGCAGGTGATGTGTCTGGATTGAATCTGGTATCTGAATCTGCCTTGTTTAATGCGAGATTGGCCAGTAACGGACACGATGTTGTTATGACTATGCGTGGGTTTGATGAATTCACAGACAACAAATCCTTGGCTGCGTTCTTAGAACATAATTATGCAACAGGCAACAATACTGATTTGTTCGGTGATTTGAAGTCTATCGGCACAAATGCTGCATTCATGGGGGCTTTGAATGCGTTCTCTGGCCTCGGTGCATTTAATCAGTTCGCAAATGAAGATTTGGCGGCTATGCGTGAAATGAACTTTTCTATGAATGAACAGTTGTTTGAAACCAGTGGTCGTGACGATGTCGATATCAGTGGTGGTGTAAATTACTTCTCGTTCAGTAATCAAAGCGGTGTTGGTTCGGGCAGTTATGGCCTGTCAATTGACCGTATTTCAGACAAATGGAAAATGGGTTACGGGATATCAATGGCAAACATCAGCACCGGTAACGATGATGGTATCAACCGCCAGAATACAATCGGATTATTCTATATGCCAATGACCTATACTGATTCTGGATATGAAGTTATTGTAAATCCAAAAATCGGTTTTTCTCGTGGTGAATATAACCGTCAGGGATTCAATAACATGTCTTATGAAGGTTATATCGAAAAGCGTATCTTTGGCTTGATGAACGATATCCGGTATCCTTTGACCTTTGGTAATTGGACTGTTGCACCAAACCTGGGATTAAATGCGATTGTGTACAACCAAAGCGGACATGAAGAAAACAAGATGTACGGTCTGATTATCCCAGATTCTAACCTGGTATCAGTAGAAGCCGGATTGGGGCTGTATGCAAAGTATGACCGTACATTTGCAGATAATTCCAGATTATCATTCAATACGGGACTGATGGCATATCGTGAATTTGGCGATTGTTATAACATCAAACTGGGAATTCGTGGTATGGATGGCACATTTGACCTGTATGACAATAACCTGTATGACTATCGTGGTGCAGCAACAATCGGATTCAAGTATAACAGTGGCCGATTGAACCTATACGGTAACGCACAATACTTTACCGACAGCGACAGTTATATGAATTTGAAAGCCGGAATCAGATTTGCGTTCTAAGAACATCAATCCCCCAACTCGGGGGATTTTTATTGGCTCAAAACTATGAAAAAAGGGTATAGGCTAACTACAAAAAAACTAATGTATGAAATATACATTATTTCTTGACATATTTCATACTATGAATTATAATCCTATTAGTTATAATTCATACAAAGGATAAAAAATGATATTTAATTATGTTCGTGTTAGTACTATTGACCAAAATACGACACGCCAATTGATTGATGTGCCTTGCGACCGCGAATACATCGATAAAGCTAGTGGAAAGGATGCAAAAAGACCTGAACTGCAGAATATGTTGAATAATCTGCGTGAAAACGACTTGGTCAACGTCCACAGTCTAGACAGATTATGTCGCAATGTGAAAGATTTGCTGAATATCGTGGAAACAATCCAGTCAAAAGGCGCCACTGTAAAATTCCACAAAGAAAATTTGACCTTCGGCCCAAATAAAGAAGACCCTCTGAATAAAGCTATTATGACCATCATTGCTGCGATTGCTGAACTGGAACGCAATTTGATATTAGAACGCGTGCGTGAAGGGGTTGCAGAAGCCAAGAAAGCAGGAAAGTATAAAGGCCGTCAGAACTCGCTAACGGAAATTCAAGCAGACGAACTGCGTGGCATGATAGGCAAATACAACAGAACCCAGATTGCCAAACATTTCGGTATTACAGCGCGTGCAACCTACCATTACGCGCCGGCAACCAAACAATAATATACAAATTATTACAGCCATTGAAATAAATCTTTTGTCTGTTCTATGTATTATAAACAACAAGGGGTAAAAAAATGGCAGTAAAAAGTGATTTACATTACAGATGGGAAGATGACTGTGTAATTGTAAAAAAGAACAAGGGTAACAAGCTAAAATTCCAAAACGCCAAAGCAGCTTACCACAAAGATGGCAACATTTTTGTAATATCTTCGTTGGGTCGCAAAATCCGAGTCGACAAATTTGGTATCCGGCACTGGGAATAACTATCAAGCCAATCTAATCGAGAACTCAGACCGCTAATCTTGTGTTTTATTGGGCTTTCTGCCTTTCGGTGCAGTGTATTTTTCCTGATTGATATAGCGCTCGTGGATTATCGGTTTCCAATATTCCAAATGCAGAACTTCTTCAGAATACACCAATTTATCTATTGCCTCTTTCCATTCTTCAATAGTACGTTTACTATAGTGTTCTGCACGTGTTCCATGGTCTTTCCAGCCAACTAATTTATGTGCCATACGGTTAGTAACACCCACATCTTCCAATTTATTGCTGACAGTATCTCGAAATGAGTGAAACGTATATATTCTACCATCTGTTCTATCTATACCAATTGCTTTTAGGAATCTATGGTATGTTCGTATAAAAACATCTCCTGTTTTTTCTTCATTATAATCATTAATTTTTGTAAATATAAAGCGGTCTGGTTTAGCTTTTATCTTGTCTTGGCGCTGTTTTATCATATCAACAAACCCCCAATCCAACAACTGTTTTGCAATTGGTAAAGAACGTTCTGTTTCGTCATTTTTTAGTCGCTTTTTAGCATGGTCTTCAAATATAGACAATACAGAAATACCATCTATTTCAGTTATATCCTTGAATTGCAAGGTAGATGCCGCTGTCGTTCTGGACCCAGAAAACAAAGCAATCAAACATGCGACAAAGTGTTCTGGATGATTTTGAAAAAAGTCATGCTTAGGGTCAAATATATTTTTCAACATATCTTCTGTATAAGGCCAATATGCACTAGTTTTACCTTTTGGGTCTTTGGACATTCTAGGAATACAACGAAGTAATTGGTCGCCATTAAAGCATTTGGGTTCCATACTTGCAGCATTGTTGATAAGGTCTTTTAGGGCAGTAAACATTTTCTTTTTTCTGCCATTCAAAATGGGTTCACCTTTATCGTTCTTTCGCTCATTTACACTTTTGCATATAGCCTTTATAACATCGGGACTATTCATTTTGGAGTATTCGTCATCCAAAGCCAGTCCTTGCCCTTCAATCATAATCTTTATATCACGTTGTTTATTCTTTTTTGTACCGTCATCATTCTTAGACAGTGATAACATATCATCCATTATTTCTCGAATTGTATGCTTTGGAATTTCTTCTACAGATTGTTGCACTACCTGAACTGGGGCAGTGACATTTGGTTGCATAAAAACAACAGGCGCTTTTCCTTCTTTTAGTGCAACATATTCTTCCCAAGAAGTGTATTGTACCGAGTCCTTTACGAAACTCATAACCTCTTCAAACTTTTTTCGTGCATAGCTATCTGTTTGCATACGTAGGTCTAAAAAAGCTCTGGCTTGAATTGTATCTGCAGCAGCCTGTAGCACCTTGTTATATCGCTCCAGGGCACTATCTGGCAAGCCCTTTTTACATAGGTCTATTATCGGTGCATTTTCTACCACAGTGCCTATTAATTCATCTAAGTCTGCATGTTGTGCCATCCATTGGTCGTAAAAGAATCGTACCAACATGTCCTTGTCACGTAGCTTTTCCAAAGTACTATCTTCAATTTGACTAAGTTCGCCACCTGTATAGAATTTTGCAAAATCAGTCTGTTCTTCTGGGCTCAAATCATCATAATCACGCATAAATTTTTTCATTTGTTCAAGTCTCCGTAATGCCGTATGAAAATCCGATGTTCTTAACGAACGCCGAATTGACCTATATTTTCCATCCATACCCTTTACGTCCTGCCTAAAATAAAACACGCCAGAACGTAACATCAATCCCCTTGCCATATTTCGTACCAGTTTTCGTACCACTTTATTTGCTCCTTTGTTATACCTTGAGCCGATACGATAATAGATTGATAATATTGACTTTTTTAGTTTAGCAAACCTGACACAAGCTTGCAATAGAATAATAAAAAAGCCCTAATCAAGGGCTAATAATGCTTGGTGGGGATAGTGGGACTCGAACCCACACGGTCGCAATGACCAAAGGATTTTAAGTCCTCAGCGTCTACCATTCCGCCATATCCCCGAAGACTTACCTTAAAATTTGGTGGAGCTGATGGGACTCAAACCCACGACCTCTACGATGCGAACGTAGCGCTCTATCAACTGAGCTACAACCCCAAAACTTTTTGGTGGGCGTAAGAAGACTCGAACTTCCAAGGTATTGCTACCACTAGTACCTGAAACTAGCGCGTCTACCAATTCCGCCATACGCCCATAAAGCGAACAGAATAATAACTTAATTTATCAACCATTGCAACAAGAAAAATTTATTTTATGGAAAATATTCTGATAAAAAAATAATAATTCACTTGCGTGAAAATTCGCAAATTTGCTAAGATTTCTATCAGAGATGAATAAAATTCTGATTTTCGTTGCAAACCTGCTGGTTTGTATTGGCGTTGCCAATGCAGGTGTTCGTGACGGCACAACTGTTTCGCGTGCTAAATCAGATAAAAATACCGTACAGTCCCAGGGACGTATTTCCACCACGGTACGGCGGTCAACCTCTTCGCGTACAACCGCGTTGGTTCCCCGTGCAACAAAAAATGCAACTGTTTCACGCAATGTCGAACCCGTCACACCACGTTCTTCATCTGCCACTGTTTCACGCAGTGTCACGCCTGCACAACGTAATATATCGCGCAATGCTACAACAAATAAAAATGCGGGACGTGTTGTTGCGCGTGCGGCAAATACATCTGCAACAACCGCAATGTCCAGTACGCGCACCGGCGCAGAGTATGAGCAGTGTAAAAACACATACTTTTCATGCATGGACCAGTTTTGCAGTTTGAAAAACGATGACTATCGCCGTTGTTCGTGCAATGACCGTGTGTTCAAATTGATTGATGCGCGTGAAACATTGCAACAGGCGGGCGAACAATTGACCGTATTCACAGAAAATCTGGATGTTGTTGGTATGACTGCTGCCCAGGCAACCGCCATGCGGACTGAGTCTGAGGGCGAAGCCGCCTTAACAGATGACAAGCCTGCATCCAAGGCATTATTGCAGGCGATTATGAATTCTATTCGCGGCGAAGATTCAACTGTTGGTGGCAAATACACGGATTTGAACAGTATTAACATATCATTTGATACCGCGAATGCATTTGGCATGACGGATGTCGGCCAGGCAATCGCCGCCTATAACGGTATGGCGTTATATAATGCCGTGTATCCCCAATGTCGTGACGCGGTACGTTCTGATTGTAATGATGCGTCGTTACAGCGTGCGATAACAGCATATTTGATGGCTGTTGAACAAGACTGTAATACGGTCCAAACCGCGATTGAAAAAACACAACAGCAAATGAAGTCCGCCGTACGCGAGGGTGGGGCAATGCTGGACTTGGCGCGCATTGAAAACCGTCAGAAACATAATTCTTCGGACGTCACAACATGTATTAACGCGGTTGAATCTGCCATTTTAAGCGAGGAGGTTTGTGGTGCCAACTATCACAAATGTCTGGATAATGGCGAATATATTGATGTCACAACGGGCAAGCCAATCGCAGGTATCAAAGATTTTTACAAGCTGGAAAATCTGTTAAAGTTCAGCAATGTTGCTGATATTACAGAACAACGTTTGTCCCAGGATATAAATAATCGTGCATTTGTCACAAATTTTGAAAATCGTGTAAAAAAATTCGCGGCACCTGCCTTGGATACATGTGTTGAAAAGGCGGACATTGTCTGGGCAGAATATCTGGACAGGGCAATGCTATCAATATATTATGCCCAAAAGTCCAAGGTTGAAGAAATAAAACAGGGATGCTTTGATTTTGTTGCTGCGTGCTATATGGACAGTGATGCCGCAATAACTGCAGGCATGTCTGGTTTGACCAGTGATAACACCGTTATTTTACAGCCCGATAAAATCGCGTTAAGTTCCGCAATGTGTACAGACTATGTTGCGTCCTGTAACAATATGTTTGCCAATAGCGGCAATGGCGATATTATTGCACAATATATTCAGAACCGTACGGATACAGATACTTTGACGGCGTGTCGTGCCATCGCGCGTCAGTGTTTTGATAAGTATGGTGGTGCGAATTATGAAAATTTCTATTATCCGTACAGTGGTTTGTTTGAACCGGGTCACGCAATCGACTGGTTTACATTGTATGAATATGACAAAGATGGTGTTCCCGTGATGAAGTCAGAATGCGCCAAGGTTTTAACCACGGTTGACGCGTGTAATAACGACGCATTAATCGCCCAGGTGTTTGGCGGTTTTGATTCTGTTCCGGGTATGAATGATGCAAAAAATGCAGACACGGGTGATAAAATATATTACTTTGATAAAAACAAGCCGTCTGATAAAACATATTATGGCCTATTGGACGACAAGACAACGAATGTCAATTTGGATAGTGGAACAACGGCTGACGATGTGCTTGTATTACAGCATCGAACCCCACGTTCGGCGGGTGTCGCGACCGAGGTTTATAACCAAGTCATGGCAAATCTGTCAACGCAATGTATGAATTTGAACGGTCGTTTTGTTGGCTTAGATTTTGCGCGACTTGATGCATATAACGCGACAGATTATTGTAAATCGAACTTCAATGGATATGCTTATTATTCTGGAAATAACAACTATGAAAATTTGATCAATGCATACCGTATCCTGGAATATGAAAATATGTGTCCGCGTGATTATGGGTTGGGTGTTGATACCCAGTCGTGGGGGGCGTGTTTATGTTGGGAAAATGGCGCACGTCGCAGCAAAAATGGCAAGTCTGCCAGTTGTCTGCCCGTCGTGCCGGCCAAATCAGAATCAGATATGAAAGATGCTAAGTGTGATATTGCGGGCAATCTTGCGACCTTAGACCCCGAAAGCGATTGGGCCGAAAGCGATTGGTGTTCATTAAATGTTGATTTATTGACCGGATTAGTATGTCCGTTTGGTGTGAAAGTAGCAAACGATGGGATCGTACCATATTGTGAAGGCTACAACAATGTGCCAGATGCAATAACCACTAATTCATTATCTGACTAAGGCTGATATATTACTTAGATAAAAAAGAACCGCCAATGGCGGTTCTTTTCAATAATATGCATGTTGTTTAAATGCTGTCTGCATTAATCCATTTTCCATCTTTCAACAGACCTGGTGCCATGCCTTCGTTGTTGCGCAATGAATCAATTGCAACGCGCGCCTGTGATGCGTTCAGGTTAACAATACGAACCTTATACATATCACCTTCGTTAATGACCATTGTGTCGCCATATTGTTTCATGCGCTGTGCCAACGCGTCTGCGCTATCTTGGGCATAGAATGCGGCGACTTGAACGCTATATTCGCCACCGGTGGATGCAACTGGTTGCGCAACCTGAACTGGTTGAACTGTCTGTATTGGCTGTGCATTCTGTACAGGCGTTTCAACAACAGTTGTTTCAACGATTGTTGGTTGTGCAACTGTCCCCATTGTTGCATTTTTTACAGCATTTGTTTGTTCCGCCAAGACCTGAATCTGAACACGTGCCTGACCATTCAAACCAATTTTCTGTGCAGCCGCAGGTGACAAGTCCATCAAACGTGTATTCACAAACGGGCCACGATTATTGACACGAACAACAACAGAACGACCATTGTCCAGATTTGTTACGCGTGCAATTGTTGGCAGTGGCAATGTTTTGCTGGTCGCGACCATTTGATTTGCGTCAAAAACTTCGCCATTGCTTGTCTTGGTGCCATTTAATTCTGTTGGAATAATACCTGCAATTCCGGTTTGATTATAGCTCATGTCTTCCATTGGGACATATTCCACGCCATCAACCTTATACGCCGTACCTGTATAATATTTTGGTGCCGGGGCCAACAGATATGCATCGTTCAGCGTTTGCTGACCTGCATCTGTTGTGACCAAGGTTTCTTCACCAAAACCATCACTGTTATAACCTGAATTTTTGCCAGTTGTGCTTAAATCCATACATCCTGACAGCATTGCCGTCAAGACAGCCAAAGAAACTACTTTTTTCATGATTTGGACTCCTTACATTCTTTTATATAGAGTATTTTATCATATAAAAAGCCCGCTTTCAACTTTATTTTCGGCTTAAATTTTGCGGTCAATCAGATACGCCACCGGCAGGTATATTATTGCATACCCTGCGATAACCGCCCCCAGAATCCATATACTGGAAATTGGTATACGATACATTATCATACCAACGATTGCCGCCCACATTCCGAACGCGACAATTGCGCGCGCCGTACGGTTATCGTGATGTATCAGTTCGCGTTTTTTACATGCCCGTCCCAGCAGCGCATTTTTTAAATATCCGCTGACCACAACGCCAACCGGTATTGCCAGATAACCGATAAATGGGAATAGGCTTAAATACAACACCGATGCCACCGCCAATGAAATCATACTGGTTTTTACAGGTGTCTTAACATCTTGTGCAGCGTACAGTGTTTTACTGTATATCTGGCTGATCAGCATTGCCGGCAAAACGAACGCCTGAATCATAATTGCAATTGCAACCGCGTGCGTTGATTCAGCGGTCCATGCGCCATATTGGAACAAGTATTTTATAATTGGTTCCGCCAACACGACCAAGCCCGCCACACACGGCAGAATTAACATCATAGACCGTCGCATAGATGAATTCTGTTGAATATACACACTGCGCATATTTTTTTCTGCCAAGGCATTTGATATTGATGACATCAGAACGGTTCCCACCGCCAACCCAATCATCGCGAATGGCAACTGCACGATTCTATCTGAATAGTACAACCATGACACTGCGCCACTTTGGAAACTGGCAACCAGTGTGCCAATAATAATTGTAATTTGGTAAAAACCGCTGCCGACGATACTAACCCCCAGACGCTTAAACATACTTTTTATTTCTGGCGTCCATCGTGGTATAATCAGGCGCAATCCAAAATGCTTTTTGCGTATACGGGACCACAGTATGCCGAATTGAACAACGCCGGCCATAACGACCGTGCCTGCCATCAGATACAGAATATGTTCCGTGCCCCAAATCATTGCGCACAACAATGCGCCAATCAGCATAATGTTCAACAATACCGGCATAAATGACGCCAGCAAGAATTTTGAGAATGCGTTCAGAATTGCAGACAAAAACGCCGCCCCACAAATAAAGATAACATACACAAACATTATTCGTGATATGACGACGGTTGCCTCCATCTTACCTGGTGTCATTTCAAACCCCGGTGCCAGCGCCCAAACAACCAGCGGCATAAATATCTCAAATAACACGGTCAGGAATAACAACCCCACCATTAACCATGAAAACACGTTTCTTGCAAAACCTTCATCCTTTTTTGAATCCGTGTACATTGGAATAAAGATTGCAGACAACGCCCCTTCACCCAACAGGTCGCGAAACAGGTTCGGCAACTTAAACGCGGTCAAGAATATGTCAGACATACGTCCGGCACCCAATACGCGCGCAATTAACATGTCACGAATAAATCCGAATACACGACTGATACCTGTCATGGCACCAACGCCGAAAATATGTTTGCCCAGTCTCATGATTACAATCCCTTTTTGGGGTAAAATATCCTTGTTCTAAAAAAAGTCTTTTATTTTTCAGATGTTCTCATTATACTCTGTTAGACAAAGGAATATCAAGCATGAAAAAAATATTATCGTTATTGGTTGTTTGTGGGGCACTTGCTGCGTGCGCTGGGGCTGACAATGAAATCGTCGCAGAACAAAGCCTGCCTGAAATTTACAAGACTGCATACACAGAATTCGAAGATGAAAATTATGATTTGGCGGCGGCTGAATTTTTAAAGGCAGAAACCCAACATCCGTCCAGCCCATGGGCCGCAGATGCGCTGGTAATGTCTGCATATTCGTACTATCTGGACGATGACTTTGCCGGTGCCATATTATCGATTGACAGATTTATGCGTTTTCACCCTGGTCATGCGGATGTGCCATATATGATGTACCTGCGTGGCATGTGCTATTATCGCCAGGTCAGTGACGTTCGTCGTGAGCCCGGCATGTCTGCGCACGCGTTGCAACAATTTCAAACGCTGGTTTCGCGTTTCCCACGCAGTCCATATGCCAAGAACGCCGAAAACAAAATTATTATCTTAAAAAATTACATCGCAGGCAAGGTTATGTATGCCGTGCGCAATGATATGGCGCGTGAAAATTGGCCCAGTGCGATTGCACGCCTGCAATCGGTTGTCCAAGACGCCCAGGAAACCGTCATGACGGCAGAGGCGATGTTCCGCCTGACCGAATGTTATACTGCAATTGGCCTGCCGGAACAGGCAAACGGTTATGCAGAAATGTTGCGCCTAAATTTCCCAGATAATGAATGGACAAAACGCCTGAAATAGGGCGTTTTTGTTTATTTGCTTGATTTTAGGTTAAAATATACTATCATAACGGGGGTATAGAGCAGAGAGAGCATACCGAATTAATTTTCGGTCAGGATTTATCCCTATGTCTTTATTATAAATAATAAAATACCATGGGGTATGGTCGTGTGGCCATGGATTCACTACGGATAAGGACGCATTGGTCTTTATTGGCAATGAATTTTATGGCTGCACAAACGTATAACACGAAAAAGGATTATAAATGGTAAAAGTACGTGAAAAAAAGACTGTCACAAAAAAAGACAGCAAATCCCCGAACACGCCACGCGCGATTAAGGGTATGAATAAACATGAAACAGATGCCAACGACGACAAAATATATTTCATGGCGTTGGGTGGCTTGGAACACATTGGTCAGAATATGTACGTTTATAAGTACAAGGGCAAATACCTGGTCGTTGATTGTGGTATGGGCTTCTTGGACGAAGAAATTGGTGCCGGTGATGTTCAGTATTGTGACACAACATGGTTGGAAAAACGCAAAAAAGACGTTGTGGGATTTGTTATAACCCACGGTCACGAAGATCATATTGGCGCATTAAAATATGTATGGCCAAAATTCAGAAAGCCAATTTATTGCACCCGTTTTCCTGCGGAAATTTTGCGTCGCACATTCCGTGGCATTGAAATGGATTTTAATGAAAAAACAGACATTGTTGAATTTGACCACAACGGCGCGGTTTTGGATTTGGCGCCATTCCAGGTTGAAACATTCCATGTCACACACAGTGTGCCAGAGGCGCAGATGTTAATCATATCGACAGATGCAGGCAAGGTTTTACACACCGGTGACTGGACATTTAACGATGATATTCCAATCGAAGCGCCAACAGACTTTGCGCGTCTGCGTGAAATTGGTTCTGATCCAAAATTGTTGGCATGTATGTGCGATTCAACAAATTCTTCAAAACAGGCAAAACAGACAACAGAAACCCAGGTTCGTGATACGTTAACAGAAATCATGAAAAACGCACCTGGTCGTGTTTTGGTGACTGGTTATTCACGCAGTTTGGCACGTATCAAAATGTTTTCCCAGGCGGCACGTGCGGCGGGTCGTGTTGCTGCGATAAAAGAACGCAGTAATCCAAATCCTGTTCCATATGTTGGTTTGCCGGAATTCCGTGAAATGGGGATTAAGTTTGGCTATTTGGCAAAAGATGACGTTTACCTGCACAGCGAAATCAAAGATTTGCCTGCAGAAAAACAAGCCGTCTTCTTGACTGGTTCTCAGGGTGAAAAGTTTGCGATGTTAACACGTCTGTGTCATGGTCAGGTGAAAGAATTAAAATTGCAACCGACCGATACGATTGTGTTCAGTGCGATTATTATCCCAGGCCGCGAACAAGACGTATCATACATCTATAATAAATTGGCGCGTATGGGTATCAAGACACACACAATCTTTGATACAGATAATTTGCATGCCAGTGGTCACGCCGGTCGCCCAGAACTAGAAAAATTCTATGACATGGTTCACCCCCAGGTTTCTGTCCCAATGCACGGTGATTATATCAATGAAATGTTGAACGGTAAAATGGCGATGGAACGCGGTGGTGCGAAACATATGATGGTTATCCACAATGGTGAAATGTTGGCATTGTCTGACGGTAACGAACCATATGTTGCGGAAACAATCGAAACAAGTTATGTCGTTATGGAAGGTGAAACAGAACGCAGTGCCAACGACCAGGTTTATAAAAACCGTAAAAAGATTGCGTCAAATGGTGCTGTATTTGTCACGTTGCCGGTGGATAAACGCGGTTTCTTAAAAGGTGTCCCAGAAGTTTCCAGTGCTGGTATCTTTGAAACAGACGAAACAGGCTTTATGAAACGTCAGATTCAAATCGAAATTGCCAAGGCAATCGATGGTCTGACAAAGACAGAGCGCAAGGACAGAAATAATCTGGTTCGCGCGGTTCAGGTTTCATCGAACAAGGTTATTCGTGCTGCATTGGGGGCTGATAAAAAACCACAATACAGCGTGCACTTTGTTCAGAAATAAAAATCGCCCGTTTGGGCGATTTTTTATTTTTGTTTTTGTATTTTTTCTTTTAAAAAGTGGTCAATCGGAATTACCGCCGCCGCTGTTGGACCGCGTTGCCCATTATAATGACTTTTTGGATTTTTATTATATGGCATACGTTCGCCCGAAAATTCTTCATAGTAAATCTGACCAATACGCATATATGGATAAACAACCGTTGGGTACAGAACGCGAATTTCCAACGTCCATTCACCACAGAATCCGTCGTCACCGCGACCTGCGGTATGATGATTCAATATAAAATTGCGTCCCACACTGGATTTTCCGTCAATATACGGGAACAAGTTGCGCGTTTCCGTGTATTCCACAGTTGACCCCAGGTACCCAACATCTGGCGACAATATCAACCCAGACGCAGGTATTTTAATGTCGACTGTTTCATGATGTTTTGGGTTCGTTGGGTCAATTACGAATTTTGGGTTGCGAATGTCGTATGCGTTCGGCGAACACAAGAATTTTTTATAATCCTTATCACTGTCAAACCAGTCGCGCATAGTCAATTCTTTTGTGCCGCGTTTGTATTCAATTGCAGGCTTCATTCCATTTGGAATTGTGTGCTTATACACACGCAGTGTATCTGCCAAGTGCAAATCATAACTGTTGCTGCCCAGGCATCGCACATCAAACGGTTCAATAATAATATCTGGATTTTGCTTTTCTTGCATACGGCGCAAGATATCGGGACCTGTCAATTGCATATTTGTTTCCTTTTTTATTTCTGCCCCATCCTACAACAGTATTTTTATCAGTATACGTACGAATTTGCAAGATTTTTGTTTATTTTTGAAATTGGTGTGCTATTGTTTGTTTATGACAGAAAAAACATATTCCGGCTTTGTTGCCATTATTGGCCCGACGAATGCGGGCAAAAGTACATTGTTAAACCAAATTATGGGGCGTAAAGTATCCATTGTTTCGCACAAGGTGCAAACAACACGTACACGCCTGCGCGCCGTCAAAATGGTGGGTGATAAGCAGTTGATATTTGTTGATACCCCCGGGGTTTTTAAGCCGTCGCGCCGTTTGGATCGTGCAATGGTTGCCGCCGCCATGGATGCGGTATCTGATGCCGATGCGGTATTGCTGTTGGTTGACGCGCAAAAGGGTTTAACCGAAACAATTCGCGCCTTGGCGGACAAGATTGCCGACCGTCCAAATATCTTTGTTGCATTAAACAAGGTTGATGCAATCGCAAAACTGGATTTATTGCCAATGGTTGCGGAATTGAATTCTTTGGCACCATGGTCTGAAATCTTTATGATTTCTGCATTAAAGAACGACGGTATTGAAAAAATGCTGACCGCACTGGCGAACGTTATGCCTGAATCCCCGTATTTATTTGATACGGTTGACGCGCCCGATGTCCCAGATGAATTGTATCTGGCGGAATTGACCCGTGAAAAGATTTATAAATACATTCACCAAGAATTACCGTATCACATTAACGTCGTCACCGAACGTGTTGATGTCGCAGATGACGGTGTTCTGGACATTTATCAGAAAATTGCGGTACGTAATGACGGACATAAAAAGATTGTCGTGGGTCGGGGTGGTGAACAGCTAAAACGTATCGGCACCGCCGCCCGTCATGATATTCAGGACCAGTGGGGCGTAAACGCGCGCCTGCACCTGTTCGTGCGTGTCGAACCAGACTGGGAAGAAAAGGCAGAAAACTATATCGATCAAGGGTTGGAATTTAAGAAATAAAAGGTATAAAAGATGAAAATGTATAAAAAAATTGTTCCATATGTGTTGGCTGCTATGCCCCTTGCAATGACCTCTTGTATCGAAGCCACAACCGAAACGGGGGTTGTGTCAAAAATAGATGACAAACAATGGTATTATTGTGATAAAGACGGTGATAACTTGGTAGATTACCGTGTTTATATAGATCATAATCATATAAACAACTGTGTCAAAGACTATATCCAAGTGGGTGATACGATACGTTTTAATCATTATGGAGGCGGTGACATAATTGGCAAATCTTTGTCTATTAAGTTGAATTATGTACAATCTGTAAACAATCGTTCTCTTGAAGATTTGTATAAAATACAGCGGGTAAACAGAATACGCACTGCTGCCGGTCAACCTAAGATGCGATAAGTCAAAAATGCTAACCCTGTCTGATTTTGATTTTGAATTACCTTCTGAATTAATCGCGTCGCACCCATTGTCGCAACGCGACGCATCGCGTATGTTGGTGGTTAATGGCGGCGCAATTGCCGACAAACACGTTCGTGATTTTTTGGATTATCTGCGTCCTGGTGATGTTGTTGTGTTTAATAATTCGCGTGTTATTCCGGCGCGTTTTATGGCAAATGGTAAACATGAAATCACATTGCATACCGCGGTTGATAACAAGACCTGGTGGGGGTTGTGTAAGCGTTTTAACAAAATCCCAGATGGTGAAATTTTAACATTGGACAATGGTACGCAAATTCGTGTTTTGGCACACGACGATGACAGTGGTCTGAAACTGGAATTTTTATGCGATAACGTATTTGAAACGCTGGACGCGGTTGGTAAAATGCCATTGCCACCATATATGAAACGCGATGCAGAAATCGCAGATAGGGAACGGTATCAAACGGTTTATGCGAATCCGCTGGGTTCTATGGCGGCGCCAACGGCAGGCTTGCACTTTACGCCCGAATTATTGGATGAAATACGTGCGCGTGGTGCTGAAATTGTAAATATTACACTGCATGTCGGTGCCGGCACCTGGTTGCCTGTTAAAACCGAAGATTTATCAAAACACAAAATGCACAGCGAATGGGGCTGTATCACAGATGACCAGGCGAAAAAAATAAACAACGCAAGTCGTGTTATTGCGGTGGGTACAACGTCATTGCGTCTGCTGGAAAGTGCGGCAATGCGAAACAGTGCCCCTGAAAAATATCGCCGTGTTGCACCATTTTGTCAGACCACTGATATATTTATCACCCCGGGTTATAAGTTCAAGGCGGTTGATGTACTATTAACCAATTTCCATTTGCCAAAATCAACATTATTTATGTTGGTGTCGGCATTTGCCGGCCTGTCTGAAATGCAGGCGGCATATTCGCATGCCATATCTGAAAAGTACAGATTTTTTAGCTATGGTGACTGCTGTTTGTTGTTTAAAAAAGAAGAGAATATAAATGGCACTGAAATTTAATCTTATCGCCACTGACGGCAACGCACGTCGCGGTTCGGTTGAAACGGCACACGGCACATTTCAAACGCCTGCGTTTATGGCGGTGGGTACGGCGGCGACTGTCAAGGCGCTAACCATGGATCAGGTTGCCGCAACCGGTACCCAGGTTATTTTGGGTAATACATACCATTTAATGATGCGTCCTGGTGGTGATTTGGTTGAAAAAATGGGCGGTTTGCATAAGTTCGGTGGTTGGTCTGGCCCAATCTTGACTGACAGTGGTGGCTTTCAGGTTATGTCCCTGTCGACCCTGACAAAGATGAGCGAAGAAGGCGTTCAATTCACATCACACTTTGACGGTGGGAAAAAGCATTTCTTGCGCCCCGAAGATTCTGTACACATTCAGCATCAGTTGGATTCAAACATCACGATGGTGTTGGACGAATGTTTGAAACTGCCGGCCGAACGTGCCCGCGTTGAAAAAAATGTAGATATGGTGACGCGTTGGGCAAAACGCAGTAAAGATGCTTTTATTGATCGCCCGGGATACGGCATATTTGGCATTGTCCAGGGTGCAGATTTCCCAGATTTGCGTGAAAAGTCTGCACGTGCATTGGTTGACATTGGTTTTGATGGTTATGCTGTTGGTGGCTTGGCGGTGGGCGAACCGCAAAGTGTTATGTTTGATATGATTGCAACAACAACACCATTATTGCCAACGGACCGGCCACGCTATTTAATGGGCGTTGGCACACCACTTGACATTTTGGGTGCGGTTGAACGTGGTATTGATATGTTTGACTGTGTCATGCCAACACGCGCCGGTCGCACAGCCCAGGCATTTACACGCCACGGCACAATGAACATGCGCAATGCGAAATTCAGGGACGATTCTGCGCCATTGGATGACAAGTGTGGTTGTCCTGCGTGCCAGCGGTCGCGTGCATATATCCATCACCTAATTAAGTGCAACGAAATCCTGGGGGCGACGTTATTGACCCAACACAATCTGTGGTTTTATCAGGATTTAATGCGCGATATTCGTGAATCAATAGAGCAGGGCAGATTCGCCGAATTTAAACGCGAATTTATCAAAAAGTATAAAGGAGATACTGATGGCGCATGTTAAATTAAATGCCGACGATTTAATTTTATCTTATCATGCTGTAAATAACGATGTTTACACACTTGTCTGTCGTGCTGACCTTAACAAGCCGACAACATGGTATCTGGTCCCCAGCATGGATTTTGTTCGCTTTGATATGTCTGGGAACGAACGGCATTTATATATTACTGCAATTCACCAATTGCAACAATTACAGTCGATTAAGTACCCAAAAGTAAACATGATAAAAGAAATGCTTCAATCAGAAATTGATAAGTTTCATAACACGTTGAATACGATTTATAACACCAAAACAAAATAACCAAAAGGGGGCAATATGGCCAAAAAGAAAAAAGAAATCGAAGTTATCGATATGGGCGGTGTTAAAACTGTTAAAAAGAAACAATCTGTCATAACATGGACCAAACGCATATTTGCGATAATATCTATTATATGGATTGCGCTTGTTGCATGGTTCCCACTGCATGTAAAGAACACTTATTCCCAGCCGATAAAGAAATCACTCGTTGTGTCGATGTTCTATGACCTGCAACGTGGAATCGTTAAACAGTACGAGGCTTTATTAGACACTGTCGCCGACGCGATTGATTTGGAAAAACCGATTTCAGTTGCAATTGATGGTGTAAAGATGGCAGAAAAGGGCGTTGAAAAAGTGACTGACACCACGGCCAAGGCCAAGGAAGAAACAGCCAAGGCGTCAGAAGCAACTGCCCAGGCGCGCGAAAAGACCGCCGGCGTTAAGGCGTTGTCTGGTTTGGCAAATAAACTTGGGTTTAAAACAGACGGCGTTGACAAGGCTGTTGCCCAGGTTGACAAGGGTTTAGACAAGGCAGACAGCACAATTGACAAGGCAAATCAGGCAATCGCCAAGGTTGACGATACCGCCGCCAAGGTCAATGCCCAGTTGGATAAAATAAAGAAAGATTTGACCAAGGTTGCCCAGACCGAAGTTGACAAGATGCTGGACGATGCAATTAAAACTGCGCTGGACAAACAGTCTGGTGGTTTGGGTACAACATTGTTGACCAATTACGGGATTAAACATGTATATCCATGGCGCCCATCCAGTTGGCCCGTTGCAACCAAGATTTATAATGACCTGTCGCGTTCGGACATCACAACAATTACTGTGTTGACACGTACTGTTGATACATACTTTGGTTATGTTGCGTGGGGCTTGGTAATTGCGGCATGGGCGATTGGCTTGTACATCTGGTTTATGTTGTTTAAAAAGGCCAAGGCAATCATCGCACCATTTAATGTTTGTCCGCGTTGTGGTCATACCTATGCAGACAAACGTACTGCACTGGGCTTGTTAAAGGCATTACAGCCATGGCAGTGGTTTTAGAAACCAAAAAATCCCCCAAATTCTGGGGGATTTTTAACTTGTGAAAAAAAATTAAAAAAGCACTTGCATTTGTTTTTAATATGTGTCATTATACATGTCGCAATGCGAGCGTAGCTCAGTTGGCGAGAGCGCAACCTTGCCAAGGTTGAGGTCGAGGGTTCGAGCCCCTTTGCTCGCACCAGTTAATTTGGAACCACCCGTCAGGGTGGTTTTTTAAATAACTCGTGCAAAGGGGCTCGTTGCGAGGCGAGACGGGATTGATAATCCCGTTGAAGTACTTTGCTCGCACCAGTTATTTTGGAACCACCCGTCAGGGTGGTTTTTATTATTTAAAAACTGGAAAATCCTAATATTTGTGCTAAGCTCATAACAGAATTAAAGCATAAAGGATAAACCAAAATGTCGTTTACACAGGAAAAGCAAGTAAATATCAATGTGTGCCATGGGTGCGATAAATGTTGTGTATTGGGTAGTGTGTTCGATATGAATGATGGAACGGGGTGGGTGCGTTATTACCCAACAATTGGCGGCAAACGAATTACAGAGTATATTGATGGGACTGGCAATACAATTAAGATTAAGTTGGCATGTCCAAAAGCAGATCGTCATGCGTCATACTATATAACAGAGGCCATTAACAAGGCTCATGAAATATCAAAACTCTGTGACCATTACAAGACACGATAACATGCTCTTGTCATTGCGATGGATTGCAACGACCGCGGCAATCCAGATAAATTTTGCCGATATAAACTGGATTGCCACGCTTTACTATGTTTGCTCGTAATGACAAAGAATAACACAACCGCCCAAACGGGCGGTTGATTTAATATGATTTTGCGACAAACACAAATGTTGGATCATTATCATCCAGACAGCGACGTGTAATCTTGTATTTTTCCATTAATCCATCAAATCTTTCATTTGTTGTCATTTCGTATTTTATACGGAAAAATCCAATCTTGCCATTCGCCAACGCTACATCCAATGCATCCAGGTCCGCAACATCATGAATCATTTCGCGATTACGTTTTTCAACACGGGCAACCATTGTATCGTGAATGTCGCGCATGATATCGTTAACTGTTGCAACCAGTTCGTCTGCCTTAATCGTGCGTTTGGATTCGCGACCTAAATCACGACGCGTAATTGTCACGTCGCCTGATTCCATCTCGCGGCCACCAATTTCAACACGCAATGGAACGCCACGTTTAATCCATTTCCACATTTTGTCAGGCGCGCGCATGTCGGATGTATCAACCAATACGCGAATTCCGGTTGCACGCAACTGTTCACCCAGTTTTTCTGCGTATGCATTCAGTGCTTCTGTGGTGTCACCACGCGTAATCGGAATAATTACAACCTGGTATGGGGCGACTGCTGGTGGTAAAATCAAACCATCATCATCAGAATGAATCATAAACATAGAACCCATCATACGTGTTGTTGTCCCCCAGCTGGTCGTCCATGCATGTTGCAACTTGCCATCTGTGCCCAAGAATTGAATGCCGAATGATTTAGAAAAATGCTGCCCCAGATCATGCGATGTCCCGGCCTGTAACGCCTTGCCGTCTTGCATAATATGTTCCAGTGTATATGTATGGTCGGCACCGGCAAACCGTTCTTCGGGTGTTTTTTCGCCCATGATAGATGGGATTGCCAAAATTTCGCGCATATAATCACCATACATTTTATGCATTTTTCGTGCGTCTGCATTCGCTTCTTCGTGGGTTGCGAATACGTTATGACCTTCTTGCCAGTTAAATTCAGACGTACGCAGGAACATACGTGGGCGCATTTCCCAGCGCATTACATTTACCCACTGATTTAATTTCATTGGTAAATCACGATAGCTTTGCACCCAGCGCGACATCGCTTCGCCAATAATTGTTTCTGATGTTGGACGAATGATGTATGGTTCGGTCAATTTTGAATCTGGGTCGGGCTGCAACGCGCCATCAATCATTTTCAGACGATGATGGGTTACAACGGCACATTCCTTGGCAAAGCCGGCTACATGTTCTGCTTCTTTATTAAAGAAGTCAATCGGAATAAGCAATGGAAAGTTGGCATTCTGAACCCCGTGTGCCTTGATACGTCTGTCCATTTCATCACGCATCAGTTCCCAAATTGCCCAACCATATGGTTTAATTGTCATACAACCACGCACAGGTGCATTTTCCGCCAAATCTGCGGCAACGATTAAATTCTGGTACCATTCGCTGAAATTTTCAGCGCGTGTTGGTGTAATTGCTGTTTTCATCTCTTAAATCTCTTTTTTTATTTTTTGGTTTCTTTATCTTTTAATTCCATATATTTATCTGAAACGATTTTGTGCAGTGTTTCAGCAATCTGCTTTCTGTCCATACCCGCCAGGGGCGGTGGTGGCAATAATGTGATTTCAACCGTAAATCCACCCAGCATCATAATATGAAACACTTGACCAAACGCACTGCGTTCACGCTTGCACAACGGCCCCATGTCCATTTTTTTATTGTCAAAATACGCAAAGTGATCCGCCATAGTCTGTTCATCAATTGGACTGCCGTCTTTATAGCGGTAATGCATCGCCATTGGCTGAACTGTGACATTGGAATTTTCAACAAAGTTAAACAACGTGCTTTTAAACGGTTTAACATAGGCACCATTTGTGGTTGTTCCTTCTGGAAACAGTATCATTGGATACTTAACATTCTTGACCGTTTCTTGCACAACCGCCAGGGCATCACGTGCGTGCGATGGACGGCGGTCAACAAATATCACGCCAAATTTTTTTGCAACCCATCCAACCAATGGCCAATTTTCCATTTCTTTTTTTGCAATAAAACTGCCCCGAAATGCGGTTGGAAATGTTGCCAGTTCAAACACGGATATATGATTAGAAACAATCATCAGTGGCCGCTTGTCAGACAGCGTTCCATGCACAACGATTTTTATGCCCCCCAGTTTTACCAAGAACCACATAAATATCGGCATATATCGTACTGACCATTTACCACCACTGGGCAACAAGAAAATGATAGGTAACTGCACAACCACCGCAATCCAAAATAAAACAAACTTTATCGCGGCGGTTGTTGTGTTAAAGATATTTTGTTTACGTAATTTTGCCATATATATTACTCTTCATTATCTGCCTTGTCTGATTCTTCGACATATTCTGCATCTTCTGCATCTTCACGCAACAGGAAATCTACAAACGCGCGTACAACCTTGAATGGTCCAACCACAGGCAATGTCATAATTTTACCAACGGTTTTCATAATGTTTTCTTTGTCATCGTCTGGATTGCCCAATGCGTTTTCGCGACCCAAGAAATGCTTCTGATATGCGGCATTCATCTTGCGTGTTTCAATCATAACGAAAACATCGTATGAATTGAAAGGTATATCAACGAATACACCCTTGCCGAATGTTGCGCCCAGACGCAAGTACCCCTTTATCAAAGGTGTCATTTCTGCTTTGGCATCAACCTCGTCAACAAATTCGCGTGGCAAGATATTCATGCGTGCTAATTTAGGGTTTACGCTATCTGCAAATTTTTCCGGCAATACAGTTGCGCGCAAACGCAACGGCGTTAAATGGTTATAGTATAAATAAGATATCGCTTGGGCAGAACGTGCAGGCTTTGTTCCAACAAATGACGCAACCCCAAATAAAACACCAATCTTGCGGCGCACAATTAATTCACCCAAACCCGCCCACAGCATACGCATAACCAACGCATTGTCGCGATATGATTTTTCAACGCACGCACGTGACATTTCTGCAATATTGCCACGATACTTTTTAATCTTAGATATATTAAATTCGTTTTCTGTATAGAAACCACCCATTTTTTCTGCGGCATTACGGTCGATGATACGATACGTTCCAACGACACGTCCCTGATGAAAAACAGCCATGTATTCTGCATATCTGTCATAGGCATCATATTCTTCACCCAGCGCGCGTTGTTCTTCGGTTGCGCCGGCACCTTCTTCTTCGACAAATACCGCATAGCGCAACTGGCGCACCTGTTTGCGTTCTTCTTTGTTTCGGGTCAAACGTACTTCAAAATCACGGACTTTAATAGCCATTGTGTATATCCTTTGATAAATTATATGGGTAAGAATACCAAACAAACACATAATCTGCAAACATTTTGTTTGCGGATTTTATCTTCCTTTTAAAATGCGGGCCTTGCTTTTATCCCATTCGCGTTGTTTGATTGTTTCACGTTTATCGACTTTGTTTTTACCATAACCAACGCCTAATAAAACCTTTAATTTTCCGCGGTTGTTAAAGTACAGTTTTAGCGGAACGATTGTTGCGCCTTTTTCTTGTAATTTCCCAATCAGACGATTAATTTGATTGCGGTGCAGCAATAATTGACGACTGCGTCTTTCATCAAAGTTCACAATTCGTGCCGCCGTGGGCAATTTTTGAATTTCGACACCCGCCAAGAACAGGTTATCGCCACGACGTTGAACAAATCCATCAACAATCGTTACCAGTCCATATCGAATTGATTTTATTTCTGCACCAGTCAATGAAATTCCCGCCTCTATTGTATCTTCAATAGAATAGTTAAATCGCGCCTTGCGATTTTCTGAAACCTGACCTGATTTAATTAATTGACGTGACATTTCGGATATAATCTCTTTACATTTTCTGTCAGTATAGATTCCAACTGTCCCAGTTGCAAGTCTTTAATTTGTGCCAAGACACGTGCCGTCTCAACAACCATTGCGGGTTCGCATGTTTTACCGCGATATGGTACAGGCGCGCAGTATGGTGCATCTGTTTCAATAACAATTCTGTCGTTTGGAATTTTCGCAAATGTTTCACGAATTTCGGCCGCGTTTTTAAATGTTAAAATACCACTGGCAGAAAAAAAGAACCCGCGGTCTAACATTTTTTTTGCCAAATCCCATGAACTGGTATAACAATGCATAACACCACGCACATCGCCGGTCAAAATGTTGGCCGTGTCTTCTTCGGCGTCGCGTGTGTGAATTGCCACGGGCAGGGCGTATTTTTTTGCGATGTCCAACTGTTGTTCAAACAGTTCAATTTGCTGTTTTTTATTACCTGAATCATAGTGATAATCCAACCCGATTTCACCGACGCCAACAACCTTTGGGTGTTTCAAGACGCTGTCAATCAGGTGTTCGTATGCGTTCGTCGGCGCGTATTCTGGATGGATTCCAATTGTACAATAAATGTTATTGTGCCTGTTCGCCAGTCTGATTGCCTTTGGAATATCATTTGGGTCTGCTGTTGGGCAAATCATAACGCCGACGCCCGCGTCAACTGCACGCGTAATAACATCAATGCTGTCACCGTCAGAACAATAATCGTCGGTTAAATGACAATGTGTGTCTATAAACATTTTTTTATTTCCATAATTATTTTAAAGATGCCAATTTCTGGTTCCAGATATACATTCTTTATATCTGCAATGGCATGTGTTGCACGTGGGTATAAATCAGCCAAACCAAAGTGTGCAATTGCATCCAGTAATATTCCGTGTAATTCTGGTGCTGGTGCAATTTTTTTTGCCAATGCCATGACGTCACCAGTATTTGAATGTTCGTTGTTTAACAAATCCAACAATTCTGCATAGATTGCATCCCCACCGGATTTTTTTAGGTTCGCAATACGTCCAAAACTGCCGTTTGATAATCTTAATGTTTCCGTACTAATATCTTCATCTGGAATAAACTTCACACACAATTCGCGCAGTTGCGATATGGTCAACGGTCGCATCTTTTCAACGCGTGCGCGCGAACGTACCGTGGGCAATACGTTTGCCAATTGATGCACGACCAGCAAGAACAATGTCTTGGCCGGCGGTTCTTCTAATAATTTCAGTATCGCATTTGACGCAGCGGTATTCAGTTGATCGACGGAATCAATCAATATCACACGCCAATCGCCAGACATCGATGACATCTGCATTTTATCGATCATTGCGCGTACTGTATAAACAGATATAACCTTACCATCTGGTTTGGGCTTCCCGTCTTTATCAATATTTCTGTCTTGGTCAATAATGAAAAAGTCGCCAACATTGCCATAGACCATTTTTGCAATCTTATATGCCAACGTCGCCTTGCCAATGCCCATCGGACCGGTCAACATCCACACCGGGTGAACAGGGTGCGCATCACGATTATTCCATGCGTCCATAAAGTTTCGCAATGTATCACCATGCCCCACCAAATGTTCGTTATCCATTGGGTGTGGGAAATTGTATTCAGATGTTGCCTTTTTACGTGGTGCCATTTTTAAAACCCAAACATAACCTTAATATTTTTAATGATACGTCCAACGAACAAGATTTTACGAACCTTGTCCTTTGCAACCAGTGGTGCCTGTGCAATAACCCGGCCATTTTGTTCTGCAATCAGTTGCCCAATTTCATCACCTTGTTTAATCGGTGCGTTCAGTGGTTCGCTATACCGGGCCAACACGCGCACGCCCTTTAATCCCGTTTCTTTGGGCAGTGTGATTGCAAACGGTTCTTTGACTGTTGCCACAACCGTTGGATTTTTCCCGTACCACACTGGTATTTCCGCAATTGTATCGCCTGGGCGATAGAAAACTTTGTTCATAGTGGTGTTGAATCCATGTTCTAACAGTTTTTTCATCTCTGCCGCCAGTGCATCATGTCCCTTGCCATTAAATCCATTAATAATCCCAATCAGGCGTCGACCACCAATCTTGGCACTGGCCACCATGCCATATCCACCATCTGCGGTATGACCTGTTTTCAATCCATCTGCCCCGCGCATATTAAACAACAGTTTATTATAGTTCAGTGTATGCGTCCGCCCCCATTCACGACACCAGTCGGTCTTGTGTTCTTTGAATTCAAAGCGTTTTGTTGCAAACATTGGATAAATATCTGGATAATCAGAAATCAAATGTTCGGCCAGTATTGCCAACTCTCGACTGGTCATCAAATTATTTGGATTGGGCAGTCCACTGGCATTCCCAAATGTTGACTGTTCCATACCGATACTGCGTGCTTTCTTTTCCATCATCGCGGTAAAGGCTGCCTCAGACCCGGCCAGTTTTTCTGCCACAACGACCGATGCGTCGCCACCTGACAGAACAATCAGTCCCAAAATCAAGTCGCGCACAGAAATATCTTGCCCTTCGACCAGGCAAATCTTGCTGGCAGGATACCATTCTGGATTGTTATAGTCTGCGTTTTTACCAACTGGGAATCTGGTATCCATTGTGATGTTGCCGGCATTTATTTCATCAAATAACACCGCCAGCGTCATCAGTTTTATCATCGATGACGGCGGCATTAAAACATCTGCATTTTTTGAAACAATTTCCGCCTTGGAATCATAGTCGATTAAGAAAGCAGACTTTGCGCGGGTTGAAAATTCCGCGTGCGCTGCACCTGTGAATAAAATCAAAAATAATGTAAATAATTTCTTTTTCATGTTTTCGATACTATCAATTATAAACAACTTTGCCAACAAAATAATCATCAATAATGTCGATCAGTTTTATTTTAGAAATTGTTCGTGCCTTTACGGGTGTTCCATCAATTTTGACCGCAATATCGTGTGGACAGCGTGCGATATTGTTTTCTTCGACCAATACTTGAACTGTTTTTCCCAGCTGCGTTCGCATAAATTCTGCGCGGTTTGCGTTTGCAGCATCGTTTATAATGCGCACGCGTTCCTTGGAAACGGCCCGGTTAACTTGGTGTTGCATATCTGCCGCAGGTGTTCCTGGCCGTGGCGAAAAAGGGAATGCATGAATTTTGATTGGTTTTGTTTCGCGCACCAAATCTAATGTCTCTTGGAACAGTTCTTCTGTTTCACCGGGAAATCCGCATATTATATCCCAACTGAATGTTATTTCCCCATTCCCACGTGCAACCAAGTCACGAACCATTTGTGCATTATGGCGTCGTCCCATGGATTTTAGTATTGTATCAGACCCCGATTGCATGGAAAAGTGCATATGTGGCATCATTCTTGGTTCTGATTTTATCATGTCTATAATTTGTGCAATATCTGGTACAGCCGGGTCAACAGACGACAGACGTAATCGTTTAATACCTGGCACATCGTTCAACAGCGTGCGACATAAATCAGACAGCAACATAACCTTGTCACCCGATTTTTTGACGTATGATGCGATGTCGACACCCGTCAAAACAATTTCATTAAAGCCGTTTGCTATGCCGGCTTGAACATCTGCTAAAATATCTGCATATTCAAATGATACAGATGGCCCCCGCAGTGCGCGTGTAATACAGTATGCGCAATTATGATTGCAACCATTTTGAATTTGTACAAACTGCTTAGATAATTTCGTATCACCTTGATTAAAGTTTTCAATTGTTGGCACGGTATTATTGCATGTTGCCTGATTAATCCCCATGGCATATGCATCCAGGTTCCGTTTTTCACGATTATGAACGCAAACAGTATTCGGTATCTGTGAAAACAGTTCTGGATTTCGTGTCACAGCACAGCCTGTCACAAATATAGGTGCGTTTGGATTCTCACGTGCGATACGTCTGACTGCCTGGCCAGATTGGCGTTCTGCCTCTGCGGTGACTGCACAGGTATTAACAACAATCGCGGCTGATATGTGTGGGGCCAGCATGCGCTGTATCTTTTCTGATTCCAGTGCATTTAACCGACACCCAAAAGAAAGTGTTTTTATGTTGTTAATATTGTTTTTTTTATTTTCTGCTTGCATTTTGACCGTCCATAGGGCATTATAACCTGACTAAAAACGATTTCAACAAAGGAATTAAAATGGCACGCACAACAAATTCTGATACATTACCATACGTAGAAAGCCGTTATGAACTGGGCATGTTGGCATCACAACGTGTTCGTGATTTAAATGGCGGTGCAGAACCTGTGGTCGACAAGGGCAATGATAAATTGACCGTTGTTGCATTGCGTGAAATTGCCAGTGGCAAATTAGATGTTAACGCGGTTCGCCATGAATTTGTTCAGTCTTACAAGGAAAATCCAATTTCTCAATCTGGTGAAGAATCATTGGAAATCGGCAGCGAAGATCCACTGTTGCGTGAAATTGACGCAGAACTAGAAGCGACCTTGGCAGATGATGAACCTGGTACAATTACTGTCGAAGAAGCGGTTGAAACTGCAGAAAGCGAAATTACAGAATAATAGAGTTGCAGGAGTCGTCGCATAGTTGGTCTAGTGCGCCACATTGGAAATGTGGTATACTCGCAAGGGTATCAAGGGTTCGAATCCCTTCGACTCCGCCAGAAATAATCAAAACCCCGGCAATATCTGTCGGGGCTTTGTTTTTAGGCGGACTTCCGCCACTTTTACACCACGAAGTTACCAGTATGTATAATTAAAACCCAAAATAACCCAATTTTATCACTGTTTACATACAATCCCCAAAACCACCGTGGCAATTTTAGTTTTTCTTACCTCTAAAACTATAATCAGTGCCAAAGTCCCTTGCGTCTTGTTTGTGGGCGTTCCAGTGTGCTTGCTGGTTGGGGAATATAAACAGGTTTGACGGTCTGTTATCTTGTTTATTTCTGTTTATATGATGTACAACTTCACCAGATTTTAAAGGTCTCCCAAGTTTCAACTCTGCCATATGTCGATGAACCAATGTACCCGTATCTTTATACACTCTATATCCATTGGTATTTGTGTATGATTTTGTTTGATTGCGAGGATATGAGAAATGTTTATTTTTCATCTTCATCACCCCCATTGTCGTTCTGTATTTCTACGGGCATCAAATCAATCAAGTTACCATCACAATTAGGATAGTGTTTGCACATAATTTCCTTAAAATCATCCACTTGACCATAGTTATATTCTGGTTTTAGGCATCTAACCTTAACTTCTTTGAATGCGAACTGTTTGCCACAATGTATGCACTCCACCAGCGTGTCTGGATCAAATCCCATGCCATGTTTTAAGCATTCATCAATACCATCTTGCCAATCCTCTCCAGATAGTTCTTCATGATAGGGTACATCACTTCCTTTTGGTTCATGAGAAAATTCTGTCACATCACGACCGTCAGGCGTAAAATTGTGCGATATAAATCCAGTGGAACCATATTCGTTATATTTATAAGTTTCCAGTATACGATGTGCTTCGGCCTGTTCTTCTTCTGTGGCACCTATAAGCTCTGCCCATTTATCAAAACCTGTTATCTGTGCAATTAGGTGCTGGGCATTGCCTAACTTAAATTCAAAGTCTGGAACATCATCCATTATATCGTAGTCTAAGAATATACCAACGATATCAAAAAACTTTGGATCGTACTCGTAGATGTCGCCTGTTTCTGACAAGTGACGCGTTTGATAGTCTTTTAACAGATTTTTAGCTTGTAATTTAAAATATTCAATATGTGTCATAACATACTCCTTTATTGTCTTTGTGGGGATTATTATCTAGAAAATATGCATCCGTAATCTGTAGTTTAGACAATAAAACCCAGGTTAAAGGTTTATGTTATTTGTTGGATGATGAGATCTTTACACGGATGAGATAGCCTTCCAACAGGCATAAGTACATTTTATAACAAATCTTATTGAAAATCAAATAACTTTTTCTGTTCGGTAAATTCATTGCTACGTGATGCCTTATCGATCATTTCGCGAACGGATATCTGGCAGTTAGTGCTTAAAATATGATTTACAACCTCAGGACTTAAATAAGCCAAAGACAGATGTTTATATACATGGCGTAGTGCAACATGCTCGACTCGGCCAATTGAATCCACATCGCTGCCCTGTTCATACATATCCCGATACCGCCACGCGGTGGCAAAGGCCTTTAATATCAGGTGGTTGTTTTCTGTAATGCTCAGCGTGCCATTGCATCCACCGCTAAATCTGGTGTTGGCATATCGGCGCAGCACAACTGGTCGCACAATCGTCACATTGTCGCCGTTGACCGTATATTCCATTGGACTGTTATTATGATTGATATGATATGCAGATAAAAACGAATTATACAACTGTGGATTGATATTGATATAGAATATCAGTTGTTCTTGCGAATACGTTGCCTGTTCAATCATAATGCGAACTAATTCCCGCCTTTGCAGGTATGACAGGTCATCCCACACAATCCGTTTCAATGCCATGACCACATTTTGAGCCAGGGAACTCATATCACTGTCCAGAAACTCGGCCACAACAGACATGGCTATTTCATCCACCTGAGCCGCTGGCAGATAGAATCCCCGTGTCGCATAGTAATATGGCCCAACCTTATCCTTGGGGCATGCGTGCTGATTGGCAAAACGTACACCTTTGTCGTTATACAGCTTTCGCGACAGCAGATTTGGCGACCGCCTGCGATGACTGGTATTATTAGAATTCGCAACCAGTGCATCCTGTGTCCGTTGAAATACTTCCGGCGATACGATCGCCTGATGCTCGCCTCGGGCAACATTATTGCTGACTTTGTTTTCAATCATCCCGATATAGATTTTGTCTCGCAAAATCTTGTGCATGCTGTTCGGTGTAATGGGCTTGCCACCACGCAGCACCCCTTTGGCGGTTGTCCATGCTTTGGCACGAATCCCATTGCTTTCGGCCCACTGTGTCAAATCATTCACAGATTGCAGTTCCAAGTATTTTTCAAACAACTGTCGCACGTGCTCTGCTTCGGCTGGATTTACAATCAGCTTCTTGTCTACGACATCATATCCTAACCGTGGCATGCCACCCATCCATATGCCTTTGGCCTTACTGGCACGTATTTTATCCCTCACGCGTTCCGATGAAACCTCTCGTTCAAATTGGGCAAATGACAGCAACATATTCAACGTCAGCTTACCCATAGAAGTGCTGGTGTCAAACGATTGGGTAATGGATACAAAGTTCGCATTATATTTGTTGAAATACTGCATCATCTTATGAAAGTCCAATATAGAACGCGACAGTCGGTCAACCTTATAAACCACCACGGTATTGACCAGACCACGCGCCATGTCGTCCAGCATTTGCTTTAACGCGGGGCGTTCCATAGTCCCGCCCGAGATTGCAGCATCGCTGTATGTTTTGCAATATTGCCAGCAATTGAATGATTGGGATGCGATATACGCTTTACATGCCTCTTCTTGGTTTTGCAGGGAGTTGAACTCCATGTCCAAACCGTGCTCGGTTGACTTTCGTGTATAAATCGCACATTTAATTGTCATGGCTTTTCCTTTGGCTCAGACCAAAGAAATCTGGCCCCGAAATCTTGATGCCTGATATATCTTTGGCTATTGCGGACAGGGTACGATATTTTTCACCATTATACGTGAACGTATTGTCGTCATTGACAATGACTTCATGAACAATGCCACGGAACTCTTTGCGTATAATCGCCCCCGGTGTCAGATTGTATTTTGTTCGTGCAGCACGTGCTAGGCACTCGGCTGGATTGTCCTTATATCGCTTGATTTTAACCAAATGCTTTTTCTCTATTCGCAATCCCAATCGGTCGCATTGAATATAGTACCATAATGAACGATTTTGCCGTTTGAACGGATGGGGCGAATACTTAGCCCATATATCGGCACGTGTCGCATACGGCAAATCTTTCAATCCGTCATAGCTACGGGGCAGGTCACGCTTTCTCATTTCTGTGCCTCGTTTTCAATATTAAACCAAGCCTGCACCGCCGGTATCAACCCCATCTGTGCGATATCGTTTATAAACACTTCGGCCTCGTTTTGAATCCCATGTTTCCAGAACACATCAAGACATTGCAAAACCAAACGGGTATTATCAATTGGTTGTGTGATTTTAATAGTAATTTCCGGATGTTTTGGCATATTCAACTCCTTTGTATAACATCACGCAATTACTGCTTACAAAAGGCGATAAGTCAAGTATATTTGTTCATTTTATGGATTGAATTTTCTATCAAAAACACTACATAAATCACATAATGTAAAAAGGATTTTTATGATGGATATTGCAAATATTTACAATTTGGCACCAGAAGAATTGGCTGTGTATCGTGAAACGCCGTTTCAAGACGAAGAAATTAGACCGGGACTGAAGGATTTTGCGAAGAAACTTAAGGAAGAAATTGTTAAACTACCGACTCCGTATGTTATGGCGTTAGAAGGCGGCTATGGTACAGGAAAAACGTTCTTTATTACTAGGTTTTGTGAATATTTGGCAAAAAATAATTACGATGGGGATGTTGAAATAAAATCAGTTTATCTCAATTTATGGGAAAATGATTATATTGCTAACCCGTTTCCCGTTATTGCCGCCCAAATATTATTATCTTTAAATCCTGCACATGAATTGCAGGTGTCCGTTAAAGAGAAAGCGACTAAGGTTGCAAATAATTTATTAAAGTTCGGTGCCAAAGCTTTTGGTGGTGTGGATATACCAGACATAATTCCTGACTTGAAAAAAAACAAAGAAGATTTAAGCGAGTTTAAAAAAGAATTGCAGAGACTAATAGAAGGTAGTGGCGGCAAAGTCGTATTAGTTGTTGATGAGTTGGATAGATGTAAGCCAGATTATGCAGTAAAGTCATTGGAGGTCATAAAACATTTTTTTGATGTAGAAGGTTTATGTGTAATTTTGACAACTAACTTAGATTTTATGAACAATATATGTGAAGCTCATTATGGCCACCCAAAATGCGATATAAATACGGGTGAGGGCTATATTCAAAAGTTTGTGCAGTCTAAAAAAGTCTTGAACCCAACGACAATAGAAGATTATCTGTTTATAATCAAGGGAGTTTTGAATGTAGACACACTACCTGTTCGAGCCGGGAATTTCGCAAATGTATTAGAACGAGGAAGTCGTGAAAATATAAATGCGATAGCTGCGTTTCAGAATAATATGGCCACTGTTTTTAAAGCAAGTCAATTGTCCATAAGAAAAACCATAGACATATGCAATGAGATATTATGTTTGATCGACCAAAATCCAGAAAATATTTGGACAAAGCTGATAGATGGCTTCCCAGAACGTATCTTAGTAAGATATTTCAAAAGCAGAGGGATATTGAGTAAGGGGGTAGTAGAACCGGAAGCGTCGTATAGATTTCCAGAAGACAAAGAGAATATTAGAAGAGAAGAAGAACGTACTTTGTCAAAATTATTTTAGTATAATATTAGCTTATATATTGCTCCCGTCGGATTCAATTTCTGGGGGATTGGCGGTCCTTCTTTCAAGCTTAGAGAATAATTGTCTTGCATAGTTGCAATGACGCGTTCTATGCAAGAATATAACTTTGTAGATTTCATATGTGTGTTGTTTTTGATCGCTTGAAAGTATAAAAATCAAGTAGTTAGAGATTATAAAATACTGGATTTTTGACGGTATTTTATCCTATCCTATATATCAAGATGTAGTTAGTGATATTTCTAGATAATATAGGTGTAAAACGATGGTACGAATTATCGAGTTAAATAGAACGTATAGCAATGTTGAATATGGTTTAGAAAACAGTCGTTCATTTGCGGAATTGCTGCAAGATAAGTCGTGTAATGTGGTGGTGGTAGTTGGCGATAAAGGTAGCGGAAAAACAACAGAAATTAGTCAGTTTTATGCTAAGAACAGAAAGAATTCTGTATGGGAGCATCTGAGTTATGTTATTAAAGAAAGAGAAAAGTTTCAGGAAAAGCTAGAAGCTATGTTTGATGTAACAGCGGCAACATACAATATTTTTCTTGATTCTATTGATGAGTGCCGTATGAGCGATATTAGAGGAGATTCTTTTCGGACAGCTGTTGAAATATTGTGTGAACTATTGGGAAAATTTACGCAAAAATTAGTTGATACTAAAATTCTGTTCACATGTCGCGGAAGTGATTGGCGCGGTAGACTGTCGTGGTATGCTCAACAGCAATATGAAACGGATCTAGATAAGCAACTCATAGAAGATGTTTTTGGTAGGCTAGCTGTTGTAGACGATCTAGGGGATAAAACATGTAACACACAACAGGTTCCTATAAAAGTAAAGGTGTTTCAACTAGATAATTTAACGGATGAGCAAAAAAAGATAATTGCAAAACATTATAATGTAAATGAGGACAAACTATCAAATCAATTATTCAAACATTTTTCTAATACGCCACTTGAGTGTATACAATCATTATCCTTCCTTAGACAAAATCAGACTGAAACATATTCAATGGACGATTTCTTTTTGTATCAATTAAGATATCGGTATCGAGAATTAAATGATTACAGAAAATCTAATATGCCGATAAGAGTTATAGAAAAAATGGCAAAAAGACTCGCAGTATGCACGCTTTTTAAACAAACGTTGTCCATCAAAAAGAAAGATAATTATGAGTCGGTCGAAATACAAGATTGTGTTTCTTGTCTAGAATTATTTCCAGAAGAAGATCAACAAACTATAGAGGAATTCATTAACTCCACAATATTCTCTTCAAACGGGTTGGATAGAGTAAAATTCTGGAATGAGACAGCTAGAAACTATTTAGCTTATTTATGGTTTAAAGATAGAATTGCAAACGGGAAGTACAGAGATATTATGAATATTGTGTTTCAGAATGAACATCCCAAAAAGCAATTTATACCAGCTTTGATAGCATTAAGTAATTGTGAGCCCAAAATAAGGACTTTGTTACTACAAAAGCATCCAGAATTATTTGTAATGAATTCTTATTTATGTACAGATATTACGTCTGCTGATAAAGAAAAAATTATAGAAGATATATTAAAAAATTACGAACATCGTATACAGTGGATGTTAAGTTGGGGACAAAGATCAGAAATCAATCATTTTGCATACAATCTTACTCATAAATTTTTATTGCATAAACTCAAGCAGGCTTTGAAGAAAACTCGTGATGCACAATTATTTGTATTGGAGCTTATGGACGCTATTCAAATACACAATTTATCAAAACAAGAGATAGGGATAATAAAAAAATCTTTGTATGATATAGTGAGTAAATATACTGGTTCTGTACAGTATGCAGCATATGTAATATTAACAAAGTTTTCTGATTCTGATAACATTGATTATCTGATAAAAATGTTAGATAAGGCAAAATCATCTCATGATAGAGTCACAATAAACCTCTTATTAAAAACACTGTATCCTGTTTACGTCTCTTTAGATAATATTATTGATATAATAATTCAATATATGGAGTCTGAACAAAAGGATAGAGAATACAATTTCCCATTTGACTATGAAATACAATACGTTATTAAAAATTTACATGAAGAGCAGTTAATACAATCAATATTGGATAAACTTAAAGAGCATTTGATAAATAAGAGCTTATGCGAATTGTATGAATGTTTTTTGTTAAGACTTATAGAGGTGTCAGATAATTTAGATGTTATATCCAAATACATATTAGAACTATGCAAATTTGAATACAAAAATCATAGATTTGAAAAGAAAAAACGATTTGAAATTAAAGAGCAGGTTGATAAAAAAGAAGGATTGAAATATGTTATTGTTCGTCATGCTCTAGCAATGGATAAACAGATCAAGCGAACATACGATGGGGGGTATAGATATTGGATGGATGTATCTAAACAATATTATAGTTTTGATGATTCTTGTGCTCATATTTATTTAGAAAATTGTAATGACCTTTTTGATGAACAAGACAGGAAGAATTTGTTTGATGTTGCAATAATGCACTTTGAGCAATCTTCGTTAGAGAACGCAGAAGTTCAAATGTCATCATACGTTTCCAGAAATGCAACTATAGCTAAATTCTATAGAGAGCACCAACGCTTAGAACCCAAAGAGCTATCCAAATTTCAAAAAGAGTTGCTTGCTAGTGAAGAAATCCATGAAAAAAATCGCCAGCAAGAAGTTGAGATAGTCACAAACAATCTAAAGCATCTGAAGGATTTGGATGATGTTGGTATTGATATTCTTTATAAAATAGCAACTCGAGTAAATGGAGTTAATGAAGAAATAAATTATGACAAGTTAGTTAGTTATTTTGGGGAAGACATAGCAAATGTTTTTGCAGAAAGCATTCAGCGTTATTGGCAGATAACAGATGTTAATATAGATAATTATATTGATACTATTGGTAAAAACAAAATATTGGTAAAAAGCTTAATTTGTATTATGGGAATGTCGTATTTTATGAAAGAAAATAAAGATATGATTCTGAGCAAGGATTTATGCAAAAAAGCAATATTTTATGGATTGCAGATGTTAAATAATACCCCTGATTATGTCATATCTTATTCACAGATGTATCCAGATGTGTTTATTGATATAGTTACGCCTTGCATTAAAAAAATTGGAGAAAGTAATACATTAGAACATTCCTTACTGTGGAAATTAGAGCGTTTTCCAAGAGGGCTTTTGGGACGATTGGAGGAATTGCTTTTTGAAATTTTAGAAAAACATCCCAACAACCCAAATAGTTATTTAATCGCTGAAATATTATCTATGGTCGCACTTGGTGTAACCAAGCAAAAAATACTTGTTAAATTTATAAATACAAAGATCAGGACGATAGAGTCCCCAAATCTATATGACTGGTTTGTTTTGCTATACAAGATATCCCCAAAAGAGTTTTTAAGGCAAATAAATCGAATAGAAGCAATGATCTCAACTGATGAAGGATTATTACATAATTTCTTTGAACGTTTGTTTGCCAGATTAGCAGAACAAAGTACGGCCAGTATGGATGTAGAAACAATATCTAAGCTTGTACAGATTGTTTATAAGTATATAAATATTAAAGAAGATATTCATCGTGAAAACACCGGGGTTTTTACACCGACTTATCGTGATGAAGCACAACGTTTCAGAAGTCATTTATTAGATCTATTAAGCCCTAAACATTTGTCAAAGGCCTCAAGAACTCATTTATGTGTCTTGGCGGACCTATTTGACACTATTGATTTAGATACAGCTAATTATTTACGCAGTAATGCAGATCAATTACTGTTTAAGGACGAAGAGCTGGTCTGGTCAGAAAATAAGGTGGTGAAATTCGAAAAAGAAGACTATACAGATCCAACAAATTCAGGTGAGTTATTTGATATTTGCTTAAATAGACTTTTGGATATTAAAGAAGATATAGAAACATCAGATTATAGTATAAAAGAATTGTATCAACATTTGCGAGAAGATGATGATATAAAAAGAAAAACAATCAAAGAAAAATACTTTCAAAAATATATGCTCATGGAAATGCGGAGGCTTTCGAATAAATTATATTCAGCTGTTAGAGAGCCAGAAGTCGCGAATAATAAAAAACCAGATTTACAAATATGGAAACAAAATTGGTGTGTAAATATAGAGTGTAAGATAGCAGATAATTGGCAGTTTAGAGATCTGCAAAAAGCAATAGATGAGCAGCTTATAGGAAAATATTTAAAATATTCTAAATATCAGTACGGTATATTGTTGCTAGCTAGAATTGGAAGGAAAAAATGGGGAAAGAAAGATTTTCAAGCAATATTGGATGACTTACAGAAGTACGCAGACAATATTAAAAATATTAAATACAAACATATAAAAAATATTAGGGTAATAGGTATAGATTATAAAGATAATACATAGTTTGTAAATTAACCACTGCTATCAAATATCTTCATAAATATATAGATAATATTAAATGTTTTTATACGAAGGGGAATGGTTGTAGAATATGCGAATGAGATTTGAGCAAAAGATGTGCAATTGTTCTGTAAAGATTAGTTGAAACAGTGGATGTTTGCCACTTTTTATTTTGTTGATTGAAATAACTGGATTGTTAGGGGAATGTAATCCATGTATCAGAACAAACAAAGGGGAGTTTAATGGTATATGGATATATAAGGGTCAGTACAGACCATCAAGATTGCAAAAATCAAAAACTGGGGATAGAAGCCAAAGCGACAAAGCTGGGGCTTGCGATAGACAAATACATAGAAGATGCCGGGGTGTCCGGTACCAAGGAGCCGGACGAACGAGCTTTGGGTGGTTGTTTACGACAACTGCATTCAGGGGATGTTATAATCTGCAGCGAACTGTCCCGTTTGGGACGCAAATTATTTATGATTATGCGCATTCTGGAACAGTGTATGCAGATTGGCGCAAAATTGTACACGGTTAAGGACGGATATGAATTGGGGGATAATATCCAGTCCAAAGTCTTGGCTTTTGCATTTGGTCTGTCCGCGGAAATAGAACGAGAGTTAATTAGTCAGCGTACGCGTGAAGCGTTAGCAAACTTGCGTGCCCGTGGTATAAAATTGGGACGCATGCCGGGGAGAAAGAACCCGACGCACATAATAGACGGTCACGAACAGCAAATAATCGATATGTACGTGGCCGGAATCCCAAAACGACAAATTGCCAGAAAATTAAAGGTTAGTCCGCCCACAATTACGCGTTTTCTTGCGTCAAGATAACCAACTATTAAAAAACTGGGAGACTTCTAGAGTTTATAGGAATAGTAAAGATGATGAAACAAAATAAAACTTTTCCTTTTCCAATGAGATTCGATTTATGGCCAGAACCATATTTTGAACGCTTTTTAAGGCAGAAAAAACGCCGTAAGAATACACGAGTATATATGGATTCCTATCATCAGTGTTTCATAGAAGATGTGGAAATGTATGCATTCCCGCCCCAGTTAGATAGTCGTGATTGGCAGTTATCATTGCAAAATGATGATGATATAATTTATAAAGCTTTTTGCAGAAATTACGGCCATTATTGCGATAGAGATGTGAGTGAATTTTTCAAGAGCAAATTAAGAGAGTTATTTTATGAAAGTAAAATCGGATTAGAGATATTTATAAAAAATGGAGAGGTGGCTTTTTTTCAATTTCCAGCGCGATCATTAAGATTTTCATGGCTGCGTGGGAAATATTATCAAAAATTTCCGAAGGACAAAGCAAAGTATATAAATTCGCCATTACAGCACAAGTTTCCTGAAGATAGGCAATTTTGATAAGGAAGATTTTTTTATTCTGCATGCGCCTAAAATATTCTTAAAAAAATTTCCGAAATTTGCGCTACGATCCCGTATGCTTGGACTAGCCAAACTCGCGGAGACTCATATCAATTGTCAAAAACATGGTGTCCTATTTGAAGGAATCAAAGAAGAAAAATTACTACATCAGGGGATGTTTGCAGATGTGGGGTGTGGTAGATTTGAGCGTACGGAGGATATAACAGAGTACTATTACTTCTATCGTCTGCTAAAAATGGCTTATTTCTCTGCCAAAGTCAGGGAGGAATTTTTAGAACAAATGAATTTGTTATTGGACGTTGTTTGCAAGAAACTTAACCGCCCCAACAATAAATTTGTTATTAGTGGATTAATTTCTTCTGATGAATATATAGAAACTGCTATAAAATTAGCTAATGATAAGATTTCCTTCGAAGAAGTTATAAATAGAATATATAATAATAAAATCTAATTGCCAAATTCCTTATTGTTGTATATGTATTTTACATTAGAATATATTTAACTTGGAATAAGTATAAGTTTACATAAAATTGACATAAAAATTCCCTATATCCTGCAGGATTTTTACTATTTTGTTAAGCCCTGTAAACCTGCCGTTGCGAGCATGTCAGCCACATTAGCAGGATAGCTATAACCTGCCAGATTCCGCAAAGCTATAGGATGAGAAAATATAGGGGGCTTTTGTGGAATGTAACCATGTGGGCGTTTTATACCTGGAGTATTGTCGCGACATTTAAATAGATTGGAGACCAATTGGTAATCTAATGGCGTATTATAATCTATATCAATAATAAGGATTTCTTCTTTTGTAAATTGTCTTTGATTTACAGCCATAGATTCAGGTTCAGTACTATATTTAGTATTTACAACAATCATGACTTCATAGCCAGGAAATCTAAAAATGTATGCATGTTTTCCAAGATATTTTGTGTGAAAAATGCCTGTCATATTGTCAATATGACTTCCAGTAACTCTTCTATAAATCAGCGGAACAAATAAATTGTAATCGTCGGGGATTTTATTCTTTAATATTTTTAATGCAATGTCTTGATATTTTCCCAAAGGAATTGGTTTTGAGCATATGGAAAGTCGCCATAACAAGGATATAAAAAATCTACGTATGCGATCTATGTCAAACGTTTCCGCGGGTAAACTGCGACAAGGTGTAGTTAATATGCACTTGGTTTGTTCTAATTTCGGGACTTCTATATTTAAAATTTTATTTATGTAGCCATCATAATAACCGATTGCAGTATCGCATTCCTTACACATCAATGGTTCCTTGTGGCCATTTTGTTCTTTAGGGTTCACATTGATACGGGTGTTTTTCGTATCTACTACAACAACTGAACCGTGCTCTTTAAGTTTATACAAAACTTTGGGAATTATATGAGATTCGATTAATTCCTTTTTTTGACCGCAAAATTTACAAATTCCGATTGTCATACATTAGACATAGTTTTGTTTTTTATATTTTTCAAGTAGCATTTATCCAAATGCTACAAATGTACAATTTCAATGCCTGGGAATTGTTCTGCGATATATTCAGTGGCTAAGCGGCGGTGGCATTGTGTCTCGGATTTTTCGGTGCAAAGCAGGCATATGCGGTCAAGAGAGTTCAAGGCAAGTCCCGCAGTTGGGTTGCGAGTGGCCAATAGTTCCCTATACATACGTTCATAATCAGGCCAGGTGATGCAACCGTCTTTGTATCCTGCCAAAATGCCCGTCGTTGGGGCAAATTCAGGATGGTATTCGTATCGTGAATCAAGTGTTGTGGCCAAATTTGTGCCACTGTAAAACGGAACAAAGCGGCTGGTGCGCCAAAGCCGAATATCCCAAACACAGTTTATCTTGGCTGCATTCAGGATATCCAAAAAATCATTGGGCTTTTTGCCACTAAAACCAATCGTAAAAATCTTTGTCATATCAGTATAAAAATAACCCGTTTAACATTAAATAGCAATGATTTTCCTGCATCAGGAACTTGCGTGCCAACCCTATACGACAATGAGCATACTGACTAGCGGCAATGGCATTATTCAGATTTTTGACATCTTTATCTTTTTCAAATATATCACGCAAGTATTTGCAACTGACCTTTAATTCATATAATTGTTTAGAATAGTCAGTAATGCGGGCGCGTAGCTTGCCATCTTCCGTAAAGAATTCAATGTTGTGTGCTGGAATCAATATGGCGCCCAACGAAGGACATTTGGTTTTCTGTGGCACATAAGCATTTTCTTTGACATGATGATGGAATATACTTTGTATGTCTTTTGATATGCTGCTTTTTAGTGCGTTTGCCAACTCTTTTCCTGGTTCAAATTCTTGCAAAATCTCTATAGATTTAATATCTATGTTGACATCTTCGGTTCGGTGTGGGTAATCTCGTGGTTCTTTAAATTCTTCATTGTCGACCAATATTTCACAATATCTGGTCGGAATCTGATTAGCGTTCCAATAACCACCGTCTATCATCAGACGTTTTATGCGTTTTTCATATGTATCAAAACCTGCAATACAGAATTTTTCTTTCATACATGTTATGTCAGAAATGATGATGTGTGACTTTTTCATAATTATTCCTTTTTTTGTAATAAAAAAGCCCCACCGATATCAGGTAGGGCAAATAAAAAAAGGCGATAAAATCGCCTACTTAACTTAAGTCGTATTATACCAAAAATTAGTTAGAAAATCAACAAAAATATAGCGCTTTTTAAATAAATTCCCTGTTATTTGTTTAGGGAATTTTTTACAGGAAGTGAAGAATATGCGACTTGGGCGTGGCGCAAAATTGGTTTTGGGGGTAAAAATAGCGAGTTTTCCCTGTAAATTCCCTGATGTTGTATGCAAAAGACCATAGAAATGTCATACTCCGCCAGGAATAAAAAAATACCCCGCATGGGGTGTTTTTTTATTCCTGATGGTGTTGCAGTGTGGACGAAGCGTTTGCAATCAGCGATTGCCGGGTTCGGGGCGTCAGTTGATGAAAACGAGCCATTTGGCGAAGTTTGAATCTTACGTAGCGAAAGGGGCCCATTTGCGCCAATGTGGCGCAAATGGGAATCAGACAATCCCTTCGACTCCGCCAGGAAAAATTCCCCTCCCGGGGAGGGGTGGACGCGAAGCAGACGGGGGGTAATAAAAAACCAGCACACTCGACATTGCGCGCGCAACAAACCAGCATCAATGGTATAAAATAAAATACCCCGAAAGGGGTATTTATTAACGTGGCAACGATTATTCTACTCCCTGGCTTAGACCAGTAGGTTTGAGTAAGTCCGACACTCCCCCTACTGGACAAGTGTTTGTGCCCACCAAGCCATTGAGGTCGACAGCCATGCATGTAAGCGAGTTCGCAATGTTATTTGTAAATGCTTCGTTATACTCAATCCTTGTTTCGTGATTATCGATGTTACTCTCATTTTCGGCGATTCTACTTTCATGAGACGAGATATTACCCGCATTCGTCGAGATGGCACTCGTATTATTCGACACCTTACTATTCAGTGAACTTATCACACTGGACCCATTATTCCCCAATACATGGTCTAGTGTTGTATAGTTACCAAATGTGCCACCTGGTCTGGTGGTCAGGGCCACGCTTAACACATTACGATTAGTATACGTGCTATCATTAATTGGCGTGGTTAATGCATAATCCAACACATTGCGATTCTTGTATCTTACAGTATCATATATATTGGTTGTCAATGCAGATTCCAGCGGTGTGAAGTTAACGTATCTTGTATCTATCAATGCGTCGCCCAACAGCGTTGTCTTTTGACCTGTTTGCGTCAACAAATTGTCTTTCAAATTACTTTTTGTTATTGCGTTGGCCTGCAATGTTTCAAGCCCGGATGACAAGTTAGAAATATCGGTCGCTTGATTGCCCACTGTCGTACCCAGATCTCGATAGTTCCCAGAGAGTGTAGACAACCCGGTGTTGAGGGTTTCAACACTGCCCGACAAACCAGATACCTTGTTATCTACAGTGTTAACCTCTACCTTGGTTGCGTATGTTTGACCCAGGGTTGCGATTCTGTTATCAAGCGCATTTGGTGTCACAAAGATAGATCCGCCCGCATCTGCCAGTCCATCTGTCCGCACGAATATATCGCCCAGTCCTGTGACCAGTGGTGTCAGGTTGTCTTTGTTGGACAGGTATGCTACCAATCCGTCATTTGTGACATAACCACGACCATTTAAGTCAGTATCCGTGACATAGTCAGCAAACTTGCCGTCCACAGTGTTAACCGTTGCCTTGGTTGCGTATGTGTCGCCCAGGCTATTAAATCTGCTGTTTACACTATCATTGGTTGCGTATGTGTCACCTAGGCTATTAAATCTGTTGTTTACACTATCGTTGGTTGCATAATCTTTAATTTTGTCATTTGTCACAAATATATCTTCGCCCGTATCTGTTTTCAGTCCTGCAATAGTACTCGCCAGTCCATCACTCAGCACGAACCTGTTGTCCAGTTTTGTGATAGTGTCTGTTCTGACCAGGTCACCCGGCAGAACGTTTGGCAATGTTTTTGTTGTGACATACTCCCATTCACCATCTTTGTCCTTTGGTGCATACTTACCATCCAACCCTGCGATTATTGTGTTTACACTATCGTTGGTTGCATACCCACGACCATTTAAATCAGCATTCGTGACATAGTCAGTAAACTTGCCGTTCACAGTGTTAACCTCTGCCTTAGTTGCGTATGTGTCACCCAGGTTATTAAATCTGTTGTTCACGCTATCATTGGTTGCATACCCACGACCATTTAAATCAGTTTTTGTAACCACGATATCTTTCAGAATGTCAGAGTCGCCCAGTCTGTCTCTAAAGAATTCTGGGAAGTTATTTTTAACCACAACTGTGTCTTTCCATCCTTTGAATTCTGAATTTATCTCATCATCCTTGGCTGCAAGGCCTGCGATTGTTGTGTCCATCTCATCCAATCTGCCTGTCAGTTCGCTGACCGTGCCAGGCAAAGTTTTGATATTTTCATCCAGCCCAGCCAATATAGTGCCTTTAAATTCATCGTCGTCCAACAGTTCGCCTGCGATAGTGTTGCTGATGTTCGCAAACTTGCCGTCCACAGTGTTAACCTCTGCCTTGGTTGCGTATGTGTCACCCAGGCTAGCAATTCTTCTATCAAGCCCCGTTGGTGTTACAAATATATCTTCGCCAGTTTCTGTTTTCAGTCCTGCAACATCGTTTGCCAGTCCGTCTCTCAGCACGAACCTAGTGTCCAGTTCTGTGATAGTGTCTGTTCTGACCAGGTCACCCGGCAGAACGTTTGGCAATGTTTTTGTTGTGACATACTCCCATTCACCATCTTTGTCCTTTGGTGCATACTTACCATCCAACCCTGCGATTATTGTGTGCACGCTCTCGCTGGTTGCGTATTTGTTGTCCAACCCCGCGATTGTTGTATTAAGTCCGTCCGTCGTTGCTTTAAGTGCCGCAGCTGTTGCATAAACAGTTGGGATTTTGTCTAGTGTTTGCTTTATTGTTGCGATATCATTAATCTTCATCAGAGAACTTTCCGTCACAACCTTATTTTCTGCTAACTTATTCCCGACGATGTTGGCAACAGCCACTTCATCCAATGCAATATTATTTAAATCTGATACGGTTGCAAAGTTGGAATCTGTGACATATTGCTTCGCAGCAACAAGGGTTGCGTTCTTGGCAACATCGATGTCGTTGGTGACATCCGCTGTTTTTGCATAGTCGCGCAGTACCTGGTCACGCTCGTTAATAATTTCTGACTTTATATTTGTTGTTGCGGCACGAATCGCCGTATCTACAGCGTTATTGGTGGCGAAATTCATCTGCTTTACTTCTGCAATTGTCGCTGCCTTTACATTTTCTATGTCTGCTGCAAAATTTTCTGCGGTCATAAAACCACGGCTTTCAATTTCATCACTTATCGTTTTAGGCAGGTCAACAACAGCTTTTTTAACAGATTCATACGATTCAAGTGATGTTTCCAGTTCTGTTATTCTGTCGTCTTTTTGCGCAATTTCCGCCTTTAATAATTCGATTTCTTCCTTATAACTAGACAAAGATTCTTCGACTGCATCACGCATTTCGTCGATTTCGTTATACAGATTTTCAAGTTCTTTTTCTGAACGATTCGTAATAGGCTTCCCAATGGATACATTTGTCTGTATATTGCTAGATGCAATTGCGCTAAGACGTCCGCCTGTTGTTTTTGCTTGGTTCGTGGAAACGCTGGTGCCGCTTTTGTTCGTGGGTTTTTTGCTGGTTGCCACTGCACCGCGTACAACACTGGTTCGCAATGTTGGTGTCGTTGCACATATTTCATTTGTTATAAATGCAAAGGCAAAAATAATACTGAATAAACGCTTAAAATGAAACATCTGTCCCTTCCTTTTTTTTCATCCTACAAGGTTTAAATAACATAGCGCAAGAGTTTTTTCACATGTACACATATTTTTGTATTCTAATACGAAAAAATACATGGCAATTGTGACCGGTATAAAAATATCTTTGGATTATTTGTTTTTGTAAATAAAATATATACAGTGTTAGAATTTAATATACGGTGCGCGCTATCCCAGATTCTTGCACGAAGTGGCTTTTTTGCATGTGCGCTTTCTGACGCCTTTTTTGGGTGGATATATTGCAGGATAATCCTTGATTAGCATAATTTTTGCGAATTCCAGTGGTGATACATGTGTTGCCTCTAATATCTTTGAAATCGTTTGGCACGATGGCCAACGTGGCGTGCCATCAGAAGAGAATTGTTTGCTCTTGTTAAATGTTGTTGCGTCCAGACCGCTTATTTTTGCAAGACCAGAAAATGATAGCCCGTGAATTTTTGCTAATTTTTCAATTGCATTCCAAAGCATCTTATGGTCCATAATCCCATTCCTTTTTTATACTGTTGCAGAATTTTATCAATTTATAGTTGAATTATTTCTTATTTTCTATGATAAATCAAGTATAAAAGAGACAAGCAAACAAGATTCAATCAAGAGTTGTGTTCTTTTTTTGCTTTTTTGTATGTCACTTATGTGATATAATACTTATCATGACGAAGAAAATTTTACCTTTTATGGTTTTTGTGTTGGCTCTGGCGGGTTGTCAGACCACATATGATGAGGTTATCGTTGAACCAGATGCCCAGATGGATTGCGTTGGCGCAAATTGTGAAATTGTTCGCTATGATTCTCCAAACGGGAATGATTTGGTTCTGGAAACGGACAGACATATTATTCAGATTGTTGCAAACCCTGGGACAAAGTATTCGTATCAGGTTTGGACCGGTGGCAAGGATACGTCGACCGAACCGGATTTGGTGGTTCGTGACGGCAATGCAATGGTCCTGGTAGAAGAATAACAACGCCCCAAATTGGGGCTTTTTTATACTTGTTTTTTTGTGGTGAATTTCCTAATCTTTTGGCGATATATGAAAATGGGGGAATCAAGAATGGGTTTACATGGTTTGACATCGTCACAGGTTATCAAAAGCCGCGAAAAATACGGCTCTAATAAAATGCCAGAGCCAACAAAAAAAACAGCCTGGCAGTTTTTTAAAGAGGTATTTGATGACAAGATAAACGTAATCTTGTTGGTTATGATGTTGCTGTTTGTGGTGCTTAGCGCTTTTGGCTATGGCAGTATGTACGAAGCGATTGGTATCGGTGCGGTATTATTGGTTGTCACCTGTGTCACAGTAATAACGAAATTAAAAAGCCAGAAAAGTACACTTGAATTACGTCGTCGTGCGTCACAATTATTTGTAAATGTTTTGCGTGATGGTATTGTGACACGTCTGGATAGTTCAGACGTTGTTGTTGGCGATATTGTGCTTGTCCAGGCGGGCGAAACAATTTGTGCAGATGGTTTCTTAATTTCTGGGGCAATCAGTGTAAATAATTCGATTCTAAATGGCGAAAGTGAAGAATGTGAAAAAACACCAATCAAAGATTTTGTTTATAACAGAAATAAAACAATTAACTCTGACGATTATGTAAATCAAAATTATGTTTTTGCAGGCACAACGGTTTTAAGTGGCGATGGCGTAATGCAGGTTGCGCGCGTTGGTCTTGATACAGAAAATGCAAAAATTCTGACCGCCCTGCACAGTATTGATGAGGTTAAAACAACCCTGCAATTACAGTTGGATGATTTAGCCGACAAAATTAGCAAGATTGGTTCAATCAGTGCATGTTTAATTTGTGTGATAATGTTTGCCGTTCATGTTTATACAAATGGTATCGGCACGCCCGGCGATATGTTATATGCGGCATTAAATATTGTGACGGTTGCATTGACTATTTTTGTTGCCGCCGTTCCCGAAGGTCTGCCGTTTATTATTGGTATTATCACCGGTCAAAATGTTAAATATATGATAAAGCATAATATTCTGGCCAAGAATCCAAACAAGATACCAGAGGCAGGAAATATCCAATTACTATGCACCGATAAAACAGGAACGTTGACGCGTGGAAACCTGTGCCCAATTTCAAATTATCTGGGGAATGGTTTTGATATGGGATTTGATGTTGATGTCGGTGGTGTGGCCAAAGACGCATTTGTTAAAAACGTTTTGTTAAATGGTCGTGCAATGTACGATGATAACAATCAAATTGTTGGTGGCAATGTTACAGAACGTGCATTGTTGTCTGTGTTGGGATTGTCACGCGATGAAATATCTGCATATCATCATGATGTGAAAATAGGACATAAAATTATATTTAACAGTACAAATAAGTATTCTGGAACATGTATAAAACATAAAAAATTAAGCCGTACATATTTTATGGGTGCGCCCGAGGTTTTATTGTCTCATACAAAAAATTATATCGATGAAAATGGCGTGTTAAATAAAATTAATCACAAAAAGATAGATGCGATTATTTCTGAAAATGCCGCCCGTGCAATGCGTGTTGTTGCACTTGCGTATTCTGAAACCTGTATCGATAGTGATATGATACCAGACGACTTGGTTTTGATATCGTTGGTCACGATGCGTGATGAAATCAGACCGGGGGTCAGCGATGTTATTGCATCCATGCGCAAATCAAATATTCAGGTTATGATGATAACCGGCGACACAGTAAGTACTGCGCGTGCGATTGCGTCCGATTGTGGAATTATAACCGACGCATCAGATATCGCAATAACTGCGACCGAGTTCGATGAAATGTCTGACGCTGTTGCATTGCGCAAATTATCAAAAATAAAAGTAATTGCGCGCGCAACACCCGCCACAAAATTGCGTGTTGTAAAATTGGCGCAATCACGTGGGCTATGTATCGGCATGTGTGGCGACGGCACAAACGACGCCCCGGCATTAAAGCGTGCAGATGTCGGCTTTGCAATGGGCGACAGCACAGACGTCTGTAAAGAATCCAGCGATATAATTATCACCGATAATAATTTTATATCGGTCGCGAACAGTATCTTATTGGGTCGCACGTTTATGCGCAACGTGGTAAACTTTCTGCGTTTTCAATTGCCGATAAATTTCAGTTTGGTAATCATCAGTATGTTGTTCCCGATTTTGTTGGGCTTTGATGCACTGACTGCGGTTCAAATATTGTTGGTAAATATTGTTATGGACAGTTTGAATTCTCTTGCCTTTGGTGGTGAACCGCCACGTTCAGAATATATGCAGACGCCTGCAATGGGCAAGAATGCGCCGTTGTTAACACGTGCGACAATGATAAATGTTGCATGGTCTACGATAATATTTACTGCAATATTTGGTTTGACGTTGTTGCCGTTTGTGCGTGACATATTTGGTTCGCCGGACACATATTTGTCTGGACGCTTTGCCTTATTGATAGTCATGGCAATAATAAACGGATTTTTTGTGCGTACAGATGGCTATAATATCTTCTATGGGCTGCGTCGCAATCCGATGTTTATTGTCGTTGCATTTGACGTTATAATGGGCTGTGTCGCGTGTGTTCAGCTTGGTGGTAACATCTTGCAACTTGTTCCATTAACATTGTCTCAGTGGGCAATTGTATTTGGTCTATCTTTGTTAATCATCCCGTTAAATTATATACGCATATTTCTTTCGCATATTGGGAAATAGACCTTCTTTTAACCGCGCATATGTGCGCGGTTAAAAAATGATAAAATATCCTGTTGGCCTGTATTGATTAACTGGTCTGATTGTGCTTCTGGATATATGACAAATTTCATGCCGGGTGCGTTTTGCATGTTGGGGGCCCATATACTATACTTGTTACCAATAATCAGTAATGGGCATTTTACGTCGCGCCATTTTCGCGGACGCATATGTCTAACATTTGATGCAACACAAACGCCCCCAGAATATAAGTTCGAATTATGCACCAATTCACAAACTGTTTGTTGGTTCTGACTGTCGCCCAGTACAAACAATGGTATCTGATACATTTGTTTAATCATCGATGCAATTTCCAATCGATTTTGGTCTTTATGGCATGGTATGGCAATATATCGATTGTCATTTAAAAAAGAACAAATTTTATCGCATTGATTTTGGCTGTGTGGTTCATCCTGAAATATCAGAACAGCACCGATTGGATTTTTTATATGTCCCCATATATCAAGATTATAGTTTGTATTATTTATCGCAACAATTGTCATTGCTTTCACCTTTTTATTCCTGTGTATGGGAATAATGGTAAAAAACAAAAAAATAATATCACTAGGTATGTTTTCGTGGCCTAAATATTTCCGGCATTTTGCCCTGCAACACGACCGCTGGCCCACGCCCATTGCAGATTAAATCCGCCCAGGTCACCTGCGACGTCCATAACTTCGCCTGCAAAAAATAGCCCGTTGCATAACACAGATTCCATTGTTTTTGATGATATTTCACGTGTGTCAACGCCGCCACGAACGATTTCTGCGCTTGCCATATTATGCAATTTTATTTTGTTCCCTGGTATGATAATGTTTGTAATACGTGTTGCGATTTTCGCAATGTCTGCATCCTTTATATCGGCAATGTTTCGTATGTCGCCTGCCATAATCCACTTTGCTAGACGGTTGGGCAAATATTGTGTTAGTATGTTTGCAACATTCTTTTTCCCAGATGTGCGTTTTGCATCACGCAGAACCTTTTGTACATCGATATTCGGCATCAGATTTATGACAATGCCATTGTGAATGTCACGCACACTTGCGCGGTATGCCAACGGCCCACCAATACCAAAGTGCGTGAACAATAAAGAATCGCACAGTTTATACTTTCCGATTTTAATTTCTGCATCTATTGAAATACCTGCCAGCTCAGATGGCATATTTGGAATTGATAACGCGCACAGGGCAGGGCGCACAGGTATAATTTTGTGCCCGAACGATTTTGCAATTTTATACCCGATATCAGACACCCCCAAACCGTCAAAAGATATTCCGCCTGTTGCAACAATCACAGATTTTGCACAAAATGCATTTTGATTGGTGTTTATAATAAATATACCCGTTGTTTTTTGAACAGATTTTACATTTGTGTTGTAAAAAATATCAATTCCGCGAACATCTTTCATCAGTGCTTCTACCACAGCACTTGCGCCATTTTCACAAAAGTATCGCCCTGGCGTCTTTTCAACCAACGACAATTTCTTGCTGTTTGCCCATTCAATAATATCGTGCGCCGAAACACGACTTAATGCACCGCGCACAAAGTTCGGATTTTCTCCAAAATATCGTGTGTGATTTGCGTCTGTATTTGTGATATTGCAACGTCCACCACCAGATACCATTACCTTGCGTGCGGGCGTTTCGCCCATTTCCAGTATCGCGACACGTTTACCACGTTCGCGTGCAACTGCGGCCGCGCTAAGGCCTGCGGCACCCGCCCCAATAATAATAACGTCATATTGTTTCATAGGTTGTATTGTATCATGAACGATAAAAAAATCCTATAAAAATCCCCCATTGCATGGGGGATTTTTTGTTTTACCATGTTGTATAACCTGGTGCACATGTATGTTCACACTTCTTTCGTGACGCATTCCACTTTCTGGAACCCGTTTCATCCGAATATGTATCACAGATTAAACGACATTCGTTATCTTCCAGATTGTACAATTCTCCCTGGTACATACAGGACGCGATCTCGCAACCACGAACATAACTACTTGCGGCCAATTCGCCATTCGCGCTATACATGTTGTTGCAGCGACCGCACTGTTTCCAACCTTCGTTCGTCAGACTGCTGTCATTTGTATATCCTGGATTACATTCGGTTGCAATACATTCGCCCCATGTGTTTGTATTATGGTTCCATTCGCGCACGCCAATACCATTTTCCAGTTCACAGACTTGTTCGTCAACCTGGCATGCATTTGAACCAAGATGATATCCGTCTTCGCAGTCTGTAATTATACATTCGCTAAACGCATTCTTATTAGAATCCCACTTTTGTGTTGCGGCAATTGCATTTGGCGCAGAACATTCAATCACATTGGATTCACACGCTTGGCCATTCGGATGATACCCAGAAACACACGATTCAACGACACAGTTTCCACCTTGCTTATAAGATATTGCATTTTCACGCGCACATGGTGTGCATATGCCATCGATTAATTCAAAGTTGTAATTGCATGATGTTTCAATACATACATTGTCGATTATGTCACATGGATTGCCGGTTGGTGAACGTCCTTCAAATTCGCATTCGAATGGATAGAATACGGTATCCTCGACTGGTACGGCTGTACCATTTGTGACGGCATATTCCACACATTCTTTATAACACGCATCGACAGACGACGAACCTGGAACAGACAGCGTATACAACCCACCTGTTAATTCTGAACATGTCTTTGGCATATTGTCAGGCGTATCTGTTGAGCATACACTACCTGCTGGACATATCACGCACTGCGCGTTACTCAGATAATACCCTGTATCACACGCAAATGTTTGACATGTATCTGGAATATTTGCGCCATAATAGTCGCGTCCGACCATTTGTGTTGCATTTTCTGCCAGCCCACAGTCTGCATAGCAGTAATTAACATCTGTCGTTCCCGCATCTGCATACGTGTACGCACCATTTGTCAGTTCAGAACAACTCATAGGTTTATTGCCTGGTACATTGGTTGAGCATACGCTGCCCTCTGGACATATTATGCATTGACCATCGCTCAGATAATACCCCGCATCGCACGCTGTTATCTGACATGTGTCTTCGATACTGTCGCCGTAATAGTTGCGGCCTGACACCTGTGTTGCGTTTTCACCCAAATCGCAGTCTGCATAGCAGTACGCAACATCTGTCGTTCCAGCCTCTGCATACGTGTACGCACCACTTGTCAGCTCTGAACATGTTTTAGGATCTTCTTGTTGGTTCTCTGTATCGCATACACTGCCTGCTGGGCAAATTGTACACTGACCATCATTTACATAGAATCCGCTAGTACATTTTGCTATCTGACATGTATCTGGAATATTTGCGCCATAATAGTTGCGTCCGACCATTTGTGTTGCATTTTCTGCCAGCCCACAGTCTGCATAGCAGTAATTAACATCTGTCGTTCCCGCATCTGCATACGTGTACGCACCATTTGTCAGTTCAGAACATGTCTTTTGTTCCCCGCCAAAGCACACATTATCTGCTGGGCAACCGATACAAGTATTTCCAACTTGTGAATACTTTTCATCACATTCTGTCACAATACAGTTTGTACAATTCAACGCGTATGCCTCAACTGCTTCATCATAATTACACGTGTTTTCTCCTTTCCCATTGACAATATTGCACGACAGATTTTGTTTATAACACTCCGCTGCGCGTTTTGCCTTTGTTGTATCTGTTTTCCCATCGTCTGGACATTGGTACAGCAATGTCGAAGAACCTGGTTTTGCAGACAATGGTTGCTCCAATTCATTGGCAAAGAATGTTTGCTCCGGACTATAATTATTCGCGCCAACAGGTACACAGTCACGAACACCATCTTCGTCAACATACTTTCCGTCATCATAATAGCCTGCATTACATGCCACAATTACAGGCATTGCGCATTGATAGCTATAGCCTTTATTTATGTCCGTCTCACTTGCGTCGTCAATATGATAGCAACTCAATCTCTGTGCGCCGTTTGTTGTTTCGAACCATCTATCCCCCAGATAACACTGTGTCACCTTTTCTGACGTTGTGTTTTGTGTTGTCACACCATCAACATCACCCAGATTTGGACATGCCACACGTCCCAAACTTGGTGCAGGACTATAATATCCGTATCCAACTTCTGTACAATCTATGTCTTTATTGCTTTCCAACCAATGTCCTGCGATACAAGACATAACCTGTATGTTATCACAATTCACAGAATATGAGTTTGTCGCGTCATCATAATAACATGTTTGTTTGCCGCTTGCACGATTTGTATCGGATACATACTGTACATTTGTTGCATAACAGTCCGCCTTTTCATCAGAACCTTTCGCAGATGATATAGATACTTCTGTCGGTCTACCATTTTGATTTATTACTTCAACATATGTACCATTTAATGCCGCGCAGTATTCGATACCTTTATCAATTTTGTCGCCGTTTTGGTGGGTCGTAACACCCCCACAGTATGCTCCATTTGGACATACAACACACGCGTCTTCAAAACCATCATAATACATACCTTTATCGCATTTGATGATTGGATTTTCACCCCATACCGCAGTTAATGTAGCATTCTCACTAAATATAGTATAGTTCGAGCTAAGACTGCCGTCTGGATTAATGACAACTTCGTCATTCAAAGCCTTGTATCCACCGAATGAATAGTTTTGTTTTTTAGGTACTGTGATTGATTCAATCCTATCTGTTGCGTCTGCTTGACCGTTCGTACCATTGGTCAGTTTTAAATACCAGCCATCGTTATATTTCAAATATATTGTGTCGACTGCCTGTGTCACATCTTCTGCGCCCTTATCAAGTGTGATTGTTAATACTTTCGGGTAACATACATCGCCCAACGCCGTATACCCTGTGTTGCATTTTGTCTCATATTCACACGCAGGTATCGTGGAATCGTCATAATACACATACTGTTGTTTTGGTACACGTACGCCATTTTCAATACTGATATTACTGCATGTATTATAGCATTGTATTGGTGACGATGCGTTGTCCACACTGGTTGTTGTGGTCTCGTTCGCGCCACTTAAATTTGCGCACAACATTTTTTCAATACTGCCCTCAATACTATATGCGCCAATTCCGACCAACGCACATGTTTGTGAATTTTCCGCTTCGCGCCATCTGCCGGCGACACAACTTGTAATTTTGATGTTACAACTTGCGTTATATGCATCAGACCCGTAATAACAGGTTTGATCCCCTGCGCCGGTTTTATCGCTCAATTGGGTGTCTGAACGTACAGCATAACAGTCAGTTATATCATCACTGCCACTTGTCGAGCTGACTTCGCCATTTAATGTATCTGTTGGACATACGCGCATACAGCCCAGCGTCGTATCTGTTTCTGTCCCCGCATCAACCCAGCCACCCGGACAATAGTAGCCAGCTTCACATGTGTTGTTATTCACATCAAAACCCGCACTACATTCTGTCTGCAAGCGTTCCCATTCGGCTGTTAATACGCCATCGTTATTTGTGAACAGTGCAACCTCATCTGTGTTTGGTTTTCCATTCTCGTCAATGACTTTTATATCTCCTTTGAAATAACCCTTGAAAGCATAATTTGTTCTTTGTGGCGTTTCTATTGCCGATAAAACATTGCTGCCCCCTTCGTCAGAATACCAACCGACCGTATATTTTTGATAAATTGTCTCTGTTCCACCAGAACCACCATTGGTATTCAGTGTTACTTTCCACACCCCTGGATCACATGATGCAATAGTCGTCGCAGTATTTGGTGCACCATATAACGTACGCGAATAACCATATTCAATATCGCCAGTTGTACGTGCTATATAGCCTGTATCACATGTATATGTAAATGAACAGAATGTTGTAGGTGTACATATTGTATTTGGATACCAACGGAATCCATTACGTGCTGTTAAATTTTCTGTACAGGTTGCATGTTCTGGACAATGGTTAACATATTCGCCAGTTAATTTGTCATCTGCCCCCAGTACATAGTCGTGATATAAGTTACATGTAGGCGTACATCCCGCGCCATAGCATGCGCTTGCCCCCGCGCTCATGTTTGCATTAATGGACGAAGACCAGCATGTTTCTGTGCCACCACTCGCATTCGGACACAGCCCCTCTAACGAAGAGCACTTTTCAGAACAGTCATTTACATCGCTGGTTAAATACATGCCAGAAGAGCACTTTGTATACGTATTATATAGAACTGGGCAAGTATTATCATCCCCTCCCTCGGTGTTGCCGGTCGGGTACAGTGTAATAGTCGTCTTTGCTGTTGTGTCGTACGCGCAACTTAAGAAGTTCTTATTAGGACATATTTTGCAATATCTTTCCCCCTCGCACGGGTCGTAACATGCTGTTTCTTCTGTTTTATAACATTCATCTGCTGATGTTGCGCCTGCGTCAGATTCAGTATAACTGCCGTCGCCAACAGTTTGGCAACTGTAAATGCCTTGGTCGTTATTGGAATCAATTTCATAGACGTCTTCGTCGGTTCCTGGGCAGTAATTCCCTGGGGTACATGTTTCACATTTCAAAGTCCCACGTGGCAGGTATTCACCCACGTCGCAAGCATCTATCGTCTCTGTATTTTTTATCCAGCCTGCTGTTAATGTCGTATCTTCAGCAATGTCCCAGTCTTGTGCAGAAGAATTGTCTGCATTAATATACAGTGTTTCATTATACCACCACCCCGTAAATACATATCCTGTGCGTACCGGTGTTATGCCCGGATTACTCATTGGCTGACCATATGTCACAGTCATTGGGTCTGGTGTTCCGACCCCGTCGCCCGGGTCAAACGTCACAGTATATCTGTTTGCATTACAACTGGGGGTTGCGGTGTTTGCATTGCTGACGGTATAACCCGTATTGCATGACGCGGTATACGTTGCCGTGCCATTGCTGTTAATGGTCAGAGCGCATATACCATTCTCAGGTTTGACGCAATCCATGGCCCAGCCCGCGTACAAGGTGGTGTCTCGGGTGGCTGATGTTGGTTTTGGCAATTCTGCCGATGGTCCAATGACAGGTATACTTTCACCACCACTGGCGGTCAGGTCAGCCTGTTGTTTAGAATAATATCCACGGAACTTATAGTCTGTGCGTGCAGGAACCGGTGCTACCTTCAATGACTGGGTTCCATCACTAATATCGTACCAACCTGTATCATATCTTTCATAAATTTTCGTCTCGTCATCTGTGCCATCATTGTGCATTAATGTAATTATATAGATGCTTGGCGCGCATGCTTTTGCAATTGTAACGCCAAAGCCCTGATAGTTGTCATAACAATCATAACGTGCATACAACTTCGCCGTGTTGTCCAAGGCACTCATACATGCAGATGACGACGAAAGAGCGCCGTTAGAATCAATACACTGTATGCCAACACTGGTGTGCGCGGTGTATGCCCCAACATAACGTGCATTTGTCTTTGATGGTTTTGTAACGCTTGTAATTTGGGTGGAACAATCGCTGTCACTATAATAATAGGATGAATCCGTCTTTTTATAAATCTCTGTCGTGCCACCTGTGCCACCATTGGTGGTATTGTCTATGGTAATTTTGGTACATGCCGACGTCCAGCATGCATGCAGCGCTGCATTTTCTGTATACGACGTATTGGTGAAATCGGTGGTTATATAACCATTGGCATCGATACGCTGGATCCCAGAGCAAGCTGTACTGGTATAATATCCACCAAATTTATAACCTGTTTTGGCTGGGGTTGTAATTGGATTTGCAGTCGTTGACATCTTTTTTGTCAAAGATGTATCCAGATAAACACCATCGGAATACACAAAATATACTGTACCAGGTGCGGTCCCATTGTCATTAACCAGCCCAATCATACGTATCGGGCGACGCCCCGCATAATATGTAACAGTTGCCGCCGTTGACGTAATAGATGGCTTATGTGTAAGCGTCACGGAACTATTATCTGGCAGGGTTTCACTTGTATACCAGCCATCAAAAATCTTGTATCCTGACGCCGGTGTTAATGTCGCCGGACTGGGCATTGGACATTCCTTGTTATATTTACAACACTGGGTTATAGTGTTGGCACTGGAACTGGGGGTCCATGTCTTTGGATTTCCACATCCATCTGGCCACGTCAATGTTGCACCTGTTGCACCATTTGCATTTAATGTCACGGTACGATAACAATCTGTCTGCGCCCCTGCACCTGCCGCCGACGTCCAATTCGTTGGACACTGGTTTTGTGTCACACTGGTCGACCCAGCCGGACAGTAATAACCCGCAGTACATGCCGACCATACGACATACAGTTCAACAGTACCGCCATTGGCTGTGGTCAGATTTGTAACAGATTCTTTATCGGTGTACTCCACCTCCTCGTTTGTTGCCGTTGGCGATGTTGCCCAACCCTGGAAAACATAGCCCGTGCGTTTAAATGTATTTGCGCTTAGTTCCTGTGCCACCCCATATGTAAATGACTGACGTTTTGTGGCGGCACTTGTCGAATTGTCATTTGAATGGAACAAAACTGTGTATGTATTTGCGGTACATTTATTATTATATACATGATATCCGGTGCCGCATATAATCCATCTTGCATAAATGGTTTTGTCACTTGTTACTGTCCATGTCTCACCTGTATTGGCGCCATCGCTATCAAACAACTGTGTCCCACCGATAAGATTGGTGGTATATATTCCTTTAAATTCGGCGCTTGATGATGTTGCAGATATATTCCCCGATAATTCGGTTGTACATGTTTCGTCTGTGTACCATGTATTGTCCCCAGTTTTCTTGTACAGTACATTTCGTAAAACCGTAGAGTTCGCAGTGCTGGATGAAATTGTTATCTTGTTACAGTTTTGAACAGGATGCGCAATCCCAGCATTACATGTCCAACCGTCTAAACATTTTATACATGAGTTTCCAGTATGTGGTCGTACACCACCATACTTCAAACTTTCAATCAGTTCTTCTTGTGTTGTGCCCCAGTCAGCAAGATAATACCCCGCACTACACGACGTGTATGTTTTTAATGTCGGACACGTATATCCCGCAGCAAGCACATTTGTGCCCAAAAATACGGTTGCAAAAATTGTTAAAATTCCCAGAAATCTGCGGATTTTCCCCATGTTCTTCCTCTCTTTTATACTGTATGGTAGAAAATTTGTAGCCATATGCGCAAGGGAAAACGTGTATATACAATGAAAATATTTTTTATTTGATAAAAAATTAAGAAATAGAAATTTTTGGCTTGCATGATTTTTATAATACATATATAATGACCGCCGTGGGTTAGTAGCTCAGTTGGTTAGAGCGGAGCGCTCATAACGCTTTGGTCGTGGGTTCAAGTCCTACCTAACCCACCAAGATTAAAATCTGTCCAAACGGACAGATTTTTTTATTATATTTATTTTGTAAATATGTAATCATGACGCACATGAATGGAATTGTCCCAATTTTAAACGAAACACAAATGGCTGCCTTTAACGCGGTAGAGCGGACAAATTCAAACGTTTTAATCTTTGGACCTGCTGGGACTGGGAAATCAACGTTTGTAAATTTTCTAAAAAGCGCATCAAAGAAACGTATTGTTTGTGCATGTCCGACGGCGGTTTCTGCATTAAACGTTGGTGGACAAACGATACATTCTTTGTTTCAGATTCAGCCCCGTGACTTTATTATGCCCGAATTTTTAAAATTAAAGGCAAAACCACGTAATATATTAAACGCCACAGATGTTTTGATTATTGATGAAATATCAATGGTTGCGCCTGATTTATTGGATGCGATTGACATCTTGGCACGTATGGCGCGCCGAAATAACGAACCATTTGGTGGAATTCAGGTTGTTGCAATTGGTGACTTGTTTCAATTGCCACCGGTTATAACGCGCGATGCGGCCCAGTACTATGCGTCTGAATACGGTCATGCAAATTCGTATTTCTTTGATAGTAATGTTTATAAGCGTGCAGATTTTATAAAATTTGATTTTGATTTTGTATATCGTCAGAACGATATGCCATTGTTAGAGAATCTGGTACGTCTGCGACAAAATCAAACGGATTCACTGGAATTTTTTAATGCCTGTCGCATTGATGATGCTGAGCGTCGTTCGAATGCAGTAATAATTACGCCGTTTCGCGCAGTTGCCGAACGCATAAATGCAACACGTCTGGCACAAATTCCAGAGACAGAGGTTGCCTATAACGGTGTCCTGACTGGAAATTTTTCAGAACGCGATGTTCCGGCACCACTCAGTTTGGTATTAAAGGTTGGCGCGTTGGTTGTTTTTGTTAAAAATTGTGATAAATGGCACAATGGTTCCATGGGTATTGTGCGCAGTTTGTCTGCGCGTGAAATTGTTGTGCAACTGTTATCTGATTCCCGTGAATTGGTGACGGTTAAACCAGACAAATGGCAGAAAATAGAATACAGTCGCGATGAAAACGACCGCTTGGTTGAAAACGAAGTTGGATCATACAAACAATTCCCATTAAACCTGGGGTATGCCATGACAATACACAAGGCCCAGGGAAAAACGCTGGACGCGGTTGTTGTTGATATTTCGCGTGGCGCATTCGCCCACGGCCAGGTTTATGTTGCACTGTCGCGCACGCGTCGTGCGTCTGATATGCATATTGCGTCGCCGTTGCGACCACGTGATGTCATATTTGATAATCGTGTATTGGAATTTGTGGGTGATTTATAATTCTTTTTTCATCATGATTGCATCGACCCCGTCATAGTACTTTGGGCGAACGCCGACCTGAACATATCCATTTTGCTCATACAAAGAACGGGCAGGGCGGTTATCTTCTGCAACCTCTAAGAAAACATGTTTTATTCCATTTTTTCGCAGTTCGTTTTCCATAATGCCCAACATCGCCGCTGCAATTCCGCCACGACGTGCATCGGGCGCAACGCCAATTGTAATCAGTTCTGCTTCGTCTGCGACCGCGCGCCAAACAATAAAACCATTTTGACTGGCGATAATTTCACATCCTGATTTTTTTAAATCAGCAAAATCGTCCGCCCCCCACGGCTTGTGCGGAAAGCATTTTTGATGAAGATTCGCCAACGTGTTTAACATTATTTTTTATTTTGTTCTGCATAACTGGGACGCAGGTACATTGGCACCGCAGGTTCATTGTCGCCATTTGCAATTTTTTCTGCGACAACTTTTACCCCCAGTTTTAAATCGAATGGTTTATGACCGACGGTACGCGCCCATTCCATCTGCTTTGTTTCGATTTCTTCGATTTGCATTGTTTGCGGTTCTAATCCGTTCGCCGCGACAAAGAAATCACCGCGCCCCGAATCGATTGCAACAAAGGCATCTGGTGTCGCCGCCAGATATAAATCAAATGCACTGATACCAACAACTGGAATATTTAACCCCATTGCAATCCCTTTGGCGTATGCGATACCCAGGCGAATGCCTGTAAAACTGCCTGGACCAACAACGATACCGATTGCATCAATTTCACGCCATGACGCGCCACATTCTGTTATAAACTTTTCGCATTCTGTCGGCAATGCAACAGATTGCTTTTCCACCACAACAGATTTGTATTTATCATCCAATACAAATTCTAAATCTTTACCTGATGTATTTATAACAAGAATCATCTTCCGCGCTCCTTGGCATTCAGTGTTTCAAATACGGCGCGTGCCAACATGCCGTCGCCATCATACTGCAATGTTTTTTTATTCGCAGATACGATGTTTTCAACCCGCAGTCTATATGAATATGGCGCGTTTGGATATCGGATATCAGCAATACTTCTTTCAGATAATACGTGTGTTTTTCCCAAAGACATTTCATAACAATAAGATACGGATATATCGGCTATATTGTATTTCCCTTTGGGTTTTGTTCTTAAATTATTAATTTTATCAAAAAAAATTGCCATTTCCAAATTATTCATATCATATATCCTTGTTATACGCGTGCATTAAATCCAATTTTTTTATTAAAACCGGCAGATTTTCGAACAGATAACAGTTCATCAATTTTTTCTGGTGTAAATTCTGTTTTGATATCTTCGCAGTTATTTTCCAACAAAGAGCGGCGCAGAATCGCGGTCAGTTCGCGCTTAATTTCGCGCACACCTTGTTCAGATGTATAGTTTTGAATAATATGCTTAATCGAATCATCAGAAATAACGATATCTTCAACGTTCCATCCCGTATCGCGTGCCGAGCGTTCAATTAAATGTTCGCGTACAATTTTAATCTTGTCGTCCATTGAATAGCCTGGAATCTCAATAATTTCCATACGGTCTTTCAACGCGTTTGACAGGTTTAAGCTGTTTGCAGTCGCGATAAACATAACCTTAGACAAATCGAAATCAACTTCTAAATAATGGTCGCGAAATGTTTTGTTTTGTTCAGGGTCTAAAATTTCCAATAATGCGGATTCTGGGTCGCCACGCCAATCACGCCCCATTTTATCAATTTCATCCAACACAATCACAGGGTTGTTTGTTTTACAGCGTTTTAATGCATCCATAATACGACCTGTTTGCGCGCCAATATATGTTTTGCGATGGCCACGGAAATGTGCCTCATCAGATATTCCGCCCAATGATATACGTTGATATTTGCGCCCCAGCGCAGTCGCAATCGATTTGCCCAACGATGTTTTTCCAACACCCGGCGCACCAACAAAGCACAGTATTGTACCCTGATTGGATTTTGTTTTTTTCATAACCGCAATATGCTCCAAAATGCGTTCTTTGACAGCCTGCATTCCGGAATGTTCAGAATCCAAAACTTCGCGTGCTTTTTTCAGGTCAATTGGCGCATCGTCAGATTTATCCCACGGCATCGCCAACAGTTCGTCCAGATATGTTTTTAACAAACCGCCTTCGTTTGACATTGGTGACATGGAACGCATACGTTTCCATTCATTCATTGCTTTTTCTTTGGCGTCATTTGGCATTGCCGATTTTTGAATCTTTTTGCGAATGTTTGCAGTATCCATTTCACCGTCATCTTCGCCCATTTCCTTTTGCAACGCACGCATTTTTTCTTGCAAGATTGCTTCGCGGCGTCCCTGTTCCATCTGTTGATGAATACGTTTGTTAATTGATTCTTCAATCTTAACGGTTTCCGCCATCAATTTGACTTCTTCTAACAAGATTGTCAGTTTCTTTTCCCAACTGTCTGCGCACAAAACCTTTACCGCAACATCGGTGTCGATATCAGCTGTTTGAATAACAGAATCAACAAACGCGGGCAGGGGATAATTATTTACCACATTGCGTAATTTTTCGGCTTTGAATTTACGTGTTGATGACGCTAATGCCTGCATATTGTCTGCCAGAATATCGCGCAACATTTGTGTCTGTTCCGCGTTCATATCGTCGGCAATTTTTATTATCTCTGTTGTGGCAGAAAACAGGCCGTCTTTAACCTCTATCTCGCGCAGGGCGACAACATCTGTTGTACGAACCAACGCATGAATCGCGCCATCTGGCATGGTTAAAATTTGAACGACGTCCGCCATTGTCCCGAAATGATAAATATCATCAACATTTGTTGGGTATGACCAACTGTGTTGTGGAACTAAAATCAATTGATGATGTCCTGCGCCTGTTGCGGTTTTAACGCATGATACAGACATTTGATTATCGATTAACACTGGTACGGTCAGCCCAGGCGACACGACCAAATCACGAAATGGTAAAATATAGTTTCTCATAGTGAGATAAATATAAAACTTTTTTATATTTTTTCAAGACATACTTACACAGATAAAAAACCCACCGTTTGGTGGGTCTTTTTATTAGTCAATGTTTGTGTATTCACAAAAGCCTTCATTCGTATCACAGCGTGAAATTGTTCCTTCGCTGATGAAATAGCCTTGTGCATGTAAACATGCTGGACATACTTTTGGTGCTTCTGTTCCAATATGCCACATGCCACAGTTTGTGCAACGCCACATAACGATTTTATCTTGTTTAAAGATTGTGCCGTCTTCGACCGCTTCGGCCAATGCGCGGAAACGTGATTCGTGATAGCGTTCTGCATAACCAATGTTTTTCAAAATTTCTGCAATTGCAGGGAAGCCTTCCTGCGCTGCGATTTGTGCAAACTTTGGATACATTTCTGTGTTTTCTTCGTGTTCGCCATATGCCGCCGCTTGCAGGTTTTCCAATGTTGTGCCAATTTTGCCTGCTGGGAAAGATGCAGTAATTTCAATATCGCCACCCTCCAAGAATTTAAACAAGCGTGATGCGTGTTCTTTTTCTTGGTCTGCGGTTTCTAAAAAGATTTTAGAAATTGCCTGAAACCCTTCTTTCTTTGCAGCAGACGCAAACATTGTATAGCGGTTACGTGCCTGTGATTCGCCGGCGAACGCAATCAACAGATTCTTTTCTGTTTGTGTACCCTTTAATGATACCATAGGTGCTTCTCCTTTTGCTTTGTGTTATGTTTCTGATGCGAATTGTAACAGAGGTTATATCAAATTGCAAAAAAATTATTTTTGTTTTTTTCTGCCACTATTTTTACATGCGACACTATGAATTAAATCCATATATTCGTCATATAGCCTTATGCCCAAAAAAGCACGTGCTTTTTCAATTGTGTCGCCGTATGCCCAGTATGTGCCACGATTTGTGTCATATTTTGCAACAATTACGGCTGTTTGTGGTATTAAAAATGGGCCATAGCAGTTATAGCCGACCATCTGTGCGCGATAAAACTCAAAAAGATTTTTTTCTTGATGTGGCAACCGTTCATGCAAAACAAAGTCTGTGCCACGCACATTTTGTATTTTATACTGGAATTGGGTTTGTACGCGCCACAGCCCGCCAATATATTCAACGTGTGATACATCAATATTTGCCAACGGTATCTTTGAACCGTCTGGATAATATGCCATTGCACGATTTGCACTGTTTGCACATGCACGATGATAGGCATTTTTCTTTTCTGTGAATGTTTTGTGTTCTGACAGTTTATTCTGTATCATTTTGTTCAATCCCCAGGAATTTTTTTTCGATTGCGCTAACCAGTTCTGCAACCCCCAATCTCCCCGCGGCACTGATTGTCATAATTTCAGGTTTCTTTTTGCGCCCAAATGATTTTTTGAACGCGGTTAATTTTTCTTTTAAGTCGCCGTCATCAATCGCATCGATTTTATTAATTACAACCATTTCTGGTTTATCAGTTAAATCACCACCGTACGAATCCATTTCGTGACGGATTGCCTTGTATCGTGCACCCCAATCTTCTTCGGTTCCATCAATAACATGTAAAATCATTTTTGTGCGTTCTGCATGTCCCAAGAACTGGTCGCCCAGTCCGACGCCTGTATGCGCCCCTTCGATAAGCCCCGGCAAATCAACCAATACGAATTCACGATTGTGTGCATACATAACGCCCAGCTGTGGATTCAAGGTTGTAAATGGATAGTTTGCAATTTTTGGACGTGCTGCCGTCACTGCAGACAGCAACGTTGATTTTCCAGCGTTTGGGAATCCAACCAACCCAATATCTGCAATCAGTTTCAGACGCAAAACAACCGTTCTTTCTTCCCCCGGCAGACCATCATTTGCCTGCTTTGGTGCGCGGTTTGTTGGGCTTTTAAAGTGCAGGTTCCCCCACCCGCCATTACCGCCACGGGCCGCACGATATTCCATGCCGTCTTCATTCAGGTCGGCATATTCGATTTCTTCGTTCTCAGACAAAATAACTGTGCCTGTTGGAACCGGCAAAACCAACGTGTCACCAGATGCGCCGGTGCGCATTTTACCCATACCGTTTTCGCCACGTTCTGCAACGAACTTTGTTTTATAGCGATAGTCAATCAGTGTATTAACGTTTGGAACCGCAACAAATACAACGTCGCCGCCACGTCCGCCGTCGCCACCATTGGGACCACCAAATTCGATATATTTTTCACGTCTAAAACTGGCAGAACCATTTCCGCCATCGCCTGCCTTGATATAAATTTTTGCACGGTCTAAGAATTTCATTTTTTTACCTTTTACATTAATTATAACTTAAAAACTTGCAATTTCCAGTCCAAAAGACTATAATTATATGGCTGCATTGCAGTGATGATTCTGAAACCGTTGTGAAATAGTCATTATGGACTGGGGGGCGGTACCCCACAGCTCCACCATTTCTTGATACGATTATTGGTCGTATTTGGGAATGGGGCTGACATAGATTCGACAGATGATGAAAGACAAATTGGCTGAATCCGACATGGCGTCGTAAAAAGCCGACTAAAAACTGAATGGCGATAGAATCGCTGCGAACGACAATGTTCGCCTTGCAATGGCTGCCTAAGAATGGCGTTGAATATGGTTGGCGATTGTTGACTGTATTCGTTTAAGCGATTGCGGTGTTCGCCGGGTACATGGCACCAGAAACCCGGCATTTAATTTTGTTTATATTGTTATAACACAGGGAAAGGACAAAAAATGTTTGGAAAAATCAAGAAAATATTTTTTACCGGCGTATTTGGCGCATTATACATTTCGTTTTTGGCACAATTGGTATATATTTTGGGCTGGGTACTTGGTATTGAAAACAAATTAATCGGCTTGGGGCTGTTGTCTTTGGAATGGTTAATTTTGATTGCTGCGCGCTATCTGTCAAAACGTTCCAGCAACAATGCCCAATACAACGGATATAACCGCCGTCGTTAATTGTATTGGTTTGCGATAAATCGGCCCACCATTGGTGGGTTTTTTATTGCGTTATCTTATTGATTCGAAGAAAAATATCCTATAATATGCACTTATAAGTTAAAGAGGTTAATCCATGGTAACAACAAAAAAACAACCCTTAATTTCTGTAATAATTCCGGTTTATAACGCGGAATCCTTTCTGTCGACGTGTTTGGAATATTTGATTCATCAAACATATAAAAATCTGGAATTTATCATTATTGATGACGGCAGTACGGATAATTCTGCATCTGTATACAAAAAGTATGCAAAACAAGACAAACGTTTTAAAATCGTGCGCCAGGAAAATTCCGGCCCCGCAAATGCGCGAAACAAGGGCTTGTCACTGGCAACAGGTGATTATGTTCATTTCCACGACAGCGATGATTACGTCGAACAGGATTATTATGAAAAGATTGTAAATGCAATTACATTAAGTGATGCGGATATTATCTGTGGCGAGGTTGTTGAAACGGGTTATATGTTTCCAACATTTGATAGGGTGCATATATTGTGTTCATTAATGGATAAAATTGTTGTCACGCGTGCAAATCTGTTTAATGTTGTTTGGCGTTTTGTTTATAGTCGTGCCTTCTTAAAGAAACATAAATTGAAATATCCGACCAATATGTTTATTGGCGAAGACACCCAATTTATGATGCGTGCGACGTATTTTGCCGAAACAATCGCAACTGCACCCGGTGCAAAATATCACTGTATCAGTATGCCTTCGTCGCTTGGCAAAAACGCTGCAAAGATTATGCGCGGTCGTGCGAATGGCATTAATGCAGAACATGCAGAATATGATCGTTTTATGACAGATAGTGGAATGCGCCAAATAATATCTGAAATAAATCAGGGGATTTTGATCGCACGTGAACGTTTCGAATTTTTGCGTATCCCATTGTTTATGAAAAAGTTTTATTCAAATGGCGACATAAAGTTTTGTGCATTAAATATCCCGTTGTTTACACGAAAACAATCCCATAACCGTATTCAGTATTTTGTATGCGGACTATATGTATTTCGTCGTTATACGCGTTCGGCATAAAAATATACGCCAAAAAAATCCCCATTTTGGGGATTTTTTATTTGCTTATACAATTCGAAAATTGCTGTGCAACTGACGATGTCTCAGATGGTGTCATTTGTGCAACCTGCACAATAAAACATCTGGCACCGTCGCGAACAATAAATACTTTTGTGCCTTTGACATATGCCTGTTGCATGTTATCGACCTGCGCCGTTGTAAAGAACGGGTTTTGCGTTAATGCTGTATTTGTTAATGCTGCTTGAACCGCCTGTGATGCGCGATCATATGTATAAATCTGTTCGCTCATTGATTCTACTTCCATCCAGGTTGGCCAAAACTGATACGGATTTTCTGCTTTTTTTTGTTCGCCTGGCCCAATCGCGACACCCGTTGCCAGTGCTGCAATCGTTTGCAGATTGCTTGGTTGTGATGCGCCAGATGATTTTGTTGCCATGTTTAATTGCAGATTATCACCGCACGCCAAATTCATACGATTAACGTAGTCTGCCAAGACAGAATTGACCGCCATTTCCCAATTTTCACCCTTGCTGTTCATCTCCAGGCTAACAATCTTTTCCGCCCAGCCCCAAACACTTGCGCCTGTATTCCCTGCGTTGGCAAAGCGCGTCACCATTTCTGCACTGCCCCCCGGAACACCTGCACCGCAATAGTCGGTTAATTGTGTCCTCAACATGCTGTCTGTTTCGTTTCCATATGCCATTGCTGCCGAATGACATGCCATCGCTGCCTCTAATTCCTGGCGACGTTGCAGGCACAAATCAGAATGCTGTTTTGACAACTGATTTGCCATATTTGCCATTGACAGATACGCCATCAGTTCTTGTTGAACATATGATGGGCAAAGGCGTGCAGCAGTATTCATGCCATTTTTTCCATTCATGGTATTTACGCCGTACTGTGGTAATAAAATACTTGTGTCGCGTTGCAGACACAGCAATGCATAATTATATAGTTCGCTTTCTGTTGCATACTTGCATTTTGATTCGCGTACACCTGGCACAACCGTTGTGTCGCCACAGTATTCGGTCAGGCATGCAAAAATACGTTCACGACATGCCGTGTCAACGTCTGGCTGATTAATCATAAAATAATTATTCCGTTGATTTGTTTTATATGCGTTTGCCAAACCCGCATTTCCGCGTAATTGCGTTGTTGTATTTGAACCAACATAGTTCTTGGTACCATGAACAGTCACACCTGCCGGCGAAACAGCATTTGCAGAATTTGCCAGCAAACATGCACCAATTATGCCGAAAATACAGAAAAAGTTCTTCATAATAATCCCTCTCGTTGAAACGATTTTAACATAAATGCATAAAAAAGGCAAACATTCATTTGATTTAATAAAATAAAATGTTATCATCACGAACATGATTATTGTTTCGGACGTTTTATCGCAAATCTCAGACGACATTTCTGCCGTCAGGGGGTTTCTTTGACCCAGAAAAATTGCAAAAACAGATTGATGAATTGAACACTCTGGTAAACGCCCCCGATTTGTGGAATAATCCAGACAACGCGCGCGCGTTATTGCAAAAGAAGTCCGGTCTGGAAAAGACGTTGAACGACTTATTATCTATGGAATCGGAACTTTTGGGCTTGCGCGAATTGTATGAAATGGATTCGAATGACCAAGAAATAATTTCCGCAATTGAAAATTTGGCAGATGTTGCCCATCGTGCAAAGTTTATAACGTTGTTCCGCGAACCTGCGGATAATGATGGTGCATTCTTGTTTATTCAGGCGGGTGCCGGCGGGACCGAGGCACAAGATTGGGCGCAAATGCTGTCGCGTATGTATTCGCGCTGGGCAGAACGCCATGGCTTTAGTTGCGAGGTTATAGAAGAACACGAAGGCGACACTGCTGGTATTAAAAACATAACATATCGCATATCAGGCGCGCGTGCGTACGGTTGGTTAAAAAACGAAATCGGCGTTCATCGTCTGGTTCGTATATCGCCATTTAATGCCAATGGCAAGCGTCAGACCAGTTTCGCGTCCGTCGACGTATGGCCCGATATCGATGATACAATTGAAATTGAAATTAATGACAAGGATTTACGTATTGATACATATCGGGCATCTGGTGCCGGCGGTCAACATGTTAACAAGACAGACAGCGCGGTTCGTATCACGCACATCCCAACAAATACTGTTGTTACATGTCAGAACGAGCGCAGCCAAATTCAAAATCGCGAAATGGCGATGAAAATGTTGCGCAGTAAATTGTATGAACTGGAAATGCAAAAGCGTGCCGCCGAAGAAGATGCCGCCAAGGCTGCGCAAAAGAAAATAGAGTGGGGCAGTCAAATCAGAAATTATGTCCTGTATCCGTATCAGTTGGTCAAAGATGTACGTACCGGCGTTGAAAAAACGGATTCGGATGCTGTTTTAGATGGTGATTTAGATGATTTTATGTTGGCGCTATTGCAACGCGGATAAAACTTGACTTTCACTGTTTTGACAATAAAATATTTCTGACAACCAAAAAGATTCACGAAATGAAGCAGTATAAACTAGAAGATTGTATATATGCGATTAAAGACATGTATTCTGATGTCGTAAAAATCAAGATGCCCAAAATTGCCGGAACTCAAAATAATGTATTTTTTGCGCATACTGCTAATAACAAGGATGTCGTTTTTAAATTTTCGTCGCCTCAAATGGTTATTAAAAATGCAATGATCAGTTCTTTGTATCGCAGTTATGGTATTCCTGTGCCAATTATTTCTGCGAATAAACATAATGGGATGTTTTTTGAAAAATATGAAATGTTGTCTGGGTGTACTTTGTTTGAAGCAATAAAAGACGGCATGACATCGGCGCAGATTAAACAAGTTTATCGTGAAATTCTGGTCGAATTTGCCAAGATGGCACAAATTCGCCCGGACATGTTGGCGCAAAACATGATAAAAGATATTAATGGCGTCGTGTACAGGCACGTCTCAAATGTACACAATCCTGCAATGGCAGTATTGTTTGCGACGGTTGCATATTTGTTAAATATTGGGCGTGACGAAAACAAAGCTGTCTTCCATTCTGATATAACACCAAAGAATACAATTGTATCGCCAGATGGATATTTGGTTGGTTTTGTTGATATCGATTCTACATCTGTTTGTAATAAAAGTTATGCATTTGGTGCGCTGGCGGCAAAGTATCAAGAATTGGGATTTGATATGACAGAATTGTTTGATTTTTATGAAAATAATACCGCAGATACGCGCAGGTTAAATCGTGACAGGATTAAAGCAATGGCCAACATTACTAATTTTGGCAAGCGTTTGATGTGGCAGTTTTCTCAGCGCAAGGCAAATCATTCAAAATGATTTCGCGCAGTACCGAATTTTATCATTCTGCAATAAAAAACGCATATCCTGATGCCACGTGTATTCGGTGCCCAGATGTACCAGGTATGATTGCGCCGATTTTTTTTGCAGATGTTCTGAAAAAGACGATAGTATGTCGTTTTAGCCTGCCTGAAATCGTTTTTAAAAACAAGATTGCCAGTGATTTATTATGTGATTATGGTGTTCCTGTGCCTCAGACAAAGGTGCATGCGTATGTTGGAACTTGGTTTGAATCGTATGAATATTGTAAGGACAAGACGCTATATGAACATATAAAATTAGGTTTGCCTGACGATAAAATATTTAAAGCATACGTTGGTGCATTTGAAATTCAAAATAAAATTTCAAAAATTTCTGCAAATGAATTTTGCCCTGAAAAATTTCGTGAACATGTTGATATGTTGTGCGCAACAACAAAAATACGTGGCAGACTAAGCAAGATATATAATGATATTTTGTTTAATGCATCTGTACGTTCACCACTACGTTTATTGCACAACGATATTCATTCTAAAAATATTTTATATTCGCCAGAAACAGATCGTATTCATTTGATTGACTTAGATGCAGTATCGCTGTGTAACGAAAATTTCACAATGATGACGACTGTGCAACGCTATCCGTTAAAGAATGCGCGACAATTAATGTCTGTCTATCAAGATATAACGGGACGTAAACTGGATGTGAATAAAATATTGTTTGCGTGTAACGCAATGCAACTATTGCATAATTTGCGCCATCCGTTTGGTATACGTCAAAAATGACGGTTAAATTTTTGGCGCACCCGGCGGATTCGCTTGACATTATAATGTCTGTGCGGCATTCGTATACGCTCAAACATCGCGTTGCTTGTTTTCGCGAACTCATTGTCGAACGCGGCGCGTCCAAATCGCGGGTTGCAATACAAAAATAAAACCGTCAAAAATGACGGTTAAATTTTTGGCGCACCCGGCGCGATTCGAACGCGCAATCCCCGCCTTCGGAGGGCGATGCTCTATCCAGTTAAGCCACGGGTGCGAATGTTTGATATTATAATCGCTTTTGGATAATTTGCAAGCGTGCCATAAAATAAGATATTTTTCCTTGTTGTTTTTGTGTTAACTATATAAAATATCGGCAAAGGGGTATGGTATGCGAAATTTTTCTGTTTCGTTGATGGTGGCACTGGGGCTGTCTGCCTGCAACAGTGTTTATGTTAAATCGAATAGTTTGGATACAACCCAGGTTTTCTATGTCGACAGGGGTGGTGCTCAGTTAAAACACGCTATAAAAGAGCAGTTAGAACAGCGTGGTTATAATGTTACGGTTGGACACAAACGGTCTAGTGTTTCAACTACATACATAACAGCAGAAAGCAATGAATCTGTAATAGATGCTTCGGATGTTGGTCGCGCGCGTTATATAATTCAGATTAGTGAGTCTGCGCCAATCCTTAGACCTTTTTGGTGTTCATTGAATGGGTTCTGGTGGTGGCGTTTTAATATGTCTATTGCTGATAATGTGACGGGACAAGAATTGTTAGGATGGTCTGGTCGTGGTTGTGCAAACAGTTCTGTCCGGAAATTGAACAAGATTTTAGATAAAATGGAACAGTGATTTTTATTGCACTTGAACGGGTGGGTGAATTTTGGTATAATAACCTAAAATGAAAATCAGCAGAAGAAGTCTTTTAAAGTTCACGGGATTGGGGGTTTTGGCGGTATCAATGTTGCCACGCGTGGCGTTTGCGGCACGCAACAGTCTGCGTTCCTTGCGTACGGGGGTTCAGCCTGGGGATAAAACACGTCTGGTAATTGAAACGGCAACCCGTCCGTCATATTCGTTAAGTTATACCGCAACCCAATTAATTGTGAATTTGTCAAACACTGCGTCGAATCCAGGGGCGTCCGCGTCGTTGGCGTCAAACGGCTTGGCGAAATCAATTGCCCAGGCACAAAATGGTGATTCTTTGCAGTTGATTGTTGAATTAAAGAAACCGATTGCCCAGATTCCGAAATCGCAAATTATGATTCTTGAACCAAATGGCGACAACGATTATCGTCTGGTATTGGATTTTGCTGCGGGCAGTGGCGCCGCCTCTACAACATACACTACATCTTCTGCTGCGACAACAACGGCTGTGACTGCGTCGCGTAAATATATTGTTGTGGTTGATGCTGGTCACGGGGGCAAGGACCCAGGTTGCATTGGCAAGGGCGGAACCCGCGAAAAGGATGTTGTATTGTCCGTTGCAAAGAAATTAAAGAATAAACTGGATGCGAATGGTTTTAAGACATATTTGACACGCAGTGATGATACTTATTTGAAGTTGGCAGAACGTGCCGCCATTGCAGAACGACGCAAGGCCGATTTGTTTATATCGCTGCACGCAAACGCAAATCCATCGCGCAAGATGAAGGGGTTCTCAATTTATACGCTGTCTGAAAAGGCATCAGACGAAGAGGCAAAAAAACTGGCAGAGGCTGAAAATGCTGCCGACAAAATCGGGGTAGAGGGCTTTACACAGTTCGAAGAAAACATTCGTATTGCCTTGTCATCATTGCAACAACATGCTGTCGCGGAAATGTCCGAAGAATATGCAAACGGTTGTGCAAAATCGTTTAAGCGTGCAGACGTTGAACAACAGCCTGGTCCTGATGTTCGACATGCGCCATTTGCTGTGTTGCGTTCAACGGTCCCTGGCGCGCTATTAGAATTGGGGCATTTGTCTAATGCATCCGAAGAAAAGTTATTAAAGTCTGGTAAACATCAGGACAAACTTGTAAATGCGATTGTCCGTTCTGTTAAGAATTATAATTTCGAAGTTTAATAATAAAAATCCCCATTATGGGGATTTTGTTTTTCTCTTGCTTGCCTTTGTCGATTTGTTATATGATGGGAATAAATGTAATCTGATGGGACGGAGAAAATTATGAAAAATAACACAAGACGAAGAATGCTGTATCGCTTACTGGCTGTGGCTTGTGTGGCATTTTTACCCCCCCCCCCCCCATGCCTATGCAAATGACGCATTTTTAACGTCTGACGAATATATTTCCGCATTACAACAAACATATATCTCTTGTGTTGGCATTGATGACCAATTGGCTGACATGAAAAAGATGGCAGGCATTAATACCGCCGTGACGGCTGTTGGCACGGCGGCCGGTGTTGGCGCAACAGTTGTCGGATTTATAAAAGCAGACAAAGACGAGCGGATTGAAAAACTGGAAATGGAACGCCTGCAAAAAATATCAGATTCCAACATAAATAGTGGTGTAACAAACGGCAAAACGACTGATAATTTAGCTGCGCTAGAAACCTATTATCAGAATCACAAGAACGATTCACAAACCGATATTGATACGGAAATAGACAGGTTAACAAACCAATCCAAAAATCTGGGCAATTGGCGTACAGGCTTGTTGGCTGGTTCAACTGCGACGAACGTTGCCAGCGCGATTATTTCTGGCACGAACAAGGTTGATGATGACCTGAAATCACAAATCGATAATTGTGTTGCGTCTGTAAGTGCACTGGAACGCGCAATAATGCAGGCACGCATGGACGGCATAGATGTGGCAGAAGGCGAATCCATTGCGGCCGCCTGTGGCGAATTTGAATACGTTGATGTATCACAGATAAACAATCGCGCCCAGGGGGCGTTTATATCGTCGTTGATGGGTACTGCGACAGGTCTTGCCGGTACGGTGACCAGTGCGATTGCGAACACGGACAAAACGCGCAATGACAACACAGAATCGGGTAAGCAAAAAGAAAAAAACCTGAACACGGCGGCGAACGTATTGTCGATTGGTACGACCTTGGCGTCTGGTACGGCGACTGTATTTAATGCGACGCAAATCAGCGCGATTAAAAAAGTTGCAACTGTTGCCGAAAAATGCACGGGGGTATTGAAATGACAAAGAAAATTCTGGCTGCAATTATAGCATTTTTTGTCTGTAATGCCCATGCGGCAACGTATCTGGATACAGAAAATCGCCTGTGGTTTTCCGCAGATGTTGTAAAAAACGCAATTGTTGACCATGTCCCAGATAAAAAACAGCAAACTGTCGCAGATCTGTACCAAGACTTGATGGAACAAGAAACAGGAAAAATTTCAATAGATAGTTTATTTAAGGTTTGTCGCAAAGCTGGATTTAACACATATAAATATGATGGTTTTACCCAGTGCAGGGCATTTATTGAACAGATGTTGACCGACGCAGAAATTGCACAGAATGTAGATTTAAATGGGTTTTGCCCGGGTCTGGACGAAAAAGGAAACAATCCAAATAAACTTCGCTCCATCACAGACAAAACACGAATTGGCGATTTTTGTTCCAGCACCAACATCTATATGGGCGAGGTAATATTCAAACCAGGTTATAACTGTTCGTGTATGGCGGCGGTATGCAATCCAGGCTTTGAATTCCAGCGTGGTGCATGTGTGACAAAGGTTGCGGACGGCAATGGCAATTGTCTGCGCGAAGCACATAAAAAAACATCTGAAAACAACTATCTTGAAAAATGCAAAAGTTTTTGTGAAAAACGCTATGCTGGCAAGGCCTGTAAGTATACATCTGTCGTTATGTCACACAGCACAGGTCAGTGCATTTGCAACCCTAATTCTAATGAGGTTGATGCCGCCTATGAATCTATGCATCGGGCCGAAGAAAGACAAATAAACAACCTAAAATACTACGCTGTATGTGGCAACCACAAAGGTAAATCTGGTGGCACCGAAGTATGTGTCGAAGGGGTGTTTAACTGGGTAAACGTTGGACGAGTACAGGCCGCGGGTCTGGCGCAGGAATACGCACGTGTACATTACAAAGATACAATACATTGCGATATGGTTAATACGGAACTGCGCGGGAATGATGATTTTGTAAAATGCGCCAGTAAAAAATCCAAACGCTATTACGAATTTGAATTCGATGATATCAAAGAAAGCATAGACGCCGATATACAATGGGGTGTTGTCAAAGGAATTTGTAAAATTTACAATGCCGAATCAATTCAAAATAAATGCTTAAAATCTTGTACCAGCGAAATGTCAAATACTGCACGTACATTTGGCTTAACCGCTAAAACAGACAACGGTTACTGTGTTTTCTCTGGGGTCAGTATGACTGCGGAAGAAGCAAAATCGAAATTGGCAAAGATTGACGGGATTGATAACTATGTTTTCTATCATGGAATACAGATTCAAGGTTCGCCGAATGTTGTAACCCAACTGCGCCAGTATATAAAATCAACGGGCAAGACCATTCGCACATTTGATTGCATTAAAAACGTTGGCGAAATCAAGAACAGTATATTGGTAGGTGATGATGATGTTATGCGCTGTACATTAAATGGTCAGCCAATTGATTTTGTGTTTGACGACTTTTCAGAAGCGTGGGTGTATGTCCAAGAAGATGGCGAAAGCAAGATACAATGTGTTGTCAGTGGCGGTAAATTCTCTGGTCAGGAATGTTATGGTTTAACGCAACAACAATGTATAGATACCAATGCAAAATTCCTGAAACAAAATCCGGGTGCATCTGGGTTTAAATGGGACGGCAAAGAATGTGTGTCAATTGATGCGAACGAAGCACAATTCTATGACGGCGTAATCCAGATTGGGACTGGCCTTGTTGCAGTGGTTGATTGTGTGGTTGGCACGAAACTGGGGTGTGTTATGGTTATGGTCGAAAGTGCTGGTCTGGCGATTGAAATGACCACCGGTGCTGCGATTGAAAACCGTGCAGGTGATTTTCTTGCTGTATCTACGCGGTGTTATGCCCGTAATTGTGCCGTCAACACAATAAAAAACGCCGGTGAAGTGCTTAGTGTAATGGGCGCATTGGATGCAACGTCCCTGAATTCAGTTGACAAGGAATTTGCACGTTTGGTTGGGTATTTAGAACCCGAAGACTTATCTGGTGTGTCAGATGGCGACTGGTCGGAAATTGTGACCCAACTGGGTGGCGACCCAAATGACAGCAGTGGCACAGCATTAGTAACGTTAAACAGAATTGGACTTGGGTTACAATTTGCATCTATTGGTATATCTGGACTGCGCCTAACCGCCCAGGCAATTACAAAACTAGCTGGCAAGGGGTCACGCATTGGACACACATCCACAGCAGTTGCGCGTGCCTTAGATACATCTGGCGACGCTGGACGTGCTGCGAACAACGCGTCTGATGCCGGGCGCGCTGCAAACAATGCAACCGACGCTGGACGTGCTGCGAACAATGCGTCTGATGCCGGACACACAACAAATAACGCAACCGATGTACTACACGCAGATATAGATACATATCGCAATGCGACCAACAAAAATCGTGTGCGTGCAAAATATCATCCTGACAGTGTCCCGTCAACAATCCAGGACAAAGCACATGAAATATTCATACAAATGGACAACATCGATAACATGTCAGAAGACGAACTGCGTGCATTAAGTCGATTGATGAATGAATTTGACGCCGAAGTCGCAGCAGAAGAAGCCGCGGCAAAAGCTGCAGCATATGCGGTCAGGACAACCAATGCTGCAACAGACGGCGCAAGAACAGTAAATACAACCGCGGATGCGGCCAGAACTACATCACGTGCGACATATAGTTCTTTAGATGAACTTGCCGAAACCCCATTACAAAGCGCAAAAGGAAAATTGTACGCCTATGGTCAGACCTTTGATAAAACGATTGACGATTTCCTGTACAGAAATGGTGGCTATCCAGCATCATGGCGGCGTGCGGACCTGACGGATGCGGAATTTGATGCATTGCGGACCGACCTGCGTTCACATGATTTATTACTTGATACAGACCCAGAGGGCTTTTTGCGCATAAGTCGCATCAGCGATTCCGCCACGAACGCAGCCAAAACAACATCACGTGCAACAAATGCAACCGCAGATGCATCGCGCACAACGAATACCGCAACCGATGCGGTACGTGCTGGGAACTATACGTCTGATGCCGGTCGTGCGACAAATGCAACGGATGCGCCAAAGTCAGCAAGTGTATCTGATGAGCCTTATGTTTCATCTTTGCCGCAGCGTACTGCCTTTACAAGCCAATTGGATAAAACTGATGCGAGGGTTAGGTTAAGAAAATTTAAGGATTCAAAAGACCCATTTAATGACGGTGGATTAGATGCGGACCTAACAGAACTTGTCAATGGTGAACTTGCAGCTCAGTTCCCCGATGACATACATTATCTGGATATATATTCAAGTGGATTACAAAAGTGGAATACGGACACATCAAAAGGGCTTTGGACGTCGATAATATATCCTAATAACCCTGCCCAACAAGATCATTTTATACGAATAATTGAAACTGCACTAAAACACGAAAAAGCGTCCATCCCTATCGGGTATACCGGCAATCCAGGACATGTATTTGTACTGGTAAAAAAATGGGACCAATGGGCGATCATAGACCAATTTGGGAAAGATTCGTATGTTGCCGAAAAAAACATCATTAAAGAAGTCCTTAAGGGCTATGGGGTCAAATCACAGAACATAAAAGAAACGATAAACACTCTTACAGGGGATGGGGCAAACAGAATGGATTGTTTTGCATACTCTAGCCAAGTATCATTTGACAATATATATAAGTCGAACGACCCCGCTTCGCACAGATTATCAAATCCATTTAAGAGAAATGAAACAGATGATTATATTGAGCTTATGAAAATGGCAGCAGGGAACTTGATGATAAGGCTATAAGATATTTGAATTAAACATTAAACCGCCCATTCGGGCGGTTTAAGATTTTAAATTCCTGGCGGAGACGAAGGGATTTGAACCCTTGATACGGGGTTGCCGTATACACGATTTCGAGTCGCGCGCATTCAACCGCTCTGCCACGTCTCCGGTGTGGGGTATTATAATTGCACTGGGATTATTTTGCAAGACCAAATATTTGACATTTTTATCGTCATTGATAAACTAATAATCATGGAAAAAACATTCAATGAAAAAGTCTATGATGTTGTCGCGCGCATCCCATCGGGGCGGGTTGCAACGTTTGGTCAAATTGCGCAAATGATTGGGCGACCACGCTGTGCGCGTTTTGTTGGCTATGCGTCAAATAACAAGGCGTCATGGCACCTGCCGTGGCATCGCGTTGTGTTCAAGGATGGCAGTCTATGTTGTGGTTTCGCCGCCGAACAGTATCGCGCCCTGCGTGCCGAAGGTGTCAAATTCAACAAAGATAAAACCGTCATCATGTCTGATTTTCAGTGGAATCCTGAACGCGACGGCGTGCCAATGGACATACGTGACTTTCCGCTGGTATTTTAAACCAATAACAGACAAAGTTGTCCGCCCCAGGATTATTTTTTGTCGCCATGTTTTTTGCATATTTTTTCATAAATATCTCTTTCAGCTAATTCTTTGTATTTCAAGAACCATGGACTAACACCGCCGTGTTTCCTCATGGCTTCGTTCGTAGTTGGGGCAGGGCATAACACATCATCGCCTGGTTCCCAATTAACAGGCAATCCAACACCAAATGCATCACTGGTTTGCAGACCTATAATCATACGTCTAATTTCCCACAGGTTTCGTCCCAGTACGGACGGATAATAAAGTATTGCACGTATGGTGCCTTTTGGATCGATTATGAAAACAGCACGCACTGCGGATGTGTTTGACGCATTCTCGTGTATCATTCCGTACAGTTTTGCAACCTGCATATTCATATCATCGATTAATGGGAATGTAATGGTTGCACCATTATACATTTTTGATATCGAATCAAACCACGCCAGATGCGACGACAATGTCCCAACAGACAGCCCAAGCAATTTCGTGTTAATTTCTTCGAAGTATTTCAAATCGTTCTGGAATGCGATAAATTCTGTCGTGCAAACAGGGGTAAAATCAGACGGGTGTGAAAACAACACAACCCATTTGCCCGCAAAATCATCTGGGAATGTGACGACGCCGTCCGTTGTGCTGGCCACAAAACTGGGGGCGCGATCACCGATTAATGGCATGGAAAATTGTTCAGAACAGTCGCATAAATCTAAGATGTCGTCCATAAAAAACTCCTTTTTTGTCATATTAAAGGCTATCATTTTTCTGGTTTTTCTGGCACAGGAACGTATTCTGAACACATAAAAAACTTTATTCTTGATAAAATGTGCTAAGATATGAATAATAAAGGGCAAGAATAAAGGATATAAAAACATGAAACGATCAGACATAGTACGTTCTATTCAGGTTAAATTTAAACACATGCGCGCATCTGATGCTGCGGCGATTTTAGATACTGTTTCAGATCATATGATTGAATCTGTTGCCAACGGTGACAGAATTGAAATTCGTGGCTTTGGTACTTTTCAGCCACGTGCCCGCGCAACCAAGATTGGTTATAATCCTTGCACTGGTCTGCCAATGCCATTGCCGGCCAGCACGACTATCTTGTTTAAGCCCAGTCGTGAATTAACAAAAAAGATGAATGGATAATAAAAATGTTATTTGGTAAAAAATCTGGGATAAAAAACCGCAATCGTGAACGTTATGAACGCGTTCGTCGCCTGCTGTGGATTAAGTGCGAGGCATGCGGTCGCCTTGTTTATTACAAAGATTACAAAGAAAATAAATATATTTGCCCGAACTGTGGTCGTGCGTTTATTATGACGCCGAAACAGCGTTTTGATTTACTGTTTGATGACAATACATGGGAACGCCTGACACCACCAACAATATCGGATGATCCGCTGGAATTCACGGATCGTGTGTCGTATGCCGACAGATTGGCTGACGCACGCTCTGAAACAGGTTCTTATGACGCCATCACAACCGCAGACGGCACAATTGGGGGTGTTCCGTCAACTGTTTGTGTGTTAAATGGCCTGTTTATGATGGGGTCAATGGGGCGTGCCGCCGGTGATGCGATTGTTGCTGCAATGGAACATGCGATTGCAGAACGTCGTCCATTTATTATGGTGACGTCCAGTGGTGGTGCCCGTATGCAAGAAAACATTTTGTCGTTAATGCAGATGGCGCGTACAACGGTTGCTGTGAACAAATTGCACGAAAACGGAATACCATATATCGTGTTGTTAACTGACCCAACATTTGGTGGGGTGACGGCGTCTTTTGCAATGTTGGGTGATATTCATATTGCTGAAAAGGGCGCACGAATTGGGTTTGCAGGTCGTCGTGTTATCGAACAAAATATTCGTGAAAAATTACCGTCAAAATTCCAGACGGCGGACTATTTATATGAACATGGTATGGTTGATATGGTTATCGCGCGCGGTGATTTGCATGATGCCATTGCGCGAATTTTGCATGTCTTAACCAAACAAGAATGTGAACCAAAGACAATCAAGACAATAACGCCACCACATGATGCGTCAAAGAAAATACGTGGCATGGGTGAAAACGAGGCCTATGACAAAGTTTTGTTGGCGCGAAATGAAAACCGTCCGCATTTCTTGGATTATATTGACGGCATTGTTGATGAATGGACATATTTGGCCGGCGACAGATTATTTGCCGAAGATGCCGCCATGGGTTCTGGTATTGGTTATTGGCGTGGCATCCCGGCTGTGATTATTGGTCAGGAACAGGGACGCACAATTGAAACGCGTCAAAAACATCGCTTTGGTATGGCGAATCCAGACGGCTATCGCAAGGCACAACGTATGATGCGTCTGGCAGAAAAGTTTAATTTACCACTGATATCGTTATTTGATACCGCCGGCGCATTCGCAGGCCGCGAAGGCGAAGAACGTGGTCAGTCCCAGGCGGTTGCCTCATCTATCTCGGTTGGTTTGTCTATCAAGACGCCATATGTCGCCGTTAACGTGGGGCAGGGTGGCTCTGGCGGTGCTATCGCGATTGGTACGGGCGACCGTGTCTTGATGATGGAAAACGCAATTTATTCGGTGATTGCACCAGAATCTTGTGCCAGTATTTTATGGAAAGATAATAAGTTTAAGGCAACCGCCGCCCAGGCAATGAAGTTGACTGCACGCGACATGGCGAATCTGAATGTTATCGACGAAATTATACCGGAACCGGCCGGTGGGGCGCATACAGATTGGCAAACGACAATGGAATTGTTGGCAAATGCTGTGGCAAAACAGATTACAGAATTGCAGCAAATTCCGGCAAATGAATTGCCGGCCCGTCGTGCTGAAAAGTATATCGCAATGACGCGTGATGTCGAAATATGTCAACCCGACCACGTCAGTGACGAACATTAAAAAAATCCCCACAAATGGGGATTTTATTTTTGTGCTATGCGTTTTATTTTTGCGATATACCGTACCATATTGTGATTTGGATAGCGCGCAATAATTTCGTCTTGGTTTTGTGCAATTTCTTTGCATGCGTCTTGGGCAACTTGTTTGATGTTTGTGTGACGCACAATTTCAATCTGGTTCGCGCCACATTGCCACAGTTCTGTTTTATCGGGTGCCTGATTCTTATAAATGGTCCCGATTGGCTTAATTTCCAGAAATGTTATTGTTGGGGTGTCATAGTCGATAAAATCGTAAACTTCCCAATACCACAACAGCATATCAACCGCATTATCACAAAAATGAAACACAGGCTCTGTTGCGCGTACGCCAAATCCTCCGAAATAATTTTTTCGTGGAATTGCAGTAAATTGACGCCCAGGGGTATACTCTTCTGTGCTTTTTATGTTGAACGAAATGCTTAACCCATCGGGCAAGCTATCAGCTGGCCAAACCATTTTATACGATTTGGCAGCATATATTTCTTCAAAATCAGTATTTTTTTCATTCATGATGTTCGCAATATAATACAACAATACAATTTGTCAACAATAAAAAACAAAAATAAAACCCGCCGATTTGGCGGGTGAATTTTCTGGCGGAGCGTATAGGACTGTACTCCCCATCCCCTTACGGGGTGGGGATGCCCCTATCCACTCGTAACGATTTGTGCGCGTTTCACTTCCCAAATCTACTTCGTGTCGAACCTTTTACGGTTCTCGTCCAACGTCCGCAGGCATAAAATTACCCGCCGATTTGGCGGGTGAATTTTCTGGCGGAGCGTATAGGACTCGAACCTATGGACCAAAAATTTCGGTCACAGATTAGCAATCTGCTGCATTACCACTCTGCCAACGCTCCGTGCGACGGTTATTATATATAAACAGAAAATTAAATGCAAGCAAGAAAATCTAAAAAACGCCTTGACCCAGATTGGCGTGGCGTGGCATAATCAACACATGACAATTCGTTTTATTAATTTTTACTGTTGTCGTTAGTATTTATTTTCTGCAAACTAAATTTGTTTGCATTTCAATCACGCAATTATTAAAATTTCAAAAACATAAACTGACAAAGGACACATATCATGACGATTAAATTATATAATACATTAACGCGAAAACTAGAAGAATTCAAGCCATTGGAAGCAGGCAAAGTTGGCTTTTATTCATGTGGTCCGACGGTTTATCATTATACGCATTTAGGGAATTTGCGTACTTTTTTACATAACGACTTTTTAAAGCGTATGTTCTTGGCAAATGGCTATGACGTTCGTCATGTTATGAATATTACAGATGTCGGTCATTTAACCAATGACGATGATGATAGTGGCGAAGACAAAATGGAAAAGGGCGCTGCACGCGACAATAAGTCTGTCTGGGATATCGCAAAATTTTATAAGGGCGAATTTCTGCGTGATTTTAACGACTTGAACATGATTGCACCAACCGTTATGCCGCACGCCACAGATTATATTACAGAGCAAATAGAATTGGTTCAAAAGTTGGAAAAATTGGGTTATGCATATGAAATTCCGGGCGATGGAATATATTATGACACATCAAAATTTGCTGCATATGGCGCATTGACTGGTGGATCTTTGTCTGGAAATCGTGCCGGCGCACGTGTTGGTTTTAATGACGCAAAGCGCAATCCAACGGACTTTGCTTTGTGGAAATTTTCGCCAACAGACACCAAGCGTCAAATGGAGTGGGACAGTCCGTGGGGCGTTGGTTTCCCAGGTTGGCATGCAGAATGCAGCGCAATGAGCATGAAATTATTGGGCGACCACTTTGACATTCATACCGGTGGCGAAGATTTATCGCGTGTTCATCACGCAAATGAAATCGCGCAGAGTGAACCAATCACAGGCGCGCCGTGGGTAAATACGTGGTTGCATTACAGCTTTTTGTTAGATAAGTCAGGCGAAAAGATGGCAAAATCTAAGGGTGAGTTCTTAGGAATGGATGCAGTGCGTAATCGTGGGTACGATCCGATGGTGTATCGTTATTTTGTTGCGATGGGGCATTATCAGTCACAGTTGGCGTTTTCGTGGGAAACCATGGACGCAACTGCAAAAAGTTATGCAAATTTGGTGCGTCGTGTATCTGAATTGCTGAACTCAGAAAAGGGACAGGTTGACGACACGGTTTATAACAAGTGGCGCAACGAAATGATTGAAGCGATGTCTGATAATTTAAAAACAGCGTCTGTCTTGGTCATATTGCAAGAATTTATTAAATCAACCGATATAAATGATGCAACCAAGTTGGCATTGGTTCATGTTGTTGATGACCTGCTGGGCTTGCAGTTTATCGATCGTGCGAAAAAATTGGTTGCATTGGAAAATGAATCTGCCCCAGCGGAAATTGTCGCACTTGCAGAAAAACGCGCAGCTGCCAAGGCGAACCGTGACTGGGCGACTGCGGACGCGTTGCGTGCCGAAATTGATGCGGCTGGCTGGGCAATTTTGGATTCCAAGGACGGATACAAAATCGTAAAAAAGGCATAAATTGCCAAAAAACAATATTTTATTAAAAAACTGTTGAAATGGGGGCAATATTGGTGTATATTGCCCCCAGTAATTAAGAGGAATTTTCCATGAACTATCCATATATGCCAAAATCAACAGCCCTGTGGTTAATTGAAAATACTGCCCTGACATTTGAACAAATCGCGGAATTCTGCGGCTTGCATGAGTTAGAGGTTAAAAACATCGCAGATGCTGAAACATACAAAATTCAACCATTAAACCCAATTCTAAGTGGCCAGGTCACACGTGAAGATATTGAAAAGTGCGAAGCAGATTCTGACGCACGACTGACATTGCGCAAAGAAATCGTTGATGCCCAGCAAAAGCAGAACAAGCGTGGCGTTGGCTATACACCAAAATTGCATCGCCAGAACCGTTTGGGTGGTATTTTGTGGATTCTGAAAAACTATCCAGAATTGTCAGACGGTCAGGTTGCACGCCTGATGCGCAGTACAAATCCAACGGTTGCGTCCGTCCGCAATAAAACGCATGCGTCTTATTCAATCATTCAAATTCAAAGCCCGATTGTTTTAGGTTTGGTTTCTGAATCCGCCATTCATGATGCGGTGGCCAAGGCACAAAAACAGGCCAGCAAACCGGTAAAAAAGAAGAAAAAATAATATTGTTTTCTGAAAAACTGAACGCACAACATTAAAGACTGAAAAAGGCTGATTGATGGTTAAAAAACTGGACGAAGCAACAAGATTATTAATTGATTCTTTGCCGGACAATTTGCAAAAACTGGCAACCAGTGCGATAGAGGTTGGCTATCTGTCGCGTATGGATTTTACCGCTGCAACTGACGCGGACGAGGTGCCATCCGAAGAACATGATGAAGTTTTGGATTTCTTTCAGCAAGATTTAGGTCTTGAAATTCTGGAAACAGATAATTACCCCCAAGATTTGGGGCGTTATTATGATACAGATGATGACGAACCACGCGATAAAACGCGCAATCTGTTAAATGCAGATGCCGAACAGGTTGATGTTAATGACGATGATTATGAACACTATGCAAAACAGTTGGAACGCAGTCAAACAGGTTCGCTTGTTTTGGGGGTTCAAGATTCTGTTCAATCTTATCTAAAACAAATTGGTACTGTTCAGTTATTGACCGCTGCAGGCGAAGTTGCAATTGCCCAACGTATAGAGGCAGCGTCACGCCTGATGGTATATGGTCTGTGCGAAAGCCCAATGACAATTCAGGCAATGTTGGATTGGTATCAGCAGCTGTTGAACGAAGATATTCGTTTGCGTTACATTGTAAATCTGGAAGTTATGTATTCCAGTGATTCTGAACAAAAATCCCTGGCCGCATTGTCCGAGGCATTAAAGTCCAAGGGTGTTGAACATGTCGATGAACTGGACGATGACGAATTGGATGATTTAACAGATGCCTCTGTCGAAGATGACGAAGAAGATGATGACGACGAAGATGAAGACGGCATCAAAAAAGAAGATACGCCACGCGGGACGTCGGGCGTTCCAATTCCTGTGATGGAAGAATCTTTGATGCCAATGATTACCGAATTGTTTGCCAAGATAAAGCGTATCTTTAACAGTATGCAAAAATTACAGGCAAAACGTTTGGACAATTTGTTGTCGTCAGACACCCCAGATGCCGCACTGGAAAAGAAATACACAAAAATGCGTCTGGAATTGTTTGAACATGTCAGCAAAATCCGCCTGAATGACGATCGCATCGCAGAAATCTTGGAACAGTTAACCAAGCGTGACCAGTTGTTAATGGGGTTGGAAGGAAAGTTGTTGCGTTTGGCAATGGCAAACAAAATCAAACGCGAAGATTTCTTGGCAGAATATGCTGGCAACGAATTAAATCGCAATTGGGTTAAAAAGTTGGCGAAACATAAAAATGCAACTTGGGCAAACTTTGCGAAAAAGCACGAAGCAGATATTTTAAAGATTCAAGAAGATATCACTGCAATCGCGGTTGAAACAGGACAGCCAACATCAGAATACAAAAAGGTTGTTGAACTGGTTCGTCGTGGTCAGACCGAGGCCGCACGCGCCAAGCGCGAAATGATAGAGGCGAACCTGCGTCTGGTTATTAAATTCGCAAAAAAGTCCAGCAACCGTGGGCTTGGCTTGGATTTTTCGGACTTGGTTCAGGACGGAAATATCGGCTTGATGAAGGCTGTTGATAAATTTGATTATCGTTTGGGTAATAAATTTTCAACCTATGCGACAAACTGGATTCAACAGGGTATTTCACGCAGCATTGCCGACCAGGCACGCACAATTCGCATTCCTGTACATATGATTGACAACATACACAAGATTCAGCGTGCATCGCGTCAATTTATGCACAAATATGGTCGTCAGCCAACCGCCGAAGAATTGTCCAAGATTATCTATCTGCCGGTTGACAAGATTCACAAGGCAATGAAGGTTAATCTGAAACCAATTTCATTAGAGGCACCCGTTGGTACCGAAGATGACAGTTCGCGTATCGAAATCATCGCAGACGAAACAGCCAAGAATCCATTTACATCTGCGGCACAAAAGAATCTGCGTAAAATCGTCACCCAGATTTTGTCAGAACTGGATCCAAAAGAAGAAACTGTTTTACGTCAGCGTTTCGGTATGTCTACCAACAAAACCAGCACATTGGAAGAGGTTGGTGAATACATCGGTGTTACCCGTGAACGTATCCGTCAGATTGAACAAAAGGCGCTGAACAAGTTGAAACACCCAACACGCGCACGTAAATTGCGCAGCTTCTTAGAAGATTAAAAATAGGGGTTAATTATGGCGAACAACTTTGGTTCTGTATCTAAAAAGATTCAAGATTTAATGACGTTATACGCACACCAAACCGACGACGCATCAAAAATTAACGATGCTTTGTTGGAACAAGAATGGTTGCGTCAACGTCAAAAATAAGTTATTAATCTGCCGTAATGGCAGATTTTCTTTAATGCAAGGGGGTAAAATGAAAAAGAAAACATTGTTAATTTGTAATGGTTTGTCAGGCAGTGGAAAAACATATTTTATTCAGAATACTTTACCAGCCGGTTTGTTTTATAGTTTAAAATCCATGACCACGCGCCCCATGCGCCCCGGCGAAAGCGAAGGCAATCCATATTTCTTTCGGGCAGAGCGCGATTTTGACACAACGCCACTCGTAACTCATTTGTGGGTAAATCAGGCACTGTGGACGCCTGGAATGCCGAAATGGCTGTATGGTGTACCGGAATCAGAGGTGTTAAATCATTTGAATCAGAATTTGGTATATGATGTTATTCAGCCGTGTTATACACGACAGATGATTGATTGGTTTAAAGAAAAAGGTTTGGACAAACAATACAATTTTCGTGTCGCGTATTTTTTGACGCCAGACACCAACTTGGAAACAGCGCGCGGTCGTGCAAATATGCCAAATGATACAGCGGTACGCACAATGAATACATGTACACCCGAAGACTTCTTGGACGCAGGCATTGATATTGATTATATCTTAAAGCCCCGCGACGGAAAACTAAATCCACGTTTGTTGGCGCATATAAAACGTTTGCAACGCCAACGCTAAAAAAAACGCCCATTCGGGCGGTTGTTTTTATACATAGTTTTTCAGTGCGATGTATATTTGTCCCAACTCTGTCTTTATCATTGTGGCAGACACCTTGTCCGCATTGTCGGTTTGTTTTGCAGAATTTAGTATCTTATCAAAACCACGCACGAATTGTGACGCCTGGGAACGAAATACTGCATCGCCTTTCATCATTTCACGTATGCGTTTTTTGTCTGCTGCGGTCAACATTTTTGCCAACCACTTAGAGAATATGGTTTTGTCACCACTATGATACTTCTTCCAAACAACGTCTGGTATTTCTGCGCCGGCCGTACGTGTCAGGTCCATTGATTGTTCATGCAATTTTTCAAACATTTTTTCGCTTTGCGCTAAAAAGTCCTGGGAACTAACATGCCCAAATGTTTCTGATGGTGCACTTTTTATTGCGTCCATCGGCGCACTGGCTCGTGCCACCATCATTTGTTTGTTTAGTGTCTGCATCGTATTTACTGCCTTGGCATAGTCTGACATCAGGTCTATCATTTGTTGACGTGACGCGCCGGCCAAATCTTCTAATTTAACCGCAGAATTAGAAATCGCATCTGTTGATTCTGCGACCGTTGTTTTCATAAGATTTAATTTTTCATTCAGGCTGGTTACAATTTTTTCCAGTGTCTCGCTGGCCTGGACAGAACCGCGTGACAAATCGGGCAGGGCGGAATAATACTTTTCAATCAATGCAGACAGTGGTTGCAACTGGGCTGTTGTATCATTCGACATCTTTATAAGATTTGCAGATTGACCCGACAATTGTGTGTGCGCAGTATTCATTTCTATTAACGTTTCGCGTACGCCAGTTGCCATTGTCTTTACAGAATCAGAGAAAGCATTTGCCGCAGTTTTTGTGTTTTCTAATGTTACATTTGCAACCCCAGAAACGGTTTTTAGTTCTGATACAACGCCCGTCGCAAATTCTTTAATTTCGCCATCAAAGCGATTGGTTAGCGTTGCCAACTCGGTCGATATGCCACGCACAGAATTTTCAGTGGTTGCCGCCGATGACATTAACGTTTCGACCGCCGTGGTCAGTTTTTTTATTTGTTTATCGATTGACGATTCTGTCAAACGAATTTGTCCGGAAACAACGTTTGATGTGCTTGTCAATGTGTTCATTTGGCTGGTCAGTTGTTTCTTTGATTGTTTGCTGAATGTATCTAATTTATCTAAATAGCCATTTAGCAATTTGTCGTTGCGCACCATAACATCTTCATAGTTTGTGGCGCTTGTTTTTACATTGTCAAAACCGTCTGCCGTTGACTTTGCTAATTGTTCCAATTTGTTTTGCAGCGTATCGCTTTCGCTGGTCATTGTTTTCATCTGGTCTGCATTCGAATTAAATTCATTTTGCAGATGTTCTGATAATGCTTTTCCTGTTTCGACCCATGAATCAATTTGTGATTGTATCTGTGCGATTTTGTCCGTTGTTTCTTGTGAAGTTGTATCAATTTTGCATAATAATTCATTGACTGTATTGCTAAATTTATCAGTTGAATTTTCTACGTCATTCCATGATTGCGATGTAACTATTTCGCCCAAACCTGCGACGGTGTTATCCAATCGTCCTGACATCGTGGCTAACTTTTTTGTTGCGTCATCTGCCAAATTGATTAGCTGATTATTTTGCTCTGTCAGGGTGTTTTTTAATTCCTTGGCATATTCGATTTGTGAATTTAGTGTATCGCGCATTGTTTGAAAGCTAGATTCGATTTTTGCGATTTCATCTGCCAATATAACATTTAACACACGCGTTGCGTCTGCGATTTTTGCACGTTCCGGCTTTGTAATTATGGTCAACAGCGATTCCATAACTTTTTGTGATTTTCTGGACACGAAAAACAGTACGCCCAGTGTTATAACCAGCAGTGTACCCAATACACCACCACCAATTATCAATAATTGTGTGATTTCCATTCCTTTTCTCCCTAAGTGCAAAATGCAAACTTCTTAATATCTTGCAGTTCTTTTGAATTTATACTAAAATCCAAGAAATAAAGCAAGGGCAGAAATGGCAAAAAAACGCACTCTTTCACCAGAACAAGATTTGGCGGCAAATCCATTGGAAAACGTATGGGTTCAGGCCAATGCCGGCACTGGCAAAACCAGTGTTTTGGTTCAGCGTTTGTTGCGTATATTGTTCCGCAGTCCTGATTGTATGCGTACTGGAATCCTTTGTTTGACATATACAAATGCCGGTGCCGGTGAAATGCGCAATCGTATTTTGGCGTCGTTGCGTGAATGGGCGCTGGCGTCTGATGGCGAATTAATCGATATGCTGGACGGCATTGCGATAAACAAGCCTGCAACAATGGATGATGTTGCGCGTGCGCGCGCAATATTTTTTAAGTATATCGACGCCCCTGAAATATTAAAAATAAAAACCATCCATGGTTTTTGTGAAGAGATTTTGCATCGTTTCCCGTTAGAGGCAGGCTTGTCACCATCGTGGTCATTGGTATCCGATGCGGCACAGCGTGTATTGCTGCAAGACGCGTTTAATAAACTTGTAAATTCGCCGTCTAACGACACGAATGTATTAAACGCCTTTATGCATATCGTAGGGCGGGTCTCAGAAACCTATATGACCGACCTGTTGGGTATATTAAGTTCGCAATATAAACAATTCTTTCAAGTTAAAGACCTTGTTAAATATCGCGAATACTTTATTGATACGACTAAGAATTATTTAAACTTAACCGCCGCCCCAAAAGCCGATTTTGATGTCAAAAACCTGAAAAAAATCGTACAAAATGCAACAGAAGATCAAAATAGTGCGAAAAAGCCGGTAAAGTACCTAAACGACATTATTAACTTAACAAATCAATATATTGATACGACAATTGATTTTGAAAAATATAAAACAGCATATCTGACGGCCGAAGGCAACATAAAATCCACCGTGTCCAAAAAGGATTATTTGCTGGGCGAAGCGCACCGTGTATATGAATTAAATCAATATAATGCAAATAAACTGCTGTTCGAAGATAGTGTTGCGTTGTTTGATTTGTCTGCAGCCTTTGCGTCCGAATATCAAAAAATAAAGCGCGCACGAAATCTGTTGGATTTCGAAGATATGATTTTATATACACGCAAATTGTTTTCGGACGCGTCGACCATGGGTTGGGTGCTATCGCAATTGGATTTGTCGTTGTCTCATATTCTGGTAGACGAAGCGCAAGACACATCACCGCTGCAATGGGATATTCTGCGAATGCTGGCGGGCGATTTCTTTGCAGACGGCAATGTTGCTGATGATGTCCATTCGTTGTTTGTCGTAGGCGATACAAAGCAATCCATTTACGGCTTCCAGGGTGCTGATCCGCGTGCTTTTTCGGTCAGTCGCGACGCAATCCGCGAACAAATCGCGCACAATATGCGCACAATACGCGAAGTGCCATTGGCACAAAGCTTTCGTTCGTCTGCGCCGATACTATATGCGGTCGATAAATTCTTTGCTGATTCAACGGTTATAGATTTATCTGATTTTGCAAATAACCCACATAAGTGCTTTCGCACAAACGCGCCCGGCGTTGTGGAATTGCATAAACTAACTGCAAAGCAAGAAAGTGATACAGATGTTCGACAATACATAAAAAACATCGCAAACAAAATTCATTCTATAATTTTAAGCGGTAAATATGCCGCGCGCGACATAATGGTGTTGGTTCAAAATCGCAATCCGATGGCGTCACCATTGGTCGCGGAATTAAAGAAATTGGGTGTCGATGTCGCCGGCAGCGATCGTATCGTTTTGCCAAACTTTCCTGCAATTCGTGATATGTTAAACCTGGTTCGCTGGTGTATAAACAGGGACGATGATTACAGTTTGTGTTGCGTGTTAAAAAGTCCGTTTTTTCGTATGAAAGAACACGATATTTTTAATTTATGCAAGATAAAAAACAGTGATAAAAAGACCGTGTTTTCAATTCTGGCAGATACAAATCCAGATGTATACGAACGCCTAAATCAAATATATGAATGGTCAAAAAAATTGGCACCATATTCTTTCTTTACAAGCATATTGAATTCAGAAAATACGCGTGCAAAATTTATATCTGCATTGGGTAATCAGATAATCGACCCATTGGAAGAATTCTTAACAATATGCCTGTCGTATGAACGCACCCAGCCTGGAACATTATATCAATTTTTAAAGTGGTTCATCACGGGTGGCAGTGAAATAAAACGTGACATGGATGCGTCTAATGGCGTTCGCGTTGTAACCGTGCACGGCAGCAAGGGGTTAGAGGCACCTGTTGTCTTCCTAATCGATACTGTACGAACGCCAAAGACGGAAAATATATTGCCGATAAAATCAGAAACCACAATGCCTGTATGGTTGTGGGCGCCACGCAGTGACAGCAGTGTTTCGCGTGCCACGGCAACAGACGAATTGATGAAAATGCGTACATCTGAATACTATCGATTGCTATATGTCGCAATGACACGCGCCCGCGACGAATTATACATATACGGATTTACACCACGCAAAAATGCCGCTGTTGAGTCCTGGCACAGCCAGTTGTGGCGCGTATTTGCCGGCGAAACAGATGCAGAATACATCAGGATAACAAATGACGATATTAAATAAGGTTTTATCTGAACGCAATCGCGTTGCACATGCAACAAACACAGGAACAAAAACGCACCGTTTGTTGCAACGTGTCGTTATAACTGATGACGCCTGTATCGGCGATGATGATTTGGTAAAAAAAATCAAAAGCATACCCGAATTATGCAAATTCTTTGCACCAAATTCTAAGACAGAGGTTCCGGTCGCCGGCACACTGTCCGGTCGTTTTATCAGCCGACGTATTGATCGCCTGATTATAGACACAGAAAAACAAACTATTTTGATTTTGGATTATAAAACAGACGTCGACAAACAGTGTTTTTATAGCAAGTACCTGGGGCAAATGCGTGAATATGTTGCGTTGATGCGCGTATTGTATCCGACGTATATTATTCAATCGTATATCCTGTGGACGCATGATTTTTTGCTGGAAAAATTACCCGTATAGGCCCATAATAACAGCATGTTAGTTGGATTAAACATTTCGAATATTGTATTGATTGAAAAGCTGAACCTGGAATTCGGTTGTGGCTTAAATGTCTTGACCGGCGAAACCGGTGCAGGTAAAAGTATTTTATTAGACGCACTGTCGTTGGCATTGGGGGCGCGTTCTGATGTTGGATTGGTGCGTCATGGCTGCGATACGGCATCTGTTGTTGCAGAATTCGATTCTGTGCCGTCATCGGTCGCAACAATTTTGTCTGAATTTGATATTGATTGTGACGATGGTTTAATACTGCGTCGCACACTGTCAATTGACGGGAAAAGCAAGGCGTGGGTAAACGATACGCCCGTATCTATCAAGACGCTAAAATCAATTGGTGACGCATTGGTTGAAATACATGGTCAATTTGCGAACCATGCGCTGTTAAACCAGGCCACGCACCGACCAACACTGGACGCGTTTGCACAAAATAACATCCCAACATTTAAAAACTTATTGCACGCAACCAAGGAATGTTATGATAAATTGCATGCGGCTGAAAAACGTTTGGCCCAATTGCAAGACATGTTAGAACGCAGTGCGTCTGAACGTGAATTTTTAGAGCACAACGTTGCAGAATTGCAAAAATTAAATCCACAACCAGGCGAAGAAGAAGAACTATCCACTCGACGCGCAAACATGATGAATGCAGAAAAAAATTCTGCCATTTTAAAAGAGGCCCTAGATGCGCTATCGCCACGTGGCAATTCATTGGATTCGCAATTGTTTGCGGTTGCGCATATTTTACAACGTATCAAGGGCGACGCGAATCCATACAGCGAACAAATCGACAAATTATATGATATCGCAGAATCTGTTGCACAAATCGCGCAGTCACTGGAACCAGAAGATTCTGATACTGCAAACATGGACGAAATCGAAGAACGTCTGTTCGCAATCCGTGCCGCGGCGCGCAAACATCGCGTGTCGGCCGATGAACTGGCCCAGAAATTGGCTGAGATGACCGAACAACTAAATGCAATTGATAATTCTGATGCAGAACTGAAAAAATTAACAGATGACGTAAAACATCATCACACAGAGTTTGATGTTGCATCCAAGGCGTTGTCCGACGCACGTCGCGTGGCGTCAGAGATGTTGCGTACGCAATTACTGTCAGAACTGCCTGATTTAAAGTTAGGCTCTGCCGATTTTATGGTTGAATGCAAATCGTGCAACGCCACATATTCTGGCACAGACGACATCACATTTATGATAAAGACGAATCCCGGTTCGCCATTCGCGCCATTACATAAATCTGCGTCTGGTGGCGAATTGGCGCGATTAATGCTGGCAATGCGCGTCGTATTGTCTGGTGGCGAAGATGCCATAACCTTTATTTTTGATGAGGTTGACACCGGTATCAGTGGCGCAACAGCATCGGCCGTTGGCGCACGCCTAAATCGACTGGCAAGCGCGGGGCAGGCACTGGTCATAACCCATTCTGCCCAGGTTGCAGGCTATGCCAATCGGCACTTTAAAATTGCAAAATCGGTCACAAACGACAAGACAATAACGTCTGTCCGTGAAATATTGTCCGACGAACGCGTAAATGAAATTGCCCGCATAATCAGTGGTGCCGAAATTACCCCAGAATCCATCACGATGGCAAAAACGCTTATAAAGGGAGAATGAAATGGAAAAATATTATGTTTTGAATGTAGATAATCATGGTTTTTATTCCCAATCTGTAACATTAAAAAACAAAGCAGGCAGACTTAAACAGATTACGGTCTCGCATTCTTTCCCAAACATCCCTGTTGGAACGATGTTCAAATGTTATTATGAATCCGCAGACGCGAAGCCCTTCTCTCTGGCTATGGCGTATTCATACAAAATTAATGGACGACGTTTTGTTGAGTTACCACGCCGACCACTAACAATGTCGGTAGTTTGCAAATTTTGGAACGAACTGGGGTTCTTTGATAGCGTCCGTCTGCATCGCGATATTAAGCAAGTGTTGCGTCAACGCAAACTTAGGCCGTCGCTTAGCAAAGCCACAAATTTATATATGCTCTTGCATGGGCCAGTGGTGCGATAAAGAAATAATAAAGAATCCCGCACATGCGGGATTTTATATTTTCATAACGCCATCTGCAAATTCGATTGTTTTTGGGGTGCCGGCATCGGCGCGGCTTATAATTTTCCCGTCTGCGTCGCGTACAATGGCATATCCGCGCGACAAAACGCTTTTATACGACAGCGATTGCAACATTTGTCCCAGATGATTCACCGCCTGATTTAATGAAGCCATGCGATTGTGCAAAATATTTGGAAATGTGGCCAGGGCGTCAATACGTTGATGCAAACTGTTCATCTTTGCACTGATGATTATATTCATTGTACGTTCTGCGTCGTCCAGACGTTGTTGTTGTTCCATTAATACTTGTTTTGGACTTTTGATATTAATCGATTCAATGCGCTGTTTTGCATTCATCAGGCGCGTTGTAAAGTTGCCTGACAGACGCATCCACATATTATCTAATTCTTGAAACAATGCGAGCTTTGTTGGCACAACAGCCTCTGCCGCGCCGGTTGGTGTTGGCGCGCGATGGTCGGCGGCAAAATCCACCAACATCCAGTCAGGCTCGTGTCCGACACCGGTTATAACTGGGATGTGACTGTTTGCAACGGCGCGCACAACAATCTCTTCTGAAAACGGCAACAGGTCTTCCAGGGATCCGCCCCCACGTGCGACGATAATAACATCAACATTGTTCATACGATTAAAGTATTCAACACCGTTTGCAACCTCAACCGCGGCGGTGGCACCTTGTACGGTTGCTGGATACAATAATACACGCACCGGGAACCTTTCACGCAGTCGATTTTGAATGTCTTGAAATGCGGCACCGGTTGGACTGGTAACAACACCGATTATTTGTGGCAACCGGGGCAGGGGCTTCTTTCGTGATGCGTCAAACAGTCCTTCGCGCGCCAGTTTTTGCTTTCGCTCTTCCAGCATTTTTAGGATTGCGCCTGCGCCCGCCATTTCAATTTCACTGGCGATTATTTGATAATTGCTGCGTGCGGGATATGTTGTAAAACGACCGGTTATAATAACTTCCAGTCCGTCTTCCAGCTTAAACGGTACAGGGGTCCCGCGCCAAATAATAACGGAAATTGCCGCCCCAGAATCCTTTATAGTCATATACATATGCCCCGATGTTGCGCGTGTGATTTGTGACAATTCACCACGGATTTTTATACGCGGGAATGCCGTTTCAACAACATTTTTTAACAGTGCAGACGCATCAGAAACACTGAATATCATGTCTGGCTTTACAAAAGGTTCTGGTTTTTGCATGTTTTTTATGATAAGATTTAATTGTTGTTATTGATGGAGTCATATTATGAGTAATCTGGATAAATTGCAACAACTAAATACCAACATACCACGCGAAACATTGGTTGTCGCGACGGATGGATTGGTTATAAAGCGTCCTGTAATTAAATCAGGTGGGATACCGCGCAAATCATGGGTAGCAAAGCAATATCATGCCCAAAAGGTACAAGATTCATTGCAGGCTAAATCTGGTAAATATTATTTTGTTCCTAAAATGTTAGAGATTTCAGACGCCCAGATGTTTGCAATTGAACAACGTGTTTCTGGCGTCCCTGTCACAGATACATATTTTGAAACCCTGGGCGAAGGTGACAGGGCAATAATATATTTGGGATTGGCGCATTTTTTAAATGATATTAATCAATCAAGGCCGGTATTAACACAACGTGACATATTCGATACCCCAGAACACCCAGGAGACATTGCTTTTGCACGAATTGTAAAACATTTACGCAAAGATTTAACCAGCAAGGAAATTGACATATTAAACAAATCCAAGGAATGGTTTGATACAAATTCTGCCAACGACGCCAGCATTGTGTTTTGTCAGGGTGACATGAATCAACATAACATATTCTATGACCAAGCGACCAAAACAGTATCGTTTATTGATTTTGCAGATGCGCGATATGAAAATGCGCGGGATATGTTTCATCGCGATATTGCGCGTCTAACATGGCTTGATATCGATAAATTGGTTCAAATATATAAGGGGTTAGAACGCGCGCAACCTGTTATAACGGAATCAGACCCAACTGTTTCACGCATGCGAAACGCTTTGCAAAATATAAAATGGACAGGCTCAGAAGTTATTAATGCCACACCAAAGTTATATAAAGCGCGCCTGGCCATTTTAAAAGATGAAATTGCAAAACTTGGTAAATTGCTTATGTCTATAAAGACAAAGAATACTTTTGAGCACGCGTTAAACACACTGAACGATAATAAAAAGCAAAAATAGCTTTTACAGTTCGGTTAGTGGCCAACGTGGACGTGGCGCAATCGGTTCTGTAACAATATTGCCAATACGATAGTTTTCGATTCCGGCCCATGCAATCATTGCGCCGTTATCGGTACACAAATTCATTGGTGGTGCTGCAAATATCATTTTATTTTTATTGGCGAACGTCTCCATCGCTGCACGAATTGCACTGTTCTTGGCGACACCACCGGCCACGACCAATGTTTTTGGATTGTATTCACGAACACGCGAATCTTTTAACGCATTGTCCAATCGATTAATTATACAATCAACAACCGATGCCTGAAAAGACGCGCAAAAATCGTTTATATACTCATCTGATAATGGCAAAACTGCACGCGACAAGAATGTACGCGCTGCGGTCTTTATACCGCTAAATGAAAAATCGCAACCTGGTTTATCGCATAACGGACGTGGAAATGCAAATGCACGCGGGTCGCCAGACTGTGCGCGCTTGTCCACGATTGGTCCGCCTGGATATCCCAACCCCAGCATTTTTGCAACCTTGTCATATGCCTCGCCGGCACTATCGTCCAGTGTTTGACCAATCATTTCATATTGCCCAACGCCACGTACCAACAGTATTTGACAATGCCCCCCAGACGCCAGCATTAACAAATATGGAAATTCAATATTTGCATCACCATTTGACCCATCTGCCATTGTTGCGCACAAACGTGGCACCAATGCGTGACCTTCCAAATGATTTACCGCAATTAATGGCTTTGATGTTGATTGTGCAATACCGGTGGCCGCCATCCAACCAACTAAAACGCCACCAATCAGCCCAGGCCCCGCAGTCGCCGCAATAATATCAACGTCATCAATTGTTTTTTTCGCTTTTTCAAGCGTCTGCTTAACAACGTCTTCGATTGCCAAAATATGCGCGCGCGCTGCCAGTTCCGGCACCACGCCACCATACTTTTGATGTTCTGGAATTTGCGAATAGATAATATGTGACAGAATATTTCTGTCAGAATCAACCAGTGCAGCGCTGGTTTCATCGCAAGACGATTCGATACCCAAACATAACACAGATCGACTACTGTGTTGTTTGCTATCTAAACTGCCCATATCAACACGAATAATTTTTTCTTCGGACATAATATTTATAAGCTCTGTTTTAATTGGTTGCCAGTATAGCACAAAGATGCTGCATCACGTACCATCATTTCACCAGAATCTGGCAGGGTTGCCATTTTATCAACGCAGGCAACCAATAATTCCACATCTTTATCTGCGCCTGTCATAATCTGAATTGCAGAAATCCGTCTGTCCATCGGTGCTGACAACCAGTCTTTTAATGTGCTTGTTTCCAGTGCCGAACTGCGTTGTGCGAAAAAGAACACAACGACCGCCAAAATCAATACCGCGATACCAACAAAAATTTTAAAATATTTTTTTATAAAGTTCATTTTGCTCTCCCTTTCATTCTCTCCTTGAATAGCTTTCTTGTTATTTTTGAAAATCCCACTTGAATATCTTTTGCATTTGACAACAGCTGTTCTTCGGTTGTAAAGAAATTTGGGTTTTTGTAAAGGACAGGTTCATCGACATATATTTTTGTTGGCATATCTGTTAACCATAAACCGTTTTTCATCAAGTCACATTCGATATCATGTGCGACAACACGATAAATAGTTGTCCAAATAGTGTTGCCATCCAAATGATTGGCCTGTGATTTTTCTAAAATCTCTAATGCTTTACGCATTGTTGGACAAATCCACACAGGCAAAGAATTATCGTTTGTCCAAGGCGCACCACTGCGATGTTCAGCACGTTCATTCCCCAGCATATAACCTGTCATATTTCTAAATTTCATTGCGTGTCCTTTTTTATTCGCAACGCACCAACCATACGTCATAGTCAGCATGTTGTAATGGATTTTGTCCTGGTTCGTTGCGTGACATCCATCCGCCAAATATTTGCCCATTATCTTTTTCTGAAATTTCAATAAACATCCAATAATCTTCTGCCTGAAACGGATCTGTTTGTTTGCATGTACGAATATTCATATACAGTTTTTCAAACTGTACTTCCTGTCCAGCTGGAATTATAATTTCCTGAACCTTGCCTGCGGCCTTGTTCATCACACGTACGACGGCGTTCTCACGTTCAACATATGCATTTGCCAAACCTGGCAATACACCCAACGTCATCAAGACAAATAAAAACTTTTTCATAACGGATATATTATCGTGTGTAATATACAATGTCAAAAAAAATCCGCCATTTGGCGGATTTATTATTTGTTTGCATTCTTTTCTGCTGATGTTGCAGCCAAGTCTTCGACGATACGCGCCTTTTTACCTGACAGACCACGCAAGAAGAATAATTTAGCACGACGAACCTTACCGATACGAACCTTTTCAATCTTTTCGATTGCAGGGCTGTACAGTGGGAACTTACGTTCAACACCAACACCGTATGATTCACGACGTACTGTGAAAGATGCATTATTCCCATTGCCACCATCGCGTGCGATAACAACACCTTCGAAAACCTGGATACGGAATTTATCACCATCTTTAATTTTGACGTGAACCTTTAATGTATCCCCAGCTTTGAAATTTGGGATTTTTTTGTCGCCTTTCAGTTTTTCAACTTGTGCGGCTTCGATTTTTTTAATAATGCTCATTTTTCATTTTCCTTTATTAAGTCCGGTCGACGTTCTTTGGTTATGTCAACCGATTGTTGTTTCCGCCACCGTTCGATATTGCCGTGGTGACCGGACAGCAGGACTTCTGGGACGCTTCGTCCACGCCATACTGACGGGCGGGTATATAACGGCCATTCCAACCCCCCGATTTCGAAACTTTCATTCTGGGTGGTGTCAATTCCACCGTGAACAACATTATCTAACAGACGAACGCAACTGTCAACAAAAACTTGCGCAGCAATTTCCCCGCCCGACAGTATATAATCGCCAATAGACAATTCCATTATATCATATTCTTCGATAATACGCTCATCAATTCCTTCGTATCGCCCGCACAATAATGTATATATTGCATCCTGATTAGCGGTGAATTCATGAACCATTTTTTGATTAAGCGTCGGCCCGCGCGGTGAAAAGTATATGATTTTACCTGGATTTTTAATCGAGTCCAACGCATCGCCCAAGGCGTCTGGTCGCATAACCATGCCGGCGCCACCACCGAATTGCGTATCATCAACACTGCCATAGTTGTTGATTGCAAAGTCACGAATATTTATCACATCACATGACCAGATTCCCTTATCCAGCGCGCGTCCAACCACACCGCCCGACAGCGTCCCTGGGAACATTTCTGGAAAAATAGTCAATATATTAAAGTGCATTTATTTAATGTCTTTGCTTGGTCTGGCTTTTAACGCATTGTTCACAAATATTTTGTGCCAGGATAGAAATCGCATTCGTCATCTGCTCAACCTGTTCTGGTTCTACCTGGGGGCGAATAGAAACAATACACTTACCAATATGTTCAACGGTTCTATTGACCTTGGTTATATGTTTCATTGGCCCAAATGTACTGACCAAGCGACATGACACGCCGGGATACACACATGTTGCCATTATTAGTCTTGGCGATTGAACAACACTAAATCCCTGTCCCACATTATCATAATCATTTTCTTTATTTGCCATTTTCTTATCTCACATAAATAGTTTTATTTTCAAAATCAACATTTGCGCCCTTAAAAGATGCCATGTTGCCATTATCCAGCTCAACAATATCACCTGCGCCAAAATTTTGGAAACAGGAAACAGTGCCTAATTTCAATCCATCACGAACGACATAAAATCCAATTAAATCAGCCTGATAATATTCACCGTTTGCAACTGGGGGCAGGGCATCACGCACAACGAACAGTTCGGTACCACGCAATGTTTCTGCGGCATTTCTGTCATCAACCCCATTAATTTTTGCGATTACAACATTTGAACTTGGTACAGTACGCACAAACTTAAAATCACCGTCATTAAACTTGTCGCTAAATACATTCAGCGTCTTAAAATCCATTGGGTTTTCCGTATATGTATTAACGCGCACTTCGCCCCGAATTCCCTGGGGGGCGACAATTTTTCCAACCAAGATTTTATTATTATCGTTCGACATATTATTTTTTCTTTTGTTGTTGCTGTGCCAATATCATTTCGTATCGCAACCGTCTAACACAGTTTAATTCCGGCACAGGACAATTGTGAAACATATCTTCGGATGTACAGAACACGGTATCACACTTGTTTTCTGCCGCCCATTCAACTGCGCGCGCCCATCTGTTAAACCGCACTAACTTTTGCCGACACAACGTTCTATCATATGGACAATCTGTATCAGGATCAAATTCAGTCCGTTTTTCTTCTTTTTGTTCCGCACGTTTTAAATCATGCGGGCTAAGCGACCCTATATCAACAACTTCGACATCTGGATTAAAGAACTTTCCTGCCATACCTATTTACTCTTTTGTTTCTCAAGATATGCACGCAATTTTAAACAATCGTACGCATTTGCAACACAATCACCCCCGGTTAAAAAAGCCCATTGCTTATTGCTTAACAGTGCCTCATCCATTTGGCGATACAATTCGTCTAAACGTTCTTGTTGTGTACATTCCAGTTTGCCATTGCTTTTTGGGCAATATTTTGACATTTGTTTACCTTTGCTTTTGTTGCGATTGCATAGCGGCCAAATAACGTGGACAATCTTGATATTTTGCCATACATTCTGACATAGAAACAGTATATGAAAATACTTTTGCGCCTTTTACTTCAAACGCCACCTTACGTTGACGTGCCAGTTCTCTATTGCAATATCCATAATCACAAACAATTTCACTATTGTGTGGACAAATTTTTTCTAAACTCATACTAAATTCTCTTATGTATTCAAAATTAAAATTTCACAGCGAATATTTTTATACAAAAGTTTGCCCGGTGTCCCGGGCAAACCAAAGCAAAAATTATTCTGCAACAGCATCAGTTGCTGTTTCTTCGGCTGGCGCCTCTGCTGCGGCCTTGGCTGCTGCCTCTGCTGCGGCTTTTTCTTCGGCAATTTTTGCCAACTTTTCAGCCTTGTCTTTAATTTTCATCAATGTTTTTTCAGACTGCAAATGCTTTTTTGTCTGAACTGGGATTGCTTTTTTCGCAACCAAACCTGCATTTGCCAAGAATTTATAAACACGATCAGATGGTTTTGCACCTTTTGCCAACCATGCTTTTACTTCGTCCATTTTCAAGATAACGCGCTTATCGCTGTCTTTTGCCTGCATTGGATCGTATTTACCAACGACTTCCAAAACATTGCCAGAATTACGTGCATTACGTGAATCTGTCACAACGATGTGATAGTATGGACGTTTTTTTGCACCATAACGTGCCAAACGAATGACTGTTGCCATATTTTTTGCTCCTATTAATTTTAATGTTTTAATCCACCAAGAAAACCAACATCAAGAGCGAATACTCGCCGGTTGATGTACCACACGCATACCGCGAACTGGTTTTGTTATAATGGCAATCTTTGGGATTTGCGCACACATTATGAATCATTTATTATCAAAAGTCAAATATTTATTGATTTTTACTGTTTGTGGTGCAATACTTGACACGAAGACATAAAAAGGAGAAAATATGAAAAAAATCATTATTTTATCATTGGCGTTACCATTGGTTGCGTGTGATAGCGCACCAAAAAGCACGGGACCAGCAACACCGGCAGACTTTGCAACCGTGATGAACGAAATGCAAAAAGCAGACAGACATATTTTGGCAGGTGGCGAACAGGGCGACTTTTTGATAAAAATAGAAAAAACAGATGCTATGAAAGATGTCGCATCTCGTGATAAAAATGCGAAATTCTTGTCAGTTGAAAATCCTGCACAGTATATTGAAAAAGACTTTTGTTTGTTGAATATTTTACCCCAGACTACACTTGAAAAAATTGGCGCGCCAGACAGCAAATGCAGCTATCGTTTATTCTGTGGCGACACAATGAATTATGACGGTTTTTATGCGGTTGAATTATGTGCAGAATAATCATACGCATAATGCAATATTTCCCCGGGCATACGCTCGGGATTTTTTTATTCTGGACAAAGATATTAAAATACTATAAAATCACCAACGATTTGCGGGCGTGGTATAATGGTAGCACGTCAGCTTCCCAAGCTGAAGACGAGGGTTCGATTCCCTTCGCCCGCACCAAGAATTCAACCGGCCTTGCCTGGACATAATTCGTTGCAACCAATTCATCATTATACTTATAACCATACAATTATTTATATAATAATATCAACGAATTTTAATTCGGTTAGGGAACAATGCCCCCCATTCGTTTTTGTTTTGAACTTGATAAAAATCATATTCATCGCTATGATTAAACCAGCATAAGCCATAAAGGGGAAACCATGAATATCAAAAATATACATACCAGGCCATTCGACAATCAAAAACCAGGCACCGGGGGATTAAGAAAACAAACATCTGTTTTTTTGACCCCTAATTTTTTAGAAAATTTTATTCAGTCCGCAATTAATGTCAGAGTTAATAATGGTGACAACTTAAACTTATGGGTTGTTGGGGGTGACGGACGCTTTCCGTGCAAACAGTTTTTGCCCAAAATTATAAAAATACTTATCGCGAATGGTGTAAAAAAAGTAATTGTTGTTGGGCAAGATGTCGTGGCACCAACGCCTGCAATATCGCATATCATTCGTAAATATAATGCAGATGGTGGTTTTATTTTATCTGCATCACATAATCCTGCTGGACTAAATGGTGATTTTGGTATAAAGGTTGAAATGTCAAATGGCGGACAAGCAACCGAAGCGTTTACAAACGCACTATATGCGAATACAAAAACAATATCTTCTTATAAAACGCTTGACATATCGGATGAATGTGCGTTGAGCTTGCCAAATGTTACATTCATAAATCCGATTAAAGATTATGTCGAATTAATGGAATCTTTATTTGACTTTGATGCAATACGCGACTGGTTTAAACGTGGCAATACATTTCGATTTGATGCAATGAATGCATCAACGGGTATGGTTGCATACGAAATATTTGTAAAAAAACTGGGGGCAAAACCAGAATGGATTTTAAAAGGACAACCAATGGACGATTTTGGTGGCATTCACCCGGAACCGAATCCAACATATGCGCATGAACTGTATGAATTTATGATGAATGGTGGTGCTGATTTCGCGGCTGCATGCGATGGTGATGGCGACAGAAATATGATACTGGGCAAAAGATTCTATGTAAAACCATCAGATAGCTTGGCTATTTTAACCAAATATCATGCAATTATTCCATATTTCAAAGACGGTATTCGTGGCGTTGCACGTTCAATTCCAACATCAGGGGCAGTGGATTTAGTCGCAAAGAAAATGGGAATTGACGTATACAAAACACCCACAGGCTGGAAATTCTTTGCCAGTTTGCTAGATTCAGGAAAAATCAACATATGTGGCGAAGAAAGTTTTGGCCAAGGCGCAGATTATATTCGTGAAAAGGATGGAATCTTTGCAATATTATTCTGGCTGAATATATTGGCTAAGACAGACAAAACCGTTGCAGAAATCGTTCGTGAAATGTGGCAAGAAAATGGTAGGGTGTTTTATTGTCAATATAGTTTTGAAGGGGTCGATAAAGATATTGCAAATCAAATGCTAGAAGACATTACAAAAGATACTATAAACGGCATGCAATTTGCAAAATTAACAGTAAAAGAAAAAACTGTTTTTGAATATGTTGACCCTGTCACAGGTGAATGTTCCTACAACCAAGGAATTCAGATATTTACAAATGATGGTGCGCGTGTATTCTGTCGATTATCAGGCACCGGCACAATCGGCGCAACAATCAGATTTTATATCGAAAAATTTGAAGGCGATATATCAAAATTTGATATACCTGTTATGGAATATTTGTCAGATGTAATAGAGTTTGTTGATGCAGTGTTCAAAATTTCAGAACGTTTTGGCAAAATACAACCAACTGCAGTCAATTAATACACTGGTTTAATCGTTTGCCTTTTTCTGGCAGAGGTAACAAGCCTCTGCCATTTTGTACAGTAAGTTTTATTTTATTAAAACAAAATTATTTTCAAACAAGAACTGTTTTTATTTGCCAGATACAGGTATTTGTAATTTTTGTTTTGGGAAAATCAGGTTTGGATTTTTTATATGATTCTTATCAGCAATAATACTGAACAAAATTCCACGACGCATAAAGTTGCGGGCGATAATCCACAAACAGTCCCCACGACGAACGGTATAAAACGTATCGTCATCACCGGTCATTTCTGGCATAACAAATTTATGTAAAATGGTTGCAACCACACGACCATCTCCGTCATGCAAACGAATGCCCAATTCATACTCTTTGCCGGATTCCAATTCGCCAACATCTGCGCCCAAACCATAGTGTTTATGATCAGACACACGTGCAAAACCCAAATATTTATCATCCAACGTTAATGACACGCGCAAACGGGGCAGGGCATCACCTGTCACAACAATACGACCTGTGTCAAGATAGTCAATTTTTGATACCGCCAAATCACCATCACGCAACATCGCAGGCGTTTGCAATAATGTACTGCCGTCTTTGGTCATCAATAATGACACAGAATTTTCCACGCCGTGTTCAGAAACATAAACAAAGACTTTGTTTGACGACTTTACTTCTGGATCTGCACCCAGCAATGCAATCGTATAATTGCCTGGCTTCCATGGATTTGATGTAACATATGCAAATTCACCATTCGCGTCTGTGCGTTCTGTTGCGACAATTTTCCCGTTTACAACGATAGAGATGTTTTGATGCGGCAACCAACGACCTGCAATAACAATTGTGCCGTCTTTTTGTATGCGAACGATATCAAACTCTGGCACAGTTATTTCTGCAACTTTTTGAACCACAGGTTCTGGAATCGCAGGTACAACCACAATACGCGGTGTTGTCGCGCCACGAATAAACATAACCCAAATTGCGATAAAGATAACCAACAACGCACACATAATTGGGAACCAATATGCCGTCCACGTACTGCGACGATTGCGTGCTTCTTCAATCGCGTCTTTTTCAACAGATTGATTTTCTGGCTTCTTATCTGACGGGCGCGCAAATAAATTCAAGGATTTCAAAAAACCACGCGTATATGTACGACGATTTTCCAACCAGTCATTTTGCTGTGCAATTGCGTCGTTAATCAAATCATCCGTAGAACGCTTTGTTTTACCCATATTATTTTTATTATTGTTCTGTTTGGACATACTAATTCTCCTAAGGGATTAAAATTAAATTAATGCTTGGACAAATTATTCCAAATTATATTTCTTTGTCAATTTATTTATGATATAATGGCACAAAAGGCAAGGGAAAAATTATGAAAAAGACAAAAAAAATCGGGATTATGACAACAGGTGGCGATTGCAGTGGCCTGAACACTGTGATTCAGCGTGTTGCATACGGTGCGCGCTTACGCGGATGGGAAACATGGGGAATTCTTGACGGCACGGACGGATTATCTGTGACACCACCGGCTGCGATAAAGATTGACGATTTAACATTGCCTATTGAAAACGCGCGCCTGGCGGGCAGCTTTTTGCACAATGGTCGCGCACATGCATTAAATTTTGAAACCGCGGTACATCAGGGCAAAGTCGACTTGTTTAACAAACGCCTGCGCGAATCATTGGACAAATTAAAATTAGACGCACTGATTCTGATTGGTGGCAACGGCAGCTTGTCTCTTGCCTGGTCAAATCGCAAGACATACCGTGATTTACAACTGATTTGCATTCCAAAAACAATCGATATGGACATGCCTTTAACCGACAGAACAATTGGTTTTGATACCGCTGTCCAACAATTGACATCGTTCTGCGATCAATTAATGTTGACTGCACGCAGCCACCACCGCTGGTTCGTGGTCCAGGCAATGGGACGCGACTGTGGTCAATTGGCACTGAACGCGGGCGTTGCGGTTGGCGCACGCGCAATACTAATCCCAGAAATCAAGTTTGATATAAATGCCCTGATAGATCACATAAAAAATGCACCAACAGATTATGGGGTCATTATTGTGTCAGAGGGGATAACCATGCGTGGCCATTCTGGGCGACCTGCGGACATGGTTTTACGCAAACTAACCACAGCAGGATTGGTCGCACGCGCGGCATTCCCCGAACACACACAGCGCGCCGGCGACACAATTGCCAGTGACAGAATTCTGGCAACACGTTTTGCAGACTGTGCATTAAACGCAATTGAAAACAATGAAACATATGTTATGACTGCCTTGGACGGGAACAATGTACACACGGTCACGTTGGCGGATTTTGTTAGTGCTGGCGAAGAAATACACGATCCAAAAATCCCAGATTTAATGACATCAAATGCCTATGTGTCACCGGACAATCCGTTGTTAAACGTTGCGCGTGACATGGGAATTTATATCGGCGAACAAAAATAAAAATCCCCCAAACGGGGGATTTTAAGTGCGAACTATTTTTTATTTCTTTTCAGAAAAGTCTGCATCAACTGTACCGTCGTCATTTTTCTTGTCTTCGGCACCTGCGTTTGCCTGTTGTTCTGCCTGGGCGGCTTTATACACTGCTTCGCCCAACTTCATCGCCTTTTCAGACAACGCATCTGTCTTTTCTTTCAAAGATTCCGCTGTGGCATCAGCCTTTGCCAGTTCATCCGCTAATTCTTTCTTTGCATCTTCGATTGCTTTCTTTTCGTCTTCGCTAATCTTGTCGCCATGTTCTTTTAATGACTTTTCGATACTGAATATCGCAGTTTCTGCCGTATTTTTTGCTTCTGCCAATGCGCGTTTCTTTTTGTCTTCTTCGGCGTTTGCAGCTGCTTCATCAACCATACGTTTGATTTCATCTTCACTCAAACCACCGTCAGATTTAATAGAAATCGCTTGTTCTTTACCTGTACCTTTATCTTTTGCAGACACGTGAACAATGCCATTCGCGTCAATATCAAAAGACACTTCGATTTGTGGCATGCCACGTGGGGCAGGGGCAATCCCCTCTAAATTAAACTGGCCCAGCAACTTGTTATCAGCAGCCATATCGCGTTCACCTTGGAATACACGAATTGTCACAGCCGATTGATTGTCTTCGGCAGTACTAAACACCTGTGACTTTTTTGTTGGGATTGTTGTGTTGCGATCAATTAAACGTGTAAACACGCCACCCAACGTTTCAATACCCAATGACAATGGCGTAACGTCCAGCAACAGAACGTCTTTAACATCGCCTTTTAATACGCCACCTTGAATCGCAGCACCCATACCAACAACTTCGTCTGGGTTAACACCCTTGTGTGGTTCGCGACCAAAGAATTCTTTTACTGTTTCTGCAACCTTTGGCATACGTGTCTGACCACCAACCAAGATTACTTCGTTAATCTGTGATTTTTCCAAGCCTGCGTCTTTCAATGCCTTTTTACATGGTTCAATTGTGCGTTCAATCAAATCTGCAACCAACGATTCCAACTTTGCACGTGTTAAAGTTGTGTTAAAGTGCTTTGGTCCTGTTGCATCTGCTGTCAGGTATGGCAGGTTAATATCTGTTGACGTCTTGGAAGACAATTCGATTTTCGCCTTTTCTGACGCTTCTTTTAGGCGTTGCAACGCCAATTTATCCCCTGACAAATCAATGCCTGTCTGTGATTTAAATTCTGCAATCAAGTATTCCAAGATACGTGCGTCAAAGTCCGACCCACCCAATGCAGTATCACCGTTTGTTGATTTTACTTCGAACACACCATCAACAATTTCCAAGATTGAAACGTCAAATGTACCACCACCCAAGTCATACACCGCAATAATTCCATCCTTGCCCTTGTCCAAACCATATGCCAATGCCGCCGCGGTTGGTTCATTAACAATACGCAAAACATTTAAACCCGCGATACGACCTGCGTCCTTGGTTGCCTGACGTTGTGAATCATTAAAGTATGCCGGCACAGTAATAACCGCATCTGTCACAGGTTCGCCCAAATAACTTTCTGCATCTTTTTTCAGTTTTGCCAAAATCATTGCAGAAATCTGAGATGGGGCATATTTTTTCCCGTCCATTTCAACCCATGCGTCACCATTATCGCCGGCAACAATTTTATATGGAACACGTGCGGCGATTTCGCGCACAGCCGGACTATCAAAACGCAAGCCCATCAAACGTTTGATTTCATAAATTGTATTTTCAGGATTCGTCACCGCCTGATTCTTGGCAGTAATACCAACCAACTGTTCACCGCTGTTTGTCAGCGCAACCACAGATGGTGTTGTACGTTGTCCTTCGGAATTTTCGATAATTTTTGGATCGCTGCCATCCATAAATGCCATGGCAGAATTAGTAGTTCCCAGGTCAATACCTAAAACTTTTCCCATGTTTTCACTCCTTAAAATTTTTTGCTTACCCACGATATAGTTAAACAGAAAATCATTTCAAGGGGCAATAAACTTATTTTCTTATTTTTTTACGCAATTCATCCAGGTATTTATCCATAATTCTATCTTCGACATCATTGGTATCGCGCGCATCAAAAAATTCACGTGTATATCGCTTTGCGCCTGCCATTTGTCCCTTGTAGGCAGACCCACGCGATGCACGTGACGAATATTCTTCCCAAGACTTGCAATGATAATGATTAATACGCACTGTTTTTGTTGGCAATTCGATTGTTTTCCCTGTCACAATATGCCGATGACAATCCATCGCGAATGTCAGACGCGGATTAATAATCGCCTTGTAGTGCCATGTTTGTTTGCGCGCACGCATTATATAGTTTTCTGTGACCAAGCCATCTGGTTTTTTATCATGCCCATTTGACCCATACATTACCCAACGAATTAAAACCTGTGAAACATTTGATGAAATTGTGTTCAACACATCATTCAATGTTTGTCCGCCCATATCTGGGACAATAAATTCATCTAAATCAATCACCGCCAGCCACCGACAATCCATCTTGTGTCGCGCCAAACAATCATCATATGCCGGCACCTGTCGCGCATCACCAGGAAAGTCGATTAAATCAACCAACCCAGACTTTATATAAGGTTGTAATATTTCGACAGTATTGTCCGAGCTGTCGTTATTATACAGATAAAATTTTTCCACCCCGATTAATTTATGATACTCTATCCATTCTTGCAGATACGGCCCTTCATTTTTCATAATTGCAACAATCGCAATGGAATATGGGAACTGCACCCCATCGCGCATACGACGTTTTTCTGTGCGTCGCATTCCCCACCCGGCAAAAAAGCGAGACAGCCGACGTTTAATATCTGGCCGTTCAATTAATTCGCGGACAAAACTGCGTGTACGTTTATGTGGAATAAAGAAGCAAATCAAACTTGCCAGTTTCTTTTTGAATTTTTTCATATTTTGATCATAACACAATATATAAATATAAACAAATAAAAAACGGGGCAACGCCCCGTTAATTTATTTCTTTGATGCTGCCATTGCTGCTGCTTTGGCTTTTTCATCTTCTTCCATTGGCATCTTACCACCAATTGTTGCGAATGCTAATTCAGCCTGGTGCAAGCCCAATTCAACGCCATCTGGCAGAACCAAGTCTGTACCATGAACCACATCGCCAATTGTCAATGCTGCCAAATCGATAACGATTTTTTCTGGGATAACATCAACCAAGCCACGCAATGCAACCTTACGTACTGCAAAGTTCAATGTACCACCCAATTTCAATCCCTTTGATGTATCTGCATTGATAACTTCGACTGGAACAACCACGTTAACAGGCTTTTTAACATCGATACGTTTAAAGTCTGCGTGAATTGCCGCATCAGACACTGGATGATATTGAATATCCATCAACATTGCGTCTTCTGTACCTGCAGATGTTTTGATTTGGAATAATTTTGTTCGCAAACCTGGTGTTTTCAACAGCATTTCGAATTCACGACCGTTCAATTCGATTGCGACAGGGGCTTTCTTTTCCCCGTAAATAACAGCAGGGATATTTTTGTTATTGCGAATGCTACGTGCGGCCCCCTTGCCAGCGACGTTGCGAATTTCTGCGTCTAAATTAATTGCCATTTTTAATCCTTTTTATAGCATGTTTTTCATTTTGCCCAGCCTCCAAGGGTGCTGTGCGGGGAATATTATGACGGAAAAACTTTGCAAAATCAAGGTTTTTTTTACGTTATATATCCCAATATGTCCAATTGCTTGGCATATTCGCATAGTCGCTAAGCCCAGTTGCGCGATAATAACATGAGCCGACTTGATTATATGTTGCATCTGGATAAACCTCATACAAATATTTTATGGTGCCATCTTTCAGTTTCATTTTTGCAGATTCACCTGTCAAATTTGAACAATACTGAAACATTCCAAAAAATGCGAAATGGGCCATTCCGCCAGACAAATCATCAAATAATGGCGAACCAATACTGGTAAAAGCTGTTAATTGAAACGTGTGTGCAAACATATTATCTTGCAACTGTCCATGAATCCCCGCAAAAAAACCTGCGGGCAATTCACCTGTTAAATAGACCTGTCCCCTAAAGGCACTAAAAAAATTTGGTTGTGTTCCATCTGCCAACGTTGGAAAAATACATCCCAAACATCCTTGAACCTTATGAACCCAAAAATCAGAATAACATAAGCCGTTAGAGCCATAAGAGCATGCCACAAAAGTTTCATCGCTTCCATACTGTGTGGCCAATCCATTCAAACGAAACTGATATTCGCCATCTGCGGGATATACATGCCGATATTCAACATATGTGGAATCTGGTTTTTCAATGACTTCTTTGGTGCCATCGCCCCAATCAACATAAAATGTTCCTGCTGCACCAATGCCAAAAGCAAAATCGTTGTTGTCATTGCTTTCCCAGTAATTCGAGCTAGGCGCAACAATCATTGTCAATTTATATTGTTCTACCTTGCTTATTAATATGTCCACCGCCGTGTCTGTGGCAATTGTATCTGCGGCGACGGTGGTCGCAAATTCCCCATTGCCGTAATCTGTCGTCTTTTCCCCGTTTAGCATTTCATTCGCAACATCAACCGCCGTCAACAGGTATTTCATATTCGCCGCAACACGCGGATTGGTCAGTTCACTATTATATGGTATGGTTATATCCCATTTCTGGGCGATTGCATTGTGGATGTATTCAACATTTACAACCTGGGCCGATTGTGCAGGAATCACTAATATCATAAACAAAAATGATATTAATTTTTTCATAATGCTATTCCTTATTCTGCACTTGGCAATGGAGGAGTTGGTACAATTAATGTGCCAGAGACCGTATAATTTCCTGCCATGGTTTGATTGGCCGTTTCAGATGTGTCAACCCTGCTGTTCATGGTATTTTCGACATATGTTGTCGACGCAATATCTGCATACACACACATCGGCGATACAATAAAAAAGCAAATTAAAAGTTTCCTCATCCCCTTGGTCCCTGCAACAAAAAACCGCATTGAATATGCAAAGCGGTTGGAGGTTAGAAACTATCATAAGGAATAGCGGGCTTATTCTATATATTCACCGCCCTCCAACCAGTGGTTGGAGCTTTTCATCGCTTCCGATGCCTTATGATGGGTTTCTACGCCCCGACGCCAGAATACCTAGCATCATTTTATATTATACAAAAAAACCGTGGCCAACACAATCTAAATTTTCTGCAAAACTAAAAATCGTGCGCGACCATATGTCTTGTCGCGTAAAATTTGCCATGCCGTTTCGTCGGGCTCGGTTAAATTACCTACTTCTTGTTCCCAGATTAAAACCGTGCCGGAACGCGCCACACGCGCCATGCGTGCAACAAACGCCCGTCCTAAATCCGCATCGGCATACGGTGGGTCTAAAAAGATTAAATCAGCATCCGCGCCATATTTTGCAACACCAGCCAACGCATCCATCTGTACAACTGTTGCACGCGAACCAACCGCCAACGTCGCCAAATTATCGCGCACAGTCTTGATTGATGTTGGCGCAACATCTGTGAACAAAACCCGTACATTTGCATATCGCGACAGGCATTCCAGTCCAAACGCCCCAGAACCAGCGAATGCGTCCCAAACCATAAAATTATCATTAAAATCAATAATCCCAGATCCCAACATATTAAACAACGCAATACGCGCACGATTTTGGGTTGGTCGCGCCATTGGGGGCAATTTTAATTTTCGCCCACGAAAGGCACCTGAAATAATTTGCAATTTTGAATCCATACGATAAAGTATAAAGCATGAATTTCATGAATCAAGCCCTTGTTTTGGCGAAACACGCATTTTTACACGACGACGTACCAATTGGTGCGGTGATTGTGCATGACGGTAAAATCATTGCCCGTGGCGAAAATCAGGTACAACTTAAAAAGAACCCAACATTACATGCAGAAATCGTGGCGATTAATCGCGCCTGCAAAAAATTGGGAACAAAATTCTTGGACGACTGTGACATTTATGTCACACTGGAACCATGCGCAATGTGCGCAACCGCCATATCATTGGCCCGAATAAAAAATGTTTACTTTGCCGCAACCGATGAAAAGGGCGGTGGCATAACATCAAACGCACGCATTTATGATACAGATAAACACCTATGGAAACCCGACGTTCATCAAACACCAGGATACGCTGACGAATCCGCCCAATTGCTGCGTGATTTTTTCGCATTGCGCCGTAAAAAGAAATAAAAGAACCGCCAAAATGGCGGTTTATATTTATATCAATGATTTGCCTGTCATATCTGCCGGCTGATTAATGCCTAATAATTTAAGCATCGTTGGCGCGATATCTGCCAAACCACCATCTTTTACCGCAGGCGCATCTTTCGCAACCACGATAAAGTTTACAGGGTTTGTCGTATGCGCCGTCCATGGCAGATTATTTTTATCATCCCACAGTTTTTCTGCATTACCATGATCCGCAGTGATTAAGATTGTACCACCCAGTTCCAGCACCGCCGGCACCAATCGCGACAACTGCGCGTCCAGCGTTTCCATCGCACGAACACACGCATCAATATTACCTGTATGCCCCACCATATCACCATTTGCATAATTCAAAATAACAACATCAAATTCACCCAGTATTGGTAATAATGCATCTGTGATTTCAATCGCGGACATTTCTGGTTTCATATCAAATGTTGCAACCGCCGGCGAATCGATTAAAACCTTTTTACCGCCGTCAAAATCAATATTTCTTTCTGCATCAAAGAAATACGTCACATGATTATATTTTTCTGTTTCTGCGATACGCAACTGTGAAAAACCATGTTTTGCCAACACGTCGCCCAGTGTGTTTTCAACAGCGACATCTGGCAACAGCGCAGGACACAGTTCATTTAAACCTTCGCCATATTGTGAAAAACACAACACATGCGCACCTGTTTTTAATATTGCGCGCATAATTTGACGCGCACGGTCACTGCGATAATTTCCAAACAAGAAACCATCTTTTTCAGATATTGCGACATCACCATCGATAACGGTTGGCTTTATAAATTCATCTGTTTCGCCACGTGCATACGCATCACGCAACGCATCATCAATTGTCTTGGCATGATATTGTGACTGGGCACGCGCAATTGCGTTATATGCCAACTCTGTCCTGTCCAGGTTTTGATTTCTGTCCATCGCATAATAACGCCCCGACAGCGTACCAAAGAACGCACGCCCATCCGCCAATTCGCCCGCCAAACGTTCTTTTATTAAATTAATATACGTCGGCGCAGACTGGGGCAGGGTATCGCGCCCATCTGCGATAAAATGAATACAAACACGCAGCCCGGCACCAATAATACGCTTTACCATGAACAAGATATCATTAATATCTGCATGCACACGACCATCAGACATCAAACCTGCGACATGAACGATGCCACCGTCGTTTCGCACACTTTCAATAAATTCACGCAGGGCAGGGTTGTTATCCCAGTTTTCAACTTCGAACCGGCGCAAGAACTGGTTTACCACACGACCGGCCCCCATTGTAATATGTCCAACCTCTGAATTTCCCATTGTGCCATCTGGCAATCCGACCGCCACACCACTGGCATCCAGTCTTGAATGCGGATATTTTTCTAACAGTTCATTAAAATATGGCATTTTTGCCCGTGTAACCGCGTTAAATTCGGAATTTTTATCAATTCCAACACCATCCATAATACATAAAACCAATGGTTTTTTCATACATTTCCCCTTATGTTATCAATTGTCAGAATATCATAGCTGTTTTTTAATTGCAAAAGCAAAAGAAAAATTGTATAAGTAAAATAGAATATTTAGGAAGCAAGTCTTATCTAAATAACAGGAGTTTAAAATATGAGCGGCAAACCATTCACACCAAATTCAATAGACGAACACATTGGGCAACGCGTACAACTTCGTCGCGTTATGATGGGGCTGTCCCAGAAAGATTTGGCAAAGCTGTGTGGCGTCACATTTCAACAGATACAAAAATACGAATGCGCAGGCAATCGCATATCTGCGTCACGTTTATATGAATTAAGTACTGCTTTGGGAACCCCTGTATCATTTTTCTTTGCAGGCTTGCCTGGGTTTATTGAACGGGAACCGCGCAACGGACGCTTATTCAAAAGTGCACGCGTTCGTGATCAGGCAGAAAACGACCCATTGGCAAAAAACGAATCTTTACAATTAATTAATCTGTATTGGAAATTGCCCACAGATTCCCAACGCGAAACTGTAATGAAAATGTTAAAGGCATTAAACGGACAGGAATAAAAAAATCACCCCGGCAACGGGGCCTTTTTTTGTACCACCAACCATCAATAACAAATCCCCCATTTGGGGGGATCTATAGTAAACTGCAACCTCTCCGATGGTCATTGCCTCAGCAATATTGTGCCAATTATAGTTGCCTATTCTTCGGATGTTGTAATTTGTTCGCCGCCGGTTTCAACACATGTTTTATAATTTGCAGGCGATAATATTGTCCAACACTGTTTATCTAAATTCTTTTGGGTGTTTCTATCCTTGCCCTTGCCGTATACTAAATCCGAGTTGCTATACGCACCCGCAGACTCACATTTCCCAGTTTTTGTGTCAAAATATTGTCCTGTTGAACACTTTATACATGTGCCATCTATGGGGTTTGAACCACCCTTTATCCCCGTTGAACATGGCGTACACGTATGGTCTGTTGTCGACGCAAATGCCATACCTGCATCCTTGCAGAAATATTTTGCACAACCTGATCCAGATGTATCTAAAACATGCTCTGTACTTCTAAACATTTCTCTATCAAAGCCAGGACAAAGCGTCTTTCCCTTGGTTTGTAACATATCTTCGGTCACAGGCACACAATCCGTTTTATTGGAATTTGGTGTATAACCTTCTTGACACAGCAATACCGGGTCAGAACAAGATGCAAGCGTCCCAACAAATGACGTAACACTTTTCCACTCTTGCCACTGACAGGCGACCTGAACTGGGGCAGCCATTACCCCATGGTCCAATAACCTAACAACCCCAAGGACATTATTAACCTCGCCCCAATCATTCTTTTGCTTCCCATCCGCTCCATTAACGCCACGAAAATCATTTCGCCAAAATTTTGTAAAAACCTGTACATTTGCGGTCGAATTACCATTGTTTCCCCCCTCTGTTTTTACACCGGGACTACCAAAAACAGTACCTAAACTACGCGTATCGCTATCATACGCAACTGTCTGTTCGCCACAATTTACACCAGAAAAGCCTTCTTTGCACAACCACATACAATTTGCATCTTCAATACCATTTGGCTTATAGTATGATGTTGGACTTGTTGTATAACCTTTTTTATTCGCACATTGTATCTGCCACGGGCAAAAATGTCCACCATTCGCATTAATTCTATCCGCTATAATTGCAACAATCGCCCCCTCATCACTATGGGTTCCAGGCGACGCATTTAATCCAAGGGCACCTGCAAGAATAAAATCAGATTCATTAAATGAACAAGATTGACTTTTGCCATTTGTCCAACCTGTTTCCCCAACCACCTGGGTCGTTGACAAATCTAATTTTTTTGACGCCAACGCAGCCCCACAAAAACAGGGCAAGACAAACAATAACGCCAATAATTTATACATTCCCATCGTCGTCCCCTAATCCTGATTTGCAATATAACATACACCTTTTTCATAATATCCGTTACCCAACAATGCACATTGTTGCTGATACCATTCTGGTGCAAAGATACATTCATCCTTGGCCCTGTCGTATGTCGCCAATGGCGCCCCCAGTTCTGCATCTGAATTATATGCCTCGCACCTTACCTTTGTGGTATTTTGAACACATGTACCCCAAGATAAGTCTTTTTCATTTGGTTCCGCCCGACCAAACATATTAGTATAGAACGCAACTAACCGTGGGTCTGTGGTTGTGACACCTTTGTCAACCCAATAACCGTCAAGCGCCTCACACTGATCTGACAATTGATAATCAATCTGTTCAACAACATTTCTAATAGATTTTTCAACCGTCAACTTAACCTGTTCTGGCAACGCATTATAATCCTGTGTGCCTTGGGTTGGGTCTGAACAATTTTGAATCGCAAAATTCTTGACATTTGCATACAAAGACGCTGCAAAATTCGCATTTGGGGCATCGTTAATGTCCCCCTGCGCCTTTTGACTACAATTCCATGGGAATCCCATGTCCCCGCTCGCAGGCGTACATAAATCTGTCACATATTTTTCAACAGCGGTGGCACAACCTTCTGCCACACGGGTTGCATCAACAGAATCTACAAATGCCAACAAAGCAGTCAAACCACAACGTTTTCCGGCACTATTTTTCTGCAATTTGCCATTACCATCAAACGAACAACCATCTGTATCACCGTACAACGCCGCACATGCTGTCACTTTTTCCTGACACATTGCCCGGGCAGCATACGCAGACAATGCACCAGCATTCTTGGCCGTTGTTGTATCAAAATCTTTTAATGCGCTTGATTGTGTATCATAGCATTCTGCCATCGTGCTGACACAAGACGTTTTGACTTCTTCGATTTTTTCATCTTGTGCCTGGGCAATTTCGATTAACGCACTGCGCTTAAACTCTGTCCAAACGACATCCGCTATATCACGACACGTATCCAACGCAGATGTTGCAAACATACGCTTTTCATCCAAAAATTGATTGAACTTCGCGTTCTGCCCCAACACATCAACACTGGCATCGGCACCACCCAATGAGATTAGGTTTTCTAGTTCAAACAAACGCTGGGAATAAATCGGATCCCCCGTAGACGAATTTATATATACACCACTGTAATCCAAGCAACGTTTATAACCCGCCCCACACGCAACATCACCCAGGATAGCCGTTTTTACCTTTTCCATACACTCATTAACATCCGCCGAATTATGCGCACGATATTCTTCTAAGCGTGCCTCGCGCAGGAATTTTTCCGCCTGACGAACAGTGGTCAATACGGCCTCGCGCTGTTTGTTAATTTTCTTTTCATATGCATTACAATCCTGGGTAATCATAATGTTATATGCACTGGTCGCCATGTTTAAAACAGCACTGTTTTCACATGCGTCTCCAACCAATTCCAAACACTGTTTATTTGAAACATTATACAATTCTATTCCTTCTAAAACACTTAGATCAACGCCAGTATCTGTGTCAAAGATTGAACTGCTGGGGCCGCCACCCCAAATATCATCCATATCAGCAGAAAAATCCACAGTCATCAAACCAGACAGCCCATTATTTTGGGGTTGTGATTGTACTGCCTTTTTTTTCCCAGACAACAAATCACCAATCTCATCTAAAATACTTTGCGCAGCACTGGTATCATTTTTAATTGCCATTTCACCAACTGTTGCGGTGTACATTGCCTCAACCTCTGCCGCGGATTTATCAACTGCATTTAAATTAGTATCTTCAAATCGCTGTAACAAAACCTTTGCTTCGTCCAAAGCATTTTCTGTGTCGCGGAATTCTGTAAATTTCGCACTGCAAAAGCATCTGCGATACGTATCATTTGCATTTGCACAAAACTGATCCATACATGTCGCATACGATTCGCGACACTTGGCATAGCCACCACCAATTTTTGAAACATCTGTGAACACCGCCGTTGCACGCGCCACACGCCCCATGTTTGCATTTAAAACATTCCCTGTACTGCGCGCACGCGCCCCAGATGTCTGTGGAACCGCACTGCGTGTGACGCCAACCGACGGCTTTGCTACGACATTGCCAGAACGCGCTGCAATCGCCCCAGAGCGCGCAACAGAATTCTGACGCACGCCACCACGCGCAACAGATGCACCAACAACATTTCCCGCACTGCGCGCACTGGACACACTTGTCCCAGAACGCCCAACCAAACCACGCGAAACATTTTGTCCCCCTGACACAGAACGCTTCAACACACGTCCATCTGCACGTGACGCAGACGAGGTTGCAACCGCACTGCGTGGATTTGGCGCCTGATCTGCATACGCAAAACCACCGACAAAAAACGTCGCAAAAAGCGCAAAAAACTTGAAAAAATCACAACAAGAACGCTTCACGAATATTCTCTCTTTTAAGAATTATACCATTTTTTCGGCATTTGAATCAACACTAAATTATATGCAAATCATATTTTCACATCGTCGACATCAATAAGCCCCATATTTACCCCCCAGAACATCGAATATAATTCATATGCGCGAGCATATAATTTATATGCAGAATCACCCGCAGCCTTGTTCCCATCATCAATCAACTGCATTGCCATTCCCAACAGGCGTTCCGACATACCCCACGCATCTGTATCAGGCGCAACGATACGTGACATTAGTTCAATACGAATATCACGCACATATTCAAATGCATCTTCGATTACCAACAAATTCATTAACGCAATCGTCAAATCTTGATCAGACGACAAATCCAACGGATTTACCTTTTTTGCGTCATCTGCACTTTTGACCAATCTGTTTAACGATGTTTTTTTCATACCGCCTTTCCTTATTCACACCCAGGGTACAAAAAATATGCTTATACGGTCAACATGATTTTATCACGCCACGCATATGTGCAGAACGGGCGCGCGGATTATTCGCCAATTCTGCATCAGTTGGCATTGCGGGTCTTATCAAACTAAAAGGCGCGCTTTCAACGACTGGCAAACGCGGATCCCCAGGCGCAGTTGTCCAACGCCGAAAGGTATTCTTTACAATTCTATCTTCTAATGAATGAAATGTCACACAAATACACTTTCCACCAGACGTCAACAAATCCGGCACTGCAATCAACGCGCGTTCCAGTTCGCCCATTTCGTCATTAACCGCAATTCGCAGGGCCTGAAACACAGGCGCGACATCCTTGGGATTATGAATCAAATCCCGCAATTCAAATGTTGTCTTGGGCATCGCATCTTTTATTGCACGTGCCAATATATTTGCTTTTTTCATGTCGCCATATGTACGCAATACATCTGCCAGTTCTGATACACTATGCATTTCAATCCATTGCACCGCATCAATTCCACTTTCTGACATCCGCATATCCAGTGGCGCATCTGCCCGAAAGGAAAAGCCACGTTCTGGCACATCAATTTGCATTGACGAAATACCCAAATCAAAAACAATCGCATCAACCGTACGCCCCAGATCTGCGATATGCGAGAACGTACGCGGGACAAAACTAAACCTGTCACCATATTGCACACGCATTTTTTCTGCATCTGCGACCACATTTGGATCCCTATCGAACGCGATAACATTTGCCCCACGTTCTAAAAAAGCACGTGAATATCCACCGGCACCAAACGTACAATCAACGATTGTTTTGCCATCAATGTCACCCAACGCATTTAGCACCGCATCTAATAACACAGGAATATGTTTTATTGTCATGTTATTGTATCTCCACACGAACGCCCAAGGCCGTTAAATCCGCAACTGTCGTCGCGCCCAATTCAACGCCCCCAGGCAATGCAACCTTAACCGTTTTGTCTGCACCATGCAGATTCAAAATCACCTTTGTAAATCCGCGAGGCAGGGCAATCAAAGCCTTTTTTACGTCTTGCAATACCACCTGATCACGAATATCCATTGTCACTTGTTTCGCGATTTTTGCAACCCATTCAGTCAACGGCGTAATAGAATCAACAAATATTGAAACCCTGTCATCGCGATTTGATACCTTGCCCGAAATCAGCACAACATTTTCATTACTTAAAATTTGCGAGAATTCAATTGCCATATCGCCAAACGCAACCGCATCAATATTACCAAAACTATCAGACGCGTTGATTGTAATCATCTCTTTGCCTGTCTTGGTACGACGACGTCCAAACGAATTTACGTTTGCCGCAATTTGCACAGGCTTTCTGTCGCCCATGGTTTCAAGGCTTGCACTGGTGGCCAACTTGGCCCGTTCAATCAAGTGTTTATATTGATCCAACGGATGGGCAGAAATATAAAAACCCAACGCAGACAATTCATTTTCCAAGCGCTGACCGAATGTCCACGGTTCTGTCTTTGGCAAATTTTTGCGCAATCTGTCTTCTGGCACATCGTCTTCAACCGTATTTGCGAACAAAGACAACATATTTGCGCCGTCACGCGCCTTGGACGCATACGTCAATATTGCATCCGCATTCATGTAAATTAATGCACGATTTGGTTCCAAAGAATCCAATACACCTGTTTTTGCAAACGCTTCTAAGACACGCTTGTTCATAAATGGCGCACAACGTTTTGCAAAGTCTGTTAAATTCTTAAACTTTCCACCTGCATTTCTTTCTGCGACAATTGCATCCGTGACGGCGGTACCAACACCCTTTAATGCAGCCAAGGCATAAATAATCTTGCCATCACGAACGGTAAACAAAGACTCGCTTTGATTAATATCAGGTGCGATAATCTGAATACCGAAATTAGTCTTGGCATCATCAACGAATATCGCCAATTGATCTGTATCGTTCAAGTTACTGGACATTGATGCAGCCAAAAATTCCGGCGTATAGTTTGCCTTTAAATACGCGCACTGGTTTGCAACAATCGAATACGCAATCGCATGCGATTTATTAAATGCATACTTTGCAAAATCCTTAAACTTTTCCCACAGGTCTTTGGCCGTATCTCTATCCAAGGTCCCTTCTTTTTCGCACCCCTCATAGAATTTACCTTCCAGTTCATCCAACATGGCAATAATCTTTTTACCCATCGCTTTACGCACGTTATCAGATTGTCCACGCGTAAACCCAGCCAACGCACGTGTCAATTGCATAACCTGTTCCTGGTACACAATAATACCATACGTTTCTTTTAAAATAGGTTCTGCCTTTGGATGAACATATTCAATCGATTCTTCGCCATGCATACGCGCGATAAATTGCGGAATAAATGCAATTGGTCCTGGACGGTTCAACGCATTTAACGCAGAAATTTCCAAGAAACTGGTCGGATGCATTTTTCGCAAAGTCTGCTGAACAAACGGGGCATCGAATTGAAATATCCCTTCGGTCAAACCTTGTTGCCATAATTTCATTGTCTTGGCGTCATCTGTTGGGATTTGGTCTAAATCAATATTAATACCACGTGTCTGCTGAATTAAACGTGTCGCGTATTTCAACACAACCAATGTTTCCAAGCCCAGGAAGTCAAACTTAATCAACCCCGATTTTTCCAAATATTTTCCATCATACTGACATGATGGCAACGGGTTCGCAGGATCACGATACACCGGGGCAATTTTTGTTGTTGGCCTGTCACCAATAACAACACCACACGCATGCTGGCCCAGATTTCGCAACGAACCTTCTAATTCTTCTGCGATTGTCACGACCTTGTTTAAATCTTGGTCGTTATTCAAAACATCTTGTATTTCAGTCGACATGTCAACCGCATCTTTTAGCGTCTTGGCATCTTGCGGAATCAATTTTGACAATCTGTCTGACTTGGAATAGGGCATACCATACACACGCCCGATATCACGCACCGCGCCACGCGCCTGTAATGAACCAAACGTGATAATTCTGCACACAGAATCATGGCCGTATTTATCACAAACATACGCCAACACACGTTCAATACCCGTTGGTTCAAAATCAACGTCAAAGTCTGGCATTGAAATACGATCTGGATTCAAGAAACGCTCAAACAGCAACCCGTATTTTAATGGGTCTACATTTGTAATACCCAACGCCCACGCAACAATAGAACCCGCGCCCGACCCGCGCCCAGGCCCAGTTAAAACATCATTATTTCTGCACCAATCGATATAATCTGCAACAATCAAGAAATATCCTGGGAATCCCATACCGATAATGACACCCAGTTCAAATTCTGCCTGTTCATAATATGGCGCAGTATCTGTGATGCCATTTTGTTCCAATCTGCGTTTCAAACCACTCATCGTATTATCACGCAACATCTGACATTCTGTTTCCAGGTCATCACCGAAACGTGGCAACAATGGTTTTTCATGAACATTGACCATAAATCCACAACGCTGTGCAATTACAAAAGTATTCTCTATTGCCTCTGGCAGGTCAGAAAATATTTCTGCCATCTGTTCTGACGATTTAAAATATTGTTCCGACGATTTACGCGGACGTTCTGGGTCAATAACCTTGGTCTGTCCCAAGACACACCCCAACGCATCAGCAGACTCATAATCTTTATTTGACGCAAAACAAACATCGTTTGTTGCAACAATTGGAATGTTTAAATCCTGCGCAATTTTTAAAAACGCTGGCTCTGTCTTTATTTCATCTTCCAATCCGTGACGTTGAATTTCGACATAAAATCTATCTCCAAAAATATCCAACATACGTTTTGCATATGCACGCGCCTGATCGTCTTGACCATTTAATATCGCCATGCCAATTGGGCCCAAATGCGCACCCGACAAACAAATCAAACCATCACTATGCGATGCCAATTCATCAAAAGACACATGCGGTCCCAAATGATGATTTTCACCACGCATATACATTATTCTATTTAATTCGCACAGGTTTAAATATCCGTTGTGATTTTGCGCCAACAATACGATTTTAGACATTGAATTTGCACGCAAAATTTTCGGATCGGCACTATGATGATTCAACGAAATTTCAACCCCAATAATTGGCTGAACTTTATTTTTTGGCATAACATCGGAAAATTCCGCACACCCAGACATCAAATTAGTATCCGTCAACGCACACGCCGACATACCATGTTCTAAACACAGCGCCGGAATTTTTTTTATTGTTAATGTACTGGCACCAACAGAAAAACGCGAATGTGTGCGAAGATGGATAAATTCTTGCATAACCCCTTCCTTTTAGCATGCAAAAAAAGAACAAATAAACACAGATAAATTGCACTATTTATATTTAGTGCAATTTACCACAACAATGCTTAAACTTTTTACCAGAACCGCATGGGCATGGTGCATTACGACGGCTGTCCATACCGGTGGCCTGATTTAATCCTGCGTCGTGTTTGGCACGCTCTGCCTCGGTCGCGGCAACATCTTCACGTGTCAATTCCATACGACTGATATAAGACACAGACATTATTTTAAAGTTATTAATTGTATTTTTAAATATATCTAAGGCTTCACGTTTGTATTCATACAATGGGTTTTTCTGGGCGTATCCACGCAAGCCAATTGCACTTTGCAGATAATCCATCTGTTGCAAATGTTTTTTCCACACAGAATCCAACGCGCCCAACATCATCTGACGCGAAGCCATATGCATCAGTTCTGGACCGTATTTGGTTGCCTGATGTTCATATCTGCGCATTGCCAAGTTGAACAAGATTTCATACGCCTTGCGTTCTGTAATTTGTTCATCTGTTTTCCACTTTTCAATATCTGTGATGTCCAACGCGAACACACGCAACATCGCATTATGAATACCATTCAAATTCCAATCCGCAGACGTGCCTTTTTCTGGAATGTTATTTTCGCAAATCAGTTCAACAACATCACCAATCATCTCTGACGCCAGGCCCGACAAATCTTCTGATGTCATCAAGTCATCACGCTGTTTATAAATGACCGTACGCTGTTCATTTGCGACATCATCATATTTTAACAATTCCTTACGCGCTTCAAAATAGCGTGCCTCTACACGTTTTTGCGCTTTTTCCAAGGCCTTGGTAATCCATGGGTGTGTAATTGCTTCGCCTGTTTTTAAACCCAAGGTCGACAACATACCCTGCAAACGCGCCGCACCAAAGATACGCATTAAATCGTCATCCAACGCCAAAAAGAACTTTGAATCACCTGGGTCACCCTGACGTCCAGAACGGCCACGCAACTGATTATCAATACGACGCGATTCATGTCTTTCCGTACCAATTACATACAAACCACCGGCATCCAAGACTTGTTTTTTATTTGCCTCAATCGTTGCATAGATTTCTTTTTTCTTTTCTTCATAATCTGGCGCATCCGCATCTAATTTTGCAATCAGTTCTTCTGCATTACCACCCAATTTGATGTCTGTACCACGTCCCGCCATATTTGTTGCGATTGTAACCGCACCAGGCGCACCAGCCTGGGCAACAATTTTTGCCTCAGACTCGTGCTGTTTTGCATTCAAGACCGCCGGATTAACACCTAATTTTTTGCGTACAATTTCTGCCAATTCTTCTGATTTTTCAATTGACACTGTACCGACCAGAACCGGCTGTTTCCGGGTCATACAATCTGCAATTTGTTTCAAGATTGCATCATATTTTTCATCTTTGTTACGATAAATTTCATCGTGGTGATCGACACGTGCAACCGGGCGATTTGTTGGAATTGACACAACGCGCAATTTATAGATTTCTTCGAATTCTGCCGCCTCTGTCATCGCGGTACCCGTCATACCAGACAATGTCGGATACAACCTAAACAAGTTCTGATATGAAATACTGGACACAGTTTGATTTTCCGGCTGAACGCGCACATGTTCTTTGGCCTCTATCGCCTGGTGCAGACCTTTACCAAATCTGCGTCCTGTCATAACGCGTCCTGTAAATTCATCAACGATTAAGATTTCACCATTACGCACAACATAGTTTACATTTTTCTGGAACAGGTGATGCGCCAACAAAGCCTGTTGAATATGCATAACCAAGGCGGCATTATCAGACGCATATAAATTATCCCCAACCAACAGTCCCGCATCTTTTAACAAACGTGTTGCTGTATCTGCACCACTTTCTGTCAACGTCACATATCTATCTTTTTCATCTTTTTTGAAATCAGATTCTGTAAATTGCGCAACAACCGCATCGACCTGGGCGTACAGTTCACTGGTATCTTCGGCTGGGCCAGATATAATCAGTGGTGTACGTGCCTCGTCAATCAAGATACTATCGACTTCGTCAACAATTGCATAAAAGAACGGGCGCAAGACCTGTTGCTTTTTTGTAAATTTCATATTATCGCGCAGATAATCAAACCCCAGCTCAGAATTCGTCACATACGTAATATCACACGCATATGCAGCACGTCTTTCTTCGTCTGTCATATCATGCTGAATAATACCAACCGTCAAGCCCAAGAAACGATAAATCTGACCCATCCATTCTGCGTCACGCGATGCCAAATAGTCATTCACTGTAATCAAGTGCGCACCTTTGCCATGCAACGCCTTTAAAAACATTGCCAACGTCGCAACCAGTGTTTTACCTTCACCAGTTTTCATTTCTGCAATTTGCCCATTGGTCAGAACCATACCACCAATCATTTGCACATTAAAGTGACGCAATCCGATTGTACGAACAGACGCTTCGCGCACCAGGGCGAACGCATCCGGCAAAATATCTTTTTCTTTTTCGCCATTTGCCAGTCTTTCGCGCAAGCTAGCCGTCTGTGCACGCAATTCATCATCCGTCATTGCATGATATTTAGGCTCTAAATCATTAATCAAAGACACCGTCTTGTCATAACTTTTAACAATTCTGTCGTTGGCAGACCCCAATATTTTACTAAAAATGTTTTTCATAATATATCTTCCTTATTTTCTCACGAAATATATAGCAATTTTGCGACTTGCGGTCAAGATACTTTATGATATAATGCACTTAACAACGACAAACAAGTCAAAAATCGAATAAAATTTAAAAAATCATAGAATAGGGGGGATAAAATCATGCGTGAACCAGTACAAAAATTAAATCCAGAATCAATAACCAGCGACGTTTACGTCATTGCCCCGACCCAAATTGAATATATTGCGCGTCTGTTTGGTAATACAGTTGCGGACACAATGAACATGCGCACATTTGCCCCAAAAATCCGCCATATTGCAGAGCAGGCCTTGCGTCACGCCCTGAACAGCGCGCGTAAAATGGGCGAAAAATAAGCCAATTTCAGCACTAAAACTCAAAGAGTTTTGTCACCCCAAAGCTAGACTGCTGAACCCAGGTCATGCATTCTTGTTTTAACAAAATCAGAGATTTTGTTCTGGTTATGACACTTAATTCCCTGGAAACTTAAAAACACCCACAAAAAATCCCCCAAACGGGGGATTGTTCACTGCCAGTCATTCACGACAGAATACTCTGTTCCATTATTAACCTTTAACGCGCCCTCTATTGTCTCGCTTAGCGATCCAAAGAACACATCATCACCAACCCTGACGCGCAACGAAGGCGTTGTGCGTTGCGCACTGCGCAGGTAAATCACATTACCGCCCGCGTGCAACTTGCGCCCACAGTCCTCGGCCTCGTTCGCACCTGTACCATATCCAATCGTGGTCAGATTTGGAGGACATTGCTCTGGTACTTGGGCCGTTCGGAAGTTTTTGATTTGCCCACCAGCAAAATATTTACCTTCACCAACTGGACCACAGGATCCGTCTACAACATTGGCAAAAGAACCCAACTCTGCGTTACCCGCAAAATAATATCCTGGTGCACAAACTGTTCCATTGTCCGTTCGACAGCCATATTCATAGGTACCACTTGCATAATCGCTGGCACCACACGCTAATTTTATCGTGCCTGTGTCATTCGTAACTGTGCCACGGGCCCAGCAAGTGTGCAATGCGTCATATACGCCATCGCTTGACCAAGAATACTTACTTGTGAACGTACTATTTGATGGTGTCGGACACGACTTACAGTTTGCTTGACCTGTTTCATCCTGATAAGTTAGTTCTGCACATGGTGTCTGTGTTGTATTGGCTGGGCCCTGGGTAAAATACCCTTTTGCTGCTTTCAGACACGATGTTTTACCGGTGTCTGGTTGATATTCCCCAGGCAGACAGGGTTCACGTCCCTGAATGCTGTCGCTGAACGAATAGGTTCCGTCAATGGGACAGTAATACCCCGCCGAACATGCCTCACATGTCGTCGACCGCGCCGGCAGATACGTACCTGCGTCACATTTCGACAGCTTAGACGCAAACAATTCACCAATATAACCGATTGTAACGTCACTATCGCGTCCTATTGTACCATCCAAACCAATCACACGTTGGGGATACGGTGTAAAATGATTATTATAATTCTCTACATAATAAATAAGAGTGCTTGTTGTCACCTTCGCTTCATCACTTATTACAGGACCCCAGTCACAATTCTCGGTAAAACACCATTTGTGCGGGAATGTATAGCCTGTCTGGGTTAAATTTTGGGATGGCAGTACACAGTCAAGCTGGCTATAACACTTTAAAACACCATTATCCGTACCATTATATCTCGTAGAAGTATTAAGAAGCATATCTCTAACTAATATGTCACCGTTTCCGCCGTTTTTATTTAAAATAAACCCGGCATAACACCCATTTTGAGATGTATTACCCACATCTGATAATACATATGGGTAACTACGCACGTTGCGACATAGGCCACAACTCTGTAGTTGTGAGGCCCAGGTCAATGTTGTTCGGCTACCATAGGTCACCTTTTTAGAGTTAGGACATATGTAGCCCTGTGGACTTGGTTCACATGCACCTGTACCGGGGTTCCACAGGGTACCCGCCACACATGTTCTATAACAAGCATTTTCCGAACCGGTTGCAGCATCCGACGTCCAATTCGTTGGACACTGGTTTTGTGTTACACTGGTCGACCCAGCTGGACAGTAATAACCAGCGGTACATTCTTTCCACCGTGCCGTCAACGTTACATCCGCATCAACATTCCAGTTCAAGAATGAATTACCAGATGCATCATAATACATACTGCCGTTATACCACCATCCGTCAAAGACATAACCGGCACGTGTTGGCAGCCTTGTTAATTCAGGCATTGGCTGAAAATACGTTGCGGTCACAGATGTTGGCAAATGACCAGACCCACCATTTGCATCTAATGTCACAGTATATGTTTTTGCCACCCAACATGCATACAACGTTGCATCTGCCGTATACGCAGTATAAAAGGTTGACGCGATACGACCATCGGCATCGATACGCTGGGTCCCAGAACAAGCTGTACTGGTATAATATCCACCAAATGTATAACCTGTTTTGGTTGGCAGTGTAATCGGGTTGGCACCCAACGTCACACTCGAAATCGTCATCTTTTTATTCAGTGCCATACTATCCAGATAAACACCATCGGCATACACCGAATATATTGCCGTCGTCCCAGCCGTGGTTGCACTTTGATTATTCAGCGTCAGCGTATTTATCTTGCGGCGTGCCGGATAGTAAGTCGCAGTTGCCGCCGTTGATGTAACCCTTGGCGAAAGAGTAAGCGACACGCCAGAATTTGGCAAGGTGTAAGTTGTATACCAGCCATCAAAAATCTTGTATCCTGACGCCGGTGTTAATGTCGCCGGACTGGGCATTGAACATACCGTGTTATATTTACAACACTGGGTTATAGTGTTGGCACTGGAACTGGGGGTCCATGTCTTTGGATTTCCACAGCCATCCGTCCATGTCAATGTTGCCTCATACGCACCATACGCATTTAACGTCACGTCACGATAACAATCTGTCTGCGCCCCTGCACCTGCCGCCGACGTCCAATTCGTTGGACACTGGTTTTGTGTCACACTGGTCGACCCAGCCGGACAGTAATAACCCGCAGTACATGCCTCCCATTGTGCATATAGCGTGGTTGGTTGGGTAAACCGCGTGGTTGATGCGTCGGCATAATAACCGGTTGGTTTTATAATCAGTGTACCACCTCTTGCGCCCGTATAATACCCCGTGAACACATAACCTGCGCGCGTCGGTACCGTAATTGGATTCTCTGTACCTGACATCTTGTTTGCCAAAGCAGAATCCAGGTAAACACCAGAACCGTATTTTGAATATATCGCCGTTGTGCCGGATGATGTTGCGCCAGAACTGTTTAACGTTATAGTCACTGCTTTCGAAGTATGCGCCGGATAGTAAGACACAGAGGATGAGGTTGATATAATATAAAACGTCTTGGTCGTACCGCCTGATACATTTGTCGATGATGACCCCCAACCACCGGTAAAGTTCACATATGGATGATACAACGCATTCTGCGTAGTAGTTGAAGAAGACGACGCCTGCGTCACCGTCGGGAAAGTACAAGCCGTGTTATAATAACATTGCGTTGTCAATGCAGTTGTTCCAGTTGATGACACAGTTGTACTGGTGACCGGGTTTGTCATAGACAGTACTCCCGTCGCAGTAATTCCATTGGCAGTTTTGTATAATTTAACATCGCGATAACACTTTGTCTGCGCCCCCGCGCCTGCCGCCGACGTCCAATTCGTCGGACACTTGCTTTGTGTCGCACTGGTCGACCCCGCCGGACAGTAATACCCCGCAGTACATGTGGCATTTGGCGCGCTTAAACCCGTGGTGGTACATGCCTTACCCGCAGTGCAAAGTGTTCTGGCATTCGTGCCACCTGTACAGTAATAACCCTGCTCACACTGTTTACACGAATTTTCGACACCGGTGCCGCTTAAATAATACCCCGGATTACAGGACGTGTATTTTTTTAATGTCGGACACGTATACCCCGCACCGAATGCATTAACGGTAAAAAACGAAACGACTAAAATCGCGCAAAAACGCAGAAATCTTGAAAATCTTCCCACTTTTCTTCCTCTTTATACGCATATCATAGAAAAAATCAAGGGTACAGCACAAGTAAAAAATCCAGCGACATCAAAAAATTTTTTTCGTGACATACGATTCGTTATATCAAAAAAGTACCCCCCCCCGTTGGAGTGTGTGTGGGGGGGTGGGACACGCAGTGCCGGGGTAAAAATCGCAAATACACGTACTATATAACCTTGCCCTGGGTTGGATAGAATGTTAACTGTATCTTTTTCCATTTATCAAATTCATTTGCTGGCAACATGCGCAACGGCTGGCACGTATTAATCGCCGCCCGTATCGTATCCAACACATACGCGAATGCCGGGTCTGTTTCCGCACGCGATTCTGATTCAAACCAAACATCTTGAACGGTGCCATTTTTTCGCATTGTCAAATGCGCCACCGCACGAATATCTGTGATATCTGGACGCGTGGTATCGACAACCCAACAGCGCGTCATCGCAACACGCAATGCATCAACAACAGATATCGTCAGGGTTCTGTCCAGGGATAAAACCTCGCGATTGACACGCACAACTTTCTTTTTCTTTGGCGCGGCCGGCGCATCCGTGACAGGTTTTGATGCTTCCTTTGATTTTTCTTTCTGTGGCTCTGGCTTTTTTTCCGGTTCTTCCACCTTTTCATCTGGTTCCGGTTCTGGTTCCGGCTCTTCAACCAATGTTGGTGTTTCTATTTCTACCTTTTCTGGTTCTTCTGCCTTTACTTCCTTGGCATCTGGCTTTGCCACCGGGGCAGGGGTCGGTTCTTCCACTTTCTGTTCAACAACCTGACCAACATTATAAAGTTTTGTTTCATCACCAGACACAACAACCTGGTTCAAATCAATTTCAATAATTTCAATCCTGTCTGGCGTCACCAGGCGCGCACGGTTAACAACAATCGCAAACGACGTTATCATAATTGCAACCAACGCCAAATGTCCGCCAACAGACATCAACAGGTTTTCTGATGAAAATTGATTAAACTTCGCCATTTACGATTACTCTGGTTGTGTACGCAGCCCAACTTTTTGAAAACCGACATCTTTTAATTTACCCATCATAGACATAACAGCGCCATAATCTGCATGGGTATCACCACTTATCATAATCGTTAGGTTTGGATTTTCACCACGCATTGCAATTGCACGCTTTACAACCTCGTCCCGGGGTAATTCCATTTCTGACAAGAAATAACGCCCACGCGCATCAACGCTAATTTGAATTGCATGATCGTTGCCCGTCATCGCAGACGCACCCGCGCGCGGCAACTCCAAATCAATTCCCGTTGTCATCATTGGCGTTGTCACCATAAATACCGCCAACAACACCGTCATAACGTCAATCATTGGTGTTAATTGAATCCCAGAATCAGATTGTCTGCGACGCATACGAGACATTATAATATCCTTATTTTTTCGAATTAAATTCACGACGCGCATCATCCAGACGGTCGTATAAATCATCAGCCTTTTTTGCAAAAACCTGATGTGCAATCGCCGCAGGCACCGCCGCAATCAACCCCAACGCAGTTGTTCCCAACGCAACCGCCAGCCCTGGCGCAATAACACCAATGCTAACCGACTGATTAATTCCAATCGACGCGAAAGAATCCATCACACCCCAAACCGTGCCAAACAAACCAATAAACGGCGAAATATATGCAACCATCGCCAAGAACCACAAATTCTTGTCAAACGGACGAACCAAGCGTTCCGGCGCAACCGCCATATTATCAGTTGCCTTTAATCTAATTGGATTTCTTTTGACCATTTTCCACAGACGCATTTTTTCGATAATAACCGCCCATGACATAACACTGAATATCACCAAGACAATCGACACAAAGATTGTCATAATATCGCCTGTAAACAAACTTAACAGCGAAAAGTTATTTTCCATTTTTTTCCTTCCTTTGTTTCTTTTTTATAACAATTCCTTAATAAATTCATCTGGGATTCGCTTTGGACGCATGTCTGCCCCCAAATACGCAACCTTTAGGTTTATTATAGCACAAACATTCCCATCTTTCACGAACTTTTGTTCAATTTTTACCGTTGCCGCCCCAACATCTGTCATAACTGTTTTTACAACGAAATCATCAGCCGCCTTTAATGGTTGTAAATACTTAATATTTAATTCACGAATAACAAATCCAACATCATCGCCAACCACAACATGACCACGCAACCAATTCATACGTGCGCGTTCCGCAATTTCCAGATATCGTGCATGATACACAATTCCTTCGGCATCCGTGTCCGCATACGCAACTGTAAATGGATAAACATGCGTTTTCATTTACGGCTATCTCTGCTTATCTGTGACAGTCATCATCTTCAAACGCAATTCTTCTGGAATGTGCTTTAAACGCAAATCTGGCCCAATATATGCAACACGACTATTCAAAGTTGCGCAAACTATATTATCAGTATTCAAGAAATACTGTACTGTATCCAGGAACACATTGCCAACCTTTAACACTTCTGTTTCGACGCAAATATCTTCACCCAACTTTAATGGGAACGAATAATTTACGTTCAAATTTTTAATAATAAAATTATCACCTTTTGGAATTTCCTTGCCGCGCATCCAATTCATACGCGCACGCTCTGCAATCTCAATATAGCGTCCATGATACACAATCCCACCTGCATCAGTATCTGCATAGGCGATTGTAAAATTATACTTATGTCTTGCCATTGTTTACTTGTTTCCCTTTTTTTATTTTTCCAACCCCAGATGTGCATAACCCGCATCTGTTATTATTCGACCACGCGGTGTACGCTGCACAAACCCCAGTTGCATTAAATACGGTTCTATAACATCCTCTATCGTATCTGTTGGTTCAGATAGTGCCGCAGACAGATTTTCAATTCCAACAGGCCCCCCTGCATAGAACTTTATAATTGTATTCATATATTCACGATCGATTTCGTCCAACCCGCATTCATCAATATGTAATTGGAATAGGGTGGTCTTGATAATATCTGCGGTTATCTGATTTTTTGATAATGCTGCTGCAAAGTCACGCGCACGCTTTAACAAACGATTTGCGATACGTGGCGTTCCACGGGCAGATTTCGCCAACATCAACGCACCATCCGCATCGATGGGCGTACCCAATATGTTTGCGCTGCGCATAATGATTTTGGCTAAATCATCTGGCGAATAAAACGTCAACCGCAAATCGATACCAAACCTATCACGCAATGGATTAGACAACAACCCCGTACGTGTGGTTGCCCCAACCAGCGTAAACGGGGGCAGGTCGATACGCACACTTTTCGCACTTGGCCCTTCGCCCAACATGATATCCAGCTTAAAATCTTCCATTGCGGAATATAAAACTTCTTCAATTGCCGTCGGCAAACGATGAATTTCATCAATAAACAATACATCCATTGGCTCTAACGCTGTCAGAATTGCCGCCAAATCACCTTGCTTGGTCAACATTGGTGCCGCTGTTGCACGAAAATTCGTCCCCAATTCATTCGCAACAATATGTGCCAACGTTGTTTTTCCCAAACCCGGGGGGCCATACAGCAGGACATGATCCATTGCCTCGCCCCTATTACGCGCACCAGACACAAATACAGACAAATTCTGCTTTAAACTTTCATGCCCAATAAAGTCAGACAATGAACGTGGCCGAATGGACGCCACCATATCGTCTGGAATATTTGCATCTAAAAATCTTTCTTTATTCTGCATATCTTACAATAACTTATCTTCTTCGTTTTCACGACCAACATAGGCCTTTAAATCATTATACATTTGTCGCAAATCCGCAGGCTGGCTATACATCGCGTCCGCCCCCTTAACACGAATTGTTTCCAAGTCAATCTGCGCCTGCTTTTTCAATACTTGGGTTAAATGTGTTGCAAACGCACGCGCCTCATCAGATTCTGCGGCCCCCTGCAACAACAATCCGCGGTTTGGACGTGGCGACAAAAATGCAAAATCAGATACTGTTGAATCAGGCGACACCAATGCAAAACCTGACACCTCTGGCCGACGCATCATCGCCTGCAACACATACCATGCACCCAATTGGTGACCTGCCAACCAAATCTTGTCACTATCTTCATTATGATTTTGAATCCAGTCAATAACCGTTGCGATATCCAACATATTTTCTGATGTTGTTCCAATTACGCCTTCGGAATCACCAACACCACGATAATTAAAGCGCACAACAGAAAAACCAATATCCATAAACGCACGAAACATCGCATACGATACACGGTCATTCATATGATACTTTTGTCGTGGATTTCCAGATAAAATCACCGCCAGGGGCGCCGCCTCTTGTGCAGACTTATGATATACCGCATGCAACTTGCCAGATTCTCCTGTAATAATAATATCGACCATATGATTCCCCTGTAATTATTTTTAGTTCGTACACTAAAATACAACAAAGCAATTAAAAATTTCAATAAAAATATTTTTGTTTTGACACAATAATCCAAAATGTTCTAAGATTTGAAAGAGAGAACCAAAGGCAACATCATGTTTAAACCTATTTCTATGACTTTTTTCGCTGTTTTCTGTGCATATTCTGCACACGCCATGAATAACATGGGTTACGAAGAATTTCAAACAATATATACAGAAACACCGGTACAGTCTTATTATGCATACCCGGACGATCCGAATTTTATTCCAGAATCAGAATTCATGGAACGCACGGACAGTCTGGATTATGACCAGAATATAATTGCTGCACGCGAAATTGAATCAAAAATGCATCCAGGGGTGATGTTTGCCGATAAACCGATGGTTATATGTCGTAATTTTGGTTGCACACGCCTGAACGACCGCATAACCCGCACATTTTTATTTAACAGCCTGGCAAACATGTTCATGATGAATGCCCATTCACGCGTTTATATATGCGAGGCAGACCCATTCTCGCGCGATTGTTTGCAATCTGGAATATCATTTCCTGTACGCAGTGGTATTGCCAATGCGATGGTAAAAATTCCAAAGGCAACAATATCCCAGGTTAATGTTTCCACCGGATTATCCAAGGCGACTGTTGGTATGACATATGAATTCTTGGTAAACGGCATCGACAGACGCTGCGAACCAACCGTTATGGACATCATGGTTCCAATTAATTCCCAGGCAACATTGTCCAACCGCGAATTTGCCTGCAACATAACCAGCGACGGTTTCAGCAATGTATCATTAATGGTCAACATTGACTACATCGACCTGGACTATGGTATTTTGGGCGGTTATTATTCCCTGGGGATGCAGGGTCCAACCACAGGCGGTGGCACGGGTTACGCATTATTTAAGACAGAATTTGCAACATCTGGCATGCAATTCCGTGCTGCTGTATACGACGAAGAAGAAGATATGCAGGGCGCCAATAACGCCATGCGTACAATTCAACCCGGCGAATATGCCGTTGAACCATTAAATAAATAGTTAATGACAAACAAAGTGATTCTTATTATTGACGATGACGATATTTTACGCAACGCCTTGGCCAAGGGCCTGCGCAAAGATGGTTTCGACATAATAACATCACCATCTGCTGAAAACGCAACTGACATTTTAAAGCGCATTCGTGTCAACGCAATTGTCCTGGACAGAATGATGACCGGCATGGATGGTCTGACATTCTTAAAAAAAATCCGTGGTACAGGCGACACAACACCCGTGATTATGTTAACTGCAATGACTGGCGCAGAAAACGCAATTGACGGTCTGTCTGGTGGGGCGAATGATTATCTGGCCAAACCGTTTCAAATACGCGAATTAGTTCTGCGTTTAAACAATATAATAAAAAATGCCCCCTGTGTTGAACCAACCGCGCCAAATGGTATGACGTTCATCAATAATGAATTTTATATCTCTGACCCAACAGACGCCACAAGTCCAACAAAAATATTGGCATTGTCTGGCGAAGAGAAGAAATTATTACAGCATTTAATCACACCAATTGGCAATATCGTTCCTGCATCACCAATGGTTGCAAAACGCTTGCGCAACAAAATAAATGTTGTATTATCAAACCTAGATATAATAACAATTCGTGGTCGCGGATATAAGTTAGTCGACAAAACCGCACAAACGAATAACTAACAAAGGCACTTTGGCATGAGATTGACACCACGCAGTTTTTTATGGCGCACAATATTAATGATATTAGTTCCACTGGTCGTTGCACTTGTTATTATTGCCAACGTTTTTTTTGGCAATCACTGGTCACGTGTACACGACACGCTTGCACGTACTTTGGCGGGCGAAATTACAACCATGATGAACTTTATGGATGCCGGCAACCCAGAATCTGCCCAGCAAATGGCGCGTGATATTGGCATCAATGTCACAATAAATGAACATCTTAACCGCCCTAAAAAGAACGACAACGACTCGCACGAGGCTGGAAAACTGGCGTCCGAACTGTCTAAACGCCTGAAACGTCCTGCAAAATTGTATATTGACAAGGGCAAACGTCTTGTCTTTATTGACGTCCCAACCAAGGACAATAAAACCGCAACGTTTGGCACATCATTGTATCGTATCTATTCAACCAGTACCGAAGTATTTATCATCTGGTTATTGGGTTCAATCTTAATCGTATCAATATTGATATCGCCATTTATTATCATGCACACACGCAGCATACGCCGCATTGCCAAGGCTGCAAACCGTTTTGGTCGCGGTCTGGACGCGCCCGGATTTGAACCAACCGGATCCAAAGAAATCCGTGACGCCGCAAAATCAATGATTACAATGAAGGAACGTCTGGACAGATATAATCGCACACGTACAGACATGCTAAACGCGGTCAGCCATGACTTAAAGGCCCCCCTGACACGCATGCGTCTGGCAATTGAAACAGAAACCGCAACAAATGATGAATTAATCCGCGACATTGACAGAATGACAGAAATGGTAAACGGGTATCTGGCGTTTGCACGTGGCGAAAACCCAGAAATAGAACAGGCAACCGAATTACCGCCAATGTTAACACGCATTGCCCGTGATGCGGCCGGCGACAAAAAAATCATCACAGATTTCCCAGAAACACCGGCACAATTCTATGCCCGTCCAATGGCGCTGGCGCGCGCATTCAGCAACATAATTGAAAATGCGGCCCGATATGCAAATAAAAACATCCGCATCGTTGAACACGACGGTCCAGAATCTGTTGAAATTATAATCGAAGACGACGGTCCTGGTATCCCGGACGAACGCAAAAAAGACGCACTGCGTCCATTCGTACGCCTGGACGACGCACGACGTGCCGACACCGGCGGCACAGGATTGGGGTTATCAATCGCCCAAACCGCCATTGAAAACCACGGCGGTCAAATGTTCCTGGAAGACAGCGAACTGGGCGGATTAAAAGTTAGAATTGTTTTACCGATATAATTACAAGCATACAAAGAGTATATAAAAATGAACCTATATAAACACGTATCAAACGCGATAAATGAAAAATTGGGGCTTAAGGTTAATTTAGAGGTTCCACGCAACCGCGATTTTGGCGACTTTTCAACAAACGCCGCCATGGTAATGGCAAAATCCGCCGGAAAAAACCCACGTGAATTGGCGACCGAAATTGCACCCAAACTGGCAGAGCTGGACTTTGTTGCCGAAACATCCGTTGCCGGCCCCGGTTTTATTAACATTAAATTAAAAGATGATTTTATTTGGCAATTTGCCCGCCAAGAACAATCACCACGCACTGATGCGCCACAAACAATCGATTTAGACTATGGCGCATACAACGTTGCAAAATCCCTGCACATTGGGCATTTGCGCACATCGATTGTTGGCGACACTTTTAACCGCATTGCGCGTCTGTTGGGGCATAAAACATATTCTTGGAATCATATTGGCGACTGGGGCAAGCCAATGGCATTGGTTATCGCATGGATTGAACGCCTGCACCCAGAATTGCCGTATTTCAGTGATAATTTCGACCCAAACACACCAGTTGATTTTGACATCAACCCCACAGAATTAAATACCTATTATCCATTGGCCAGTTCTTTTGCCAAAGAAAATCCGGATTTCCAGGCACATGCCCAGGATATCAAGGCAAAATTCCAAAACGGCCATGCTGGTTATTTTGCCCTGTATGAAAAGTTCTTAAAAATATCTATGCAAATGATGCAAGAAACGGTCAACAGACTAAACATATTGCCATTTGATTATGATTTAGGCGAACGCAATGCGGCACAATATCTGGATGACGTAGAAAAGATTTTGCGTGCCAAGAATTTAATTATTGAAAGTGACGGTGCCCAGGTCATCGTTGTAAAGCGCGACACTGACAACAAACCAATGCCACCATATATGTGGACAGATTCACGTGGCGCAGACACGTACGACTCAACCGACTTGGCGGCGGTTTATTGTCGCAAACAGACTGACAACCCAGACAGAATCATTTACTTTACAGACCTGCGCCAAGGATTACATTTTGAACAATTATTCCGTGCATCTGAAATTTCTGGGATATTTGACTACAATAATTTAGAACACATCGGATACGGCACAATCAACGGTCGCGACGGGAAACCATTCAAGACACGTGACGGCAACGCTGCCGGTCTGGACGATATTATTGACGCAGTAAACATTGCCGTTCGCGAACGTGTATCAGAATCCGGCAAAACATTGGACGAAGACACAATTCGCGCAATTGCATTGGCCGCAGTTAAATTCAACGATTTGATGCACGACGTTCGTTCAGATTATATATTTGACCCTGCATCTGTCACCAGTTTCGAAGGGCGCACTGGACCATACATTCTGTATACCGCGGTGCGCTTAAACAGTGTTCTGAAACGCGCGACATTTGATGCAGACGCATCATATATGCCAATGACCACAGACGAACGCAACTTGTTAATTGGTGTATTGGATTTTGAACGCACCGTACACTGCGCATTTGAAAACCGTGCCACAGACATGATTGCCAACTATGCATACGATTTGTGTCAGTTGATTAACACATTCTATCACAATTGCCCAATTTTGCGCGATGATGTTCCATCCGACATACGGGCAGGGCGTCTGCACATTGTAAACGTTGCACGCGACACATTGGCAAAAACAATTGATTTAATGGGCCTTAAAATCCCGAACGAAATGTAACCAAACAAAAAAAACGCCCAAACGGGCGTTTTTTATATTTTAAATCATCTATACGGTACAATAATACCATATCGATTTTTCTTGACATTTCTATGGCTTTTCGTCATAATAGCGACGCTTTAATTAATTAAAACAACAAGGAAAACAAAAATGGCAGCGACAAAATCGTTAAAAAAATGCGAATTAGACGCCAAATGGTATCTGATTGACGCAACTGATTGCACGCTGGGTCGTTTGGCAGCATATACTGCAAACATCTTGCGTGGCAAGCATAAGCCAACATGGACACCAAACATGGATTGCGGTGACCACGTTATCATCATCAACGCGGACAAGGTTGCATTGTCTGGTCACAAGGCTGATAAAGATCGTTTCTTCTGGCATTCATTGTGGACAGGTTCTTTGAAATCACGCACATTGGGTCAGATGCGTTCTGAAAAACCAGAAAAATTGGTTTTCAACGCTGTAAAGCGCATGATGGGTCGTCGCACCGCGGTTGCATTGGCAAATCAACGTTTGACCAAATTGCACGTTTATGCAGGCGCAGAACACAAACACGAAGCACAGAAACCAGTCGTTATTGATTTCGGTGGCTTGAACCGTAAGAACAAAAGGGGCGAATAATGGCAGAAGCAAAAAAAACAGCAACAAAGACAGTTAAAAAAGCTGCCCCTGCAAAAAAAGCAACTGCAAAGAAAGCACCAGTTGCTGCACCAAAGTTAACAGACGCAACATACGCAACAGGTAAACGTAAAGATTCCGTTGCACGCGTATACTTGGTCCCAGGCAAGGGCAACATCACAGTTAACGGCAAACCATCCAACGAATACTTCCGTCGTGCAGTATTACAGATGATTATCGCACAGCCATTCGGTGTCACAAAACGCGAAACCGCATATGACATCGTTGCAATGGTCGAAGGTGGCGGTTTATCTGGTCAGGCTGGTGCTGTAAAACACGGTATTTCCAAGGCATTGGAAAAAATCGAACCAGAATTACGCGCTGTATTGAAGTCTGCAGGCTTCTTGACACGCGACAGCCGTGTTGTTGAACGTAAACACTACGGTTACCGCAAGGCACGTCGTTCTACACAGTTCAGCAAACGTTAAGTTTGCGGAACAAAAAACCGTTCACTCGAACGGTTTTTTTATTGCATCATCAAACCTATGATGCAATTTGTCATTCCGGGCATGCAAAATTGCATGGGAACGGAATCAGCAAACGTTAAGTTTGTGGAACCAAAAAAATCCCGCCCCGGCGGGATTTTTTATTATTGCGCTTTGTAAAAAAACTTTGTATAGTCAGACAGCAAATTGTATACAAAGGGAATTTAATATGTTCAAAAAAGAAAAAATCAAAGATTTACACTATTCAGTTAATGGCGTAATTCCGGCTGATAAATTACAGGCAGCTGCCGATGAAATCTTGCTGGAATACGGCAAAAAGGTTAAAATGCCTGGCTTTCGCACAGGTAAGGTTCCATTAAACATCCTGCGTCAAAAATACAACGCATCTGCATACGGCGAAGCAATTGATAAATTAATGAACGATGACTTAAACGATTATATCGCTGATAAAAAAATCCGCTTGGCTGGCGCACCAAAGGCAGACCTGGCCGGCTGGGAAATCGGCAAAGACGCAGAATACAGCATGGAATTTGATATTCTGCCAACACTGCCTGCAATTGATTTGGAAAAATTCACAATCACCAAGAAAGTTGCAGAACTGGACGAAAAAGAAGTTGAAACAGCATTGGAAAACATCCGCAAATCACGCAGTGTCGCAGAAAAACAGGACGAAAAATACAAGGCTGCAAATGGCGACGTCGCTGTAATTGATTTCAAGGGCTTTGTCGGCGACGAAGCATTCGAAGGTGGCGAAGCAAAGAAACACCATCTGATTTTGGGTTCTGGTGCATTTATCCCAGGCTTTGAAGATCAAATCATCGGTCATAAAATCGGCGACAAGTTTGATGTTAACGTTAAATTCCCAGCCGAATATCACGCAGCAAACCTGGCAGGCAAAGATGCCCGTTTCGCGGTTGAAATCCACGAAATTCGCAAACATATCTTGCCAGAATTAAATGACGAATTGGCAAAAACAGTTGGCCAAGAATCAGTTGATGCATTGAAACAACATATTCGCAATATCTTAATCGAACAATACAACGATGCCGCACAACGCGAAATGCGCAACGAATTGCTGGACATCTTGGGCGACAAGGTTAAGTTAGACCTGCCAGAAACATTGGTTGAACAAGAATACAACATGGCCAAGGCTGAATTCGATCGTAATCACTCACACTGCCATGACGAAAAATGCGACCACAAATGGGACGAAAAATCCGAACGCAAAGATGCCGAACGCCGCGTAAAATTGGGCTTAATCTTGGCAGAGTGGGGCACACAAAACAAAGTCGAAGTATCACGTGACGACCTGCAACAAGCCATCTGGGCCGAGGCTGCACGCTATCCAGATCCAAAACAGGTTTTTGAATTCTATAACAAGAATCAAAACGCCGTGGCAATGTTGCGTGGCATGCTGTTTGAACGCAAAGCGCTGGACGCAATGCTGACACACGTCAAGACCAAAGAAAAAAAGGTCAAAGCCGACGATTTGTTCAAACAAGCATCTGTACGATAAATGCATAGCGCGCCATTGGCGCGCTCTTTTCTATAAAGGACAATAAATGAAAGCATATTTAGACATACTGGGCGACATTTATAAAAACAGAACAGACATTCGCAACAACCGAACCGGCATTCCTGATATCGGAATTGGTCACGGTGCAACATTTGTTCACGATATGGACATGGGATTCCCACTGATTACGACCAAGAAAATGGGACTAAAAAATATTGCAACAGAATTAGAATTTTTCCTGCACGGAATCACCGATAAAAAATGGCTAACTGACCGCAACTGCAAAATCTGGAACGAATGGGCAAATCCGGTCAAAGTTGAGCAGGAATACAACACACGAATAGACGCACTAAAACACCTTAACATAACCCTATGCGACAAGAGCAAACAAATAGTCCGCAATTCTATCATGGATAAAGAGCGCGACCTGGGGCCAATCTATGGATTCCAATGGCGTCACTTTGGCGGCGAATATCAGTGGGACGAAAATCGCATAGAACGAAATCCGACAGATAATTTTAACCCCCAAAAACCAGGCATCGACCAAGTCGCAAACGCAATTGATAAAATAAAGAACAACCCAAACGACCGTCGTATTATTGTATCTGCGTGGAATCCGGTCGACTTTCCACAAATGGCATTACCACCATGCCACATGATGCACCAATTAATTGTACGCGACGGCAAATTGAATTTAATTTGGACCCAACGTTCATGCGACATGTTCTTAGGGATTCCTTATAACATTGCCAGTTACGCACTGTTGTTGCTGCTATACGCCAAAGAGGCGGGTTTAAAGCCCGGCATTCTAAAAGGCGAATTACACGACGCACATATTTACACAAACCATCTGCCCCAGGTTGCGACACAATTGCAACGCAAACCGCATCCATTACCAACCGTTGAAATACCAGACGAAAACTGGCGTGGCATGTTAAAATGGCACGCAAATGATGGTTTTAAATTAAAAGACTACGTTTGTCACGAACGCCTGCGTGGCGACGTTGCCCGATAAAAAAAACGCCCAAAAGGGCGTTTTTTTTAGTTCATTGGTTCAAAGCATTCATCTGTCCCATCTGCGCAACACAAACCATCAACAAATGTTTCACCAGCACAGCAACCGTTTATATCGGGTGCATTGCCATCAGAACAAACTTCCTGTTCCACATCATCAACATCTGTCACGCCAACAACCACTGGTTCAGAATAATCAACCACAGGTGCATCAACGGCAACCGCTTCTTCAACAGTATCTGCCGCATCCGTTTCATATTCTTCATCTGCGACAAACATTTTTTCTTGTTGCGACACATTATATACAGGTTTTAATGCAATTATCTCTGCCACAGATTTAGTTTCTGCAGGTGCGACAACCTCGTCTGACAAGAAAGGCGAATCCGACGCTTCTTCCTCTATCAAAACAGGTTCTTCGGCATCTTTTTCTGGCTCTGGCGCGACCTGCACAACAACCGGCTCAACGTCTGGGAACACCACTGCATCAACATTAATGTCATCAGGTGCTTTTTCTTCTGCTTCTGTTGTGGTTACATCGGCAACTGGTTCTTCTGCTACTTCATCTGTGACCAGTTCATTTGTTGCGACTTCTTGTGTTGCAACCTGACTTTCTGCCCCAGCATTATCGACAATCGTTGTATCAATAAACGGTGATGGCGCATCAGCCTTTGTTTCTATTTCCGCAACTTCTTTGTTCACCGTTTCAGATATGCCATTTTCTTTGTCATCGTTAACCACAACCTGTGCCGCCAATACAGGTGTTTCTGAATCTGGCATAGACTTCTGATAGAACCATAATGTAAACACGGACAAAACAATTAAAATCAACAACAAAATATAATATAATTTTGTTGGCTTACGATGCGTTGCCCCAACAGTCGAAACCGCCCCAGTAATTGGCGAAACAGGTCGCACATCTGATGTTATTGGCGCAGGTTCAATTTCCGGCATAGGCGTTGGCACAGACTCTTCAACAATTTCCTGAACAGTCGGTTCAATATGTTCGGACACAGGCGCAACAGGCGTCACAGGTTCGGAATATACAGACGGCTGCAACTGCTCTTGCGTGGCTGATTCCGACGAAATATCTGGAATATCCGTAAAGCCCGGAATATCAATCGTTGCCATCAATTCTGAATCAATCTGTTCAGACGGCGATGTCGATACAGATGTCAATGAATTCAACACCGGGGCAGGTTCCACCACAGGCACATCGTCAGACGCACGAACAGGCGGCACAAACGATAATGGCTGAACAACATTATCAGATACTATTTCAACATCTTCCTGTGTGACGGGTGCATTTTTAACCATACTGCCAGACGTCGCATTAAAATCAATCGGTTTAAACGCGATATTTTCATCCAAGATTTCTGGATCTTCATCAAATAATGGTTTTACTTCTTCGTCAGCCATATCGTCTGCCTTTGTTTCTATTGTTAAATCTGTAACTTGTGGTGCCACAGCCATTGGCACAGGCGCATCTTCCACCACAGCAATATCTGTTGGCGTCGGTGTCATAGGCAAACCTGCCCCAGAATCTGCATCCCGATTTAATAAATCCAATATACTACGGGCGACATCCGCATCATCTTCCGCCACAATCAACCTGCGTTGCGCACTATTTAAACGCTTTTTCGCGCGCGTCGTTTTTTCATTAACTGCATCAATTTGCGCCTCGGTTCGCAAAATCTTAGACGCAGATTGTTTTGTTGGCTCTTTCCCAACATCTTTGCGCTGGGCAGACAACTTTGTACGCAGATTTTTTAAACGTTCCTGCAGTTCTTTGATTGTTTCTTTGGTTTTTTCGATTGTTTCACGCGCATTATTCGCCATCACATCTGCGGTCCCCAAGCGTTCAAACGCGGCATGACGCGATGCCTCATTTCTAAACAGCCCCAACTTTTTTAAGGCAGCATCAACATCTTTGTCATCATCATACGCACGAAACAGGGCATCATACACCCCTAATCCTGTATACTCAACATCCAGTTTTTGATATTTATTATCTTTCTTTGGACGAACCCCCTCCAAATCCACATTATAATCATTCGCCAAAATATCATCCCACTTACGACCACCGATAGGATTAATCACCAACAGCACATTTGGTTTTGTATCACTGATTGCAAAATCCAAAACGAATACTAATTTACCGTCTGCGTCATAATAGGCACGCAAATAGTTGCCTGAAATATCATACTCGGCAATTTTCAAAGCACCGTTAAAGTTCTCTCTCTCGTTCGGCATACCCATATTCCCCGGTTGTTTTTATTTCTTTTTTGGTGGCGCAAACTGATAAGCCTGCTTACAATGTTCATAGCAATACGGTTTTCCAATAAAAACAGTTTCACCACAAAAATGAAAATGTTCTGAATCGGGATCCCCAATCGGCCATCGACACTGATTTGGCTTTAAATTCGCCATCTCCAAAGAATGCTGAATTATTCGCTGATGCATTGCCAAATTCTTGGCACTGGTCTTAGAAGACGACGTTTTTGTTGTGGCTTCTTTGACAGGCTTTACAACTTCTACTTTAACTTTTTTTGCGGTTACCTTTGGCGCAACAGCTGCTTTTTTTGCACCAGTCTTTTTATCCATCGGCTTTTTAACCGCATCCTCCACATTTGCTGTCGCTTTCTTGGCCACCGTTTTTTTCACAGTTGTTCCTTTTGCCACAGTCTTTTTTGCCACTGGCTTTTTTTCTTTTGCTGGATCTGCCTTAGTCGCGCCACCAGCCTTGGCATTCCAACCCAACCGATTCAGTTTGCCAACGATGGCATTTTTTGACATTCCCAAACGCTTGCCAATTTCAGCTGTCGACAACCCCTTACCGGTCAAGGCCTTTAACTTTTTTAACGCAACGCTATCCCAACCCTTGCTCATTTCACAAAATCCTTGTTATACATTATAGTATTAGTGTAGCATATATTCGATTCGAAAGGCAAGGGGGAAAAATGTTTTTGCAAATATTTTTCATTTTTTTAATTCTGACGGCAATTTGGCTATCTATCAAAATTTCTGTCGCAGATTTTAGGCGTCGCATAATACCAGACGCATATCTATTTCCGCTGATGCTGATTGGATTAGTTTTGATTTCTTTTTATCATTTTCCAACAAACATCACAGACGCGGTCATTGGCGCAACGGCCGGTTATCTGCTGGCAACCTGTGTCGGCTTTGCGTTTGATTACTATATGCAAAAACATGGGGACAACATAACGCCCCCGATTGGGATGGGTGATATAAAACTGATTGGGGTTGGCGGATTGTGGCTGGGGGCGACTGGATTGGCCTATGCATTAATTATCGCATGCATAACCGGCGCGATTTGGGCGCGCATACGCCACCAAAAATACATTCCATTTGCCCCATTCTTTTTACTTGGTGGATTTTTATCTTTGATTACAATCTACATTTTGTTATAATACACACGTAGAGGGGAATAGAGAATGAGAGTTAGCACATCCATATTCATCGCAGCAACCGTCCTGACGTTGACACACGCGCACGCAGGTGCCCCGGTTCCATTTTCACAATATGGCGTAATTCAAAACGTACAAAACTATTCAACGAACCCATATTGGGACCCCAATGGCCCATATAATCAGCGCTTACCCCAACCGGTATATGTCCAAGGCGTACAAATCGAAACCGCCGAATGCCAACAGGTTGTCGCTGGTCTTGTTGCAACGCAATGTGCAATGCGTAACAACTGTCGCGACGCCAGACTCAGTGACATTCGCCCCGGCGTAATGTTGCAACTGTCACAAATCCCCAGTGGAAATTACGCAACGGCATGCGTCGGTTATATTGACAGTGCGTTTGACAATTATGTTAAACAATATGGTTATGCAATGCCGACCGGGGTTGAACAGTTCCCAAACGCCATTGTTGACGAACCTGCGCCACAAATTGAAATTCAAAATCCATACAAGAAATCTGCCCCAGATTGGGCGACAGAAATGCAAGAACGCAAACAAGAATTACTGGATTTACAGGCTCAAAATGGCGCAAATCAACTAGAATTAACCAAAACTGAATTTCCAACCGTATATGCTGATCTGTCATTCCAAGACCGCATGAATAACCTGGCAACGGGTTACGAACCATACAAAGACAAATCCGCATACGTCCCGATTAAGGTTGAAGACAGGAAATTGTACCTGGCGCGCAAAAAAGAGATTGAACAATTGGAACAACAACGCGCCTGTATAAACAAGAAAGCAGAATTTGATAAAATGGTTGTTGCGTTAAACGCAATTCACAGATGCCGCGCAAACAAAACACCTATATCACAATGCAGCGGGATAGGGGATTATTTGTGAAAAAAACACACACCTTTTTTACTTTTGTCACGCTATGCACAGGCATAATTGGCTTTGCCGGGGCCAACACACCAGCCAACACACCAGGTCAAACAACAATACAAACCACTGTTTCCGTGCCATCAATGCTGGACATAAACGACGAATATACATATATTGTACAAAAAATTAATGCCGAAATGGATGTAATTATGGCAGAATGTTCGGCATTGGGGCTAAAAAAACCAGAATTCTTGACAGGCAAACAAGATTCAAACACAGGACGACCATCTTCTGGCGGTGACGACAATTCATCGTCAGGCGACGCAACACCTGGAGATTCAACAAACAACGACGACGAAATTGTATTTCAATTATAGCCATGAAAAAAATAATATACATTTTATCCATATTCTGTTTACTGTGCACAGTTCGCACAAACGCAAATGCCGATGCAATGACTGATTGTATGGCAACCATCGGTGTGGCCCAACAAACATTCTTGGACCCACTGCGCACCGAAATTTTTCCAAATGCAACTAAACTGGAAGGAAGTGCTGTTAAACAAAAACGCGCAAAGATTTTAACCCTGATTGCCGGAAACATTTTTACACACTGCAATGCCCAAATTGCAGAAATTGCAATGACACCAACTGGCAAAGTATCATTCGTATTGAACGACCAAAAATACGCATTCGCATTTAACACACGGGATGTTTTTGAATTTTTAGACCTGCGTACAGGCATAATGATTTATAACAAACGTTCTAAAATTCCCGGCGACGTGATAAAACTTAGTGATATCAAACAACTATATTGGTCTGACGAATGTTCTGATCACACAATTGCCGACAACCTGGATGACGACGCCGCCGTGAACAAAGCGGGACAACGACTATTCTCATCATACGGCGGTTCTGATAATGAATTTTTCCTTGATTTTGAAGAAGGCAACGATAGACGTGCATTCCCGGGGCTGGTATTAATGGACAAAACCGGTTCAACAACCGAGAAAATCGTCACATTTACAGATTTGCCGTCTGCAATTGATGCCGCACAAAATTTTCAATCTGCATTGAAAAATTCCGAATGTAGCTCCCAGGGTTTAGCGGTCTATGTGGTCGGCCTAGACGTAAAAAAAGACACCATCGACAAAGACGGTTGGGCATTAGGCGCATCGATTGGCGGTGGCGTAATGGCATTCGCAGGTCTTGCCACTGCACTACAAGCAACAGCACTTGTTGCGGCTACAGGCAGCATGGCATTAGTAAACGCAACACTTGCTGTTGCTGGGGCCGCATCCACGGTTCCTGTTGCTGGGTGGATTGTTGCCGGGGTCGCCGTTGCAGCGGCTGGCGTCATTTCCCTTATCCCTGGTGAAATTGAAAATATTCAACAGGTCATGGTTATCGCAGGACCATATAATATATGATATTAAGAAATGAAAAAGCTTATATTCTTTTTTATCGCTTTATTTTCTATATCAGCGTTTGCAAATACAGATGTGACGGCGACACCCGTCACCGCAACAGGTCAAACAACAACACAAACCGCTGTTTCCGTGCCATCAATGCTGGACACAAACGACGAATACACATACATTGTCAAAAAGATTGATGCCGAAATGGATGTGATTATGGCAGAATGTTCGGCACTGGGGCTAAAAAAACCAGAACTTCTGACCGGGAAACAACAGCAAAACACGGCCCAATCATCAAATACTGGAACAAACAGTTCTTTATCTGCAAGCAGCGGCACAGAAGACTCTTCTGCTAGCGACAATTCAACAGCAATTTTAGACGCAGACACAGCAAAAGCTGTACAGATTATTGTTGACTTTTTAGGTCCGGACACAGAACAACAAAAACAATTCTTTACAGAACTGGCAACTTCATATATCAACGCCAATGACAAAGATAACAACGTTCAGCTTGACGACGCATTTGTACTAGATTTCTTAGGCACAGACAATAATTTTGCAACCCATCGCCTGGCTGTACGCGACCTGACCGGCAAAGCAGAAAATGAAGAACTTGGAATATATATTGATTGGGACAACGTAATTACGCAAATATCCATCGTATTAGATCAAGCACAACAAAAACGTGGAATAATAGTTTGCGAAAACAATCGATCTTATGAAGTTGGTATAGACATTGTAGTTACCGCAGTCGCCGCTATTGCAACATTTTATACTGGTGGGGCTGGCGCAGCCGCTGCAACAGCGGGACGTGCTGCACTAGGTGCAGGTTTAAAAGCAGCTGCAAAAGCAGCCGCAAAAGTCGGTGCAAAATCCGCAGCAAAAAATATGTCAAAAGCTGGCGGAAAACAACTTGCCAAACAAGCAGTGAAATTAGGCTTAAAAGCCAACATGCGTGGCTGGAATAATTATGCCGGGAAAGGGGTTTTAAAAACGGGGATAGAAAATTTTACAAAGGCAGTCGGTGCTAATCTAAAAAACAAATGGAAATTACTTGCCGCGGCAGGTGGAACGTTTTGGGCACTTGATGGAGGCAAGTTAATCGCAGGCACGGGTGCAGGAACCGGTTATAGCTTGATTAGTAGCGATTTAGATAAAGAATATTTAAACTGCCAAGATTTAGATCATAATGAAGGATGCTACACCATATGCGGTGACGGCGGTGGGAACGACGATTTAAACACAAAAGTATTTCAACCCATTTTAGGCAAAAAATACTGTGTAAATCCCAAAGACTATGCACTATATGAAATGAATTCAAACGGATCTGCTGGCACCATAATGACAGTCGATGGTAACAAAAAAGCCCAGATATTTAACACAATAAAACAATCCGTCGTTGACCAAGGCAAATGTGACTCTAACGAAGATGACATTGATTTATTTGTCGGATTTTATGTTTATGACCCAGACACACTTGAAATCAACAAAGAAGCAATTGTTATTGACGACGCGGTAAGACTTGATGATTAATAAAATACTAATATTTTTTACAATTTGTTTATTTTCTGTATCTACGTTTGCAAATGCAGACGATTATGGTTTGCCAGACGCGACAAATACACAGGAACAAACAAAATCATTGGTTGGCGACGGCACAACCCCGGACGGCTATGAAGATGCACTAACTGTTGACGAAATATTAATCACACCGCCTGCAAAAACCGAATGCGCGACCAAGGTATTTGCAGATGCCCTGGCAAAAAATGTTGGCAACATCAAAGAATCAGATCCAGAAACCGTAATTCAAGTATGGATTCAGCAAACATTTACTGATAAAAACACCTTGACCCAGGTGCTGGCATGTCCTGAAATTGCAGGTGCGGCGGATGACGAAACAATTAAATTTATACCAATTCAATATACATTTCCCGGCGGGCGCGAAATTATCGTAAATTATGAAACACAGCCAAAGGTTCTGAAACAACATCTAAAATTGGCAACAAAACGCGGTCTGCCATCCAGTGACCCAAATCCGCGCGTTGGCAGTATCGACGACACCGCCGTCTGGACAAATACAGACCCGGCATGGTATGCCATCATGGTGACCGAACACGGTGCACTGGACAATTTTGTTGGCCCAGATAAAAATAATACCATTTCCATCAATTATATCAAAGAACATATTGACGAACTGTATCCAAACGGCGCATTAAATGGCGGAAGCTGTACCAGTCGCAGTGCATTGGCCAGCGATACAGATATGATAAACAGAACTGTCACAAAAACAGTCAATATGAAAGAAACAACCGGCGAAGATGACACAAACGATTACTATGTCGCTGGCGATATTAACCTGCAATGGATTTCATACCTTGAAATGGCATTGGATGTTGTTATCACTGTTGTCACATTCGGTGGGGGCACCGTCATATCAGGCGTGGCCAAGGCGGCACGCGCATCCAAGGCATTAAAGGGAATGAAAACATCCTTGAACACGTTAAAACAATCTGACAAAGTTGTCGATTTTATTAAAACGACCCAACGCATCGATAAATTAAACAACGAAATAAAAATGCTGGACAAGGTTAATGACGCTACGAAAATCGCCGACAAGACCAAGGAATTAAACCAACTAAATAAGGCACGGGAACAGCTGGATAAAGCAGACGATGTCAAAAAATACCAAGAAACCATGGAAACGTACAAAAAATTAAACGCATACCGTCGCAATTTGCGCATGCTGCGTCCGGCACAACGTGGCAATATTGTGGCACGTGCGGCACGCGTGGGCAAGGCAACAAAAGCCGCATGGACTGGGGGAAAACTGCTTAGAAAAGGGGCAAAATTAGGCAAAAGCGGCAAATTTTCTGGTCGCATTCGTGACTACTTGTTCCATTCGACAATGCGCAATGTCAGCCGTTTGGGTAAAATGTCTGCTGCGGGCGGCATATTATATTCCGCGTTAAAATTTGCAGGCGACATGTATGACTACACAGAAACCAGCACAGGCGAATTTACCAGTGGCGTTGATTTTGCACCACTATTACTGCTGTCTGCTGATGATTTGCAGGGCCAAGAAAACGTGGTAAACTACGGAATGTGGTTGATGTGGGCGGGCGATTCTTTAAGTGCCGCAGACGATGATGCCGCATATTTACAGGCAATGGATTTCGCCGCAAAATTCCATGAAGATTTGACAGAAATGCAATCTGATACAAACAGTCCATGTAATGTTGACATATTCATTGTCCGCCCAATACTACGTGATCCAGGTTCTGATAATGCAGCACTATATTATCTGGTCATGACTGACCAACCATGGACCACCGCAGACATTGAACAAAAATAGATAATTTTTGCATACCTGGACAATAATTATTCCTGTTGTGTTTCTTATGATATTTATTTATAATCAATACATAAAAATAAGGAGGCAATAATGAAAAAACTATTATCTGCATTGCTTATTGTTATCTCAGCAATTTATACCGCCAACGCATATCAGGTTTTATCATCCAAAGAACTGGGCAAAAACGACGCCAAGAATCAAAATGTCGTTGTTAAATGCACAACTGATACCGGCAAATTATCAAATCAAACTTGTTCGCTGCGTCGATATGCAAAATGCACAGGTACGGGTGACAAAAAACGTTGTAACGGCTGGCAACCATGGCGTGACCTGCGCAATCCAGGCCAACAATATTCTGATTGGCGCTCTGCCGCATCTGCATGCTGTCGTTCCAAAGGATTAAGATAATAAAAAAACGCCACTTTGGCGTTTTTTTATTTACGTATACCATCTGCAATCAACTTACCCGCACCTTCATCAGATAATTGCCATAATTTATCCGCACTTTTTAAATCACTAATCATCTTTTCACGTTTTGACGGGATTGTTAACTGTTGAACCGCATCCAAAACATTTGTTGCCGTCGCCGCAGGCCCCAAAAATTCAGGATACACACCACGATTTAATAAAATATTCACCAACGATACCCAACGCACGTTAATCATTTGACGTACTAACCATGTTGTAATTGGGTTCATCTTGTACACAACAATTGCCGGTACGCGCAACATCGCCAATTCAGCCGATACAGTACCACTGGCAACAACTGCGATATATGTTTTTGCATATATATCATAACGTTCAGATGCAGAAACTAATTCCGGCTTTATACGCCAACGTGATGTTTCTTGTTTTATATATTTGGCCGTTGTTTCCACCGTTGGAATAACAAAACGATATCCCATATACCCATTTCGCGACAGCATATCAATCACATCATGCATCAATGGCAATAAACGCTTAACCTCACTCATTCTGCTGCCTGGGACCAGTGTAATAATCTTTTCTGTCTGCTTCTTGTGTGATTTATACTTTCCAATTAAATCGTCTGCAATCGGATGTCCAACCGCCACCGTTTCCAAACCACGTTTTGTGAAATAGGGCACCTCAAACTCAAAAAAAGCATACAATTTATCGAATATCTGTGCATACTTTTTTGCACGTCCTGGCCGCCACGCCCAAACCTGGGGCGCAACAACATGATGAAACTTTAAACCCCTGGCAATTAATTCGGAACCTGCTGGACTTTTTCTAATCTGTTTAATAACACTTTTCGCAAAGCCCGGGGAATCAATTGTTAAAACAACATCTGGTTTTTCCGCAACAATCGCATCAACAGTTTGCTTTATTCGTTTCGTTAGCGTACGTGCATGTGCCAAAACCTCTATCGCGCCCATAACGGCCAAATCCCCCATCGGGAACAAAGACTTCAACCCGCACTTTTGCATATTTTCGCCACCGACACCGACGAATTCAGCGTCCGTCATTTGCGACATAATACGCGCGCCCAAGACATCACCTGAAACCTCGCCAGCGATGATGAAAACTTTGATTTTTTTACTATTCTGCATTTTTAGATGTACCAATTCCACGCTTTGAACGATTTTCAATAAAATCAATCGCGTCCATGGCATATTTGTTATTCTTTACTTCCTTGCGAACCTTGGCCAAGCGTTCTGATACTGTTCCTTCACCACCATGGAACACTGCAGAATACACGGAATGGATGGCGTGCATATCTTCGTTTGTAAATCCATGGCGCATCAAACCAACACGATTAATAGTGCGGTATACAGCACGTGGACTGCCATCATAAATTGCATATGGCAATACATCATTACCAACCCCAGACATACCACCAATAAATGCGTTGCGACCAATACGCGCAAATTGCAAAACCATGGCGCCACCACTGATGATTGCGAAATCTTCAACCTCTACATGTCCTGCTAATTGTACCAAGTTAGACATAACAACACTATTGCCAACCTTGCAATCATGTGCAACGTGTGCATTAACCATAATCTGACAATCATCACCAATCACCGTACCATCAGACGCAGGGGTTCCTGAATGAATTGTCGCATATTCACGAATTTTACAACGTTTACCAATACGCACACCGGTCATTGTGCTTTCATCTTGCCATTTTAAATCCTGACTCATCACGCCGACAACAGCAAATGGATAAACAATAGAATCATCGCCAATTGATGTCTTGCCATCAACCACGACATTTGCGACCAATTCCACGCGATCACCCAGGACGACATTCGGTCCTACGATACAAAAAGGTCCAATTTTACAATCCGCGCCCAATTTCGCGCCATCGTGAATAATTGCAGTTGGATGTATAGCCATAATAAATTCCCGCTTGTTTTTACATTATTATCGCCAAGAATAATACATTATAGCCATACAAATTGATATTAAATAAATATAACCAATTATAACAAACGTTTTGTTTCTGCCCAGAAATCAACAGAATCTGTATTCATCCAATACAAAATCCCCAAGGCACTTATTACCGGCATAACAGTAATCAGCCCAAACACCCCCAGCATCATCGCAAACATTTTATCTGCAATCACAATATTAACATGCTGCGCATGCCAGGCAGACAGGGACACTAACGCACATACTGCAACCAATGTACCCAACAGTATCGGCACCGCCTCTGTCAAAACAAATAACGCAGCCCCCAGCATACAAACCACACGCCCCAGCCATTTTAATTTCACATATGCACTGCGATGAATTTTACCACATGGCTTAATATTTCGTACTGCAATCACAATCGCAGCACATATCCCCAATAATAACACCGCCGCCAGATGCGCAATTGTCAAATTACCCAACTGGCCAAATCTGAAAAATTCAGGTTGCATCAAAATAGCAATCGTTGTCATTAATAATATTAATACAGTCCCTGGAATTACACGCATTTCTGATTTTGCGCGACGGCCCAAAATCACACCCAACACCAACGCCCCAATCTGCAACAATGGCCCCCACCAGGCATGCATATCTGATAAACCAACCAGCGCAATGACCGACAACACAAAGACCCTCTTTCGCCAATCCATACAGGGCAGGGGACGCGAACGCAAATGCGAAGAAACAAACAGCGCAGATAAAAACACTATCGCAGCCACCATCATCGGCAAAACAGATAAACTGTCACGTAACACATTGTAATTGCCACCAAACAGCACAATCCACGCAAACGTAAACACAACCGTCCACATTGACACATGCGACAATATATTATTGCGCGTCCAGCCCAGTTTATTTAACAGCGTACCCGAACACCAATAGACTGCAACAAACAACGGAAACGCCAACACCCCCCACCACAAAAACGCAGGCGCCCATAATGCCGCATTATTAAACGCACTAACCGCACTTTGTACAACAACAATATCTTCAAACATAAACTTGCCTTTTACTTTTATTGTCCTATTATAAAGGCATATGAGCACAAAACAAGAAATTTTTACCCTGATGGGTGGCCGCGTAAGAATACATCGTGGGCATTACAATCCGACATCTGACGCGGTATGGTTGGCGGCCTTTGCACCAAATAACGCAAAAACTGTACTGGATGTCGGGATTGGTACCGGTGGCGCATCTTTATGTTATCTGGCAAACAATCCAACTGCTAAAATAACAGGCATTGACACATCCGTTAATATGTTACGCGAATGCGAACGAAACGCGATATTGAATGACACATCGATTGAAACAATCGAACAAGACATCAATACATGGCGAACTAACCGTACATTTGACTTGGTTTTGACCAATCCGCCATATTTTAATGGCACCCCTGCGAAACATAACGCCCACCATAATGCAGACCTGCGTGCCTGGATTTCACGGTGTATCGCACGCGTCCGCCCAATGGGAACATTTTGCATAATAACAGACGCCACAACAATTGCGCTGGTTGTATCCGAAATGTCACAAAAACTAGGCGACATAACAATATTTCCACTTTTTGGCGCAAAAAATACCGCAGAACGCGTTCTTATCTCTGGCAAACTGGGTACCAAGGGTATATCAATACTGCACCGCGGACTACCGATGAATTACACGCCTATTTTGCGCAACGGCTTGACTATTGCGGATACTTTGTCTACACTATCCCAGAAATGATAAATTTTATAACACGATATTTTACGTCCTTGTGGGCGTTCATAACATCACCATTCCGTGCCATTTGGCGCGTTATTGTACGTATATTTCCACCACGCGAATTTACCGTCATGGACACCCCACGTGGTAACGTATACACATTTAATCAAAGCAGTTTTTGGCGCTTTACCCGCTTCTGTGGCAAGATTGGGTTAATTGTGTGGGCAACATGGTCAACATATGTATTCGTATATCATCGCCCATTATTACAAAAGCGCACACAACAACTGGAAGAGGTACGTGCCACACACGCACGCCATATGAGTGACCTGCAAACATACCTTACAAAATATAACGATTTAACCCGTGATTTAAATGTTACAGACGACAAAATCCTGCGCGCCAAGGATTTAAACGATTCCGAAAAAGAAAAATTAATGAACAGTCGCGTAAAAACATGGGGCGAACTGGACTTTTTGCGCACACGCATTGTTGAAATGTTACGCGACGAAGAATTTGAACCAGAATATACAAAACTGTCTGAATTATCTGTGGAATATGAACTGACCCGCGCAGAAAACGATGAATTAAAGCGTCGTAATACACAAATGGCAGAAACAATGGCGACCATCGCAGATGCAGACAACATAATCGTCGATGCGGTCGCCGCATTAACCAAAGAAAACACCGAAGAATTACACAAAAATATCAAACGCATTAACAGCACACTGGTATCACTGGGCTTAAATGAACTGACGTTGGTTCGTAATGCAAACAAGCATTCAAATCCCCTGGTCGGTTCTGCGTTCAGTCCAATTGAATTCGATAAAACACTGGATGCAAAATATCAAAAGTTGGCGGACGGTCTGGAACGTTGGAATGGATTACGTCGTCTAAATCAGATGTTGCCATTGGGCAAACCCGTAAACGCGCGCGTCACATCCAATTACGGCACACGCAACGACCCATTCACAGGCAAACCAAAGAAACATCGTGGCATCGATTTTGCTGGCAAAATCGGCACAGAATTGATGGCAGTTGCCCCTGGGCGCGTTGTATCTGCAGGTGAACGCGTTGGTTATGGCACAACAGTTGAAATTGATCACGGGCTGGGCTTTACAACATTATACGCCCACCTGTCACGCATAATGGTATCGCGTGGCGACTGGGTCCGCCCCGGGACTGTAATCGGACTGGCGGGGTCATCTGGCCGTTCTACTGGTCCACACTTGCACTATGAAATCAGATACAAAGGTTCACCATTTGACCCAACAAAATTTGTAAAGGACGAATAAAATGCTGGCATTTACAAACTCTACGGAAAAACAATCCCCAACCGTCATCGGTGCGGGCTGCAAAGTATCAGGCGACATAAAAACGGACCACACTGTCCAAATTCATGGCGAAGTTGTTGGTAATATTACCGCAGACACAGTTGTGATTGGTCGTGGCGGCCGCGTCATAGGCGAGGTGAAAACCCCTGTATTATTCCTGCACGGCTGTTTAGAAGGGCCTGCAACGGTTAACACCGCAAATGTTTTCAGCGCAGCACAAATGACAGGCACATTGTCATATCACACGCTGAACATCACCGGCAACACCGGTCTGGAATGCAAATTACAAAAAAGAAAGGACAAGGCAAAATGAACAAAACCGTATCTAAAATCTATATTGCCGGCGATCATCGTGGGGCAGGGCTAAAATTATACCTGATTGAAATGCTGGCTGCGTCTGGTTATAACGTCGTAAATCTTGGGGTTGACGATCCAAATACATCTGTTGATTACCCAGACGTTGCCGCCACATTGGCAGACGCAATGATTGACGATCCAAAATCACGTGGCATCGTCATCTGTGGTACGGGCGCAGGCGTCATGATTGCGGCAAACAGATACCGTCACATTCGCGCATCCCGTTGCAACACACCGGCCCAGGCACGCGACGACAGATTCCACGACGATATAAATGTTTTGGCATTGGCCGCAGACGACATTGATATAGAGGTTGCATTTTTATGCGTTCAAGCATTTCTGGAAAGCCCATTTGATGCAATTGAACGCCGCATCCGTCGCATTGAAAAAATATCGTAAAAAGCACATAACAAAAATAAAAATCCCCCAAACGGGGGATTTTTTTATTTACAACCCAGGATTTTATAAAATAAAAGATAATGGTATAGATAAAGTGAATGGGGGAATCGTAGTGTACAAACGCTACATGAGATTCCCCCATTCGCTTTAGATATGCCATTAGATTTTATTTTATTACAAAATTAACCAATTTCTTTGGCACCACAATCGTTTTGATTATTGTTGCACCATCTAATTTGTTGCCGGCCGCACTTTTTGCCGCTGCAACAATAGCATCTTCATCTGCGTTCGCAGGGACAACGAAGTCCGCAGCACGCTTACCATTAACAGATACAACGATTGTCATTTCCGTCGCAATCAATTTAGACGCATCGTACGTCGGCCATTGTGCAAATACCAACATGTCCGCATGCCCCAACTTTTCCCACATTTCTTCGGTCAAGTGTGGTGCAAACGGATTTAACATCTGCAACAATGTTTCGTACGCAGGGCGGGGCATTTTACCGCCAAAGGCGTTCAAATATTCCATCATCGCCGAAATCGCCGTATTAAACTTCATATTTTCCAGACGTTCTGTCACATCAGCAATCAATTTATGTACCAAGCGTTCTTGTTCCGCCGTCATCGCATCATCGGTCAGATTATCTGCCAATGCCTCTACACGTTTCAAGAAACGTTCAACGCCACGCAATGTATCTTCGGACCAGTTTGCACTTTGTTCCCATGGCCCCAAATACAATATCGCCATGCGACATGCGTCTGCACCACTGCGTGCGACAACATCCGAACTTGGCACCGTGTTTCCACGCGACTTTGACATCTTGGAACCATCGGCCGCCATAATCAATCCGTTACTTGTGCGCTTTTTATATGGTTCAACACCTGGGACATAACCCAAATCGGCCAACGCCTTGTACCAGAAACGCGAATACAGCAAATGACGTGTTGTATGTTCCATACCGCCGTTATAATGGTCGACTGGCATCCATTTATCCAACTGTGCACGCGAACAGAATTCATTATTATTCTTGGAATCCAGATAGCGCAAGAAATACCAAGATGAACCCGCCCATTGTGGCATAGTATCCGTTTCGCGTTTCGCCGGCGCACCACAATGCGGGCATGTTGTATTTACCCAATCTGTGGCACGCGCCAATGGCCCTTCGCCATCATCTGTTGGCTTATAATCAGACATATATGGTTGCATTAATGGCAATTCAGATTCTGGCACAGGCACCCAACCACACTTTTCGCAATAAACCAGCGGGATTGGTTCACCCCAGTACATCTGACGCGAAAAACCCCAATCCTTTAATTTATACTTGGTTGTACCACGTGCAAAACCATGTTCTGTTCCATATTTAATCGCGGCTGCAATCGCATCGTCTTTGCCCATACCATCCAAGAACGATGAATTTATATGCTTGCCATCACCTTCCCATACCTGGTCTGGTTCGCCACCGGCCAACACAGGAATGATTTCCAACCCGAACTTTTTTGCAAAGTCCCAGTCACGACTATCATGCGCAGGAACCGCCATAATTGCGCCAAAACCATAATCTGCCAAAACATAATCTGAAATAAAGATCGGAATTTCACGACCGTTAAATGGATTTACTGCCTTTATACCCTGCAATTCGACACCTGTCTTTTCGCGTGTAACGTCTGTACGTTCGATTTCTGATTTCGCACGTGCTGCTGCGATATATTCACGCACCTGATTTGGATTTGTAATTTGACCTTCGTCCAACCACTTTTTTACCAGCGCATGTTCCGGCGCAATAACACAGAATGTCACGCCAAAGATTGTATCAACGCGCGTTGTATAAACAGTCATAGTGTCATCACCAACACGGAAATCAACATCCGCACCATGCGAACGGCCAATCCAGTTAATCTGTTCTGTTTTTACACGTTCTGGATAATCAACCAAGGCCAAATCATCAATCAATCTGTCCGCATACTTTGTAATCGCCAAATTCCATTGCAATTTCATCTTTTTTTCAACCGGCCCATGACAGCGTTCACAGCAACCATCTTCTAATTCTTCATTGGTCAGATTCGTTTTACACGCCGGGCACCAGTTCATTGGCAATTCAGACTTATACGCCAACCCGGCCTTAAAAAACTGAATAAACATCCATTGTGTCCATTTGATAAATTCCGGATCAGATGTCGCGACCGTTGATTCTGGGTCAAAAGACAGACCCATAATTGAAATATCACGTTCAAAAATCTTGACCAATTCTGCGACAGATTCACTTGGGTGTTTACCTATCTTGGTTGCATAGTTTTCAGACGAAATACCCATTGAATCGTATCCGATTGGGAACAACACATCATAACCACGCATACGACGCCAACGCGCCAACACATCCATACCCGTATACGGCAACATATGTCCCACATGCAATCCAGAACCCGAAGGGAAGGGGAATTCAATCAAATTATAATATTTTGGTTTTGCACCATCGTTTTTTGGTACAAATGCACGCGCTTCTCGCCACTTTTTTTGCCATTTTGATTCACGGTCATGAATTTTTTTCATATCGTCTGCCATTTTTTCTGCCTCAGATTATATTATTGTTAAAAACATCCCGAATTTTACCTATCTAAACACAAAAATTCAAGACAATTCTTGGGAATTATGATGTTTTTATTGACAGCCAGACATAAAATTGATAAAATCCTAGGCAGGACGCGTTATAAACTAATAAGAGAGAGCATATCATGGCCGCACAAACAAACAAACAAACAAACAAACAAACAAACAAACAATTAAATAAAATTCTGTGGGGAATCATCAGCGCTGCAATTTGCATATTTTATAAGTCAGAGGTTCGCGCAACACATCTAACCAACTGCTCTGCCACCTTAACTTCATCTGTACGGCTTAACACAACTGCTTATACCTATTCTGTATGCAGTGCGGCAACAATATGCAATGGCACCTGCGCCAACAAATGGATTTCTGATTTTTCCTATGTCACAAACGACGGCACAAAATACCAACTATGCGATTATCCCAACAGTTATGTATCATCATGCAAGGATGCATCTGGAAACATAATCAACGACCCATCCTTGTTCTATACATGTCGAACAAAGGGCCTCTGTACCGGCTGTCCTAACGGTGGCAAAACTTCTGATGCTGCATATGTTAAAGTATCCCCTGCCATTACAAACAAAACCTATTATGTCTGTTCGCAATACAACCAAATAACAGACCAACTGATAGACAATTATTATTATTACATGCAGGTGTATACGTTAAATTGTCCAAGTGGGGGCGTCTGGGATCGCGCACACACAATAGAAGATTGTTATCTGCCAGATGGCACATACACTGACAATACCGGCACTTTCACAATCAGCGGCACCACAGGCGCAACATCCTGTACATACGTAAACTAAAAACAAGGTTTTTATTGACCCATTCCCAAACATGCATTAAAATATACACGTATTAATGGGAATGGCAGAAAAACAATGAATAAACTTAGCAAACTTTTTTGGCACATAATCAGCACGGCAATTTGTGTTTCTTTTCGCAATGAATGTAACGCAGTTGACATTAATTACATCAGCATGAAACGGGATTGTTGTGTAACCAAAACAGAATTGGTTTATTGGTGGAACATACTCCTATCCCCAAACGACGACACGTGGCACAATTATTGCTCATATCCCAGCAAATACGACGCAGATTACGAACCATCCATACAAAAACCAACAGAACCCATTAACTGGAACACTTACGAAATGCTTGTAATAGACGGCAACTTTTTTGCAGAAATATACAACAACCACCATTATTTAAACAGTTGCATTGAACGCACCACTAATAAAACATTATACAACGACGGTTCATCGAATTTTATTGACCAATGCAACCTAAACAAACTATTCATTCACAAATGTCCGTACAACGGCATCGTTAAAAACCCCATCACAATAATAAGGGGAAAAGAATCAAACACAGAACATTTTATTTGCACCACTGCAAACCTGACCCACAATGCCACAGGCGGTACTCTTAAACTATACAGACAATTTTCCATTTGCAGTGCGTGCGACGGCATCAATAACAACACTCCCAGTATAACATCCTGCTATCAACCTGCAACCACAGAAAACACCCTATACGAAAACAGATACGGATATTTCACACTAGAGAGCGACTGCCATGCGAAATAATAAATAGACGAATTAAAAAAATGACAAAAACACAACCAAAAGTATCAATTATTATATGCAATCATAACTATTCCGCCTTTATTGGTGATGCCATAGAATCCGTAAAAAACCAAAGTTTAAAAAATTGGGAATGCATTATAATTGACGACGCATCAACCGACACATCTGTATCTGTAATAAAAAAACACATCGCGCGCGACAAACGCTTTCAATTGATACAGTTGCAAAAAAAATCTGGTGTATGTGTCGCACGAAACAGCGGATTAGATGTCGCAACCGGCGAATATATCGCATTCTTGGATTCCGACGACTGTTTCACAGAATACGCACTGGAAATGCTGTTGCACATGGCACAAACAACGAATGCAGATATGGCTGGGGGTGCAACAAATATTGTACCAAATACATTTAAATACATACCATCCAAACAACATTCTTGGAACGCGTCAATGATGGGCGCACGCAACAATCCAGCGGCATTCCTGCTGATGCCAAAAAGCCATAATTGGTGTTGGATTTGGCGACGCATATATAAACGCAGTCTGATTGGCGACACACGATTTAACACCAATTTTACCACATTTGGCGACGATTTAACGTTTATGTTGGATTTATGCTATCGCGCAAACTTTGTTGTCGAAACATCCAACATATCCGTTTATCATCGAATACATGGTGACGCAATTACATCACGTGAATTTGGGCCACATTATTTTGATTGGTTCCCGACATACTTTGAACACATTGAAAAAAATTTATTAGATAAGTACGACAGTCATTTTTGGCGTGCCTTTTATCGAAACACATTCAGCTATATGCTATACGAAACAACATTTCGCCCAAAACACATGGGCAAATATGAAATTGCGGGACGTAACGCCTTGCTGGCGTCTGTACAGCATATTCCACGCCGATACTTAACAGCTAAACAGCGAATACTGTGCAAATTTTTAACATGGATAAAAAAATAGACATTCTTTATGCATTTGATACCAGATTCTGGAAACTGGCCACTGTTTCCATGTATTCTTTATTAAAACATCAATACCCAGATACAAAATGCACAATATACTGCATGGTTGCACCACATACACATGGGAAACGTCAAATTAAGAAAATATTTCAACGTTTCCCCAACGCCAGATTAGTGTGGCGGACCATAAAAAAACATGAAAACCCATTCTTTGAATACGATTTTTCCAGATGGTCGCCCGTGATTTTTTACAGACTGTTTGCTGGACAAATATTTCCAGAAGTCGATAAATTATTATATCTGGATTCCGATACACTGATTTGCGATGACCTGACAGAACTATATAACACAGATATATCTAAATACACCATGGGCGCGGTACAAGATATGGCACCACGCAAAGACCCGAACAATAAAAACGGAATCTATGTCGCCAACTTTGCAAAGAAACACTTAAAAAACGGCCCTTATTTCAACAGTGGCGTATTGTTAATAAATACAAAAGAGCAAGCAAAAAACATAGACTTATTAAAAAATATTAAAGTAAAACTTACATATCCTGACCAAGACATACTAAATGTCGCATTACAAGGCAAAATCAAACCACTGGACTTAAAATACAACATGGTTCCAGGCCTACCAATTCCAATACACTTTACAGAACAACAATCCATTGACGCAACAAAAAACCCAGTCATACACCATTTCTATGCGGCAAAACCCTATCACTATCAACACGTTCCACGCGATGCATATTCCGCATTCTACAAGGCCACAACCGAAATCGGCATGCATCCAGACGATTTTTTAAACCACGAAATAAAACATCTGCAACGCCGAAATAAACAATTAAACAAACCATCAAAAATACTGTCACCATTACGGGTATACAATAACAAAATCACCTTTTTCGGCATAACGATTGCCCGGCCATAAAAACACCAAAAATCAAATAAATAATAAAAGTATATAAATCTATTTATCAACATAAAAACATGCCAAGAATTCAATATTCCCGCTGCCGCCACGTATCGGCGATTCCGTCACACCGCACAGACTAAAACCATACTTTTCAAAAGCCCCCACAACACGGCTAATCGACCATTCATGCCATTCGTCAGACTTTATAACACCGTTATATTTCGACGCAACTTCCCGCGGGACTTCAAACTGCGGCTTTATCAGCGCAATCACGCTTTTTGCACCCCACCGTGGCAAGACATCTACAATATTCGTCAGTGACACAAACGAAACATCTATCACTATTAAATCAACCGACGCCAACGGGGGCAGGGTACGTATATCAGTCTGCTCCAACGACACAACGCGCGGATTTTCGCGCAACTCTGACACCAGCTGATTGGTACCAACATCAACCGCATAAACACGGGTCGCACCACGCTTTAACAAAACATCTGTAAAACCGCCCGTACTGGCACCAACATCTAAACACGTCATACCTGCTGGATTTATTTTGAAAGAATCCAACGCATGCTCTAACTTTAAACTGCCACGGCCACTGGAATAGGGCAATTCACGCCCAACCAACACATCAGAATCAAGAATCGTCTGGCTTGGCTTCTTGGCAATTACACCGTTAACCGTCACCAGCCCAGCACCAATTGCTGCCACAGCCTTGGCACGACTGGGGTATATTTTTTGAAAAACCAATGCCTGATCTAATCTCATAACTAACATAATACTGCATTAATACACAAAAATCAACCGTCACGCAAACACCACCATAACATATACAGCAAAAACAAAACACAACTCTACAAAACAAAACCAATTTATTAATATCATACTCCACCCCACCACACCATTTTTATGTAAAAAAACACCATTTTTATATAAAAACCACTCCAAAAACCGCAGAAATCCGGCATTTTTTGCATTTTTAACAGCCAAAATAGGGCGTTTTTTTTACTTTTTTTACCACCACAACAAACATCTCAACAAATTATTAAAAAACAACTTTAACAGAACATTTTTTCTATCTGTTTTGACAATTATATTAAAAAACACGCATATATACAAAAACACCATACAAAAGGGATTTTTACTACAAAAAAAGCCGCACAAAAAAAACGCGCATCAATAAAATTGCGCCAGCAAGACTAAAACCAAGCACAAACAAACAAGAACTGCATATTATGTATATGTTTTGGACTGCGCCAGCAAGACCAAACTATACATAATATACATTATGCGCCTTTTGTAATTCGCTATTTCCCAACAAAAAAAGCAGGACTTTTTCGCCCTGCTTTTTACAGAATTCAAAAACTTTGAAAGCATTAACGCTTTGTCACTTTTTTGATTTTTTTAATCTTTTTTATCTGACCTAACGCACCATCTGCAACCCCAGATGCAAACTTAGTCACTTCCTTGATGCCTTTTTTCAAATCACTTTCCTGAATTGTGCCAGTTTCAACCGGTTCTACATCAGAACAACAAAACGGACATTTTGTCGCAGAATTACTAATATTTGATGTACAATACGGACAAGCACGTGTATTCGCAGGCTTTTTGTCGCGCATCTTGTTCATCGTGCGAACAAACAAGAATATCGCAAACATGGTTATAAAGAAGCTAACAACCGAATTCAAGAACAGCCCCAAATTCAATGTTGTTGCCCCTGCCGCCTGTGCCTGAGCAATCGTTTCATATGTCGCGCCTGCTTCACCCCCGCCCAAGACAAAGAACCACTGCGAGAAATCGACACCGCCAATCAACAGCCCAATTGGTGGCATAATAACATCTTTTACCAACGAATTCACAACCCCTGTCATCACACTACCAACAATAATACCGACAGCCATATCGATTGCATTACCGCGCTGAACAAACGTACTAAATTCTTTTATCAGCCCTGCTTTTTTTGCCATTTTTTACTCCTTTTCTTTATTATTAGAAAAATCCTCTATCGCATTCAAAACCTTGGTCAGGGTTTTTCGCAAATTTTCATCACGCGTCTGCACCGTTATATCTGCCAACGCATAGGTTTCATATCTTTCGTTTATTAACTGACCCAAAATCTTACGACTGTCTGCATTTAATAATTGCGGGCGCGTATCACGCGAATTTGTCCGCTTCACCAACAAATCCAAATCCGCACGCAGCCAAACAGACAGCGCACGCGCCAAAACCATTTCACGAACCGCAGGGGTTATAAAGGCCCCCTCGCCCGTTGAAATCACTTTTAATGCCGGAGGCGTATCCAACAAGCGTTCTATCACACGCTGTTCAACACGTCGAAATTCTTCTTCACCATACATTGAAAATATATCAACAACACTGCAACCGGCCGCCGCTTCTATTTCTTTATCAGAATCAACGAACGGTATCCCCAAGCGGCGCGCCAACGCACGGCCAACACTGGTCTTACCTGCCCCCATCAAACCAACCATCACAATTGGTCTATCAATAAAATCTTCATATTCTTCGTTTAAATCACTCATAATGACACTAATAATAACAAAAATCAGACCATAAACAATAAAAAAACTGGACAAACATAAAAATCGACACTATAATTTTCCAAAAAAGGATTTTGTACAATGCCAAACTATGGATTAAAAGATAAAGTTGTTATCATAACCGGCGCAACTGGCGGTATCGGGCGCGCCATTGCATCAGAATTCTACAATCTGGGCGCACAAACAGTCCTAACAGGACGCAACCACGAAAAATTATTCGCGATACGCGACGCATTACACGCCGACCCAAAGAAAGGTCTAGAGCCACTATGTATACCATTGGATCTAACTGCAATCGAAGCAGAAGAAACACTGATACAAGAAACACAAAAAAACTTTAACCGCATCGACGTATTAATAAACAACGCCGGGCGCGCAGATATACGCATGTTCTTAAAATCAGACCCTGTTTTTTTGCAAAATATAATACACCTTAATATGATCGTACCATATAATTTAAGCAGACTTGCCCTGCCCCACATGCTGCGCAACAAATACGGACGCATAATCAGCATGACATCAATTGCCGGCGCAATGGGCGACGCTGCGATGTCCGCATACGCAGGCAGTAAAGGCGGAATGGCGGCATTCACAAAAGCAATTGCCGCAGAATACGGCCGTCGCGGCATTACAGCAAACTGTATTGCACCCGGTATTATAGATACAGAAATTTCACACACAATCCCAACACAACGTCGCAAAGAATTGCGCGACATTAATCCAATGCGTCGATTTGGCAAACCAGAAGAAGTCGCATACTTAGCAGCATTCCTGGCATCTGAACGCGCCGCCTATATAAACGGGCAACAGATCCACATAAATGGCGGAATCATTCGATAAATTAACCCCGGCACGCCGGGGTATTTTTATTTATTTTTAATAACGTCATTTTTATGTTATAATTACCACATAATATTTGAGAGAGGAAACACATGAAAACATATAAATTCGCAATCTTGCCATCAGCATTATTGCTTTGCAGCACTGCACACGCAGTTGCACCACACACATACGCAAATTCAATAACCGCACACAATATTGCAGCATTGCAACACTCAATCACAAACACTGCAATACAATCATTTGACGGTTCAATATCATTGGCATTGCCACACAGACAATACAGCAACACATCTATCATTCACGACAGCACGTCCGATCAATATGGTCGCGCCCCAATGTATGGCACAATGTCAATTTATGGCGAATACAACGACGACAGTCGCGCCGGCCGGAATGGTGGCGACACAGTAAACGCAGACGCTGCCCTAAACAGCATTTGGTTCAATTGGCAACACCTGGGCGATGACATAAACTTTGACAACTTCAAAAGTCTAAATTCAGAATTCAACACATTTATGATGGGACTGGCTGGCGGTCGCGCCAAAATGGGCAACGGTATCTCAGAATGGGGAATTTATGTTGGCTATGCCGGCGGCGACCACGAAAACAGCGACATAAAAATCGACAGCCACGGCGGATACTTTGGTGTCTATAACGGCTTTGACCTGGACAGATTCAGCATTTCAACAACAATCAACGGTGGCGCATTCAGCAATTCTGCCGACACACTATTTGGCACAGACGACTATTCGAACTTCTGGGTCGGTGGCGCGATTAATGCAAAATACGACATGATACTGGACAGCCAAACCGCCCTGCGCACAGAATTGCACGCTGGATACACCTGGATACAATCCGAAGATTACACATCTGCATCTGGCGCAATAATCGACAATGACGCATTCAGCATGTTCGAACTGACACCTGGGCTGCGCCTGATACGCCATATCGGCGCAGAATGGTACGGTTCACTAAATGCAAAATATATCATATTCTTTGCGAACGGTGGCGATATGACCGTAAATAATATAAAAGCGCCAGAATTAAACGAAACGAACTTTTTTGAATACAGCATAACACTTGAAAAGTCTGTATACAATCTTAACTTTTCTGCGAACATCGGTCGCCACGAAGGTCCACGCGACGGTTGGATTGGCGGGTTAAATATCAGATATATATTTTAAACCAACAAAAAAATCCCACAAACGTGGGATTTTTTTTTACTTACTCCATATTTGCCAGTTGTTCTAACTGATCCGCCGCAATCAGCGCATCAATCATTTCATCCAACCCTGCGCCACCAGCCAGAATATCATCTAACTTATACAAGGTCAGTTTTATACGATGATCTGTTACACGTTGTTCTGGGAAATTATATGTACGTATTTTTTCACTGCGGTCACCAGACCCAACCATAGATTTACGTGACGCATTACTGGCGTTCATCTGTTCTTCGCGCTGTTTTTCGTATAATTTAGAACGCAATACGGACATGGCCGCAATTTTATTTTGCAACTGCGAACGTTCATTCTGACACGTCACAACTATTCCAGACGGAAAGTGAGTAATACGTATCGCACTATCTGTTTTATTAACGTGCTGACCACCGGCGCCAGACGCACGGAAAATATCAATACGAATATCCTTATCTTCGATAACAACGTCTATTTCTTTTGCCTCTGGCATAACGGCGACAGATGCTGCACTGGTATGAATACGTCCGCCAGCCTCGGTCTCTGGCACGCGCTGAACACGATGAATACCTGATTCAAACTTCATACGACCATAGGCACCTGCCCCATCAATCTTGAATACAATTTCCTTGTACCCACGCAGAGAGGTTGCATTTTCTTCGATAACTTCGACCTTCCACCCCTGACGCAACGCATAAGACTTATATTGATTATACAAATCACCCGCAAACAGTGCAGATTCTTCGCCACCAACACCGGCACGAATTTCCATAATAACACTGTTATCATCCGCATCATCACGTGGCAATAACGCAATTTGCAAATTCTTTTCAATTTCCGGCAGTTTATGATTCAGTTCGTGCAATTGCTCGTTCGCGATTTCACGCAACTCTGCATCATTTAACATTTCTTGGGCATCATTAATCCCAGCCACAGTTTGAAAGTATTCATTAATCAGCGGCAAAATTTCGTTCAGACGCGAATATTCTTTGGACAACTTGGTCAATTCATCACCTGTTGCAGTCCCAGAATTCATTTGCGCCTCAACCTCTGCTGCGCGACTTTGAATATCTTTTAATTTCTGTTCGATAATCATTTTTATTATGCCCCCAACACTAATTTTATTGCATCTTTAATCGGCACAACAACCTGATTGCCAGATGTCATGTCTTTCAATGCAATAACTTGATTTTCTTTCTCAGTTTCGCCAATTATCGCGCTGTATTTAGTTTTTATTTTATCGGCATACTCGATTTGATTTTTGAACTTTTTCCCCGCATCCAAATATGCCACAGATGATATATTCGCATCACGAAACGCATTCAAAACAGAAACCGCATACGGCAAATTTTCATCCCCCATACACAGCACCACAACATCAACCGGCGATTCAAATTGCGACAAATCAATCGCCCCTGATTCCATTAATGCCACAAAGATACGCGAAAAGCCAATCGCCGCACCAACACCAATAATCTTGGTCTTGCTAAATTTTCCGGCCAAATCTGCATAACGACCACCACCGGCCGCCGTCCCCAGTTCCGGATAACACAGCAACTTAAATTCAAACACCAACCCCGTGTAATATGCCAAACCACGCGTAATCGACAGGTCTATTTCCGCATTTTTTACCCCGAATAAATCCAACGTTTTCATAAAATCATTCAGTTCTGCAACCGCCAAATCCAACTTATCAGACTTGTTTAAGAAATCAGAATAACCATTTACAAATACAGACTTAATTTGATTTTCTTTGTTTGTATCGTTTAATGTATCGGACAGACCTTCGGCAAAGTCATCATCCCCCATTTTATCTTTTTTATCGATTAAAACGAAAACATCTTTTTTCTGCCCGTCCGTCATTTCCAAATAATCAAACAATGCATCCCAAAACGGCCGCGAACCAATACGAACTGCGTTTTCGCCAATAAATTCGGACACAGAGTTTAATGTCCGCTGAATCACAGAAATAATTTCCGCATCATAATTCGTTGACAACGAATTAACGCCCATTATGTCCATGTCCATCTGATAAAATTCACGATAGCGACCACGTTGCGCACGTTCACCACGATAGCGTTTTGAAAATTGACTTGCACGAAATGGAAACACCAAATCATTCAGGTGTCCCGCAACATATCGCGACAACCCAACCGTCCCATCATATCGCAACCCCATTTTGGTATCGCCTTTTTGAAACAAGAACATTTGCGTTTCGATTTCATCCCAGTTATCTTTGTCGGTCAAAACCTCGGCCCGTTCAATGGCAGGCAAGTCCAAATAATTAAATCCAGCACTTTTTAATACACCCAACATACGCGCCGCGCAAAAGTCAAAGCAACGTTGCTCGGCCGGTAATAATTCTATAAAACCCGATAACGGTTTTGTTGGTTTTAAATCCATTTTTTATTCCTTATTTTATTTATGGAAAAACTTTATGCACATCGTGCACACATTATATCATATAAAAAGACAATACGCTAATATTCGCCCACGTGGGCGTGATGCAATTCGGCAAAAATAAACATTTTATTTTTCATCCCATTAATAATAGGACAAAAATATTTTTTTTCAAGCAAAAACAATAAAGAAACAGGAATGCGAAATCAATTTGCAAACGCAGAAAGAAAAGCATTCTTATTTACGCATTCCACAAAAAGTCACATTCCTGTCGAATGTAATCAGCGTTATTTTCATCTGATTACATAACACAATATACCAAACCGCACCCATAATTGCCACAGGTACGTTTTCCCAACACACATCATTCCGCCACACGATACACCACACCACCATAGCGAATATTTATCGCATTCTCAGATTTTCCTTGGGTTAAATTTGCATAACACACCTGACCATTATATCTGACATGCAATGCGGGGCTGGTATACTTTTCTGCATACAATGGCACTAACACACCATTTGAAGTTTTTAACACACTTATACCCGCCCCACATAATTCCAATATTTTTTCAACAATCCAACAAACACTGGCCGGATCTGAATCTGTACAGGCTTCCGCACTTCCAACCGCCACGGTTCCCAACGGACATGTATCCGCCACACTAACATCCGGCACATCAACCAAAACATACCCCGCCGGACACGACGCCGCATTGACATGTGTCAGCACCCCCAAAAACAACAACACAACAATTAACCGCATTATCAACCACCCAAACTGCCCAACATAGCCGTTTTGAATACAGGCTCTATTAGAACACTATCCGCACACAGTGACGCACACCGCTCAGCACATACTTCCGCATCATCGACTTCGCCATACGCAACCCAAAACGACACCGCCGGGTTTAACATACGACACCAACAATAAGAATTATCATTTGGTTCACTACCATAAAAAGAAGCATCGTATTCTATCGATACAGCAACATCACCCAATTCACCTGGCGTGTGTACACACACGCCAATCCCACGCACCGTTACATATGACCAAACCAACGACCAATCAACACCACCCATCTCTGCATTATACTCATTCAGTGGCACGGATAAATCCCCAAATTTCACACACTGTTGTGCCGCCATCAATTCACCACCAGCGACCATCATCAACACACCAAACAATAAAATACGTTTCATTATAACACCCCCAAGTTTATTAAAAAACCACACGCTTTCACGAGTGGTCAGGAGGTTAGAGACAATCACTAAGAATTGTGTGCTTATTCAATATATTCGCAACCCTCCTGACACGTTTATCAGGAGTTTTTTTATCGTATGAAAATCGCACCCCAGACACACTGAGATTCATTTCCAAACGCTTAGTGCAACGGGTCTCTACACCCCATTACGGCAACACGCCATAACGAACATATTATAATAGATTTTTTATCTTTATGCAAACAGTTAAAAAGAATCAGAAAAAACGATGTAATTCACCACCATGTTGCGCCAACCAGCGTTTTGCACGTTCCACCCCAAAACCATACAAATCGCGAACCTGGGCCCAAAATTCTGGCGAATGATCCATATGTTTTTTATGCGCTAATTCATGCATCACAACATAACGCATAACATCCAACGGCGCAAACGCCAATCGCCATGAAAAAGACATCGTTCCAGATGTCGAACAACTGCCCCAGCGACTGGTAGTGTCACGAATTGCGATACGCGCCGGCCAAAATTCACGTGGCGTATTACGTATCATCTGTTTAACCTGACACAAAAATTCTGCCTTAATAAAGTCGCGCACACGCCGTTCAAACATCGAAATATCACCACCGATTATCAATGCTTCGCCATTTTCAGAATACTTGTTTGACCGAACAGATGCATCGTGACGCAATACTATCTGCCGACCTAAAAATTCAATAACATCACCCGGTTTTAACTTTATTTTGGCCGGACATTTTTGAAATGTACACTCAAGCCATTTTTGTTTTGATTCCAAGAATTTTAATACATACGACGTCGAAACCAACCACGGCTTTGATATATGAATTTCACGTCTGGGGGTCATCTTGGGACGCAATGTAATATTTCGCAAACCGCGTCGCGTTGTAATTATAACCGGAATTTCTTCACCCGACGACAAAGTAAAAACATAATCAGTCGCCATCTTCTACCTTTTCTATTTCCTCTTTTAACAACTTACCAACTTCTTCAAACAAAACATTATCAAATTCATTTGCCTGTTCTATCGCATAATCCAACAACTCTATTTTTTCTGCTTTGCTTTTTTTACTTTGTGCCAGCTGCGAAAAAAGACATATATAAAAATCCTGATACTTCTTTTTTATTGCCTCTACTTCAAATAAATATCGGAACGCCCACCGGGAATCATATTCTATACCACACTCTAAATCTATCAAACAAAGTTTAACGAATTTTCGCTTTGCCTCATAAACAGGATGTCCTGTATTTTCAGGGTTTTCCGTTGCACACAACGTACTGTACCAACCCGCCAGCCAATAATCCCACTCACTACGCGAAAAATCGACTTTACCCGTTTGTAACAACGTCTGCAAAATCTTTACCTGCTCTTCATTTCCCCAATCAGAATTTAATCTACGTTCAAAATCCTGGGTAATAATAAACGACGGAATATTGTCACCATAATACCCCAACGCAAAATCAACCTGACGCCATGTAATTGCATTTTTTAGTTCTTCTTTTATTGTTTGTTTTTTTGATTCAACGCCACATACACAGACAGGTACAAACGCCATCAACACACAAAACAAAAAACGATTGAACCAAATCATACTATTTAATTTTACTCTTTATATCTGCAACGATTGTGTCTACATCAAAACCCATCCGCGCATATACCGCGTCGCCTGAACCAGACACACCAAACCTGTCAATTCCAACAACCGCATCGGCAAATTCAAACCATGGTGCAGATGCTGCCGCCTCTATCGCGACAACAAAACCACGCAACATCTGTTGCTTATATTGCAAATCTTGCATACGGAAATCTGCAACAGATGGCACAGACACCACCTGAACCGCATCGCCCAGTTTTTCTGCAACAGCGATTGCCAACGGAACCTCACTTCCCGTTGCCAACAATGTCACAGACACACGCGACTTTGACGCAGACCGCACCACATATGCACCGCGCGACAAATCAGCACCCAACGGCGTTGCAACCAAACCAATCAATTGGCGCGACAGAACAATACATGATGGGCGTGTTTTTTCTGTTAATGCACGTCGCCATGCATACATAACCTCTACCCCATTACACGGGCGAAAAACATTTAAATTCGGCACCAATCGCAACGACGGCAACTGTTCAATTGGCTGATGCGTTGGTCCATCTTCGCCCACCGCAACACTATCATGCGTCAAAACATAAACAACCGGCAGCCCAGACAACGCCGCAAGGCGAATACTGGGGCGCAGATAGTCACTGAACACCAAAAACGTCGAACCAAAAACACGCAATCCAGACAACGCCATACCATTCATAATCGCGCCCATCGCATGTTCACGCACGCCATAGTTTATATAATTACCGGCAAAATCATCCGACGTTATATCATGCGTGGCACTGCTTTTTACATTCGTACTGCCGCCTAAATCCGCACTGCCACCAATAACACGAACGCCCGCTTTAAAAAGTTCTTCTAAATAAAGTCCAGACAATTCGCGTGTCGACATCGCCCCACCAACCACAGGCATTACAATATTTGGAATCACAACATCAAATTTGCGCACAACAGGTTCAACACGTTCTGTCACCAATTTTCCCCATAACATGTCACCCGTTGGTGACAAATAACGCTGAATCAATTCCATTAATTCTGCATCTGACAACGAAAAACCATGTGCCTTGTGCGAACCAGCACGACTGGACCCGCGACCAATTTCCGTCTTACATTGAATGAACACGGGACAGTCTGATTTTTGCGCAACATTCAACGCACGATTAATTTGCACAAAATCATCACCATTTACCGTCATTACACGCCAACCCGCCGCCACCATACGCCCAGGCACATCAACGTCCGTCAATGCTGCGCCATCAATACTGACCCCATTATCATCCCACAATAAAATCAGATTATTTAACTTATACCGACCTGCAAACGCGATTGATTCTTGGGCAACACCTTCCATTAAATCGCCATCAGAACACAAACAATAAACACGCGAATCGGTCTTGTTTATTTTTTCCGCCATTGCCATACCAACGGCATTTCCAACACCCTGACCCAACGGTCCTGTGGTCGCGTCAACACCATCGATCCCATATTCAGGATGCCCAGGCAAGCCATCAATTTTACGAAATGAATTTAAATCGCCAATGTTATGCCCAGATAATTTTAATACAGAATACAACAGCGCACTGCCATGCCCAGCCGACATAACGAATCGGTCACGACCGCGACGCAAAAAATTCGCAAACAGCGTTGTAACAACATCCGCCGCCCCTAAAACAACACCAACATGTCCACTGCGTGCGACACGCACCGCGTGCAACGCCCATGCACGCACAGCATTTGCCATTTCTTTTAAATCTTTGGAATTATATGTCATGTGTGATATTATATCATAAAAAGGACACATATAAAATGTTAAAAATTTGGACAGATGGTTCTTGTCTTGGCAACCCCGGGCCGGGCGGTTGGGGCTTTGTTGCAACAGACGGGAAAAACACCGCGGAACGCAGCGGTGGCGAACGCGACACAACCAACAATCGCATGGAATTAATGGCGGTAATCCGTGCATTAACCGCCGCACGCAAACACGATGAACTGGAAATACATACAGACAGTCAATACGTCAAAAACGGCATGCAATCTTGGCTAAAACAATGGAAGAAAAACAACTGGCGTACATCAACAAAAAAACCGGTAAAGAATCAAGACCTGTGGCAACAACTGGACGAGTTGGCATCTGCGAAAAAAATACATTGGTTTTGGGTACGCGGTCATAATGGCGACGAAATGAACGAACGTGTCGACACATTGGCGCGCACCGCCGCCGAAGGTTTAAAATAAAACATCAACTATTTCCACCTATCTGGAATACTGTCCCAATCGTCTAACCCCTCGCAACCAGAATACGTACCATAATATGCGTCGGCCGGCCAAATTTCATACAGATACTGTCCATTTATCCGTGCCGACGGCCCAGTCAGATTTCCAGACCAAGCAAAAGTGCTTTGAAACATAAAATCGGCGGCGGGTGCGGTTGTATCCAAACCCGCGAACAGATTTTCGGGTATTGATGTCAGCCCAGTGGATTGGAAAGTGCCATAAAACATCATTTCTGCTGGTGGGCCTTGAATCCCCGCAAATAAATCTTCGGGTATTGATGTCAGCCAAGTGGATTGGAAAGTGCCATAAAACATCATTTCTGCTGGTGGGCCCTGAATCCCGGCAAATAAATTTTCCGGGATTGCCGTCAGCCCCATGCAGCCACTAAAAGTATTCTCAAACATCCCTTCTGCTGGTGGTCCTTGAATCCCTGCAAATAAATCTTCGGGGATTGATTCTATCGACAATTCAGTAAAAGTGTGCGCAAACATATTTTTTGCTGGCGGCCCTTGAATACCCGCAAACAGATTTTCGGGAATTGATTCTATAAACGTGGCTGAAAAAGTGCCATCAAACATCCCTTCTGCCGGTGGTCCTTGAATCCCAGAAAATAAATCCGACGGTATGGCTGTTATATAGGCAAAGTTGAAAGTTTGTTTAAACATATTTTCCACGGGGGCGCCGTGAATCCCTGAAAACAATCCCGATGGGATATCAATATTCAAATCATATGCGTCTGCAAATGTACCAATAAATCTGGGTTGTGAACCGTCTTCTAGTGTTGGAAATATACACCCCAAACATCCATCAATATCCGTTATCCCAAGGGGGCATTTACCACCAAAACTCCACTCATCCAGACACGCAAAAGAGGTCCCCAATATCACGGTGGATAAATCTGGGTCATCGGAATATTTTGTGGCTTGGCCCCCGATGCGTACAGTATAAATGCCATCACTGGCATACTCATGCCCAAACCATTGTTCACCAACTGTATTTTTTTCAATGACCTCCTTGGTACCGTCACCCCAATTGATATTGTATGTACCCGCCGCCGAAATCATTATTAAATGGTTGGGGTCACGTATGTCGCCACTATAACCCTCGCGGTGATAATAATGCGTTAACTTTAATTTATAATCAGTACTATTACCTTTTACAATCAACCCATCCACCGCCGTGTCTGTGGCAATTGTATCTGCGGCGACGGTGGTCGCAAATTCCCCATTGCCATAGTCTGTCGTCTTTTCCCCGTTTAGCATTTCATTCGCAACATCAACCGCCGTCAACAGGTATTTCATATTCGCCGCAACACGTGGATTGGTCAGTTCACTATTATATGGTATGGTTATGTCCCATTTCTGGGCAATTGCATTATGTACATATTCAACATTTACAATCTGGGCGGAATGTGCAACACCACAAAACAAGAAAAATAAAAACACAAATAATCGTTTCATGACGGCGGGCTCCTTATTCTGCGGTTGGTAGTGGTGGCGTGGGTACCACAAACGTGCCAGATACAGTATACGAACCCGCCATGGTTTGGTTGGCGGTGGATGATGTATCAACCTTGGTCGTAGTTGCTGTGTTAACGTATGCTGTCGACGCAATATCAGCACGTGTCACAACCGGCACAAACAACGAACAAAAGAAAACTAACAAAATTCTCATCCCATCCCCCAAGAAAAAAACCGCCAAAAATTAAAGCGGTTGGAGGTTCGAAACTATAAACTGCTATAGTGGGCTTATTCTATGTATTCACCGCCCTCCAACCCACGGCTGGAGAGTTATATCCATATCAATGGACAGCAGTTTCAAGGGTTTCGACACCCCATCAATGAAACACTCATTGACACTGTCAATATTAACACAATTAAAAGCCCAATTCAACTAAATAACAACCGCCGAAACGGCGGTTGTTTCATCCACGAAATCCCATCGCGACAATAAACATTTCGACACTATCCTTGCGCGATGATGGTGGCTTTATATGATGAACGACGTCAAATTTTTCTTTGATTTGTTTTAACAAATCCTGGGTTGTACCGCCGGTAAACGATTTGCAAACGAATGTTCCGCCTGGCTTTAACGCGCGCAATGCAAAATCGAACGCATATTCCAGCAACACCATTTGGCGAATATGATCTGTCTTTTTATGTCCAACGGTATTTGGTGCCATATCAGAAACAATTACATCCGCGGTACCATTGCCCATTTCATCGGGTTGCAATCCCAACTTTTCTTCCAACCAGCGCAACGCATCATCCGATGTAAAATCACCCTGATATGTTTCAACGCCAACGATTGGTGATATTTCCAGCAAATCCATTGCAAAAATCTTTGATTTCGGGTACGTACGCGCAATATATTGCGACCACGACCCTGGCGCCGCCCCCAAATCAACAACAACCTGACCATTACGAAGAAATTTAAACTTTTCATTCATTTCAATCAGTTTATATGCCGCACGCGCACGATACCCTTCTTTCTGGGCGCGCGCAACATATGGATCTGCCGCCTGGCGTTGCAGCCATGCGACAGAAGATTTTTTACTGGCAATTTTTTTATTTGTTATTTTCATATCTTGTCATTCCGTAGCGCCCGTATTGCGCACCAACGGTGCAGTCATAGGGCGAATACGGAATTTTTATTGGTTATTTTCATATTTTGTCATTCAAATTATTTTGCGCCTGGGAAACCACCCTGTTGCATTTTTTGCATAACAGCCTCCATTCCGCCCATACGCTGAATCATCGCCATCTGCTGTTTCATTTTTGTATATTGTTTGATGATATGTTCAACATCACGAACTGTACAGCCAGCTGTTTCAGCAATACGTGCCTTGGCATTTGCAAAAACCTTTTCTGGTTCTGCGCGCTCTGCCGGTGTCATGGCTTCCAGAATCTTAATCTGGGCATCAACACTGCCGTCTTTAATCTTTTCCTTCATCGCACCAACTGCGTCTTTCATACCTGGCACCATTTTTAGCAGACCGCTAAAATTGCTCATCTTTTTAATCTGCTTTAACTGTGCCAACATATCATTCATATCGAATTGACCAGACATCATGCGCTGGGCTGTTTCTTTCATGCCACTGGGCATCTTATCCATACCCAAATCTTTCTCAGCTGCCTTAACATCTGCTTCTGTCACATTGTCTGCGACAATCTTTTTTTCTTTCTTTTTTCCAAAACCAAACATTTCTACTCCTTTTTACTCTTCTTTATTTTATTGTCTTTTGTTGTTTTGTCCAGATACTTTTGTAAATATTTTCCTGTTTGCGATTCTGGGACACGCGCCACATCTTCTGGGGTACCAGTTGCGATAACCCGACCGCCCGCGGCACCGCCCGTTGGCCCCAGGTCTATAATCCAATCTGCCGTTTTAATAACCTCTAAATTATGCTCAATCACAATTACGGTATTGCCCTGCTCTACCAATTCATGCAAAACAGACAGCAACATTTTAATATCTTCAAAATGCAAACCAGTGGTCGGTTCATCCAAGATATATATCGTTTCACCCGTACTGCGTGCTGATAATTCCTTAGATAATTTTATACGTTGTGCTTCGCCACCTGACAGGTCCAGCGAACTCTGCCCCAGTTTTATGTAATCCAACCCCACACGTTTTAACAATTCCAATTTACGGGCAATTTTTGGCACATTGATAAAGAATCTGTACGCTTCTTCAACGGTCATATTCAAGACATCTGCGATTGATTTTCCCTTGTACTTTACCGCCAACGTTTCTTCGTTATAACGCGTTCCACGACAACAATCACATTCGACATATACATCTGCCAAGAAATTCATTTCTATTTTTATTTGACCGTCTCCCTGACATGCTTCACACCGACCGCCCTTTACATTAAACGAAAAACGTCCCGACGTATAACCACGCGCCTTTGCCTCTGGCAACCCCGCAAAGAAATCACGAATATCGCCAAAAACACCCGTATAAGTTGCCGGATTACTGCGTGGTGTACGCCCAATTGGTGACTGGTCAATATCGACAACCTTGTCCACATTTTCCATGCCACGAATTATATCATGCGCCCCTGTTTCCAATTTTGAATTATACAGCGCGCGCATCAGTGCAGGATACAGCGTATTTAACAACAACGTTGATTTCCCAGACCCAGAAACACCGGTTAACGCCACAAATTTACCCAACGGGAATTCCACCGTCACATTCTTTAAGTTATTTTCACGCGCCCCCGCAACAACAATAGACTTACCATTACCAGACCGGCGTTTTTTTGGCACAGGAATATGACGCACACCCGACAAATATTGTCCTGTAATTGAATCTTTATTTTTTATAACCTGTTGTGGTGTTCCGTGCGCAATAACATTTCCACCATTGATACCCGCCCCGCGTCCAATATCGACCAGGTAATCCGCCTCTCTCATTGCGTCTTCATCATGTTCAACAACGATAACGGTATTATCCTTGTCACGCAGCATTTTTAAGGTTTCCAACAGTTTATCATTATCACTTTGATGCAACCCAATCGACGGTTCATCTAAGACGTATAGGACACCAGACAATCCGCTGCCAATTTGGGACGCCAAACGAATACGTTGCGCTTCGCCCCCCGACAAAGTACCTGCCATACGCGATAATGTTAAATACCCCAAACCAACATTTTGCAAGAAATACAATCTGTCTGTAATTTCACGCAAAACAATACGGGCAATTTCGTTATCTTTTTGGGACAAATGATTCGGCAAATCACGGAACCATTGCAAACAATCATCAACCGACATATCACAAACGTCCATAATATCCGCATCATTTATACGCACACACAACGCATGAATATTCAATCGCTTGCCATGGCAAACTGGGCACGGCTTTTCGGACTGATATTTTGCCAATTCTGTACGCATTGCCTCTGATTCCGATTCGCGCCAACGACGTTCAATATTTGGAATTACGCCCTCATACGGCTTCTCATAAACAAAACCATTCCAATTTATTTTTATTGCCTCGTCACCACTGCCGTACAAAATTAAGTCTTTCTGTTCCTGGGTTAATGTATGCCATGGTTTTGATAACGGAATTTTAAATTTTTTATGCAACGCATCTAACAAGTGTTCAAATTGACTAAGCATTCCGCCACGCGACCACGGCGCAATTGCCCCACCTAAAATCGATTTTGACGGATCCGGCACAACCAAATCAGGCGACATATTTAACTGTACCCCCAGACCATCACAATTCTGACACGCACCCATCGGCGCATTGAATGAAAACAAACGTGGTTCTATCTTTGGCACTGTAAAACCACTGACCGGGCATGCATAACTTTGCGAATAAAGCGTATCTTCGTTCGTATCCAAACGACGCACCAATACAGACCCCGGCACCAAACGCAACGACCCCTCGAACGACGAATAAAGGCGCGATCTAAATTCTTCTGTATCAGATTCCAACGCTGGCATTTGCAATCTGTCCACCACAACCAAAATTGTGTGTTTTTTATTTTTATCCAACGGTGGCACCGCCGACAAATCAACAATTTCCCCATCAATAATTGCACGCTGATAGCCCTGTTTTACCAAGAACGCCAATTCTTTACGATATTCACCTTTGCGTTCACGCACCAAGGGCGCCAGTATAAAAATTTTCGTCCCAGACGGTATTTTCATTGTCCAATCAACCATTTCTGCAACCGTTTGTGACTTAATCGGTTTTCCCGTCACAGGCGAATGTGGCACACCAATTCGCGCCCACAACAAACGTAAATAATCATAAATTTCTGTCACCGTACCAACAGTTGATCGTGGATTTTTTGATGTTGTCTTTTGTTCAATTGAAATTGCAGGCGACAATCCCTCAATTAAATCAACATCTGGCTTTTTCTGCATATCCAAAAATTGACGCGCATAACTGGACAACGATTCTACATATCTACGCTGTCCTTCGGCATAAATGGTATTAAATGCCAACGACGATTTCCCAGAACCAGATACGCCAGTAAAGACCACCAATTTATTTTTTGGTATGTCCAAATCAATATTTTTAAGATTATTTTCGCGCGCACCACGAATTTTTATTATATTTGCCATAGTACATATAAATATAGACTAAATATCGCAAAATTCAAGACAAAGGGCGAAGATTCCTTTCGCCCCCTTAATTCATTTTAATTTTTTGTTTTCATCAAATTTTCTGGCGTCAACAGCACACCAGATTTCCTGACATATTCCGGACCAATTTGTGGCGCCAACTTACCATCAACCCACACATCAATTCCACCCGCATTTGCAATTGTTGCCCTGTATTCGCCACCGCTTGGAACATAATACACATCACCCCGCATCAGCACAGTGGTAAACTCTGTACGACCACGCGCATCCTTGATTTCAATCCAGGTACCTGCATCCCCTGTTTTTTGATTTGCTTGTAATATTATACGTGCCTTTTCACGATTCTCTGTTCTAAAACGTTCTCGCACTGCTATACTATACTCAGGTTCATTCGCTACTTTTTCGACAACCGCCGTCGCATCATTAACACTTGTTTCTGCTTTTTCAGACGGACGCAACATAATCACCGCCCCAATTATTAACGCAATCGCAACAATTGCGCCAACGAACCAAATCCAATGCTGATAAATAAATTGATAAATCTTAACAAACGCGACCTTTGACCAGCTTTCTTCCTTTATACTTGGCATTGCACACGCACTTACATCTTCATTATCATCTGTTGCACAATCAGAATTCAACCCCATTTCCTTTTTAATTTTTGCAACAATTTCGTCTGGATTCAAACCCAACTCTAACGCATAATTACGCGCAAAACCCAAAATATATACAGGTTCTGGAATAACGGAATAATCACCCGATTCCAAAGCTTCTAAAAATTCTTCGCGAATACATAATTGCTTTGAAATTGTTGGAATTTCACGTTTACGACGCCCTGTGGTACGTGCATTACGCAACATTTCACCCGCAGTCAATTCAACAGGCATTTCTACAACTTCTTTATTTTCAATAATTTCTGTCATCTTTCACAATCCCCTAAAATTAATTTCACGCTAAATAATACCCCAAAATTCACGAATTGCAACCTTTAAGGCATCCGCACCATCAATTCTATTAACTTTTATACGAAAATCCGAAGAATTCGGCATTCCTGCACTATACCATGCGGCATGCTTTCTAAACATCGGAACAGCTGTTTTTTCACCATAATATTCCAACGCATAGTCCAAATGTCTTAAAACAACATGTCCAATATTTTCCGGCGCCCCACCACCAGATAATTCCGACAGCAACCACGGTCGCCCCAAAATTCCACGTCCAATCATCGCGCCACGATATCCCAACACCTGCACACGTGACACATCGTCTGCGGTTCGAATATCGCCATTTGCAATAATTGGGATTGGTGCATCTGACACATCTGGCAGAACTGCTGCCCCCAAATACAATTGTGCGCGCGTACGCCCATGCAACGCCGCAAAAGACACCCCACAATCAGCCGCAATATTTATTAAATCACGCCAATCCATGTGTTCCGCATCCCATCCCAAACGTGTTTTTATTGAAACAGGTATCTGTACCGTCCGAACAACAGACCGCATAATTTTTTCTGCCAATCCATGATCGCGCATCAAATGCGCGCCAGCGCCGGCGCGCGTTGCAACCTTTGGCACGGGGCACCCCATATTAATATCAATCCATTTTGCGCCCTGATCTTGCAATATACGCGCGGCATCCGCCATCAGATTTACATCTGCGCCAAAAATCTGGGCACCGACCGCCCCCTCGTTCGAATAATCGTCAAAATTACGCAAACAATTTTTATGCGCCCCAACCAGCGAATGACACGAAATCATTTCCGTCACCAACGGTGCATTTGGCGAAAAATCACGAATAATACGTCGAAACGGACGATCAGTTATCCCTGCAAGTGGCGCAACAAAAATTTGGTTATTATTATCAAACATTTATGATATAATGCCATCTATGAAGGAAAAAATCAAAAATTTATTTGGATTTTTATCACGCGCCTGGTCCACTGGGATTCGTGGTAAATTGGGCATTTTATTTGCATTATTTGCTGGCTTTATGTTTATTCGCATGTTTTTTGGGGATGTAACCATACAAAAGTTTGCCTATAACATATGGCATTTAAACCAAGAACAAGAACAATTGATAACTGAACAAAAAACGCTTGACAAATTAAATCGCCACATTGAACTGATACAAAATTATAGTCCGGACTATGTCGAAGAATTGGGGTTAAAATATTTAAACATTGGCGATCCTGGCGTAAAAATATTAAAAATTTAATCCCCCATTTGGGGGATTTTTTTTAGTTCAATAATAGTATTGTCCCGTTCAAATATAACGCAAATAACAACCACGCAATATACGGCCACACCAAATATGATGCAGCACGACTAATTGGCTTAAATGCGACCAACATCCATATAGACACCGCAATTAATGCAACCAAGCTTAACAGCGCACCGCCAACAAAATGCAAACCAAAGAACAAATATGACCACAATGCATTCAGCCCCATCTGTGCAGCGAACAAAATATATGCCTTGGATTTATTTTGTCTGGTTTTTGTATTATTCATTACCAAGAATAACGAAATTCCCAACAAAGTATACAAAATCAACCACGCCACCATGAACACCCAACCATTTGGTGTCCACACAGATTGCGCCAATCCATTATACCATTCATTGGCACCCGGCGACATTGGTGAAAAGAACCCGCCAATAACACCTGGAACGAATGAGATTATAATTGCCAAAACAAAAGTTAAAATTTTTTTCACTTTTTCCTCCTTTTGTTTCTAATTATATCACGCATTTTTTTTAATCTCATAGGAACGATTGACTAAACCGTCCTGACGGACGGTTAAATTTCTGGCACGCCCTACAGGATTGTAAATTCCCATATTCGCTTTCGCTCTATGGGCCCCTTTCGCCTGCGGCTCGAACCTGTGACCTGCAGATTAGAAATCGTCTGAACCCAAACCGATTGTTTGCCCGATTTCCGCCAACTCGCACCATTTTACCCTTATATCTCTTGCCACACTATGTAGCAAATATGTAACATTTTTATAAAAACGCTACACAATTTCCCAATGACCGCCTCGATCCGGGCCGACACGGCGAATTTTACCAGACTTTTTCAATTTGTCCAGATTCCACTTTACACCATCCGGACTAAGCCCCGTTGCGCTGGCCAATTCGGCACGTGTTGCACTTGGATTCTTTGCCAATATATCCAAAATTTTCTGGGTAGTTTTCTGGGCAGTTTTCTGGGTAGTTTTTGCCGCATTTTCCTTTATCTGCATTTCACGATTATCAAGGCGATTTTTCTCACCCAACAGCAAATTCCCAAAGAACTTGTTCAAATATTCCATTGTATAAGGAATATTCTTGTCCAAATTTTGATAATTTGCACGAACCAACGCATTTCCAAATCGTTGCTACCGGATCAACAGTAACAAATCATAACCTTTACAAATTCAACAAAAATATGCATAATTTTACAATAACACGAGGATGAAATGTTAAACAAAGAATATCCATTGCCACATCCGTTAAAGAATGATGATATCGATACCTTAATGAAAAAATTAAGGATGATGGTTCATACCATGGAATCATTTCACCCTCAGGCTACAAAAGATAAGGCTCTTATGGGGCTACATAGTTTGGTGGGGGCTATTATTTCTCTGTCGGCAGAGGTTTATGATGCTTTGCAAAATAACAGAGTTTTTGCAGCCGGTTCCATTACGTGCCAAATTTTAGAAGCTGAAATACAACTGCTATGGTTAAACAAGCATTTTAATACCAGGGGCAAAGATTTTATAGATTTTGGATATGTTGAACAAATAGATATGTTGCGTGTACACCCAGATCATAAAGATAGGGTTTTAGAACTACTAAAACAAAATAATTGTGACAGATTCCTACGCAAAGGCCTTAAAAAACCAAATAGGCTTGATCGTAACAGTTACAACAAAAAGTGGTACGGAGATACGATACAAAACATATCAGAAGATTATTTCAAGCTTGTTTTAGAGTCAATTCAAGATACGCCAGAGCTGGTTGCGTATTATGAAAACAAAGATATAAACTACGAAAATTATCAACTGTTTTGTGGTTATAAGCACTTTTCACCATATTTAGTAGGAAGATTTTTTGCAACAAGCCAATCTTTTCAAGAAGATGAAAGCAAATATGCTAGGGTGGCAGTTTTGCAAACTGTTTTGACTTCATTGCTAAATGTCTGTTTCGTTCTTGAACAACACGGTGATCATATATTACATATCAAACCACTAGCAACAGATGGACTGATCCCAGCGTCAGCTAAAAAAGCATAATTATCTATCTTCTCTATATTTTTCAAATCTTGTAGACGCATCGTCTAATTCCCAAGAATCGGCATTTTGTAATAATTTGCTTATAAAGTTATCTTTTTCGCTTTTTAATGTCTCGTCTTCCGGAAAATCATGATTTTTTATATATTCAAGAGTTTGTTCTATAAGCCCATTCCTTCTGAAAGAATCGAATCTTGCACCTCTAAAAGCCAACCTTGAAACAATGTCAAATACCAGTCTAGGATTCTCTGATAAATCGGTGACCAAAATCTCTTCTAACATAAAATTAGACATGGATATTTTCAGATTATCATCTGCTACCAATCTATGCAAATGTTTTAAACCCCAGTTTCCTTTTGTAAATTTTCCGCATTGATACCATCGCTCAAATTCCTTTAATACATCTTTGTAATCGGATTCTTTGCCCTTTATATGCTCAATAAACCATTCCCAAAAATCTATAAAACGTTGGAGCATTTCATCTGAAACGTTATCATTATTCGATTTAGCTTGATATAGCATAAAACCGATAAGATTTACAAAAGATACCATTTCTTCTTTGTTTGCCATATCGTCAAAAAGAAAGGACAAAATTTCAGAATCCAAGTCGTACAATCCCCAAGCATAGTAGAGTATTAGGTGACGAGCAATTTGTTTGTCTCTACGCTTTTTGTCTTTATCGGAATATAAATGGTTTTTCAATACATAACAAAATTTGCCTTTCATAAGACGGAACATATCTTCGTATGCGTGTGTGTACAGAATAAAAGTTGGCCACGTCACATCTAAAATATACTGTTGTTCTTTTGATTCTGGGAAAAGAATATCAATATTTTTTTCAGTAAATTCTGGCATAGACAAATGTACCCATGGTAGAGCACGAGCAATTATAGCAAGGGAGTCAATATATTTGGGATGTTGTACAATATCTGTTAATAATGCTTCTACTTGATCTATTGGCTTGTTGTTGTTCTTTAACCATAGGGCAAAAGTCAACAATGAATCCAGAGCCTGTCCATGTATAGAATTTATTGCTCTGTTTATATAATTATCTCCAGAACAAACCTCGTCTTTTTTATTTTCAAGTAATTTGTCTTCAGAATTTATCAAGGAATATAGAATATCGAAAGATTTTTCAATCAATTGTTCGTCTGTTTTACCTATACTAGAATCTTTTACAAAAGCAGAATTTAACAACGAAGCAACTTCTTGTTTTGTCCAATACCAATCTTGGTCACCGTCATGAAAACTTTTTCTATCATCAAATGTTTCATTTTGTTTTGCAACCCAATCAATAAAATCAATAATTTTTACCCAGTCATCAGATGTTTTTGAGCCAGATTCTATAATGCCGCGCAAAATGGCTCTAATGTATGTTGGTTCAGTTATAGTTGTTAATTTACCGAGCGAAGATATGTACTTTTTGGGTGTATTTAAGACATCCTGTTTGATAGCTTCAGCAAAACCTTCTCTGTCCGGCTTGCCGTGCCAATTATCAGGCGCAGGTTGCCATTCTTGCATTGTTTTAATTATTTTTGCAACGCTTGATTTTTGAATTTCTTCTGATTTTAAAGGAGATTCATGTCTTACAGTTATAAAACCACTCATCCATGTTAGAAAGTCTGGGTGGTCTCCTGGCATGATAGGGTTCCCAGTGTCATCAAACAATATATCTTTAAATCGTTCCTTTTGTTTTTTTGTTAAAGAGCCTAATATAGGTATCAAGTGTTTAAACTTCCAACGATTTTGACGTTCTTTTACAGAAGTGCTATCTTCACTATTTTTGTAATAATCACCAGTTGGGCCATCCTCAATATATTTGAGAATAACAGATTGAGCTGTTTTGGATAATTTTTTGAATTTTTTATTCAACAAATGGAAGTATTCATGATGATAATTTAGGTTGTCAAAAAATTCATAATTCGTCAAACTTTCTGATAATAATTTTTTATCGCCAACATCCGTCACGGATAATAAAAACAAGAATAATCTCAAAAGGATGGGCGATTTAGAGTTTTGTAACAGATCAAAAACTTTGTTGGACTTGTCTTTTTTATTTGTAGATATTATGGACAATGCAATGTCGCGCATCGCATCTATTGCAAAGTGTTCTGGACCAGAAGAATTACGATTTTGTTCGCAGTCCTCTATAGCAGGACGGTCCATATACACAGAATTATCGTATTTCTCTCGCTCTTCTTGTGTGCAAGTTTTATAAATTGTCTCATCAAAGATTTTAACCAAAACAGAAAATAGTTTTAATTTTTGTTTGTTATAGATTTCTTGAAAAATTTTCAACATCTCTTGGTATCTATAATAATCATTGTATCCATATTTAGACACAACTTCTGTAGAACCATATTCCCCAACAGATTTTATTTGCAACGATAATAACGCTTCTGTCAAATTCAAAGCTTGTGCAGGATCAAGTCTCTTAAATCTAATTAAATTAGATTTTAATGTTGTAAAATCAAACAAATCGGTAAATGGTGTTTTATGAATATATGATGTGAACGCCGTCATAATGGCTTTAAATTGCTTATCTGGCATTTCTGGGGCTACTGATAATACAATTACTTTAACAAGCCAAGGGGATTCAATTGAAACGTCGTTTATTTTATTTATTAGAGGTTCCATAAAAGCAAAAACCTGTTCTGGAATTACAGAAGCCATTTTTGACAGGTAAGGCAAAGCATCCCATGAATAAATCTCATCTTTTAGTTCCTCATTGTACTCCTTTGAATATTCGAGCATTCCCCCATCAAACAACGTTTGAAACCATGAAGGGTTTTCTAGTTTTGATAGAAAATAAGTTTTAAGATTATCCTTTAATAGCTTGAATACAAATAATATCTCCTTTTCGGATGGTTCCTCCGGAGTAGTTGTTTTTGCGTTAATTTTTTGTAAAGAATCACTAAGTATATCTTTTCGTTCAATGTATGATGGATCTTCTAGTTCTAGTAAATATTCTTCTATATTTGTGAAATGCGTACACAGCTCTTGTTCAGGAATTGTGTTATATTGTTCGTTAATGTGCCTACAAGAATTCAGTGCATTAGACGCATTTTTTATTGTTGTATATTTTTTACCAAATTCATATTCTAATTTGTTTTTTGTTTCTGGTGAAATATTCTCATCTTGTAAAATTTTTTCAAATTTCGGATTTTTTGTCATAAACAAAGTTTTTGTCTGAGTTTTTTGATCGTACAACCCCTTTAAACCTTGGTTCCACGTGTGTTGCACAACTTTCTTTATTTCGTCTGCCGTTTTGTTCGATTCCACTACAAACCTTACATTGCTTATAGCTTCAATAAGCTGTTTTTTTAAAAGATTTTCAGAATAGTTGTTGATGATGTCAATTAAATTTACCAAGCAATGAGATAGCAAAGACTGTCTCGCAGGAAAATCTTTTTGTTGAAATAAATATAATGCAGCTTTGTATGTTTCCTCAGCATCATCACTAAATGTTTTAAGAATTTCACAAATTTTCTTACGTTTAGGACCTAGGTTTTGCGCATAAAAATTATCCATCGATATGATAGGACTCGGAGTTTCTATATCACGATTGTCAAATGCCATAGCAATAACATTCCTTGGTAATGTTTTATTACCAGGAGAATAAAACAAAAATCCTAAAAAATCCAGAGGTTAAATACGCTTTCCTTAGATCATCTCGTAATCTTCGTGGCTTAGGACTGTGTCGAATAATCCGACACTTTCACCTGCGTGTTTGTTAATGCCCGCATATTCCAAACTGGCGTCTTCATAGCGTTTGAATTTATACACCGCATCGTTCATAAGCGCATCATTGAACACACCCAAACTTACCAGTAATTCAAAATCTTTTACGTCTAGCCCCGTCACCTTTTTGAACAGCCCAGGTTCCAATTGGGTTATGACGTCTTTCAAACTGCGTTCACGATAGTCGGTTAAATACATGAAAATCGGCACACGGGTTGCGAACTTAATCAGTTTTTCCTGGATTCGCTTGCGTGCGGATTTGAATTCTTTTTCTTCTTCCGACATTTCTTTCTTTTCTTTTTGGGTCAATTCCCGTTCGTTGGCGGCTGCTTTCTTTTCTTTCACGGCGTTTGACTTGTTAATAACCGTTTCAATGTCCTGATTCAAACTGCGGAATCCCTCGATGCTCATAAGCGCATCCATGGCCGCTTTATTGTTCATAAGGCGCAACAGGGTCGCATTGTCTACATTTACCAGCAATGCGCTTTCCCATCTGCGTGCCAACAGGGTTGCGCTGGTTCCACTCATTGCCATGTCCAGGATTTCGCTGGCATTAACTTGGCGCATGGCGCTGCCGTCATAGGCCAACACAGGCAAAAAGTTAATAAATTCAGCGACTTTCTTTTCCGGGTCGGATTCATTTACATTCAGTCGGCAACTGTAATCTGTGATTTGGCGCAACGCACGGTCGGGCGCAAAGTCAAAGATATAACACTCTTCTTTCATGATTTGGGTGGCATTTGGGTGTTCGCCGTCTGGATTTTTGATTGTCCATGGGGTTTGAACACGGAATGCCGCCTGGAAATATGATTCTGGGCTTTTAAGGTTGCACAGCATAAAGATGCCAGACCATGGTTTAACCGATACCCCCGTCATCAGTTTGCCGCATGACAAGGTGATTGTTTTTGTTTCCAATGGGTTGGCCATTTTCTCTTGCACAGGTGCCAGGGCTTTTATGCCAACGCCAGCGGACGTGCCTGCGGCCACAATTACCCGATAATCATGGTAAAATGTGTTTTGACGGCGTTTCAGCAGGTTTGCCATGGCATTGCATGCTGCAATCGATGGCAGGAACCATATTGTATGTGACAGGATGCCCAACAGGCGTGTGTCTGCAAATGGCATTGGTGGTTTCTTGGCGCCCATTTTCAGGTTGTCCAAGGTGGTTTCTGCCAACTGGCCACGAATTAAGTCCAACCATTTTTGAACTTCGTTTTCATATTTGAACTTGGCATTTTCCCCATCGCCATCGGCGGCAAAGAATTCATTAAGGTTGAATTCGTTAAATTCGCCACCCAATGCGATGTTGCGAATGGTGTCGGGCAACTGATATGTCATCATTACCATGCGTGGCAAGGCTGCATACGGGTTGTTTGGGCCTTTCCATTCTTCCTTTTCGCGCTGTTCATCCGAATATGTCCAGTTATAAATTTGCTCTTCTATAAATTCGCCACTGTTTATGGCACGAAACGGGGTGCCAGACAGGTATAAATAATGCCCTGTGGTGATTGGCATGTTAGACTCGTCAAAATAGTCCATGGCTTCGCCAGCGGCATTTTTTTGTTCTGCCTTGGATTCGTTTTCAAACAGGTCTTTGGCATTTTCGCACCATGCGCCATAATGATATTCATCAAATACAACACAATCCCAGTTTGTGCCATGCACCCATTCGTTCTGCGCCTTGATGCCGCCTGCATCATTTTTGCCCAGATAATCCTGGAATGAACCAAAGCACACAATGGGGCGATTGCTGTCCAGGTGTTTGACCGCATCCATGAATTGTTCGGTTGTTTTGTCTTTTTTGGAAATAAACTGCCACCCGTCAAAGTCACAATGGCTGTTCAGGTCTTCTTCCCATGCCTGATGCACCGCAGGTTTGAATGTCAGCACCAATATCTTGGACCACCCCATTTGTTTGGCCAGTTGATATGTGGCGAATGTTTTACCAAAACGCATTTTGGCATTCCACAAAAAGTGCGGTGTTTTACCTGGGTTTTCATGGTGCCAAGCATTGAAATACGCAATTGTCTTTTCAACTGCTTCGGCCTGTTCAGGGCGCATGCCAAATGTTTCTGTGCGCTGGGTTTCCAAGTCGGTGCCTGTGCGCAATGATGTGATTGCCGCCATAACGTCTTTGACATCGCATTGGAACCATTCGGTCAATTTGCCGTCTTTGTCATGCAGTTGAATAATACCACGATTTCGCAATATGCGGTGGACATCTTTATCAGTGAATACCGAGCCGTCTTTGCGAATGGCAGGTTCGTCCACATGAATAGTGTATGGAATGTCACCAGGTTTTAATATAGGGTACTGTTCGGCCACACGGGTTGCCGCCGATTTGATTGTATATCCAACCTTTAACATGCCATCATATTGTGGATTTTTGTCCGAATACGCATAAATGGTCGGATTAGCATCAGGGCGTGCTGGGAACATAACTTTTTTTGCCATAACTTACTCCATTGGTCGAACCATTGATTCAATAAAGGCGATTTCATCCGCCGTCAGGCCATATTTCTTGTATAACTTGGTGTCGTCCCATGATTCATTGAAATCCTGCATAGGAACCAGTTGATATACTTTTGCTGTGGCATGTTGGGTGCTTTTTACAAGTAAAACCATAAATCTAAAAAATTTGGTTTTTATATAATTTATTGCATTATTTGCCATTTCTTGTGTTTCAAAAGGCCCAATGTGCAAATATGTTTCTGTACAACATGTGTTCTTTTCGCCTATGAATGGTTTGTTTATAATTTGGTGTGGGAAATCGCCCATTCCATATGCGTATGAAATATACACTTTGTGTTCATCGACCCAGTTTCTGTTTTGTTCGATTAAACTTTTTTCAATCCAACCCGTTGTTTTGTTAGCATAAATTTTTACTGCGCCCCCAAAATATTTGCTGGAAAAGTTTCTAAAATCAGAAGAAAAGCCAAATGGTTTACGAGAACTTATTATGTCAGAAAAACTGGGTTCATTTTTGGCTGAAACTTTTTTGAATATACCCATGGCCTGGTTATAACGAATGAACACATCGCATCCGTTTTCTAATAGAGGGCGTGTTGCGACGGTTGTTTCTTGGTGTGTTATTGTGCTTATCTCACACGTTCCTTTTTCGTCACGGTTCCACAGGAAATAACAAACGCCACCCTGAATGTCTACACCTGAGAAACAATCTGTTGAAACTGGGAAGTCAACAAGTTTACGGAGACGGGTATCGTTTAACATTTCTTCTCTAAAAGAATCTAACCCTTTGCCGCCCACATACCAACGCGCAGGAATAATCATGCTTAAAAAACGTGCGTTTAATGCTTTTGCCTGATTAACAAATTTATGATATAATGGAATTGCGCTAGCCGCTGCTCCACCATCCCCTAACTGGTACGGTGGATTTCCAATAATTACGTCAAATTTCATGTTAAATACCTCGTCTGCATGAATGAATTGGTATGCGTGGGTTTCCAGGGTGTCGTCACGGTCATATTCGGATTGGGATGCACCGCAGAATTTGCAGCGACCGTTTTCCCATGTGTGTTGAACCCGTTCAAATACGATGTTGCCGCATTCGGTGTTAAAATCGGTGCAAATGGAATATTGGCTGTTTGCTTTCTTGGAACAATATACCGAACGCCGTGCCAACAACGATGTTAATTCCGTGATGGCAATACCGAATAACTGATTCTTATAAATGTGGTTCAGTCGTTCCTGTAAATCTGGGATTTTGTGTTCCAGCCCCACAATCAGTCGTTTTGCGATTTCACGCAGGAATACACCGCTCTTGCAACACGGGTCCAGGAATTTCGCATCGGGATTGGACCACAATTCCGCTGGCAACATGTCCAGCATTTGGTTCGCTAATGCTGGTGGCGTAAATACTTCGTCATTGCTTAAATTTGCCAGGCAACTTAACACGTCTGGGTTATATGTGTTATTCTGCATCTTTTAACCTTTTGTAATGTGTCAGGGGAAATTCACGCACTGGCACGGGCATCCATGTGCCGCCACCCATATCAGAACGGCAATATTCGCCGCCCATTTCGCTGTCGACTAGGGAAGAGAAATAAAAATCACGGCGTTTGAACATATCGCCCATAACCAATGACCATTCGCTGAATACAATCGGGGCGTTTGAACCATCAACCCGTTTCAGGGTTAATGCATCCCCCAGCACAATGTTTTTGCCTAAAATAAAGCGCAGCGTTTCAATAAAATCAGTTGGAATACATTCGCATTTCAATTTACATGCGCTAGCATAATTATCGATACAGATACCCAATAACAAAGAACGGCAATCCGCCACATTGTCGGGCAAAATATCAATGCCATATATGCTGGACACGGCCAATGCCATGTATCGTTCATATTCAATCTGGCTTTTACGATAGCGTGAATTTATAATTTCCAGTTTTCTGCGCAAAATTTCGGTCAGGAATGCACCCTTGCCACAGGCAGGTTCCAAGAAACGACTGTCAATGCGCTGGGTTTCTTGTTTTACCAAGTCCAGCATGGCATTAACTTCCCGAGGGGCAGTGAATACTTCCCCATGATCGGCAATACGACGTTTTGAAACGATTTGTTTGTTGGAAGAATCTTGCGAAGATTTTGCCACAGTTAAACCACGAAATTGTTGTTACACAAAAACAATTGCTGAAATCGGTTGATTTTCGCGGTTTTTTTATTTACAATTTTGGAACAATTAAAGGGTCATTTTCTGCTTTCAAGAAATCGTGAAATTGTGGGCGGGCTGACCCGGATAGTTCTGGCAATTTTTCGTTTAGAAACTCCTGCTGAATACATATCTAAAATCAAGTTTTCATGACCGTCAATGATATGGTAAGTATTCTTTTGGCCATTTGGGCGACCCAGTTTTACACCGCGTAATTGCAATGCTGCCAATGCCTCCTTGGTGCGCTGGGCGATAAGATTACGTTCAATCTCAGCTGATAGCCCAAACGCAAACGCTAAAACCTTAGATTGAATAGTGTCACCCAACTCATAGCCATCTTTGACGGTATAAAGACGCGCCCCGATTTTCATGCAATGTTCCAATATTCGCATAATCATGAACATTTTTCGCCCCAGACGCGAAAGTTCACTACATATTATAACGTCGCCCGGATTTAAATGTCGCAAAACACCGCCTAATGCGCGTTGCTCTGGTTCTTTGGTGCCGGAAATGCCTGCATCTTCAATGTATTTATCAATACAAAGCCCTAATGCGCTAGCCTTAGATTCAATGCCCAGTTTTTGATTTTCACAATCCTGTTTGTCGGTCGAAACCCGAATATACCCATATATCACAATAAACTCCTTTGGTTTGTTGTTCTATATGCCGTATATTTCGTTTTATTCAAGTAAATACAAATTATTTATATTTCACTAGCTATTCCTTTTTTTGTTGGCATTGTTGTGTTGAAAAAAGCAAGAGGCACAACATGACAACGATAAACAAGCGACACGGATTCTATGGTGCGCTGGCGGCACACTATGGCAGCCCAGACCACCGAAACGCAATCTGGGATATCACGGTTAAACGCCTGGGGCAAATTCACCCCGAAAAGTCCGCCGATGAAATCATGGAATTTCTTAACGGGCGTGCCGGGCGACACCTGGCAGACGAGATATTCGACGGTCCTGGTACCCTGAGTTATGGGGTGGTGATGCTGCGCGTGACAATGCTGAACAAACTAAAAATGGCCAAGTGGTGGGCGTATCACACCGGCACAACGTCACGCCCCGTCACGGTGGACAAGCGCATGCTATACCGGTCCGCAATCGGGAACGAAATGCGCAACCGCCGCATCCGCAAATTGGTGGATGGTGCGCTGGCCTGTGCCCAGGACGACGTATGGCAGAGCCCAGAAATGTGGCTGAAATCAGACATGACGGGGCTGGATGAACTGGAATTGATGTGGACACAGATTCAGCATGAGCTTACAACCAAAGGCACCGTACATGGAAACGATTGATGTGCTGGAACAGAAACTGCACGTTGCCCGATGGGGCGTGCCGGGGGCGAGATATCAAACAGGCCTGGTCATCGACCTGAACGGACCGACGGGCAATATCTTCTATCTTATGGGTGTGTGCAATCGCCTGGTGCGTGAACTTGGACTGTCAACACAACTAAAACGCGAGTATGAAACAGAAATCAATTCTGCGAACGACTATCAATCCCGCCTGACCATCATGCAAAAATGGTTTGGGATAACGTTTGTGGAATAAAATATAGATAGACTTGTATAAGATTATCCAAATATATTTTCTTACTTTATTGCTTTTTCTTGATTTTTATGGATTATGGGGTATGATTTCTGTATGAAAAATAATAATCGACGTGTTATTCTTAACCGTTTTTTTGAAGAATTGGACGATGAGACAAAGTGGACACGAGCACGCGTTGAGGCACAAATTTACTCTGCGGTCATCCTTGCTATTCAGATGGATAAAAACGACAAAACACGGCAACACATGTTGGCAACATGGCCGGCGGAATGTTCCGTTCGATATGAATGGTTTGAATCTGTTATTGCAGACGTTAAATTGCCCCCAAATATAGCCCCCTTTGATAACACACACAATAATTTTTATAATGTTTTGGTGCATTGGTTAGATTCTGTGGACAGTGTCACAGATAGAAAATTATTGATTCTGCATTCAATCGGTTTATCAATGAATAAACTCAGCAAAAAGACTGGGCTGTTACGTCAGACCGCCAGTCGTCGTTACACCAACGCAATCGATGCGCTGGTTTGGAAATTAAACCACTAAACAAACTAACCTGTATACTTATATCGTACCTTTTTATACCGTAAAGTAACCTAAACTAACTTAATTTCCTTTTTGTCGCAAAAACGTGCATTGCGCACGGTTATTTTTTATGCATATATCTTTACATAGACCTATCAAAACCCGAAACAAAAGGACAAACCATGACAACAATATTATCCAAGGACGAATATATGACGGAACGTGCACTGGCTGAAATGTGGGGATTGAAACGCAATACTTTACAAAAATGGCGCAGCACCGGTGTTGGACCAAAATTTCTAAAACGTGTTGGTCGCATTGTATATCGGAAACAAGATATAGCTGAATTTGAACAAAACAACATTTTCCAGCGTACAAGCGACAAGCAATAGGAAACGGTTATGAAACGGCTGGCCAATCCAAAATGGGCACTTTTATTGGAAAATATATCACGCGAAGAACGCGGCGATATATTCATGGCGGTTTTGAAATACCCCGACATGGAATGTTCAAGCGCTGTGTGGCCATTTATAAAAGCCGAACTAGATGAAGACGACATTAAGTATAGAGCCAAATGTGAACGGCTGGCGGCAAACAGATTGGCACGTTGGGGCGAACAGAATTCATCAGACATCAAACAGACTTTATCAGATATCAGACAGAAATCAGATGCAATAGCAAATAGCAAGCACAGTACAAACACAATAAAACAAAGCAAGGAAACGTATGATCATACGAACGATTTAATTCAAAAACTAGCAACCTCTTTCAGTCCATTGCGCGAGCATAAATATCATATAGACAACGAATTTTCACTGTCAAAAATCATTGAACGAAACCCAAAGTTGTTTCCAATATTCAACGAATTTACACCGGAACAACTGGAACGCGGGCAAATATCATTGAAACGCAAATGTATGGGGCAAGATAAAACAATGGCACAAATCATAGGATGGATAAGGAATGAAGGAAATTTTACATAAAAATATAATAGGTTCTGTGACGACTTTTCGCATTGAGGGTAACGGCGACCCCGACACTTGCCCAGCGACAGAAATAAAAAAACGGTGAACGGCGAACACTAAAAGGGGTAACGATGTTATTATCTAGAAGAGAATATGCCGCACATCGCGGTGTTGCGGTATCCGCAGTCCAAAAAGCCATTGAAACAGGACGAATAACACTAATAGACGGGAAAATAGACCCCGAAAAGGCGGATAAAGAATGGGCAGAGAACACTAACCCAGCCTATAACACCCCGCGCACAAATGACAGTTCTTCAAATTCTTATCAAAGAAGCAAAGCAATGAAGTCGACATACGATGCAATGCTGAAAAAACTGGAATACGAAGAACGTGCAGGAAAGCTAATACCATTAGCACAAGCACAATCTGAGGCTTTTGCGGCAGCCCGATTTTCAAGGGATCAATTACTGATGATTCCGCGACGTGTTGCACCGCGACTTATCGGACAAACAAACATTTCCGACATTGAGTATATCTTGACCCAAGAAATTACAGAGGCGTTAAGAAATTTATGCAACATATTACAAGGAAACAAAGGAGAACAAAAATGACACAAAACACAAAAACTGAAATCAAAACTGCATGGGATAAAACAGTTGCATTTTTAATAGAAAAATCAGACACAGTATCTGAAAACATCGCATTGGAAATAATAGGAAAACCCAAAGATGAAATACATGCAATTTTAAGTCGCGCAATGACAGAATTCTGGGACATGGGCGAGCAATATTTCATACAAGAAATCCGCAAAAGCCAGCAAAAAATACAAGAGTCTTGATAGTCTTATTCACTGGACTTGTGCGCTTTTATTATCAATGTTGTGTGTAACAAAGGACAACATATGCGGGCACTTAAATGTCAAAAGTTGGTTTTAACAACAGGATTTCTGAACAAACTGAAATCCGACATTGATTTGCAAATAACAGATGCAGCACTGCCAGGGCTACAATGCCGGTATTCGGCCGCATCTGGACGCAAAGTGTTCTATTTGGGATATCGCGTTCGCGGTTCATATCAACAAAAGCATATGAGATTGGGCACATTGGCGGAATTTAGCTTAAATGAGATTCGCGCACGTGCGATACAAACCAAACAAGATATCGCCAACGGTCTGGACCCGCAATCAGAACAGCGCATACGCATAAAGCAAAACGAAATGGCCGCAGCACGACGTAAACAAGTCCGTGAACTAACCCCAATATTTATGGAAAAACATTGTCGCGAAAATAATCGGGAAAATACCTATCGATCAAACGAAATATTGATACGCCTGTATATAATCCCATATCTTGGCGATAAATACATTGCAGATATTGATCTGCGCACAATCCAGGATATGTACGATAAAATCAAAAACACAAAAACTATTGCAGTTGGATTGCATGTTATGCGGTTATTATCGACCTTTCTAAATTGGTGTGAAAAATACAATTATCGCACAATAAATTCAAATCCGTGCCATTTGGTTCAAAAGGCAAAATCCCCAAAGATAAACCATACGATTCTAGATATTGATGGTTATAAACGTTTATTTACTGCACTGGACGAGGCATTTTGCGCTGGGAAATATGCACCGCAAACCATCCTGGCTATTAAAACACTTGCACTGACAGGCTGTCGCAGCAGCGAAATAACAAGCCTGGAACTGGACGAGTTAGACCTAGAAAACGGGTATCTACGTTTAAATAAACGCAAAACAGATGCATTTAATGTACCGCTGGGCGATCCAGCAATCGAAGTTATAAAACAGGCGTTAAGAATTTGTAAAAGCAAACAGTATGTTTTTCATTCCCCAATTGACCATACACGCCCATTAACCGATTTACGCAAAGCGTTCTGGTGGGCATTGGACCGTGCGGAATTACCGCGTATGCGAATACACGACCTGCGCCACTCTTTTGCAACACTGGCAACCAGCATGGGCGAAGATATACGAATATTAAAAGACGTATTGGGACACACAAAAATCACCACAACTGAAATATACGCACACGCATCAAGTATTGCGGCACGCCGCACTGCAAACAATGTCGCCAGCATGATAACAGGATAAATTGGTAAGAGAGTTACGTTTAGTTATAATTCAGTTACCGGTTTACTATAATTATCCAACGCCCAGTCGTTAATCTCATCAAGAATGGTACGAACATGTAGTTTTGACATTTCAATCCTCTGAGCGACCATTTCTTCCGGTGTCAAATCTTTGATTCGTGCTAAACCACAATACAGGCGTTTGATATCATTAAGATTCAAACGGTTCCCAGTTTCTGATCTCACATCAAACAATGTATAATTGGTCAATTTACAGCAATCAATATACCTATCTTGATCTAGCCAAGGGTAATCTCGCTGATACAAGACAATTAGGTATCTTTCATATCTTTTATAATATTCAACATTCTTTCCAAGAATAAATACAAACTTATCGGAAACAACAACACAATAGTGTGATTCTTGCTTATCGGGTTGACTCTGCGGGGCCACCAACTTAGTGTCCTTTACTATAACATCACCAACTGTAAGCACGCTACCAATACTCATATTAAAACACTATGCTGGGACCAAACGAAGCCAAATAACTATAAAACTGGTTGTCTTCACCACCATCCAACAAAGCTTCTGCAGGCACAACATCCAACCCTTTTTCTTTTACATCTGACCAAAATGGTTCTGAATGGTTTAAATTTTCTACTTCCTGTGGCGATTTATCTTTATATATTGCAATAGCATCATTCAGAGCAATCATATCTGTTCCTGACAACATATCGTAATCAGGCTCTCCCTTTGCTTCAAGCTCTTCATTATTGTTGAAAAAATCGTCACCTATACCCCAAGTGGCCATCACAATATCTTTAGCATATTTTGGTGTTGTTCCATGTGTTTCAACAAGCAAAACATCACCAGCTACGGGCCTCCCGTATCCATTCAAGTGTATTATATCAGCCTTCGATAATATTTTCATTATATTATACGGATGACGTTCACCATGTGCCATAATATACAATATGGCATTATAAATCTTCTGTCTGTCAACCGTAAATGTTATTCTTGTCGTCATAACAATAGCCCTTGTCATCAAAAGTGTTGCACAGCAAACGGGGGTTGTCAAGCAATGATAAAAAAATAAACTCTCCCTTCCTTACCCGTAATTATACCACAAATTGACACAAAAATCAATAGCATTTTATGCTTAACAATTCATTTTAGCACATGGTTTGAACTTAAAAAGCCCCGAACATTCGAGGCTTTTTTATATCTGGCGTGCCCAGCAGGGCTCGAACCTGCAACCTATTGCTTAGAAGGCAATTGCTCTATCCGATTGAGCCATGGGCACATAACCAACTGTGTGGAATTTGACGTATCACGCGACGAATTCCTATGTAACATTCTATGTAACAAATATGTAACATTATACATACAATTACATACAATTCAATCAATCTGCGTCAAGTTTTATACAGAACTGATTTTCACGCACACCCGCATAAATCCAGCATTTATACATCTAAATCCAAATCTATCCATAAGAATTGCGGACGATTAGAAATCTGATGCTCTATCCAGCTGAGCTAAGGGCGCATGCCATAACATTTTACACTATTTTTTTTTAATTTCAAGCCCCAGATTTTCTGGGGTTAGTACACCAATCGCAGACAGTATCGCAAAATATGCTGAAATCTGGGCATGTTTGGCGCGCGTATGTGCAACCTGGGAATTTAATAATTCTTGTTCCGCATTTAGAACATCTAAAACAGTCCGTCGCCCATGCGACTGACCGTCGCGCACCCCTGCCAGCGCAGATTTATTCGCATCCACACTGGCACGTGTCGCAGATATTGCATATTCTTGCGCCTGGTATATATTCCATGCAGACCGCAAATTTTCAATTATCACACGACGTGCATTTATTGTTTCATCTTGGATGCCTGCAACAGTTGCACGAACCTTGTCCGCGTTGGCAAATGCATTACCCTTGTCATACAATGGAACTTTCAGATAAACACCAATACGACTGTCACGAATGTCATCCAAATATGGAATATCATCCATTTGTTGAATTGAACCACGCACATCAACAGACGGCAACATAGATTTATATGCAATCGTTATATTTGTACGTGCAGACTCTTCTTGCGCAGCCAACGCACGCAATATCGGATGATTTCGCAAGGCATCTTGTTCCGCACTATGAATATCTTTTGGGAACAATTTTGATACAGGTGTCAAATCAATATCAACTAAATTACAATCAATATCACCATAAATTCGTCGAAATGTTTCCTGTGCATTTTCATACTGGGCGCGCGCGTCAACGACATGATAATTCGCCATTTCCAATCGCGCAGACGCCTGGGAAACATCTGTTTGTGTCAACATACCTACCGACTGCCTGTCACGTACAAAGTTATAATATTCTGTCAAAACACGCTGATTATTTTCATTCAAAGATAACACTTGTTCGGCGTTCAAAACCTCTATATATGCATTTATCGCAGACATAAACACATCCTGTTGTGTTGCATATAAGTTTGCCTGTTGTGCAACCAGATTATTTTTTGCGCCTTTATATCGGGCAAAATTTGCCCCACCCTGAAATAATGTCTGTTGAAATTCCAGTCCATATTGCAACGGCGAATAGTCAAACGTTTCACCCAGCACCTGGGTTCGTGCCACGCCCGCATTGCCCGCCAGGCCCAAATACGGTTGAAATTCCGCTGTTGATGCACGAACGTCTGCCCGTGCCATATCGACTGCACTGCGCCCCTGATTAATAACAGGATTAGAATCATACACATACTGTAACGCAGAATACATATCTGCATTTGCAACAGATGAATACATAAACACAAATAATATTAACTTTTTCATAATCCCCCCACTTTTTTATATTTAATCTATAAGGTCATCTTCCATCTGCGCAACGCAATAAACCATATCACCGCCCCTGCCCCCAACATCGCAAATGCATGTTTTGCGAAATAAACCCAATCTGGCCCCTTTAACATGATATTGCGTACCAAAAACGAATAATGACTTAATGGATTTATATAACTTATCGCGCGTAAAACAATTGGCATATTTTCCGTTGATATAATTGCCCCCGATAACATCAGTGCCAAAAATGCCACAATAATCAGCCCCAACATCGCCTGTTGTTGGGTATTTGTATACGTAGACAACCAAACCCCAATCCCACACGCAGGTATACAAAATATCAAGAAGGCAAGCAAAAACATCAACCCAGAACCAACAAATGGCACACGAAAGGCTAACATTCCAACAACCACAACCGACAACATTACCACAAAAGACACCAACACATACGGCAGTACCTTGCCCATAACAATATCGTATTTCGATATTGGCGCAGATATTAATGTCTCCATCGTACCTGTTTCTTTTTCCTTGGTTATAGAAATCGACACCAGTATCAACAACGCCAAGAACACCAAAATAGACACCATCGATGGGACCATAAAAAACTTAGTATTTAATTGGGGATTAAATAGTATTCGCAAATGAAAATTTATCGGTGGCTTTGTTTGTGTATTTGTCATATCCGACAATGTTTTTGTTATAATCGCACGCAAATACGCCTCTATACTATGTGCTTTTAATATATTCATCGAATCGATTAGTATTTGAATTTCGCCATCACCACGAACCAAAGCACGCGTCAGTCCACCATCTGGGGCGATTATCGCGACATCTGCCCGCCCACCCTGAACCATATCAACAGGATCCCGTCCCATATCATTTACAGGCACAAAAAAACCAGTTCCCAACGCTTCGTTATAAACGCGATTCATTATTGTATCATTTGGCATACTTTGCATTACTAAACGTAAGTTTGTTGCCTGGAAAGTAATTGCCCCCGATAACAATATCATCTGAACCACTGGCATTATTAATACCGCCATCATCAGTATTGGGTCACGCAACAGCGACACCATTTCTTTCTTAAAAAATCCCAGAAAAACTCTCATTCCAGCGACCTCTTAAACCGAAACACACAAAATACCAATATAACCAACGCCTGAAATGCCAATATTGCGTACAACCACCATATATCAATAAAAAGACTGCCTTTTAAAAATTGATCACGCGTCAAATCCATATAAAATCGCGCAGGAAAAATTGATGAAACGATTTGATAACCGCGACTCATATACTCAATGGGGAAAACAAATCCAGACAATATAACCGTCGGCAACAAACCTATTATTGCGGCATATTGAATTGCAACCTCTTGTTTTTTTGTAGATACAGATATCAACAGCCCAATTGCCAGATAACCCAATATAAATAGCCACGTTCCTAAAATTAATTGCCAATACGAACCAACAAACGGAACCCCAAACACAATACGCGCGATAAAAAACACCAACAAAAAACCGATAAAACTAAGTATTGCATATGGCGCAACTTTACCCACAATAATATCCAGACGACTGGCAGGTGTCGACAACAGCATTTCCATCGAACCACGTTCCCACTCTCGGCATATTGTCAATGTGGTCAGCATTATTGCCACCAGCGCAATAATCACCGCACTTAAGCCGGGCACTGCAAACCAGCGTGAATTCAATTCTGGGTTAAACAGATATCTAATTTTATACGATGGATTTCGAATCGCTGTATCCACAGGAACATCCAAAATTTTAAAATATGCATTATTATTAATCGTTGCTAAATAATTTGAAACAGACGAAATCGATGAACTTTCTGTTCCATCGACCAAAATTTGAACCGCGCCACTATCACGTCCCAAAACATCTTTCTCAAAATCTGGCGGAATAACCAGTCCAACACGTGCGTTCCCAGAAACAATATCATCAAAAATGTTTTCCGGATTATCAACATCATACGGTTTAAAGTAATTGGAACTGCCAAATGTTTCAACTAATTTACGCGACGCAAATGATTTATCTGCATCAGAATACGCCAAACGAATCGATTTTATATTAAATTCAATTGAACTGCCCAAAATCAAAACAATCAACAGTGGCAACATTAACGCCATCATTAACGTAAACGGATCGCGTAATATATGTTTAAATTCCTTGGACAAAATTGCACGTGTACGTCGCCACGAAAACACCGTCATCTGTTTTGCCCCTCAACCAATTGCACAAAGACGTCTTCCAACGACGGCTGAATTTGTTCTATTTCCCAATCTGCTTTCAAGACTTTTATCTGATGCGCAACAGAAACATCTTCTTTGAACCGCAAATGAAAATCGCGTCCATACGGTTGCCAAATATCGACCAATACCATATCAGGTGCTTTTGCTTTAGCATGCCTGGGGCGCAATCTATATAAACCATTTACAAATGTTGTACGTTTTAATTCCGACGGCGTATCAATTGCAATCAATTCACCTGCGCGCATCAATGCAATACGATTACAATTTTCTGCTTCGTCCATATAATGCGTGGTCACAAATATAGTCTTTTTATCTTTTGCCAACTTTTTTATCAAGGACCAAAATCGTTGACGTGCAACAGGCGCGACACCGGCAGTCGGCTCATCAAGGAATACAATTTGCGGATCATGCAACAAGGCAACGCACAATGCAACTTCTTGCTTTATCCCCCCTGGCAAATTTTTAACCAATGTATTTAATCCCCTATCAAATCCGATAAAATCTAACAATTTTTGACGCCGTTTCACATACTGGTCAATATCTAATCTGCGTAATGCAGCAGCAAAATCAAAATTTTCCTTAACCGACAGCCCGTCATACAGTGTAAATCGCTGGGACATATATCCAACTTTACGTTTTATTATATTTTCACGTCCTGCAATAAATTTTTCGCCATCTATTTCTACATCACCTGCGCTGGCCGGCAACAGTCCACACAAAACACGTATTGTCGTCGTTTTGCCTGCGCCATTTGCCCCCAAAAATCCAAATATTTCACCACGTGCGACATCAAAAGACACGTTCCGCACAGCATAAAAATCACCAAAACGTACAGACATATTCTTAACATGAACAGCCACATTTTTCATTCCCGCATACCCCCACGCGCCAAAAACAATTCATCAAAATTTCGACTATTATATTTCTGCAACAAATTTCCAGGCGCGCCATGTGCCAAGACACGTCCATACTCCATTAAAACAACTGCTGTACAACGTTCTGCTTCGTCCATATATGCAGTTGACATTAAAACCAAGATTCCATCAGAAACCGCATTATGCAACAGGTCCCAAAATTCACGTCTACTAATTGGATCAACACCATTCGTTGGTTCATCCAACAACATAATTTGTGGCGACCGCAATAACGCACAAATCAAACCCAACTTTTTATACATTCCGCCCGACAATTCGCCTGCTGGCCTATTTAAAAACTTATCCAGACGCGCCATTTGCAGTAATTCTGCCCTTTTATGCAGAAAATCATCGTCAGTGATTCCATAAAGTTTTCTGAAAAAATCCAAATGTTCCGCAACAGATAAATCAGAATACAAGCTTTGGCTTTGTGGCATATACGCAATATGTTCTTGAATTTTATTAAACGAAATACGCGTACCATTTTTGTGATAACGCACATCCCCAGAATTTGCCTGCATTAAATCCAGCATTATACGAAACAGCGTTGTCTTGCCCGCCCCCGCAGGTCCAATAACGCCGTATAAATTACCACTTTCGAAACGCATAGAAACATCATCCAGCGCCAAAATATCTTTAAAGCGTTTTGAAACATTTGCAACGTGAATTTCTATATTATTTTTCATTTGGCATCAGCGTACTTTCAATTGTCATACCAGATTTCAAAATCAAATCAGGATTTTCAAATTGTACTTTGACCCCATAAATCAATCGTGTTCTCTCATCACGTGTTTGAACATTCTTTGGGGTAAATTCTGCTTGCTCGCTGATTTTAATAATACGCCCTGGGAACTGCATATTTTCTGCCTCTGGCAGAAATCCAACAACATCTTGACCAACATTTAGTTCATGCAACATTGAATACGGCACATAAAAATATGCCCATATATCATATGGATTTGCCAATGAAATCAGCACTGTTCTCGGCGCAACGACTTCCCCAACCTGACGAAATTTTGTGACGACAATACCATTTATTGGCGAAGACACATTACACCAACTTAGTTTTAAGTCATTGTCTTGCTTATTACGGGTTAAGACATCGTATTCTGCCTGGGACAGGTGTCCACGTTCTAATAACTTGGTTGCCCTGTCATAATCACCATCAATCTGCCGTGCTAAAATCTTGTACGCATCACACGACATTCGTATCAAGGGCTGATTAACAGATACACTATCCCCCTCTATAACAAATATGTCCGAAATATCTGACGCAACGCGAGAAGCCAATGTAACTTTGGTTGTTTCCAATGTACCTGCAAAAACAAACGGTCTTTTTTTTACAAAATGATGCACAACCAGACCAACAATTATCGCAATTGTTACAACCGCACACGCCCAAATAAAAACACGCATCCATTTTGCATTCATACACAAATTATGCCAAAAAAATCCCGGCATTTCGCCGGGTATGAATTCCTTAATTTATCGCCCCCGCGAAAACGGATGCCCGAAACCGGCGACTGGCATCAAGGTTGTGGTATACGCTGGCGCTACAGTAATCCGCACAATTCGAGGTACATGAGGACGCGTTCCCGTAGGCATCTTGCTTGAACACCCACGGGGATGCGGCAATATATGGCTGTGTCATCTTACAATAACAATATGAACCGCCACCAACGGCATTCTCTATCGTATCATAATCCGCGATCAATCCACCTGTATTATACCCATCCGCAGTATTTTCTGGCTTTACGGTTGTGCATTTTGACACGCCCGACACCGCACCATAATAAAAATTCGCCGTCCATGTACCATTGACACCATTTGTATACGTACGTGTTCGCCCAATTATACCTATATGTGATGCCAATGTCTCGGGGCGTGCCACTGGTGCCCAGTGTGGTCCAACTTCAATATCAGTCGTATAATAGTATGTAAAACTTATCGTACTACCGGAAAAGCTCGATCTATCATTGCTGTGATTCGCAACCGTTTCCCCATCAACAATCACTGCCTGACCTGCATAAACATAACCCGATGGTGGCGTACACATTGATTCTGTAATGGCGGTAGGTGTAAAAGACGCACCATATTGCACCGTGGTATCCGCCGGCAACGTACCAACCCGCGTCCCACCATTGCAACTGTACGTCACATTGAATGTGGTTTTAACACACGTATCACCCCACGCCCCCCCACAGATCAACAACATACACACACCGGTAATTGTATTCAATGTTCTCTTTTTCATTTTCATTTCCCTTTTGTTCAAACTGTTCCTGCATCCACTGGAGGACTGCGCCACAATAATATAAAGTGGGCAAATTATCATAAACGCAGTCCCCCAGTGGATATCCCCCTTTGTTTATTCCCAAATTGCCTGCAAACGTATGTTATATGGATACGTCCATGTAAACGACGCACCCGACGCAACAACATCCCCCGTATCATTTCCCCATACATCCAATATTTTATATCCTGCAAATGTTGCACCACTGGCGGCAGTACACACCGTCGTACTGGGGGTCACACTGCCACCATATGTGGCGGTAATATAACTGCTGTTGCTGGTGCCATTATTGCATAAATATGCACCACCATATGGATTTGCAGTCCATTGTGCAATCATTGTTTTATCGGTTTTATACGTGTAATTGTAATAACCACCATTCTTTAACGAATTTGAATCAATTTTCCATCCACTGATATAGTATCCTGC
>JAWPOE010000005.1:0-59731 GCA_033345195.1 Alphaproteobacteria bacterium
GGCGGTTGAATTGCCGGGCGGGAATTTGTTATTGCCGTTGTATACAGAATATGTTGCGTTGGCGAATGACTTAAAGGTTCGAAAGGCAGCGTTGGGAATGCAACCGGGGATAGAGAGCGAGGCGATATTAGAAGGTGCGACGTCTGGATTATATGACGATGTTGCGTTGGGCAAGACGGGCGGTGCGTATACATCACTGGCACGTGCATTAAGCGACCCGAACGGTGAAGATGCGAAAAAGTGGGCGGCGCAGAAAGAGGCGACTGCGAAAGATAAAAAGACGGGTACGACGTTGGCGGCCGTTGGCGCGATTGGCAGTGCGGTTGCAAATATCGCGATAAATAAAAATGCACCAAAAGAAAGCAGTGATGAAATAGAGTCAAAGTATGATAAGAAACGTGTATCGGCAGAAGAGATGGAACCAGCGGAAACATCAGAAGAGGCGGGAACGGATGGAATACCGGATGCCACAACGTTGACGCCCGATCCCGCCGTGAAGAATGGGCAAGAAGAAACGACAGCAACCCAGAATAATGTTGATAACGCAGATAAAAATAGTAGCACTAAGCAAGAAGAAGCCAAAAAAGTCGAGGGTACGACTGTTGCCGAGAACAGCGTTGATAATAATAATGACGAAAAAAAAGAAGCCACTGAGCAAAATAAAGCGGTCGATAAATCAACCGATGGCAAGTAGGCCTCTTCAGAGGGTGAGCAGCAAGTACAAGTTTCGGACGGGGAAAAATGAGTTATGTCTTAGAGATGTTGTGATATTAGATTTAAAAAGGTCGCTGTGGTTGCAGATTGTCCTAGTTCCCACCAATGCGTAAAATCATTTGGTTTAATACCCAAACCCGTACTGCAGACGATAGGTTGGTGTCCGGGGTGCGTGATGCGTCAATTTCATTTATTATTTGGGCAACTGGTTTGCCGGCACGTGTTGCCAAGGCATGCAGTGCGTCAATAAATTCTGGTTCCAGGGTTATACTGGTTTGATGACCTGATAAAGATACAGATATTTTTTTCATTCCGTTACACTTTTCCAGCAATAAGGCAGTCCATTAATGCGCGATATGGGTCATCATATTTGCGCAGTGGTTTTAATGTTAAATTGTCCAGCATATATGCATTGCCAAAGGCATCAAATGCAAACCAAAATAAATCGTTGCGACCAAACACGGTCATGCCAACCGTCTTGCGTAATGATGATATATCGTCATTTACCTGAATAATGCTGGGGATGGGATAGCGCGACGGGCGTGGAACCTCTATCGGGCCAAATATATAGCCTGTATCCAGGTTTATGCAACCGGTCTTGGAATATAAATCCATTAAAAATGGAGGTAACATTGCAAAGCGACGCTTTTGCAAGGTAGCGTTTGTTAATTGTAATTGGGTGACCGAAACAGGCGCCATTGTTATTGCGCCACGTGATTTGATTAATGATAAAAATTCATCACATGTCATCTTGGTGTGCCTTGGTTACATGTCGCGGTCGCTGGCGATTTGTGCAGCAATTGTTTCGGTTAGTCTGTCTTCGGTTCCATTACCACCGTCGCCACCACCAAATGTGTGGGCGGGGTGGTATATCTTTTTTTCTGGGGTTGGTACCCATACTGTTTTGGCATCAGATTGCGTGATTAAGAACCTGTCCATGTTTTGTGAATGTGGAAATGTCCAGCACATAAACATGTTGTCAATTTCCAGTTTCCCACCCCATAGCAATGGTACACGCAGGCGAAACGATAGGTTCGATGGCAGGGATTTGCCCATAATTAAATTCATAAATTCGTCTTGGCTTAAATTCATAAATGCCAACGTTTCCGCAGAGTCAACCAAAGATGTCATAAATTCACGACATAGTGTTTTATAGCGCGCAAACCAGTCGGGAGCAATAAGCGCAGGTTTTGGTTCCAGTTCCATTAATGGTATGTCTGGCATGCCAAGTTCTGCGATAAGTTTTTCAGCCGTACTGGCAGATAATTGCATTACAGTTTCCCTATGTAATCAATAACTGTTGTGATGTAGTCGGAAAATGCCTCGAAATTTTCAGCATCTTCGTCGCGTACAGGTGGATTTGGATGTTCGTTAATATATTGACGTAATGTTTCAATGCTGTCAAATGTAAAGATGTTTTTGTTGGTTGGGGTATCCGCATCTTGGGCAGATATAACAAACCCATTGATTCCAATTTCAACGTCATCCAGGGTGTCTAAAAATACTTGGTTTATTGTGTCAATGATGTTTGCCATTGTTTCTGTTTCGATTCCTGTGGCACCAATCCAAATGTTTTCATTTGATCCAACCGCAAATAATGATAGTTGTAAACCAGAAATCTGGGGGGCTTTTTTGACGATATAACCGGCGTTTTCAAATATTTCACGCATTTCTGGGGATTCTGTTGGTTGTGTTGTGGTGGTTGCCTGGGGGGCAGAAACAGGTGCCGTTATGGGGGCAGTAAATGGTGCCGTGCTCTGTACATGATTTGACATTGGGATATTTAGACGGGGGGGGCGTACCAGACCATTTGTTGGTGCCTGTGGTACAGGTGTCGCGGTTGGTGTGTTTGGTTGTTGAACTACTGGTTGTTGTTGATTTGTTGTGGCGACTGGTTGTGTCACGGTTTTTTGTTGTGATGCTGGCGCCGTTGGTTTGTGTATTTTGGGTAATCTGATGTGTTTGAAACGTGGGCGTATAATTAAATACAGACCATATATTAATACAGATGCAATGACAATTAATGATATATAAAACGTTGGTTTTATTGTGGTTTGTGTTGCCTGCATTTGACCCAGATAACGCCAGTGTGCGCCGGATAATATGTTAAATCCGTATATCGTTTTAAACCAAAAGCATGACCCCAGCATGCATGCCAGTACCCATAGTGTGCCAAGCAAAAAATTGTCTAATCTCTCTCTCATTATGATTTTTATTGTATCATATTTATGATAAAGTAAAAAGCATAATGATGGAAAGAATTGCTATTTTTGATGAATTAAAAAATATGGCTGGATTGTGGTGCCCCAGTGACGTGGATGCAGGCGATTTGGCGCGTGTTGTTGAATTTGTCACAGAAAAAAATCTGAATGTAATTTCTGTCGCACCCGATTCGGTTTCGACAATTTGGCCGTGGCTGGAAGATGGTTTTGTGAAAATTATGGCGCGGTTTTATTTGACTGATAAAAAGGTGACGGAAGCGCAAATTTCAGATATAACGATTCGTATTAATAATGCATTTAAACAGGGGGCGCATGGGGCGCAGATTTTCATGCCGTATGATGCGCTGGGGGATCTGGTGGAACAGACGCATGTGATTCGTGATGATTTGTTCTTTGATAAGGAACTTTCAATTGGAATTGATATTGGCGATGTTGATGTGTTTGAATGGGAACATTTGTTTGAAAGATTGCGAAAAATAAATGCGTCGTCTGTGCTGTTTGTCTTTACAAAAGATACAGGTAAAAAATCTGATTTTGTTGGGCGTATTTATGCGATGTTGAATGCATGGAATGATGAAAATAAATTTGATTTAAATTTCGCGCTAAGCCATAATTTCATGCGTATAGAGCAGGCGTGGCGTTTGGTTGAAAGTATGAAGCCTGGATTGATTTCACGGGTGAAATTTTTTGTAAGTGCCTAGCGTCGCAGAATTAAATATTTCGGGTTTTCGGTGCCGGCTTTGTTTTTGTGTTGGTACCGGGTTTGTATGATTTCGATATCTGCAATTGTGGCGGTCAGATCTGTATTTTTTATTTGTTCCAGTATCCAATCAAAATATTCCCAGTGGTCGGTGCCAATAATAATTTCGCCATCGGTGGCCAGGTATCTTGATAATGTATTTAGAAATTCGGCAGACAGCAGACGACGTTTTTCGTGTCGGGCCTTGGGCCAGGGATCGGGATGTAGTATCCAAATCTGATTGAATTTCGAATCGGTTGTGCGCAGAAAATTACGTACGTCGTCCGCCCAAATACGAATGTTTTTGTATTCTGGTAAAATCTGATTTTTTTGTTCGTCTGTTATCGCAGACAACAGGGACGCCACGCCATTCATAAATGGTTCGGCACCAATAATGATTTTCCCCGGATTTGCGCATGCCAGGTCGCGCACGTGTTCGCCCGCACCAAAGCCAATTTCCAGTATGTCGCCTGTTGTGGGTTTTAGTGTTGGTAAAACCACGTCAATCAATGTTTTTTGACGCGCAGATAATTTTTTGCCGTGACGGCGACCAAATGTTCTTATTTCTTGTTTTTCCATAGTTTTAGTATAGAATTGACTTTGTTAAAACACAAGGAATATATAGATATGAGAAATGGTTTATCAAAAGACGTAATTGCACGCGTTCTGGGCGCAGCACCGAAATATACATTAGATGAATTAGAAGCAAAGTTCCCAGCACGTAATTTGCCAGATGGTGCGATGGTGACAAGATTTGCACCAAGCCCAACAGGCTATATGCATATTGGTGGTCTGTATGGTGCGTTGATAGACTGTAAATTGGCACAGCAGTCAGGTGGTGTTTTTATGTTGCGTATCGAAGATACAGATACAAAGCGCGAGGTGGCAGATGCTGTTCAGATTATCAATGAGTCAATGGACCGATTCGGATTGAAATATAATAATGTTGAACAGTATGGGCCGTATTATCAGTCGCAGCGAAAAGATATTTATCACAGTGTTGTCGCGCATTTGTTAGAAAATGGATTGGCGTATCCGTGTTTTTTAAGCGCAAGTGATATGGAACAAATTCGTGAAAATCAAAAGGCGGCAGGTTTTCCAACGGGTATTTATGGCGAATTTGCACGCGACAGAAATTTAACCGAAGAAGAAATTATTGTGCATCTTGATAATGGCGAAATCCCATCGATTCGTTTGTATTCCGATGGAAATCCAGAACAAAGGATATTCTGTAAAGATGCGGTTCGTGGCTCAATTGGTTTTCCAGAAAACAATGAAGATATTGTTTTAATTAAATCTAATGATGGTTTGCCAACGTATCATTTTGCACATTTGTGTGATGATCACTTTATGCGTACGACTCATGTTATTCGTGGTGAGGAATGGTTGCCGTCACTGCCGTTGCATGTGCAGTTGTTCCGTATGATGGGGTGGATTGCACCATTGTATATTCATACATCAACGATTGATAAAATTGATGAGGAAACTGGCAAACAACGAAAATTATCCAAACGCAAAGATCCAGAAGCAAATGTTGCATTTTTCTTGGAGGCAGGTTGGCCAGTTGAAGCAGTAATTGAATATCTGGGAAATATTGCGGCGTCTGGTTATGAAGAAGCAAAAACGAAAGGGCAGGTTAAAACGTTCTGGGAATATGAAATGCGTGCAAAAAAGATTCCTATGTCTGGTGCATTGTTTGATATGAAAAAGTTAGAATGGTGGGCGAAAGAGTTTATTGGTTCGTTGCCTGTGCCAGAATTGGTTTCGCGCGTCGCCCAATGGGCAAATGAATATGGAACAGATGTCAACAAAATGCAGGTCGCAGATGTGGATTACCTGACAGCTGTTTTGGGGATTGAACGTGATAATCCAAAGCGTGTACGCAAAGACTTTATCACCTGGTCCCAGACGTTGGAAAATGTTGCATTCTTCTGGGATGAATTGTTTGTTCCAAATTCTGAATATGAATTTAATAATGACGCGTTGCGCGCGTTCCTGGAAACGTATAATGCGGCGGATGACAAGGATGCTTGGTGGGCAAAAATTGTTGCAGTTGCCGAAAAATGCGGTATTAAAAATGGTGATGTGGCAATGAACCTGCGTGTGGCATTATCGGGTCGCACAAATACACCAGACCTGTATTCCATTATGTCGGTTATGGGTGGTGAACGGGTTGTCAATAGAATCAAGGGGGCAATAAAATGACACAAACAAAACGTGCAAGAATTCGGGCGGTTAAAAAAGATGAACATGGCTCAAGATTATTAAAAGTTCTGCGTGCAACGGGGTTATTTCGTTGGGAAAAACCCAGTACAAAGTCCGAAGAAGTTGTAAATATTTTAACGCACGGTATTGGTATTGGATTGGCCATTGCGGCATTGACACTGTTGGTTGTGTTTGCGGGATTAAAGGGCGATGCGTGGGCGGTCGTGTCGTGTGCGATTTTTGGTGTGACAATGATTACGCTGTATTTTGGGTCAACAATGTGTCATGCAACAATCGGGAAAAAACATGAATGCTTTTTTGAAGTATGGGACAGTGTTGCAATCTATGCATTGATTGCGGGGACATATACGCCGTTTTTGTTGGTAAATCTGCGCGGATTTGTTGGTTGGACTGTGTTTGGAATCCTGTGGGCGATTGTATTGTTTGGGTCGTACATGAAGATTAAAAATCCACGGCAACAACCAAAATGGATGGTCGGATTGTATGTTGCAATGGGGTGGACATTATTGTTCATTTTGCCGGCGATGATTCGTAATATCCCAGAACGTGGTTTGTGGTTTATTCTGGCAGGTGGCCTGTCATACACGATTGGGGTGATATTCTATCTGTGGCGTCGTATGAAGTTTTCACACGCGGTTTGGCACCTGTTTGTAATTGGGGGCAGTGTTTGCTTTTTCTTTGCTGTCTTGTTCGGGTGCATTTTGGATTTGTGAGGTTGCGTTATGCCGTATGAATATCAGAAAAATGCCAAGGTGGACAAAGGTCAAATTATACAAAACCGGTTCAGGGAAATTAAATTAGAATTTCCATATACGTGTGATGGGTGTGGTGAAAGATGCCTGTTGTCGGCAAATTTGCGGACTGTGCCAAGTGAACCACGATTTGTCGGTGATATAAAAAGTATGTTTTTTAAGGTTGTGCCTGAAATGCGCGCGGGGGACAAGAAGTTGTTTGAATTCCCTGTAAACCGACCGAATGTATATTATCCTCGCGGGTGTAATTTGTTGGTTTATCAGATTTGTGGTGATACCAAGTTATGTTTGGATGATATGTGTGATTGGTATAAAAGTGCGCTGGTATATTGTCAGAAAACATGTCGGTACAGCAGGTTGCGGTAAATCGGAATACATAAGACTGGATTGCCACGCAAACTGGTGTTTGCTTGCAATGACAAGAATTTTTGAGTTCCCAGAATATTAAGTGTCTTTGTCATTGCGAGGGAGCAGGGCGACCGTGGCAATCCAGTAATTAAATGCAAAAATTATATTTGCTTTGATTTGTTGTTTTGTTTATAATTTTACTGCCGGTGGGGGTTCCACAGGCGGGGTGTCGAAACCCGTTATAGAGATGTTGCATCCTGCAACATAAAAATACAGACATATGTATAGTTTTCGACACCACTGGGTATGATAAGTGTTACTTAGGTGGTGTTGTTTTTTATGGATATGTCTGAACCTGCCAATCCAGATTGGGTTGGAGGGTGGTGATATATATAAATAAGCCCACAATTCTCTATAATTGTTTCGAACCTCCAACCACTTGAATTTTTTTCTGGTGGTTTTTTGTTTGTTGGGGGAAAAATGCGTTTTTTGTTTGCGATTTTGTTTTTGTGTTTTTGTATGCCAGCATTTGGGGCGGTTTTGCGGGGCTATGGGGATGTGGCGGGTTGTTATAAATACCCAGATAAATCAATACCAACATGTGATGGGGCGGCGTATGTAAATGTGTATGACTGGGAAAATTATTGTTATATACCATCATTGGGGTGCAATATGTTGGTGGTGGTCGAAGGTGTTGCATCGTATGATAAGCCCGATGAATATGCAAAATTATATGAAACAGTTGTCCCAATAGATATTGATAAATATGATAGGGTTACTGCTACTTATATATATTGCAGAATGACGTATCCGTATGTTGGTTATTATGTTGCGCAGGCCGATTATCCTGGGGCAATGCCTGCGGATGAAGTTATGGCATGTGGTGGGCTGTTTTATGATGAATCTTCTTATAACTGTTATCAAAATCCTGCGGATGCGGATGAGTGGTGTGATGATAATTATTGGATTCCCGCTTTTTGGAATGAAGAAGAAAAAGATTTGTTTCTTTCGGCATTATTTGCGACAGAGATTGTATCTGAAAGGCCGTGCGATATTGGAATCAGCAGATTGATGGTGTCGACGGGGGGGATTTTTCAACTGTATGCAGAAAAATATACAGAACCGTCGTTGGTTGTGTCGTATAATGATCAAAAATGCTATGGAAAATTAGAACAGGGCAGTGCCACTGGCGCAATCAATGTAAAATATAATGGTGCTGTTTATCATACGGTTGAATGATAAATATTCTTGATTTTGTTGAAAAATAGGCATATGATATAAAGCATGGATTTGTTTAAGTCTTTCTTTACAACAACAACTACAACCCCTTTGGGGGTGTAATTTCTATTGCGATAAATCGCACAAGTTTCTATAATCAATCTGTTTAAAAAATAAATAAAAAGTAAAGGTATTTTATTATGTCTTATGATATTGAAATAATTCGTCATTCGTTGGCGCACGTTATGGCGGCGGCAGTTAAAAAATTACACCCAGATGTTAAATTCGCAGGGGGGCCAGCAATCGAGAATGGGTTCTATTATGATTTTGATACAGAATATCGCTTTTCCGAAGAAGATTTTGCAAAAATCGAAAAGGAAATGCGCGATTTGATTAAATCTAATGGGCGCTTTGAACAACGTAACGTTTCATTGGAAGAAGCCAAAGAAATTTTCGCAGACCAACCATACAAAATGGAATGGTTAAATGAATATGATGCCGCAGGCGAAGCGTTATCTATCTATACGTTCCGTGATTTTACGGATTTGTGCCGTGGGCCACACGTTGAAAGTTCCAAAGACTTGCCACGCGACGCGTTTAAAATTCGCAGCGTTGCCGGTGCATACTGGAAAGGCGATTCGAAAAATAAAATGTTGCAACGTATCTATGTTGATGCGTTCGCCAGTAAAGAAGAATTGGATGCGTTCTTGAAAATGCAGGAAGAGGCCGCCGCGCGTGATAACCGTAAACTGGGCAAGGATATGGATTTGTTCCACTTTGAACCAGAATATGCGCCGGGTTCTGTGTTCTGGCACGACAAGGGATACAAGATTTATCGTCGTCTGATTGAATATGTTCGTCGTCGTCAGGAATTGGCAGGGTATCAGGAAATTTCAACACCCGCCGTTATGGACAGATGCCTGTGGGAACGCAGTGGGCATTGGGCAAAGTATGGTGAACATAATTATTCAGGTAAAACCCAGGATGGCAAGGTGTTCTGTATCAAGCCGATGTCGTGTCCAGGCGGAATGTTGGTATTTGGTCATGGATTGCGTTCTTATAAAGACCTGCCACTGTATATGGCAGAATTTGGCAAGGTTCATCGTTATGAAGCCGCAGGTGGTCTGTCTGGATTAATGCGTGTGCGTGAATTTACCCAGGACGATGCACATATTTTCTGTACAGAAGAACAGTTGGAAGAAGAAGTTGTAAAAATCCTGCGCTTTATCAAAGATATTTACAATAAATTTGGTTTTGAAAAAATTACAATGAAGTTGGCGACGCGTAAAGAATCAGAGTTCCGAATCGGCAGTGATGAAATCTGGGACAAGGCAGAAGGGGCGTTGAAACATGCGCTGGAATCAAACGGCATTGAATTTGAAATTGCCGAAGGGGACGCGGCATTCTATGGTCCAAAAATTGATAACTATCTGCGCGATTCGATGGGACGTGTATGGCAATGCGGTACAGTGCAGTTGGATATGAATCTGCCGGAACGCTTTGATTTATCATATGTCGGTGAAGATGGCGAAAAGCATCGTCCAATTATGTTGCATCGTGCAATGTTGGGTTCAATTGAACGTTTTATGGGAATATTGCTGGAATCAACGGGTGGTAATTTGCCACTGTGGTTGTCGCCAGAACCGGTTGTCGTCACACCAATTTCAGAAAAATATGCAGATTATGCAAATGAAGTTGTATCTGCATTGCGTGCGGCCGGTGTAAATACACGTGCAGATTTGCGTGATGAAAAGGTAAACTATAAAATCCGTGAACTGTCGTTGGCAAAAACACCAATTATTGCCGTTGTTGGTGAAAAAGAAGCGGCTGATAAAATGGTGACTTTGCGTCGTTTGGGTGAACAAAAACAGGAAATTATGCCGTTGGCAGAATTTGTTCAAATGATGCAAGATGCAATCAAAATGCCAATGTAAAATTTATGGGGCGTTCCGGCGCCCCATATTATAAAAGAAAGGAGAATGTATGAAAAAAGCTTTGTGTTTATGTGCGCTGGCCTTGATGCCGATGATTGTTTCGGGCTGTGTCAAAAGGTGTGAGGTTGAACCAATTGTCGAAGAAAATCACAAATTAATTGTGCCACCAAACTTTGGAAATATGCCAAAATAATTTTTGCTAATTATTTGGTGGTTCGTGTTTTTTGTGATATAATGTTCACAACGAATATAGGGAGAGTTTGTCATGAACGATGATAACAGCTTAGATTTATTAGATTTAGATGATAACGGTTCAATGGATACATTGCCAGATGCGTCGCCATTTGCAAATCCACGTCCGAAAAAGCCGTGGTTGTTGCTGTCGATTGGTTTGATTGTTATCGTTTTGGCAACATATATTATTGTTCGTGCAATTGGTGATGATTCTTCTTCTTCGATAGAGGTGGATTTAGACGCGCCGGCTGTTGTCGTTGAAGGGGCGGGCGAGGCAGTTGATATGAATGTTATGCCACCGGCAGAACCTGTTAAGGTTGTTCCAGAACAGGTCGAGGTAAAACCACAACCTGTACCTGCGGCGCCGGAAAAGCCAGTTGCACAACCAAAACCGGTTGAGGCAACAGCGGGTGTACCGGTGCGTGTTGTCGAAGAAAGAAAAGAAGTGAAGTTTGAACCTGCCAAGGCAGCAGAGGCAGCGAAACCCGTTGCACAACCAAAAGCAGTGCCTGCAAAACCAAGGACAAGCGCCACAAAACCAAAGGCGGTGTCAACAGCAAAACCAGCAGTTAAAACACCGGTTGCAAAACCAGTGGCGGGGTCTTGGTATGTTCAGTTTGCGTCATATTCAACACGTGCATTGGCAGAAAGTGGTCAACGTCAGTTGCGTAATGCACACCCAAGTTTGTTCGAAGGTCATCAATTTACAATCTTGGCCGCACAGTTGAAAGATGGTACAACCAAGTACAGATTGCGTGTTGCGTTCAAAACAGCGTCTGATGCAAATGGATTTTGCCGTAATGCAAAATCAGATGGCTTGGATTGTTATGTGACAAAATAACAAAAGGATTATGAAATGTTTGGACGTTTGGGTTGGTTGGAAATCTTAATAATTGTTGTTCTGGTGGTGATTTTGTTTGGGCATAACAAGATTCCAGGAATGATGAAAAATTTGGCAGATGGTTTGAATGTCTTTAAAAAGGAGATAAAAAACGGAAAGCCAAGTTCCAAAGAAACGCCAAAAGAAAAAGCGGTGAAAAAAACACCTGCAAAAAAGTCTAAAAAGACGGTTAAAAAGAAGTAAAAAAAATCCCGGTTTTACCGGGAATTTTTTATTAGCGTTGATTTTGTTTGCGTTTTTCTTCGGCAAAGGCGACTGCCCCAGCGGCCCCGGCCATTGCGCCCAAGGCAATTACACCGTATGTTGCATATGGTGATGCCATGTAACGTTCTTTGGTTGTTTCTGTGCTATAACCATTGACGACAGGTGTTGCATGATAGTATTTGTGCTGTTCTGGTGTGTTAAATGAATAGGCAGTTTCAAACCTGTTTTTCAATGAATAATCGTTGCCTAAATTGACATCGCCGAATGTTGGTGCGATATGTGCCAACAGCCCCAGTGCAGGTACCGCAACCGCAACTACAAACGCGCCCTTGACCGCGCCTGTTACACCGTTCTTAATCATTGTTGCACCACGGTTAAATTTTTCTTTCATTGTCATTCTTAGACTCCTTTGGTTTCTACAACCCACACTAATGTGTGTAGTACAAAATTTGTAAAATGTCAAGGATGTGGTTGTTTAAAGCTAAAAAGATAAAGAATTTGTGGATTTTATAAAATAGTGTGGTATAGTGTTTGTACACCAGTGTAAAGGTGTTGGGCTTAGAAACCCATTAGTCACGTCAGGATAAGACGGTAAAAAATCTCCAACCCGATAAGTGGTTGGAGTGTGTTGAATATGTTGAATAAGGCACGCAATTGACTAATTGTTTCTAAACTCCAACCACCACAGAATTCTGGGTGGCATTTTTTTTACGGGGGAAATAATGCGATTTTTTGTTGTTTTGATATTGTGTATGTTTATGGGGGTGGCGGATGCGGTTGTTAAGTGTATTAAGGCATCCGGGACAATTAAACATGGTGGCCGGTATGATGTTCCGTCTGCATATTCGAACAATGGGGCAGATTGGTCAAATACAGTACATGGCATTAGTTATTTTGGGGTGTCGCGATTTGAGAACGGCATTTGCTATTGCAAGATTATTAGTCCAGTTATTACAGAGTGGGTGCATCTGTTAGCACCAACTACGGGTATTGATAATTGTTCTAATAGTTGTGCAAGTGCGATTAACGGTTCTATAACATATACAATTATTGCGTCGTCAACTGGCTATTCTGGAATAAAGGTGGGGTAATCAGGATAACATGTTGTGGTTCTTGGTATTGTTTTTATTGGTGCCTGTTGCTGGGAGCGCGGGGGATGTGTGTCCTGTTGGTTTTAGCCCGGTAATTGAACCTGATGATTTTGTTGTTTTGTTCGATTCTGGTGTTTGTCCAGAGGGGTTTGTTAAGGCTGGTGAATATGATGGCTGTGATGCCGATGTTTCAGGACTTTGGTGTTATGTGGTCGAACAATCGCGTACATTGTGCGCTGCGGGTATTACAAAATTAAACACATCTGGTGGATTATCGTTCCCACTGTATTCCGATAAATCTACCAGTCCATCAATTCATATTAAATATAATGATATGGTATGTTATGTGGATTTAGAATCCGGGGGTGCATCCAATGCAATCAATGTAAAATATAATGGTGTTGTATATCATACTGTGCAATAAACAATCCCCCAATCGGGGGATTGTTTATGGTTTGCGGTGTTCGTATTCTTCTTGTTCTTCGACCGTCATTGTTGCCAATGGGCGCGCCAACATACGTGGTATGCCGATTTCGTCGCCAGAAACAACGCTGTAACCAAATGTGCCGTTTTCAATTCTGTCCAAGGCGGCATTTATCTTTTTTAATAAATTGTTGTTGCGTTCAGATATGCGTAAATCAAATGTAATATCCTGATTGAATGTCGCATTGTCCGATTCGTCACCAACGCCAACTGCCTCTGTCTTTTCGGCCAGGCGTACGGCATTTAACACAGAATCGCTATCGTTAAGCAGTTCTTCTTTTTGTGTTGTTAATATTTTATAGAAGTATGCCAATTGCATCGGACACATGTAAGGTTCCGATTTCTTCGGTGTATATTTTGCTGGCAATTCCAGTGTTTTATAATTTTCTTTGGCCATTACTTTAACCTTTTAATTCTTCAATCCACATTAACAGTGTGTCTTCGTCCATGACACCAGTGCGTGCCTCAATCAATTCGCCGTTTTTAAACGCCAATATGCTTGGGATGCTGCGAATGCCATATTTCGCAGGGGTGCGACGGTTTGCTTCATCAATTTCAAATTTTACGAATTTTGCATCGCTTGTCTTTTCAGATGCAGATTCAAATATTGGGCCGAACATACGGCATGGACCGCACCATGATGCCCAAAAGTCAACCAAGGTGATGCCATTACCGATTAAACTGTCGAATGTTGTATCGTTTGCATGTTCTAATGCCATCTTTTTTCTCCTTTCTGTTATTGATATTCCGAATGAGTGTATTATAATCGTCATAAAAAGCAAGAGAAATCATAAATGAATAAAATCATATACTTAGACAGTGCGGCAAGTTATTTGAAAGATAATGTTGTTGTTAATGCACAGGTTGATTTTTTGTCAAAACATTATGCAAATTCTGGACGTGGAATTTGTGCGCGTGCCGTGTATGTTGATGATATGATTATGCGCACACGACAACGTGTCGCGCAATTTATGAATGCAGATGAAAATCAGATTGTTTTTAATTCTGGCACCACAGATGGTATGAATACAATTTCTAAAATGTTAAATCTGGGTGATGATAAAACTGTTTTGGTTTCTGATTTAGATCATCACAGTGCGCGGTTGCCTTTTGTGAAAAGTGGGGCGAATATCTGCGTGTGTCCGTTGGATGAAAATTTTGATATTGATATAGATAATATCCCGTATGCAGATGTTTTTGTCATAACGGCAATGTCAAATGTGTTGGGACGCGCCCAGGATGTCGCAAAGATAATTAAATCTGCGCGTAAAAAAAATCCAGATGTTATTACGGTGGTTGATTGTGCACAGTATGTTGTTCATCATGAAATCGATGTAAAGTTGTGGGATTGTGATTTTGCATGTTGGTCTGGTCATAAAATTGGGGCGGACACTGGTCTGGGGGTAATGTATATCAAAAATCCAGAAAAAATTGCGCCGGTTAATTTTGGTGGCGGAATGGTTCGTCGTGTTGTTGGTAATGATTTGATATTGATGGATGCACCCGAATGTTTTGAGGCAGGAACATTGCCATTAACACAAATTTCTGGGCTGGTGTCTGCAATAGATTTGTTGGAAAAAAATAGACCTGATTTGGGGTTGATAAAGTATGCGTATGATCAGTTGTTGAATTGTCCAAAAATTAAATTAATATCATCACGTGATGCGGCCTTGTTAACATTTGTTGTTGAAGATATGCATGTGTTGGATTTTGGTGCATTGATTGGTGCGCGTGGGGTTTGCTTGCGCGTTGGGAATATGTGTGCAACATGGATTCATGAACGGTTGGGGTATGATGGTTCTGTTCGGATTTCAATCGGTGCATATAATACAATGGATGAAATAAATACTGTAATCAGATATATAAAAGATATTTTAAAATGACGGTGAATAAAGACGATATTATTGCAGGGCTTAAAACAATATATGACCCAGAAATCCCGGTTAATATTTGGGATATGGGATTGATATATGATATCGATATTGGTGAAAAATCGGTCGTTATAAAAATGACATTTACCAGCCCAACATGCCCGATGATGGAAGAAATGTTGGAACAGGTGCGCAGTGTGACACAATCTGTGTCCGGGAATACACCGGTGCGTGTTGATTTGGTATGGGACCCACCGTGGGATTTGTCGCGTATGTCGGATGCGGCGCGTTTGGAACTGGATTTAACAAATGAAGGTTGGTAATTCATGACGTATCAAGATATGAAATCAGCATTGATGTTGGTTGATGACCCAGTAATGCGATTAGAACTGGTAATGGAATTTGGGAAAACATTATCCGATGTGCCAGATGATGCGGCGTGTACAGAAATTGTGGGGTGTTCTTCATTCGTTGAAATATGCAGGTTGGGTAATAATTTTTATGGTCGTGCCGATTCGGCGTTGGTGCGTGGTGTCGTTGCAATTTTGATTGCAATGGTGGATGGAAAAGCGCCAGAACAGATTAAAAAAATGGACTTAGGTTCAGAGTTTGCGTCGTTAAACCTGAATTTAGGTGCGGGGCGATTAAACGGTGTAAATTCTATGGTTCGTTTTTTACAGAATTTATGATAAAATGCATAAATAAAACTGGGAAGAGGGAATATGAACGACGACGAAAAAATGTTTCAAATTGGTGTTTGGTCGCTGGGGGTTGTGCTGTTGTTGACGGTGACGTTGCAGGTGTCTTTTCGAACCCAGGGCAGACAGATAAATCGTGTGCATCGTGAAATTGTTCATACACAGCAGCAGATTGCAGTGTCCCAGGCAAATTTTGCATCGTATGTCAGACCTGAAATTTTGCGTAATCTGGTGGTTAGCTTGGAACCAAAATCAGAAGTGGTTAGTTTTAACAAGGCGGTATCTGTATCGGAATTGCCAAACAAGGAATCTATATAATAAATGTTCGAAGTTGGGAAAGATATTTTTAGGCATGGTTCGATTGGTGCGCGTGGCGATGGTGTTGCACGTGGACGCCTGGGGGTTATGTACAAGGTTTTCTTAATCGCATTTATATTATTTATTGGGCGTACATTGCAGTTGGGAATTCAGGGCACAGATAGATCAAGATTGGCGGGTGCCGATGGGGAATGGGCTGTTCAGCGTGCAGATATCGTCGATAGAAACGGTGATATATTGGCCAAGAATGTTGAATCTGGACATATTATACTTAGAAATAGGGCAGTTAAAGATAAAGATAGGGATGCGGTTGCACAAAAAATTCATGAGGCGTTACCGTATGAATATTCGCTGGCAGATGCGATAGAGCTGGTTAATTCACCAAAGCGTTTCATTAGATTAAAGAAATACGCAAGTGATGCGCAACGAAAAATAATCCGTGATGCAAAATTAGAAGGTTTGGAAATCGAAAAAATACAAACAAGAAAATATCCAAAACGCAGATTGTTCGCACATGTTGTTGGTTTCGTTGGCGAAGATGGTCATGGGCTGGAAGGCGCGGAACGTGTGTATGATGATTATTTGACGGAAAATAAAGATCCGTTGCGTTTGTCTGTTGATTCGCGAATTCAAGCAGTGTTCTATGAACAGTTGTCGTATGCGATGCAAAAATATAGCACCAAGGCAGCGATGGGTATGTTGATGAATTCACGTACTGGGGAAATTATTGCGATGGTGTCTTTGCCGGATTATGACCCCGAAAATTTGCGCGCAGATCCTGTGCAGAACAGGTTGTTTAAACCAATGCGCAGTGTGTTTGAATTGGGGTCTATATTTAAGATATTTAATACGGCATTGGCGTTGGAAAATGGTATCGAACCAACCAAAGAATATTATGTCGCAAAACCATTCCCAATATACGATAAACATGGACGGGTCGCAAAGTATATCAAGGATATTCGCAGTTTTAAACCGCCACGCCCCAGTATCAACGTCGAAGAAATTATGATGCATTCTTGTAACGTGGGCAGTGCGCAGATTGCGTTGGAATTGCCGGATGGGGCACAAAAAGAATTCTTTGAACGTTTGCATATGGACAAGGCGTTAAGCCTGGAATTCGGACGTACAGAAAATAGTATTCCACAACGAAAATGGGGGCCTGTTGAACGTGCAACAGTCGCGTTTGGCCAGGGGTATGCCGTGACGCCAATGCATCTGATGTTGGCGGTAAATGCGGTGACGAATGGTGGGATTTATATTTATCCAACCTTGCAAAAAAGAAGTGTTGGTGTTGTGCGTGGTGAACGTGTCTTGGCAGATGAAATATCTGCAAAATTGCGCCCAATTATGTTGCGCGTTGCCGAAGAAACCAGTGGTAAAAAGGCGCGTGTCGCGGGTATTGAAATCGGGGGTAAAACATCAACCGCAGAAAAATATACAAATGGAAAAATTGATAATAAACGTAATGTGACCGCGTTCGTTGGTGTGTTCCCAGCACGTGCACCACAGTATACTATTTTGGTTGTTTTAGATGAACCCCAGGGAACAAAGGAATCGTGGGGATGGCGTACGGCGGCATGGAATGCGGTGCCGACAACGGGAAAAATTCTTGATAGTATACTGCCATTGCTATTTGAATAATTTTCGATTATAATACTCTTGATAATAAAAAAAGAGTAGAAGTTGAGAAAGATAGTAGAGAAGTCCATGCTGGGAAAAGCATGGGTGGTGGCGCATGATAGTTTTGATAAATCGGATGACTTGCTAAAAAATATATTGGCGGGTCGTGGTATTGAAACAGATGCAGATTTTAAAAAATTTATAAACCCCAGTATCAAAGAATACATGCCTGATCCGTTTGTTTTGCGTGGTATGGATTGCGCATCAAAAATTATTGCTGATGCAATTGTGGCAAAGAAAAAAATCGCAATATATGGTGATTATGATGTCGATGGAATTACGTCAACCGCGGTGTTTGTAAAATACCTGCGCGAATTAGGGGTGGATGTCGTGTGGCATTTGCCCACGCGTGAAGGTGAAGGTTATGGTTTAAACAATGACGCAATTGAAGAAATTGTTCAGCGTGGCGCAAATCTGCTGATTACGGTTGATTGTGGTATTAGTGGTGTGGAAGAGGTTGTATACGCACGCGGACGCGGGTTGCAGGTTGTTGTGACTGATCATCATTCGCCGGATGCTGTATTGCCAGATGCAGATGCAATTGTTAACCCAAAACAACCAGGCGATACGTCGGGATTGTCTTATTTGGCGGGTGTTGGTGTCGCGTTTTTAACCATTGTTGCAGTTAATCGTGAATTAAAATCGCGTGGGTTGGGTTTGGATAATTCCGTATTGATGAATAATATGGATTTGGTCGCGTTGGGAACAATTTGCGATACGATGCCATTGGTTGGATTAAATCGTGCGTTTGTTTCAACGGGACTGAAAGTTTTGGGATTGCGTCAGAACCTGGGGCTGCGTGTGTTGATGGATTTGGCCGGAATTAAAAAGCCGTCTGTGTATGCAGCAGGCTTTGCGTTGGGACCACGATTGAATGCGGCAGGGCGATTGGATTCTGCGTTGCCTGCGCTGGATTTGTTGTTGACGGATAATCCGTTGATTGCCCACGATTTGGCTGAAAAATTGCATAAAATGAACCAGGACCGAATCGATATTCAAAATGCGATTATGTTGCGTGCAACGGAAATGGCAGAAAAATGTTGTGCGTCTGGTCGGTGCAGTTTGTTTGTCTGTGGTGAAAATTGGCATGGCGGTGTTATGGGGATTATTGCAGGACGTTTGAAAGATACATATAACCTGCCGTCATGCGTTGCGACCAAGGCAGATGGCGTTATTAACGGTTCTGGACGTTCGATTGCCGGGGTGGATTTGGGTAAAATTGTGCATGATGCATTGGCCCAAGGAATTTTGTCTGAGGGGGGCGGACATGCCGCCGCCGCTGGGTTTTCGTTGCCGGCGGAAAATGAAGATGCGTTTTGTAATTTCTTGGAACAGGCCGTCGCGCAACAATTAAATGGTTCGGTTCCTGCACCAGAGGTGACCGTTGATGCAGAAATGGATGCGGGTGGTGCGAATATGCGCCTGGTAAAACGATTGGCAGCGTTGGAACCCTTCGGTCAGGGAAATCCAGAACCAACATTGGTTTTGCATGGCGGTGTTTTAAAATTTGCAACAACAATGGGCAATGGTTCGCATCTGCGTGGCGCAATTACAACCAGCAGTGGAAACCAGTTATCTTTTGTTGGGTTTAATTTGGCAGGTACACCAGTTGGTGATTTTTTACTAGACGATGCGAATACAAATACTAAAATAACAATGTTGGGCAGATTAAAAGAAAATGAATATAACGGCCGTGTTAGCGCACAATTCTTTTTGGAAGATATGGTCGTATAAAGTGATGACAAAGTGATGGAACAAAATATAAATGAATTTTTTAATCGTGTAAAAAGCGCAAAGTCAATTGTGATTATGGGACACAAAAACCCAGATGGCGATTCGTTATGCAGTGTGTTGGCGTTGGCGCACTTGATAGAAGAAAGTTTTGGTGTGCGACCTGTTTGTGTGTATGACGGAAATATTCCTGATTGTTTGGATTTAATACCACTTAGGACGCGTATTAAATTTTATGAACGTATTGATTTGTCGCAATCGTTTGATTTGGCAATTGTTATGGATTATGGCAGTCTGGTAAATATCGGTGGCCCAAAAACAATTCTGGACAAGGCACAGTTTGTTATAGAAATTGACCACCATATTAATGAAAATACAATTGGCGATTTGTGCTTAAATGATGATAGGGCGCCTGCGACAGCGGTACTGGTGTATAAAATTATGCGCATGGGAAATTTGAACATGGATGCTGATGTGGCGGATTTGCTGGCGTTGGGTATTCTGACAGATACAGGAAATTTCAAATTTGTTCGTTCAGGTGATGCCTTGCGTATTATGGCAGACTTGGTTGATGGCGGGGTTAATATTCGTAGGCTGATTGAATTGATGAATAATAAACCACGCAAGGCCGTTCAGCTGGAGGCACGTACCGCCGGCAATGCAGAATTTTTTTATCATGGGCGTTTGGCGTTGGCAACGATTGTGAAAAAGGATTATAAAAACCTGGACGGTCGTGGCGAAATGGTATTAAGTTTGTTGGGACAGATACAAGGTGTTGATTATATCGTCTTGTTAAAAGAACAAAAACCAGAACAAATTGGCGTTTCTATACGCAGTCGCAGAAAGCCGATAGATCATGTCGCCGTTGCGTTGGGTGGCGGTGGGCATGAACGTGCAGCCGGTGCAGTTGTGCGCGATAGCCTGGAAAATGTACGTGCGCGCGTCTTGGATTTGTTTAAGGAGGAGTTAAAATGATGAGAAAAATTTTTGTGGTTTTGTTTTCTTTGCTTGTTTGCGTGAATGCAAATGCAGGTGTCGATGCAAAGCTGGTCAGCAATGCGGAAAAGTATCTGAATTCAATTACTGGATTAACAGGCACATTTGTTCAAACCGCAAATGGAAATCAACAGACCGGTGATTTTTCAATGCTGCGTCCGGGGCGTGTGCGTTTGGATTATGATAATATGCCGATACAGTTAATTTCAGATGGTCAAGATTTGTATTTCTTTGATAAGTCATTAGACCAAATTACAACGGTACCTTTGACCAGTACGCCTGCGGGCATTTTAATTCGTAAAAATGTTGATCTGGTAAATGCTGATATTAATGTTGTTGAAACGATTGATTATAAAAATTCGTTCGCGTTAAAGATGAATTTGCGTGGACAAGAAGGCTTGGGCAATATGACAGTTGTGTTCGATAAAAAACCAATGAAATTAAATTCGTGGACGGTTGTTGATGCAACGGGCGCGACCACAGATGTTGCATTTCGTGGACTAAAAGAAAAAACAAAGTTTGGTAAAGATTTCTTTCAAATTCAAAGACACAAAACGGTTAGCACCAGTGGTGGCGATGATTACTATGATTAAAAAATGTTTGGGATAAGTTGGGCGGAATTCTTTGTTATACTGTTGGTCGCTGTGCTGGTTATCCCAGCGCGTATGTGGCCAGATGTTGCGCGTTTCTTGGCGCGTGCTGTAAATTATATTCGTCGTATTATGTGGAAAATCACAGATGTTACAGAAAGTGTAAAGCAACAAATTGATTTGGAAAAGCCAATTGATGACATTATTAAAACAACAACAGATGATGTGTTGGATGGCTTTTCAACGGTATTGCCGAAAAAGAAACAGGCGGTTAAAAAGCCACAAAAGAAAAAGGTGTCAAAATGAAAAAAATGACACTGATGCAGCATTTTTCGGAACTACGTCGTCGTGTCTTGTGGGTGGCGTTGATTTTTGCAGTTGCGTTTGTCGCTGGTTGGTATGTTGCGCCATATTTACAGGAATTTTTTACCGCGCCATTGCTGGATATTTGGCCTGATGGGACATTGTTGTATACAGGGCTGACTGATGGATTGATGATTCAATTTTCATTGGCGACATTATTTGCGTTGGTTGTGACGTTGCCGGTGGTGTTATGGCATGTTTGGGCGTTTGTTGCGCCTGGGTTAAAGAAAAATGAACGCAGATTTATTTGGCCGCTTTTAATTTTGTCGCCGTTATTGTTTTTGGTTGGGGCGGGTTTCGCTTTTTATATTTTGTTCCCAATTGCATTTAAATTTTTTGTTGAATTAAATCAGACATCGCCTGTGCCGGCGGTTTTGTTGCCGGCGGTACGTGATTATTTAACGTTTGCAATTGGACTGTTAAAAGTGTTTGGTATCGCGTTTCAATTGCCATTGGTGATGGTGTTATTAAATCGTATTGGTGTGTTGCCACGTAGTGCGGTTGTGCGTATGCGTCGTTATGCGATAATTGGGATTGTCGTTGTGGCGGCGATATTAACGCCACCAGATGTTGTGTCGCAAATATTGTTGGCGGTGCCAATGTGGGCATTGTTTGAAATAAGTGTACTGTTTATGCAGCGTGATAACGCGTAAAAGTGTTTGGTTTTAGTATGCATTTTGTGGTATAATTGATGTGTGAAAAAAGTCATTCTGATTTTTACAGGTGTTTTGTTTACGCAAACTGCGTGTGATTTGCAACCCAAAATTTCATCATTGCCAGATTCTGTGGGGGATTTTATTAGTGTTAGATATCCTGCATTGTTGGCGGACCCATATGCGCAACCGGAAATTTACAATTCTGCGGTGACGGACTATGGTGTCTATGCATCGCCTGAACTGTATGGTACGGATACAAACGATGAATATGTTATGTATGCGTCAATTGATGATTATGTTGTGCCACCCCAGAATGAAGAGAGTATGATTGATGCGGGGCCAGAAATCGTCGTAACAGAACCGCAAGAGGTTATTGTCCCCGAAGATGACTATCTGGTTGTGCCAATGTATGGTAATGCAGATGTTCAGCCAAAAGAAAATGTTTTGGTCGTCAAAGCAGGCGATACATTGTATAAACTGGCAAAGGAAAATAATACAACGGTTGATGATTTGGCGCGCTTTAATAATTTGTCTGCGCCGTATGTGTTATCTGTGGGCCAGCAGTTGCGTATTGCAGGCGAAATCCCAGCAGTTAAACCAGATGTTTTGACGGTAAAAAAGCCAAGTGCAGGGATTCAAACAGTTACGCGTGTGCCGGTTCAAGAAATCGTTGTTGCGCCGGGTGATACGTTGTATTCGTTGTCGCGTAAATATTCCGTGCCGGTGAATGATTTGGCGTTGATGAATGATTTGCGCGCGCCGTTTGCTTTGTCTGTTGGGCAAAAGGTTCGTGTGCCAAATTTGGCGACTGTGACACCTGTGACGTCAACAAGTGTTGCAAAGGCGGAAACAAAATCGGTTTCTGTTCCTGTAAAAACAACAATGACGGCAAAAACAGTGGCACCAAAGGTTGGTTCGACAGTTGTTGCAAAAAATACAGCGATTAAAACAACGGAAAAAAAGCCTGTTGATAAGAAAAATGTAAAAGTTGTAGAAACTAAAAATACAGAAAAACAAGAAACAAAAAAAATTTCGTCTGACCCAACAAAGAAGTTGCCAAAAATTACAAAGCGTTCGTCTGCAAAATTTTCATGGCCTGTTCGTGGTAAAATTTTATCGAACTATGGTGCAAAGTCGAATGGGTTATTTAATGACGGTATAAATATTTCGGCAACGCGTGGTACCACGGTCAAGGCGGCAGAAAATGGTGTTGTTGCATATGCCGGGAACGAGGTAAAGGGTATGGGTAATCTGATTATTATTCAGCATGCAGATGGTTTTATGACGGTTTATGCACATATGGATTCTATGTCTGTACGACGTGGGGCGCGTGTAAGTGTTGGACAAAAAATTGGTACGGTTGGAAAAACAGGCAAGGTGGATACGCCACAATTGCATTTTGAAATCCGCAAGGGGACGCGTGCGTATAATCCAACGTCGTACCTAAAGAAATAAAAAAAAGGAGAAAGTAAATGGCACAAAATCTTACAGTAGAAACAATGCGTAAGCGGATGTCGCAGTGGCCAAAGATTGTTAATCAGTTTGGTGCTGATTCAGAACAGGCAAAAAATTGGCATAAAAAGCAGGTGGAATTGATTGATAAATATGCCAAGGGAGAGGTTGGTATAGAAATAACAAAAGAATCTGTAAATGTATTTATTGATTTTGTAACAATGTTTGGTCGTGATGGTGATAACTTAATCCCAGCAGCGTCAGAGGCATTGGCACGTTTGGAAGCAAGTTTGGCAGAACAAATGAAAAATGATACAACTGATAACGATGTTGATAAGCAGGACTTTATAGAAGAAATAGAGAAACTGAGAAAACGTAGTCCAAACTCTGATATGAATCAGTATATGATGGATCGTATAGCAGCAGATGTCTATTTAGATATGGGATTAATTACACAAAATGAACATAATAAATCATCTGTTTCTGAAACAGTAGACGTTTTAAATTCGGTGCCAGAATTAACGAAATCACAGCAAGTTGAATTTTCAGAACGATTCGTTGATAAGGTTGTCGATAACGAAGATATGTTTGAATATGTGCCACCAAAAACATTGGCGAATGCATATCTGGGAACCAAGAAAAAAATCGAAGAGAAATCTGGTGACGAACAGGTATTGAATGCACGATTGGAAAAGTTGGCACAACGTATGGACTTGTTATCGTCGCAATTGAAAGACCAAGTTGGCTATTATTATGTTGATACGACAAATATTGCAGATGCCTATGATGGTTATAATTTTATGATGGATACGCGTCGTGCAGATTTAGATGAAACAAAAGATGCCGCAAAAATTCAATTGATTGATGAAAACAAGGCGGCGTTAGAAAAACTGATAACAGAATATGATGAACAGTGGCGTTTGGGAAATTTAAAACCAGAAGATGCTGCGAAATTGTCGAAACGTTGGGATGAACTTTATGCCCGCGTCGGCAAGGTAAATGTATCAAATGATGTTTTAAATTTGGCGAAAAAATATCAGTTCTTGGACAAAGATAATAATCCAATCCCCCAGTTCTTGGATAAAAAAGGCAAAGAAACAGCAGATTATGTCGAAGGTGGAAAATTAAATCCAGATGGTCGTTTGGCACGTGTTATTGATTTGGCGCGTCACGATGTCGTAATGCAAAATGTTGGTGATGTTAATGCCGAGATTGATGATGCCGTATTGGAAGCAGAATTAAATGACCGTATACCATTTAAATTGTTCGAAATTGATACGGCAGATAAAATTACACAGGGCACGTTGGAAAATCCAGAACAATTTACAAACCCAAAATATTTGAATGATTTTGTCGCCAAGTTGGGTCAAGAAGGTGGTGAAATTTCGGATAATGGTTATGAGGCTGCAATGGACCAGCAGGTTAATAAGACTGCTGGGTTCTTGGGACGCGTTAAATCAAAATTAAGTCATAGCGTAAAGAAAATAGGAAACTTTTTTAGCAAAGCGTTTAAACCAATATCTGATATTGATAAGCGTGCCAAAGACCGTGTTGAAAAGAGTGGTGCTGATAAACGTAAAAAGCGTATAGAATTTTTTACACGTATTTTAAAGGGTTTTGGCAGTGCGTTTTTGTATAGTGCAGCCTTGACTGTTGTTGCAACAGCCGCAGCCGCAATGGCAGGTGTTAGTTTGGCAGTTAGTGTTGCTGCAATTGGTGTTGTGGCCGCAATTGGAATTTCTGCATATCAGATTCATAAATGGAAAAAATCACAAGAAGCAGCCGGGAAACCATCTGACGTCAAGACGATGTTGAAAGATAAACGTATGTTGACAACGCTTGGTACATCTGGGTTGGCGGCGGTTGGGCTGGTGTTCGGCGCCGCAGCAATGCCGGCAGCAGCCATGGCGTGTGGTTATGGTGCGTTGGCGCTGGGGTCTGGCAGTAATGCTGTACAGATGTATAAAGATGGTGTTGCATCTGGTATGAAAAAGAAAGAGGCCATTGCGTGGTCGTTGGCAAACATTGTTGCAGTTGTTGGTGGTGGTTTCGCCGGTCGTGCAGTTGCAAATGCGGGTATTAATGCATATAATGAATCTAATCCAAAAAATGAAATATTTCAAAACAAGGAAGTCACCGAAGGTGTCAGACAAGAAGAAATAGTTGAACAGCGTACTGTATATTCACAAGACGCTTTGGATAACGCAGAACGTATATGTAAATATTGGTATGCTGATGACCCACAGTTATTGCAGGAACGTGTGGATATGATTAATGCATATAATGCAGAACATGGAACGAATATAGACCCATATCGTGCAATTATGATTAATGCAGATGCAGGTAACCCTGTGCCAAGTAATCATGCGATGCATGTTGATGGTGGTGGTGTTCGTTATGCGCATGGAAACTATAATGTAATTAATACGGACGTTTGGTTGGCGGAACATGGTTTTTCGCCATCTGATGGAAATGTTGTGAAAAATATGTTTGTTGGCGGTCAGGTTAATCCAGATGCGATTGATTTGGCAATGCGTATGGATGGTATGATTTCTGCAACGAACGAGGTTGGTGTTGTAAGTCATGGTGATGCGCCACACTATGATGGTGTGTTAAATCAGAACACAGTTGATAGAAATGGCAATCCTGTATATAACACATATGCAAATGGCGATAGCGTTTTTGTTACGGAAACAGTGACGACGGTAAATGATGTACCGTATAGTGTCGAAAACTTTACCCCTGTTGATGTCCCATGGATGATGGGAATGTATGGTGTGCATTATCCACGTACGGTTGCAGATGCAGATAGGTTGAAAGACAGAATTGGTTCGTTGGTGGATCAAATCAATGAAACGCGTAATAAAAGACGCGTTGAACCACAGCCAACACCTGTTCCACCAAAACCAAAGCCAGAGCCAAAACCGGAACCAAAACCGGAACCAAAACCGTTGTCTTTGCCACAGCATGAAGAACCAAAGCAGTTGCCTGAGCCGGAAAAGCAGAAAGCATTGCCTGTGCATGAAGTTGCAGATAACGAGGTTGATGATCTGTTGTTAGATGAATATAAAATTATTCATGGGCGTGGTGCAAAACCAAGTGACGAAACAATGCGTGCCTATGCCGATATGGTGCGTGCAGATTTTGCGGATGAAAAACCAGAAGTTCAAGCGAAAGGCTTTAAACAGTATCTGTGGAACAGAATGTCCGATTTCTATGAGGCAGTGGATTCGCGCGTTAATGCAGCTGGTATAAAGAAAGGGAAAGTACTGAGAAATGCCGAAAATGATGCGATAAATCAAACGCGTCAGGATGTCTATCAATCAAACGCAGATATTCATGGTATGACACTGCAGGATTTCCAGGAAGCGATGAATGTGACGACATCAAATGATCATTCGGGCAGTGTATTGCGTGTGACACAAGATCCACGCAAGGCACCTGTTGTGCATAAGCGAAAAGATAGACTGTTTGGTCAGGCGGCAGAAATCTTGAAGAAAAAGGGGGCTGATGCACGTGGCCGGTGGTTGGATGCAGAACAGCCAAAGTATGATGAATATACGCGGTTAAAGAAAATCGCGCAAAAGCGTCCACTAACGGCAGAAGAAGTTCAGCGGTTGAAATTCATCACAGGTTTTGGACATGGACATAATTAATATATCGTTATAACAGGAAACGCCGTGTATACGGCGTTTTTTTTTGTGAATAGTGTCAAATCAGATTTTTCTGATGCCTGTGTTAGACTGATATAAAAAAAGGAGTTATAAAATGAAAAACTTTATAATTGTTTTATGTTCGATTTTGGCAGTTTTATTAATTGTTTGGTTGGTTGTGCGCTTTAATCGACCAATAATTCCAGGGGCAGAATATCAGGCGTCTGTGCGTGATGAAAAAATTAAAATTTATGATGTTGATGATTTGGAAAAACAGGCCGCTGTGATTATTCCGGTTGGTGGTTTTGGTTATATTCGTGGCGGTGCAGAAACAGAACAAACAATGGAACGAAACGAATCTGCATTTGATATGGTGGATATTTATCCGCGTGTTTTAATGGGGGTTGCAGAACCTGATTTGCGTACATCTATATTGGGTGTTGATATTTCTTTGCCGGTAATTGTGGCACCTGCGGCGGCACATGGTTTGGCGCATGTATCTGCCGAGGCCGGTACCGCCCGTGGTGTGGCAGAAAGTGGCACAATTATGTCGGTTAGTAATTATGCCAGTTCAACATTGGCAGAAATTGCCCAGGCAGGGCAAGGCGCACCACAATGGTTTCAATTATATCTTAGTAAAGATGACGAATTTAATAAGAAGATTATAAAACAGGCTGAAAAATTGGGGTATCGTGCGATAATATTAACTGTTGATGCGCCGGTTGGGGGAAATCGTACGTCTGATGCGCGAAATAATTTTAAATTCCCATTGGAAATGCCAAATGTTGCAAAGAAAAGTATCAAGACCAAGGGGCAGGGTATAAATACAATATTTGCGTCTGCGCAAAATGAATTAACACCGTATGATGTTATGCGTGTCAAATCGATGACAAAACTGCCAGTGATTGTAAAAGGGGTGCAACACCCAGACGATGCAGATATTGCAATTTTGTCAGGCGCAGACGCAATATGGGTTTCTAATCATGGCGGTCGTCAATTGGATGGCGCACCATCATCATTTGAAGTATTGCCAGAAATTGCCAAGCGTGTAAATAAACGCGTGCCGATTATTTTTGATAGTGGTATTCGTCGTGGTCAACATATTTTTAAGGCGATTGCCAGCGGTGCGGATGTGGTGGCAATTGGTCGCCCTGTGATATATGCGTTGGCATTGGGTGGCAGTCAGGGTGTTGTATCACTGTTTGATTATTTAAAGGCGGACTTGGCGCGTGTTATGATATTGGCAGGTGCGTATAATGTTGAGGATATCAAACAAATAAAATTACGTCCGCGATGTGAATTTTGTGATAAAAACTTGCATTTGTCAGAAAAAGGTCTATAATTAGCCCCGTCTGTGAATAAAAGCAGTTCTGGATGCGTAGCTCAGTTGGTAGAGCAACTGACTCTTAATCAGTGGGTCCAGGGTTCGAGTCCCTGCGCGTCCACCAAAATAAAATTGGTCACGAATGTGACCTTTTTTATTTTGTGTTGTGACCGCGGACGAAGAACCCGTAAAAGGGTTCGGAACGCCAGTTGATGAAAACGAGCCAATGGCGAAGTTTGAATCTTACGTAGTGAAAGGGGCCCATGGAGTAAGAACGAACATGGGAATACACAGTCCCGAGCTGAGTCCACCAAAATAAAATTGGTCACGAATGTGGCCATTTTTATTTTGTGTTGTTTGTTATGTTCTTGTGTATAAGACGCTATTCCTGCTGTATACACAGGGATTCATACCTATGTTAATCTTATAAAAGCCCTGATAGAATTATAGTGTTGACATGAAACTTTTACATAAACAAAAACACAAAAAGGAGAAGAAATGAAAAAGTTAGCAATATCAACACTAGCAGTGCTGATTGCATGTCCTGCATTCGCAGGTATTAATCACCCAGACCAGGGCAGTAGCTGGCAGATGTGGGGTATGGACCCATATATTGGCCTGAGAGGGGGTATGAGTTATTCTAATTTGAATTATAAATACGAAGGCAATAAAGAATCTATGACAGATTATATCTTCCAGGGGCGTGCAGCGTTAGGTTTGGAAGTTTGTGATACCGTTCGTTCTGAAATCGAATGGACGTATTTTGGCAAATTGTCTGATTCTGAAAACTTTGGTGCAGGTATCGGCGGTATTGACGTAGAAGCTAAAATGCAGACTTTGTTGTGGAACAATTATATGGAATTTGGTTCATATAAAATTGTTCGCCCATTCGCGGGTATCGGTGCCGGTATTGCAATGACAGATGTTAAACGTCATGGGGAACTGGTGCCGCGTCATAGTGAAAGCAAAACACGTTTTTCTGCGATGGGTACATTGGGTGTAACGTTTGATATGGAACGCTTTGCAGTTGACTTGGCTGCACGTTATACCTATGTCGATATTCAATCAGGGTTGCATAACTTTGGTGGGGATATTGGCATCAGATTTATGTTCTAAACAAAATATTCGCCCCCATGTGGGGCGTTTTTATGTTTGAAATAAGCCCCAAATTTGGGGCTGTTTCTTTATGATAATTTTGCAAGTGCAAGTTTATTTAAAAAGCCTTCTTCGATTGCGCTAAGCAGTGAATTTAGACCTTCGTTTGTTTCATCATCATTTTGTAGTTCTTCCAGATGGCTGATGATTGTTTCACATGATTTGACCAGGTTTGTTTCGACAAATTTTGGGTTTAAAATATTTGGTTTAAATACTTTTTTATTGTCGTTTGCCATGAAATATGTTTCTGCAATCGAATCGACCCACGCATCGATATCTTCGGACAATCTGTCGAATAACAGGTGCTTTGAATAGTCGTCTGTCGACCAATGATTTATTTTGCATGCATATTTAAATGCGATTAAGTGTTGTATTAATTCGTACATGTTTTCCTCCTTTTGATATAAAAATATCATGTTGTGTTTTTGTTTGGTATAGGTGTGTATTCAAAATGCGCTATACGCTGGATTTGTTCGTATTCCTAGGGATTCAAACCTGGGGCAAAGTGTAAAAAAATATAGTAAAGTGTTTATCGTAACCACAAAAACAAAAGGAGACCTTAATATGAAAAACTTAACCAAAAAAATGTTCATGTTTGCATCTGTGTTGGGTGCGGCAGTATTGTTGTCAGGATGTATGATGGAATGCCCAAATAAAAAAGCAGCCAGACATCATAAACAACCCGTACAGCGCGTCCAACCAGTAGAAGTTGTCGAATCGGATACGATCGTTGTTTATCAGACATACGAAGATGCGGATGTTAATCATGTTTATGCAAAAATGTATACACACAGCAGCCGTGGTGGTGAATCAAAAATGGGACATATTAAATTTAAAGATACAGACAATGGTTTGAAAATGACTGTTGATTTAAAAGATATGCGCCCAGGTGTGCAATATAATGTTAAATTGTATCAGTGCGGTTCATGTTATAACGATGCAAAATGTTGCACAAATGAACATAAAATGAATGTTCAATTGCCAATGCTGCAAACAGGTATGAGTGGCCGTTTAAACCAGACTTATATGATTCAGGGGTTAAGTGCTGCACAATTGGATGGCGCAAATATCTATCTGGAACGCGATGGCGGATACAAGGCTGGTTGGGGTAAATTAGAAAAATAATACTTCTGACCAATTATATAAAACCCCCGAAAATTCGGGGGTGTTTTTTCTTTAAGAATAAAATCCCATGTGTTATGGTTTCAATAAAAGAAAATGAAACTGTTACATGCGATTTTGCTGGGGTGTTTATGTGTTTCATCTGTGTTCGCAGATGAATATAATTTTGATGTAATTGGAAATTCTATATTCCTGAATGATTATACGGTGATTGCGTCTGGCGTTCGATTTGAACCAGTAAATACCAATGTAACAGAAACACTTCAAATTGATAATTATGGTGCAATTAACACTGATTTTTATATTTGTGATGGATGTGACTTGTATGTAAAAAATGTGGGCATGTTTAATTGTGACGTCCATCTTGGCACGAATTCAAAGTTTGTTCAAGTCGTAAATAGTGCAAAAGATATGAATACAATCGATGGGGTATCCGATTTTAATGTGTTGGTGGAAAATGATGTTGAAATGGTGCTGGACGATATTGTTGATTTTGCAAAACGGGCAGATAAAATAATATTGAAGAATTCTGTGATAAAAATAGATAGCCCAGTTAATTTTAACAAGGCCGTTGAATTGCACGGCGAAATTGATTTGATTGCAGATGATTTGTCGCGCTTTTATGATGTTCCGATTCTGACAAATGTTTCTGGTGATGGTTCTGTGCGTGTCATAAATAATAATCCAGATGTTTTATATGCAGATATGGCGTTTATTGATGATGGGGCGTTGTATTTTCGGCGTGTTCGCGAAACAGATTATGTAAAGATTTTCAAAGATGATACAGGAAAATTTTTGAATGAACTGCGTGTTGTTAATCCAAACGATTCGTTGTTTGATGTGTTGGATAAAGAACCAGATATGTCGTCTTTGCGTTCAGTGATGAATAAATCTGTTCGTTTTAATCCAGAAAATTTAGTGCGACCGTTAAATGTTTTGCATATGTTTGATAGATTAGAGACAAATGCATCAGAAAACTCATTTAATTTTAGACCGTTTGTAATTTGGACTGATGATTTTTCCTTGTATGGTGTGAATGTTGGATTACATGGGCATATTCTGACGGGGTTAGATGTGTGGGGTGGTTTGCGTGTGGGTGTCTTGGAATATGATAGTGATTTAGATGCGTTTTCTGGTCAGGTTTGGGGTGCGAATTTTGGCGCAAAGTATACAATGGAAAATAATTTGTTTGTGCGTGCCAATCTGGGTGCAGATGTTATGGATGTTGATGTTGGCAATGTCTTGTATGAAAATATAATTTATATGAATCCGCGTAGTGTATCGGGCGTACTGTCGATTGATATTGGTTATATTTATAATCTGGAAAATAATATTTATATTGAACCGTTTGTTGGCGTTAAAACTGATTGGTGGTGTGTGGAAAATGTGTCAGAATTTAATGCCGATATAATTGCAGGAATCGGGGCAGGGTATGCATATTCTATGTTAGGGTTGCGTTATGATTATTCTGTTCGTGGTATCGCAATGGCAAACGGCGATGTCGGTGTGTCTGGCCGTGTTGGGTTTTGGTCTGAATTTGATGCGTTTGGCGGTGACGTGCAAATATCTGCCGTTCAAATGGATGATATTATGAGTTATAAAGTTGCATTAAATGCACGTATGTGGTTCTAGGCGAATTTGCCGCGCAGGGATGCCTTGTTCGCAGCGGTGATAGTTATGTGTGCCAATTTGGGTGCGTTATCACATGCTGGAACAATACATTGTTGCATAAATGGTGTGCGATATACCAAATGTTTGCCGGTCTTATCAGTGCCTTCGAATAAACATTCTAATGTTTTATCGATGCAGGATTCGTTAAAATCGCGTTGAACCTCGTTTAAAAAGGTGTCCAGTTTTGCCAAACGGGCGGCCTTTATATTTTCTGGTATTTGATCAGGCATTATTGCAGCGGCCGTGTGTGGGCGTGGCGAATATTTAAATGAATATGAATTTATGTATCTGATGTCTGATGCAATTTTCATTGTTTGTTCGAAGTCTTCGTCTGTTTCGCCTGGAAAACCAACAATGAAATCAGATGAAATTTGAATGTCTGGGCGTGCGATTTTTAGTTTATGAATTATGTCTGTGTATAATTCTAAACTGTATGGCCGGTTCATGCGCGTCAGAACATTGGGCGCGCCGCTTTGGATTGGCATGTTCAAAAATGGCAGTAATTTTGGTTCTGTCGCAAACATGGAAATCAGGTCGTCTGTCATTTCGGTTGGATAACTGGATGTAAAGCGTATACGCATGATTTCTGGGATTTTTGCGGCCTCGCGTATCAGGTCGGACAGGCGATATGTTTTGCCGTTTTCGTCTGTGTATTTATAACCGTTCACATTTTGGCCCAGGAAACAAATTTCAATTGCGCCGGTTTTTGCAGCGTGAATTGTGTCGCGCAGACAGTCGTCGAATGGTCGGGATAATTCGCGGCCACGTGTATATGGTACAATGCAATACGTGCAACAATGGTTGCAGCCTTCTTGGATTGGTATATATGCAACCAGTGGCGATTTTTCCATCTGGGGTAATTCATCGAATTTTTCCAGGCCACCTAAATCAATATTTAATAATTTAGTGTCGGGATTTTTTAGAATTTCGGGCAGTTTATGATAAGATTGTGGCCCCAGAACAAAGTTTAAATCTGGAATGCGACGAAATGCGTCGGCACCAGATTCGCGTGCAACACACCCAACAATTCCGAACAGGGCCGATGGCTTTTTTGCGCGTCTGATACGCCCCAGTGCAGAAAAGACTTTATCTGTTGCCTTGGCACGAACAGCGCATGTGTTTAGTATGATGATGTCGGCGTCTGAAACATCGTCTGTACGCACGAATCCGTGGTGTTCCAGCATTGTGGCAATCCGCCAACCGTCGTAAACGTTCATCTGACAACCAAAGGTTTGGATAAAGAATTTTTTCATATTTTATTTGTTTTTTGTTCGTATGTTTCGAATGTTTTGTTTTATATGTTGCTGTGTGATGTTGAGTGCATGGCGTATATGATACGCACGATGTTTTTGCTCGCGCATGTTTATCTTTGCCATGGATTCAAAATGTGCCATTTCACGTAATGTTCGTATAAGGTCTTTTTCTGTCATTTGTGTAAATATAATGCTTTATTTCTTTTTTGTGCGGTTGCACAGTTTGCTTTTACGTGATTGTTGGGCCTTTGTAAATGCCTGTTGTGCGCGTTCTATTTTTGATTTGTCCATTGGTCGAAACACTGGTGTAACAGGTACATCGATTTCAACTTCGCCGAATTCAATGCCAGTGATGCAGTTGTTTTTTGTTATGCCGATTACTTTTATTGTTTCTTTTTTTGCCATTTTTCATTCCTTTGTTTTAATTTTTATTTTAATTTATGCCAATTTCTTGCGTAAAATTTCATTCACAACGGCTGGGTTTGCCTGTCCCTTGGATGCTTTCATAACATTACCGACAAAGAATCCAAGCAACCCAACCTTGCCAGATTTATATTGTTCAACCTGGGATGGGTTGGCGGCGATGACTTGGTCAACGATTGTCTCAATCGCGCCGGTGTCTGTCATCTGTTTCATTCCGAATTTATCTGCGATTTCACGTGGTGTGCCGGATTCGCCATCTAACATTTTGATAAAGATTTCTTTGGCCTGTTTCCCGTTTACAGTGTTATCAGAAATCATATCGACCAATTCATAAATGTCGCCCGGTGTAATTATGCGCATGTCATCAATAATGCCGCTTTTTTCATTTTTTACATCCCAATTTTCAGGGTGTGCAAACAGTTCGCTGATTAACCAGTTCGCAATTGATTTCGCATGTTTTGCATTCCCGTTTACAGCGGTATCGAACCAACGTGATATTTCCGTTGTTTCGGTAAGGCGTGCGGCATCATAGTCGGAAAGCCCGAATTCCGCCGTATAGCGCGCGCGTGTTGCAGATGGTAATTCTGGCATTGTGCGACGGATGCGTTCGATTGTTTCGTCGGAAATTTCCAGTGGTAATAAATCTGGGTCTGGGAAATAACGATAGTCCAGGGCATCTTCTTTGCTGCGCATAACAGTTGTTGTGCCTTCGCCTTGGTTAAAGTGCATTGTGTCTTGTGAAATGGTTCCGCCGTTTTCATAGATTTCTATTTGGCGTCTTGCCTCGTAATCAATGGCGGTTTTAATGAATTTAAATGACACCATGTTTTTTGTTTCGGTACGTGTGCGGAAATTTTTGTCGCCAACAGGACGTACGGAAACGTTTACGTCAGCACGCATTGAACCTTCTTCCATGTTTGCCTTTGATACGCCCAGGGCGCGTGCAATTTCACGGATTTCACGCAGATAACGTTCAGCCTCGTCCGGGGATGAAATATAGGAACGGTTTTCTGGATCCTTGGTGTCCAGGTATGTCACGATTTCCAACAGGCCAACACTGGTACGGTTATAATCCGCGAATGATTTTGTTGGGTGTACGTCATGTTTTAATTTGCCGGCGTCTTGTTCCAAATGGGCGCGTTCAATTAAAATCTTTTTGGGTGTGCCGTCATCGCCCATAATTTCAACCCAACCACGTCCAACAATTGGTGGTTCGTCTGCAGGCTGTGAAATCTGATAGCCTTGGGGCAGGTCAGGATAAAAATACTGTTTACGTGCAAAACGACTGATGCGGGAAATTTCTGCGTTCAGTCCCAAGCCCATTTTGATAACCTGTTCAACACAGTGTTCGTTTAATACAGGCAGCATTCCTGGCATTGCGACATCGACCATTGAAACCTGGGTGTTTGGTGAAACAGACGGATTATAATCCGCAGATGCGCCACTAAAAACCTTGGACTTTGATAATACCTGGATGTGTGTTTCAAGTCCGATTACCAATTCCCAATCACATGTTTTGCCTTTTATTATAAACATTTGTCTTTTTCCCTTGCTTTTTTATTTTTTGTATCTTATTATTGTCCTCGCGTTGGCTAGGTAGCTCAGTTGGTAGAGCAAGGGACTGAAAATCCCTGTGTCGGCGGTTCGATTCCGTCCCTAGCCACCATCATCTCCTTTCTTTCGACCGCTGCGGTCGATTTTTTATTTGCAAAGGAGATGTTGTGATTTGTCATTCTTTTATTTCCCCATAATTACTGTTGGTCGGTTGTCAATGTTGGCCGCGGTTTCAATATGCTTGGCTAATTGTAAAACGCGCATGTCATCAAAACGTGTGCCCACAACCTGCATACCTAATGGCAGACCATTTGTGGCAAGACCGCATGGTACACTGCACGCAGGTATGCCTGCCAGATTCATTGCAACGGTAAATAAATCCAATGCATAGTATTCCAATGGTTTTAAGTCTGATGACAATGGCATTGCTGTACCAGCAGATGATGGACATACGATTAAATCACATTGTTCAAATGCGGCGTTAAAACTGTCTGCAATCATGCGACGAACACGTGCGGCCTGCATAAAATATACATCGTACGATTCGCTGCTTAATACCGCGGTGCCGATAATCATACGTCGTTGTACTTCGTCACCAAAGCCAGCTGCGCGTGTCTTTTTAAAGGTGTCATAGATATCTTTGCCTTCGACACGCAGGCCATAACGCATACCGTCGTATCGGGCCAGGTTTGATGATGCCTCGGCCGGGGCAATGATGTAATATGCCGCCAATGCGTCCAAGATATTTGGGATTGATACTTCGACAATTTCTGCGCCCATTGATTTTAAGTCTGCGATTCGTTTTTCAAACAGATTTTTCATGTCGTCTGAAATTTCAACGTTTGCAAATTCTTTGATTACGCCAACGCGTAATTTTTTGCCGTCACCCAAGATGGGTTGAATTGCGCCAGTGCATGAAAAATTGTTTTCACAACTGGTGGATTCGCGTTCGTCGTGGCCCGCCATAATATTTAATAATAAACCAGCATCATCAACAGTGCGTGTGATTGGACCAGGTGTGTCTAGACTGGACGCAAATGCAACACAGCCCCAACGTGAACATAGGCCGTATGTTGGCTTCATCCCAACCAAGCCTGTAATTGCCGCGGGAAAGCGAATAGAGCCACCTGTGTCGGTTCCAGTCGCAGCGATTGCCAAACCGCCAGCCACGGCAGATGTTGAACCGCCAGAAGAACCGCCCGCGGTTAATTTGCGTTCCATTTGCCATGGATTAATTGGCGCACCAAAGTAACTTGTCTTGCTGAATGTGCCCATTGCAAATTCGTCCAGGTTTGCCTTGCCTAATAATACTGTGCCAGCATCAATGAATTTTTGAGAAATGGTCGATTCGTATTCTGGAATGAAATTTTCCAGCATACGTGATGCCGCGGTTGTACGAATGCCGCGTGTTGCGAATAAATCTTTCATTGCGATTGGTGCGCCGTCCAAGAATTTTGCGTCACCCGCAGCCCGGCGCGCATCAGATGCAGCCGCGTCGGCAAGCGCGCGTTCAGGCGTGGTCGTGATATAGCAATTTAAATCTGTGCCATATTTTTCAATGCGGTCCAGATAGGCGCGTGTTAATTCCACCGCAGAAATTTCGCGGTTGTTCAGTTTTTCTAATGCTTCGGTTAAAGTTAAGTTTATCATGGCTTATTTTTTATGTTGGTTTTGTTTTTTTGCTTTGATTTATTTTTGTAATTGAATGATTTCAATTTCTTTTAATGCAATTTGTGTTTGTGTGTCTTTGATTTGTTGCTTTAAATCAGATATTTCTTTTTGGCAATTTTTAATGTTTTTGTTTGCCGATGCAATTATGTATGAGTTTTTGCCAATTGTTAATTTCCGCTTTGCCAAAACGTGTTTGATCCTTTCTACGGCAAAAGGTTTTAACCCCAATGTAATTAAGTCCTGTTCTGAAATAAACAAGAATGCAGTGTGGTTTTTGTCAATAAAGTTGTTTAATGTTTCCTGTATGTGGTCAATTGTAATTTTGCCGACATTGCGAACCTTTGGGTATACATTGTCTGGAATATTTATAATATGCATGAATAAATCGCCACGTTTTCCAATCGTGTCGGCTGTTTCTAAGATAGAACAAATGCCACGGTTGTTAAAGCCGATTTGTCTGATTGGTGTAAATAGTACTTCGTGAATTGTCATATTTATAACCTATTTTTGTTTGCCATAATGTTGTGGGTATAAAATTTTGCCCAAAATTTCACGCATGTTTTTATCAACACATCTGCCATTGCGAAAGTTTCTGTGGCACGTTTTATATTTTTTTTCTTCGTTTGTTTCTTTGTTGTTGCATGCTGTACATTTTGGTATGGTGTCGAAATAAAACAGGTTTTCCATATCAATCGAACTGTAGATATTGTTTTGAAACGGCGTGCGTCCAAATTGGACACAGGTTTTGTGTTCTAATGACATTGTTTGAATACATGAATTTGTATCTGTTTGTGCCACAGCAAATGCATCAATAATTTGTTGGGCTTGTGCCGGTGTAACGGCACCAAGTTCGCCGACATAGCGATTAAAGTCATCTATATAATCGCTAAGTACAATTCTTACGGGGATGCACTTTTTTTTCTTGCACGTCATTTTAATCACCATCCATTACTTTTGGTACTGCGAAATAGCCACGTGATGTGCCGGCGTTGTCGGGTGTGTTTGCCAAGACCAAGTCACGAATGTTGCCATCTGTGACGACATCTGTGCGACGTGGCAATTTGTGTTCCGCAGGATTTAACATTGGTTTAACCCCAGTTGTATCGATTTTTTGCAATTTGTCCAACCATTCAACAACAGAATCGATATTCATCTGGGCTAATTTTTCATCGGGTACCTCGATTTTAATCAAGTCTGCGAATTTTTGTAATTGTTGCTTGCTAAATGCCATTTTCAATCCTATATTTAAAGAGTAAAAGGAATTATACAATGATTTTGCCAGATTTCAAGGCTTTTCCGCGTGTGGGACGCATTGTTGGTATTGATTGGGGAATGCGTCGTATTGGGGTGGCGGTATCTGACCCGGAACGAAATTTTGTTTTTGCGCGTGATGTGCTGAACTTTGCGCGTGGTGATACAACGCATGCGGCGCGTGTCGCGCGTCTGGCCGTGGAAGAGGGGGGTGTCGCCATTGTGGTTGGTTTGCCAATTCGAAATGATGGTACGGAATCAGAAACAACAAAAATGGTGCGTGATTTTGTGGCGGATTTAGAACGCGAAACAGACGTGCCAATTTGCATGATAGAAGAAAATCTGACATCAATGGTTGCCCAGGAATCAATGGGGCGTGTTCGCGTGCGGGATATAAAGGAAAAACTGGATTCTGAATCTGCGCGTGTAATATTGGAAAATGCAATCGCATTAATAAACCGGGCAAGTTAAAAAGCCCGGTTTTTATGTGTATGGCGTGTTTTTTTAGTCTTCACGTTTGTCTGGGATGTCGCCGTCCGCAGATAATAACACTGCAATCCAGCGTGTGGAATCAAACTGGGCGCATATGATATATGTTGCCACCAGTAATGGTACGCTGAAAAACATCCCTGCAATGCCCCAAATCATGCCCCACACAACCAAGTTTATTAATATTGCCAATGTAGACAAGTTTAGTGTCTTGCCCGTCAATTTTGGTTCGATGATGTTTCCGAATAATATTTGTAATCCAATTAAACCAACGGCGGTTAAGATTGGTTGCTGTAATGATGGTGCGGTGACCAAGGTGTATAAAATAGGCAGTCCACACGCAACAATCGCACCAATTGTTGGTATATAGCTGGTGACAAAAACAATAAATGCCCATACGCCTGCAAATTGTACATCCAGTGCATACAGCCACAAGAAAGATGCAATGCCGGTAACCGCAGAAATGGCGGTTTTTACAAATAAATATTTCTTCATATTTGTGTCAATGCTGTCCAAGATATAGCGGAATTTTTTTGATTGGCGTTTGTTTGGGAACATTGCGGAAAACTTTTTGTTAAATGTACTTTGTTCGACAAACATGAATATCATATAGATTAACACCATTCCCATTGAAGTGACCAAGCCAGCAACAGATGCACCAATGTTGGTTGCAATCATGGTTATGTTTGGTATCATTGTTGCGTCGAATTTTATTCCCAATGATTCCGATGCATAATGCCCCAAGGATGTCATTTTGTCTTGGATTGCAGGCAGGGCGGCAATCAATTCTGAAAACATTGGTTGGATTTGTGTCACAAATAAAACAATTGCGAATACGACTGTTGCCAGGGCAGCGATATCGGCGATGGCACTGAATGCGAATGAACAAATTTTTTGTCGTTTTGATGTCGGATTTTTGCATGGAAATACGCGGCGATAATAATCAGATATCGCGTTCATCAAGTACCATAAAAACGCAGCGATTAATAATGGTATTAATATAGAGCGTGCAATCCATAAAAAAAATACAAGTCCTGCGAAAAGTATTGCGCCATTCATTGTGGTATCCTTTGGCTGAGTGTCAACAAAACGTGCGTATAGCACGTTTTGTTTATTGCTGTGTTTGTATTGCTTCGGTGTCAGAAATGGTTACTTGTACATTTTGTTGTTTTGATTCTGCAATTGCGAAAAAGATAAACAAAGCAGCCAATATCGCAATGTTTATTGCGATGACGGTATTTGAATATGCTTTGCCAATGTTTTTTAAGAATTTTGATGTGCCGACCTGTAATGCCCATATGCCAAATATCAATGCCAATATGAATGTTAATAGTGCAGAATTTAAACCCATAAATAGGATACTGGCCAATGTTATAAATATAAATGTTGCGATTGTGTTCGTTTTTGATGATAAAATCCAATCTTGTACGCGGTTGTGCCATTTGCACTTAATTTGCAGAGATGTTTTTTTTGCGTTGTCTTCTTTGAATATATATCCTGGTGCCCATAATGCAGATAGGCCGAAAGGCATACTTAATATTATTTTCCATCCAGGAATCCCCAGTTCACGTGCACGCAGATATTTTGCGTATACGCCACAAAGTAATAACCCAATAAGATATAGACAAAAGATGGAAGCTAGTAAACCAACAAGAATTGTGCTGATTGATGTGTGGGCCTCCATTATAACCAGGTAAATCATAATTTGTTGTGCGTATTTAAATATAAAATATGCAGAAATTGAAAATGCCAACGCTGCAATAATGGTTTGTGCATTTATAATACTGATAAATGAGCGCTGATCCATTTTGAATTTGGGGATTCTTTTAAACATAAAGTAGACGCATGTTAAAACAACAAGTGTTAATAAAACCGCAAACAAAGTGGTTGAAGCTGCCTGTAATTTTAATATGCCACCTGCGATCCAAGTGTATAAAAATGTTGTTAGAAACAGTCCAAGGAAAGACATGCCTGCAAATTTAAAAGGCGCCCATAACAGCCATGTTGATAGTTTTGGTGTTTTGTTTGTGCTCATTTTTTGTCCTTTGTTTAAACTGGTTATTATTCTATCACATTTTTCCCGTTTGATAAAGAAGTTGTATCTGTTATTTCCAACATTTTTGTAAAAGCAGGCTGATGACTGATTATTAAAAATGTTGTGTCAGTCATGCCCTTTATAGTGTCTGCGATTAGTTGTTGTGTTTGTGTGTCGGCACCAGAATCTGGTTCGTCTAAGATCGCAAATTTTGGTTTTGTTAATATTAATTGTAATAACATAAGGCGTTTGCGTTCGCCACCGGAAAAGCCGACGTTAATGCTGCGATTTAGCCATTCTTTTGGAATGTTTAATTGTTCGCGGGCCAATTCCAGTTTTTGCAGAAATTCGCCCATGGATAAATCTTGGCCTGATTGAAAGTGTGTGTGCGCGATGCATGAATGTTTTAGAAAACTAAGTACGCTGAGGCCAGGAATTTCGGGTGCGTGTTGTGCGCCCAAGAATATACCCATCAGTGCGCGTGTGGTGGCGTTTTCATTTGTTATGTCGGTGTTATTAAAGATTATTTGTCCGTGTGTGATTGTGTATTCTGGGTCGCCGGCAATTGTTTTAACCAGGGTTGATTTCCCACTGCCGTTGTGGCCAGTCAGCAGGTGACGTGCGCCCTGGGTTATATTCAGGTTAATATCTTTTAATAATTCTTTGTCCCCAAAATTTACAGACAGATTTTGTATTTTTAGCATTGATTAATCCTTTGATAATGCCATTTGTATTAATTGCTTTGATTCAACCAAAAATTCCATTGGCAGACGTGACAATACCGGTGTCGCAGCAGCGCCGATAATCAGGGCAATTGCCGCATCTGTTTCAATGCCTGCCTGATTTAAGTATTGTAATGTTGCAGCGTCAATGGTGCCGGTTGTTGCCTCGTGCAATTGGGTGTTGTTGTTGCCGGCGTGGATAATGCGTGGCAGGGTGTTTGCAATTGCGTTGTTGCCAATCAGGCGGCTGTCGCATTTTGATGCGTTTTTACAGTCGTTGCCACTGAATGACACCAGACTGCGAAATGTTTGGGTTGAACAATCGGTTGCAACACCATATGACACAATATTTGATGTGGTGTTGTTGCCCAGGTGTATCATTTTTGTGCCGGTGTCTGCCATTTGTCCACCACGTGTAATGGATAGTGAATAAAAGTCGCTATACGCATTGTTTCCGCGTAAAATTGTCGATGGATACTTCCAGGTTAGGGCGGATCCAACCTCCATCTGGGTCCATAATAATTTTGCGTTTTTGTCGCAACGTCCACGCTTGGTTACAAAGTTTAATATGCCACCTTGGTTTTGTCGCCCATCAAAGTCGCCTGTAAACCAGTTTTGTACGGTTGCGTATTTTACGGTTGCGTTATCGTGTGCGATGATTTCAACAACGCCACTGTGTAATTGGTGGTTTGGACGGCGTGGGGCGCTGCATCCTTCCATATATGTTAATTGGGCACCGGTGTCTGCAATGATAAGTGTGCGTTCAAATTGACCGATTTTTGCAGTTTCGATTCTAAAATAACTGGCCAAGTCAATTGGGCATTTTGTGTCCTTGGGTATATAAACAAATGTTCCATCTGAAAAAACGCAGGCATTTAGTGCGGCAAAAAAGTTGTCTGTGGATGGTACGACAGTGCCCAAGTATTTTTTTACAAGGTTGGGATGTTGTTTAACCGCGTCTGAAAATGGCAAAAATATTATCCCCAGACGTTTTAGTTCGGCGGTATACGACGTGTGAACAGAACGACTGTCGATAACAGTGTCTGTTGCCATACCCATCAGTGCCTTTTTCTCGCTTTCTGGCAGTCCCATTTTGTCGTATACAGATTCCAAATCAGAATTGTCAATGGGTGTTGGTTCGTTATAATAATTTAGATTGTCATAGTCGATTGGTTCGTAATCAACAGTACCCCAATGTGGTTCTGACATTTTTTTCCATGCCTTGTACGCGTCCAGACGCCATTGTAGCAACCAATCTGGTTCATCGCGCAGGGCGGATATTTCACGTATAAGATTCTCAGATAATTTGGGCATTTATTTTTGTGATTGCTGTGCGGCTAATTGTTTTGCCTGGGCGAAAAATGTTAATGATTGTCCCAGCAGGCCGTCTGTAAATGTTGATGATAGTAATCCGTCTGGTTCGGTTGTTGTCAGGTGATGCAGGAAATTGTCTGCGCGGCGCATGTAATTATCGATATTACGTGCCACCTCTGTGTCTAGTTTAATGCAACGACGTAATTTTTCCAATGCGAACGGGTTCTTGGCGTATTCGTCCATGATGCCACCAAGTGCGCGCCACAATGGGTGTTCGGGGGTGTTGCGCGGCATAATGTCGATGGCGGCCATGATTGGAATCAGGCTTTGCAGTAAATCTTGATAAATCATTTCTGCGTTTTCGGCAATGGCGTTTGTGGCGTATTTGTTTTTTAGGACTGATTGTAATTTGACAATCAGGTTGTATTGGTGGTCCAGGGTTTTGTTCATGTTGGTAATGCGTGTGTTCGTTTTTTGTATGAAATACAGGCATAGACCAGATATCGCGATAATAATTCCAAAAAGTACAAAAATAATAATGTTTTCCATGTTTTTCCCCTGAAATTTTGTGTGTTTTCGTGGATAGTATAACATACTTTTTGCGATTCGCGCGATTTTATGTTGGGCAAATAAAAAATAGGTCGTTTTATGTGTGTTTTAAGTCTTGCACAGATTCGGTCAAATTGTTATAATAATTATTAAATAAGGAATTAATATAGGGAAAGGAAGACGTCAATGTTCCGCAAAATTCTAATTGTTGCGATGTTTGCAACCGCTGCTGGCTACTGCTTTGCGGCTGAAACTAAGCCCCAAGTTGTTACGTCAGAGGTGTTTTATGAACAAGAAAAGATAGCCGATACTGATGGATATGAACAATTTGAAATGATGCAGGCTGATGCGTTTGATGCATTCACAGATTATCAAGAGGTGCCGGCATGGCCGTTGGCAGGGTCTGATGCAGATGTAGAGGTTTCTTGTGAGGGTGGGGCGTGTTCCAAAAAAAAGCAAGAAGATAACATTCGCATTGTTTCAAAGATAGGCGCAGATTTGGTTGTTGAGAACAACTTTAATCTGGGGGCGCGTGGCGAATTCGCGGGTTGGTCCGGTGGTGCGAACTTGTTGCATGGGACACAAATTCCAGTTGGGTTTGATGATGAATGTAATACTCATTCCGAAATGCCATTGTTGCATCGTGAGGTCTTAGAGGATGATGGTGGTAATGTTTTGACTGTTTCTCGCAGCGGACGCAAAAATTGTGGTAAGTATGCAGATGGTTATGAAGCCTTTGCGGCACGTAATGATATGAAAATTGAGACAGAGCAGGGTGTTGTAGAAGATGTGTCAAACGGTGGTGTGACAATTACAGAAACAGAAGAAACGGAAATTATGGTTGCGACATCCGCAGATGCAGAGGCGCCAAAGGTCTTGACGGATCAGGTTCGTTCATGGGTTGTCGCAAATGGGCAAACGTTGCGCGAAGTTTTGCAGTCTTGGTGTGATAAAGAGGGGTGGGATTTGGTTTGGACAACCCCGCGTGAATATCCGATAGAGGCAAGCGCCGTGTTCAAAGGGCGTTTTGTTGATGTCGCGTCTGCGCTGGTGCGTAATTTTGGACGTGCGACACCAATCCCATATGCAAAGTTCTATAAAGGTAATAGAGTGTTGGTAATATCAACAACCGAAGAATAAAAAGTTTTGTTAAAAATAGATGCCGTAGGAGAATATATTATGACAAATCCATTAAAGCTTTTAATTATGTGCAGTTTGGTCTGTGCCACTGTTGCAGGGTGCGCCAGAAAGGAATCTGCCAAGGTTGCGGCATCTGTTGACCAAGATTTTATTAATGCATATGATGCGTTTGAAATGGCAAAAAATCCACGTGCCAAGGTGGCCAGTGGCGATACGGTATCTATGTCCGAAGGTGTGTGGTTGGGCAACAAGTCGATGGTGTTGGAACATCGGAACAATTTGCCATCAAAATTTGAAAGTGATACAGGGGTAACGATTTTGTTGAACGAGCCTGTGTCTTTGCAGGTTTTGGCAAATGATATTTATGCAATTACAGGTATCCCTGTGAAAATTGACGGTCAGGTATCTGCAGATAAATTAAAAAAGCAGGTTAATGTTGCCTATACTGGGAAATTATCTGGTCTGTTAAGTCAGGTCGCAACAGATTTAGATTTGTTGTGGTATTATGATAAAAATTCAATCGTTTTCTATGAAACAGAAACCAAGACATTCACATTGTATGCCCTGGGGACAGAGGTCGCATATCAAACGTCTGTGTCGACAGATGATGCCAATGAAGTGTCGCTGGAATCTACGTTAAAAGAATGGGACGAGGTTGAAAGTGCGATATCTTCTATAATCGGTAATAGTGATAATGCAGATTTTACAGTGTCGCGCAGTTTGGGAACAATTACCGTGACGGCATCCCCATCAGTATTGGCGCGTGTCGGCGAATATATTGAACGTCAGAACAAGCGTTTAAGTCAGTTGGTGACAATTGATGTAAAGGTTTTGCAGGTTTCGATTTCGAACGATTCTGCCTTTGGCTTGAATCTGGCGGCGGCGATTAATTCAACATCTGGGTTGAATATTGTTGCGAATCCAAAGAATAACCTGGCGACGACAGAGGCAAGTTCAATGAATATCGCGGTTCTGTCGAATACTGTATCTGCATTAACGGGCGCAACACATTTGGAAAATGGTACGGTTGTTGAAGGTGCGTATACAAATGACCAGATTATGAATGGTTCCCTGGCGGGTGCCGCAGGCAGTAATGCATTGATTGAGGCGTTGGCCAAACAAGGGAAAGTGTCATTGGTGACAAACGTTGGTGTGACGACGCGTTCAAATCGTGTCGCCCCGGTCAGCAATACGCGTACAACGGGTTATATCAAACGATTCGAATCTCGTAATTTTACAACGGTTGAATCAAGTACCGTTGACCAAGATGATTTGGAAACAGGTTTCACGATGCAGTTGTTGCCAAATGTGCTGGAAAATGGGCGTATTTTGCTGCTGTTCCGTATGTCGGTTCGTGAATTGTTGCGTATGTCAACGCAGACAATTGGTGAAGTGACCCTGCAATTGCCAGAGGTTGAAGAACGCAGCTTTATGCAAGAAGTTATTATGGAATCTGGGCAGATGTTGGTCGTGTCTGGGTTTGAGAAACAAAAAGGCGCGGATACGCGTTATGGCTTAGGTGATCCGGACTTTATGGCGTTGTCGGGTTCGCGTGAAACGTCTGCCAGCCGTGAAGTTTTGGTTGTTATCCTGACGCCACAGGTTTTGGTCAGTCCGATGGACGTTGAACGTGGTATTCAACAGCATTGGGGTGCGCCTTTAAACTAATATAAAAGTTCGTGTTTAACACGAACTTTTTTTACATGTATCTTTAAATATTTTAATTAAAAAGTGCTAAAGGTCTATTTCAGGCTAGTTGATTATTTTTATAAAATCGCGGGCAACTTTTTTGATGCCTTTATTTTTAAATGCAATTGTTAAAATTGCACCCTTGTCTTCGATAACGACACCACTGCCCAGTTCGTTGTGTGATACCAGTTTGCCAACAGTTGTTTCAGATTTTCTTGTTGGTTTTTGTGCATAATGCGGTTGTGGCGACGGTGTGTGATATGTTGGACGTGTTGTTGTGCCACCCTGAAAATCTAAAAAGCGATTGTCCATTTCTGTAATAAAACGACTGGGCGGGTTATATTGACGTGTGCCAAATATAACACGTGACATCGCGTTTGATATTATACATCGTTTACGTGCGCGTGTGATTGCAACGTATGCCAGACGGCGTTCTTCTTCGATTGCGCCTTCGTTAATGGCCTTGTCATTTGGGAAAATGCCTTCTTCCCATGCGGGTAAAAATACGGTATCAAATTCCAGGCCCTTGGCGGCGTGGATTGTCATAATGCTGACGGTATTGTTATTTTGTATGTTTTCGTCATCATTATCATCGGTCATCATCAAAGATGCCTGTTCCAAGAATTCAGAAAGTGTGTCATATTTTGATATGACAGATGTTATTAATTCGCGAATGTTGGTCAGGCGTTCGTTAGCATCGGCGTCCTTGGAATCTTGCCACATTTTTAAATAGCCGGTGCGTTCTAGTAATTTCTGTGCCGCGTCACGTGGCGACATAGAAGGCCATTCAAAATCAAAGGCGGACAAAAAATCGTCAGCAGATGCACGCAGTTTTGGTGATAACTTTGCGTTGCGTAAGCCCGTCATCAGGGTTGTGCCAGATGTGCGAATTGTTTCAATTGTTTTTGGTCCAAATCCGCGGCGGGGTTTTGCGATTACGCGCAAAAAAGATATGTCGTCAAATGGATGTACCAACAGGCGCAGGTATGCAATGGCGTCGCGGATTTCCATCCGGTCATAGAACTTGGTCGCGCCAATTAATTTATATGGTATCCCGCGTGATGCAAATTCTTCTTCGAATATTCGTGACAGGCTGCCTGCGCGAATTAAAATGGCGAATTTAGAAAAATCATTTGCATCGTTGCGTAAAATTGCGTTCGCGATAATGGTTGCCTCGTCCCGGTCGGTCGGCAGTGTCAGGGCATATATTGGTTCGCCATTTGTGTCTGTGTCACAGGCGTGCAAATCCTTGCCCAGACGGCCACGATTGTGGCGTATTAGCGAGTTGGCACCGCCAAGTATGTTCGGTGTGCTGCGATAATTTGTTTCCAGGCGGATTATTTGCGCGTCTTTAAATGTTTTGTCGAAATTTAAAATGTGTTTTATTTCGGCCCCGCGCCATGAATAAATTGATTGGTCATCATCACCAACGCAACAAATATTTGGGCAATCTGCACCACGTGTCAGCAGTCCCAGAAATTCCATTTGGGCGTTGTTCGTGTCCTGAAATTCATCAACCAAGATATATTTGAATTGATTTTGATAGCGTGACAAAATGTCTGGATTTTTATCAAATAATTCCAGTACTTTTAATATAATATCGCCAAAATCAACTGCGTTTAGACGGGCAAGTTCCTTATTATATGCAGTGAACAATTTGTCGGTGTTTTTCAGGGCAATCAGGCCCTTGTCCTTTATCGCAGAAAATTCATCAACGTATTCGCCGGGCGTTTTTGTAGATGTGGTTAATAATGATTTGATTACAGATTTTTGATCGTCTTCACCAAATATTATAAAATCACGGCGCAGGCCAGCGCGTTCTGCATTGCTGCGTAAAATTCGCAGGCAGATTGAATGAAATGTTCCGCACCATACATCGCCAGAATACCATGCACCATCAGAAAATGTGGCCAGGCGATTTTTCATTTCGTTCGCGGCCTTGTTTGTAAAGGTTAAGGCCAATACCTGCCATGGCAGTGCCAATTGATTGTTTAAAATATATGCGATTCGTGTGGTTAGCACACGGGTCTTGCCAGTGCCAGCCCCAGATAGAACAAGCAGTGGACCGTCCGTTGTTTCAACCGCCAGACGCTGTTCGTTATTAAGATTTTCTAGCATTAAATTCATCGTTCTATTATAATACCACAAACGATTTTTATCAAGGGTATAGGGAACAGAAATGAAACGTGTTATCTGCTTTGACATTGAAACAACAGGGTTTGAATATTTGCGTGGCGACCGCTGTATCGAAATTGGTGCGGTTGAAATATTGGATGGAAAAATAACAGATAATTCGTTTCATGAATATGTAAATCCAGATGGAAAAATTATTCCACCCGATTCGTATATGGTTCATAAAATCTCAAATGCTTTTTTGGAAGACAAGCCAAAAATGGCGGTCGTTGCACCAAAATTTTTAGAGTTTGTTGGTGACAGTCCAATTGTTGCGCATAATGGAATTGACTTTGACTTTCCGTTTATAAATCATGAATTGTCGATGTTGAATTTGCCCCAGATTCCACGCGAACAGCAATTGGATTCAATTGTTATTGCGCGCAATCGTGTTTTTGGCCCAAAAAGTTATTCGTTAGATGCGTTGGCAAAGTGGTATGGTATTTCGCTGACCGCGCGTGCGGATGCGCACGGGGCGTTAATTGACGCGGAAATTTTGGCCAAGGTTTATTTAGAATTGGAAAATACTGCGCCGGCACCAGATGTGTCTGAAATTATTGAAAAACAACATGCCGCAATGTTGGCACATCCCAAGGTGGGTGCGGATTTCCCGTATAGACGGTTCGATGTAAGACCAGAAGAATTGGCGCATCACGATGAATTTATGAAGCATATAAAAGAATAAAAGTAAAATATAAAAACACCCCCAAATGGGGGTGTGTATTTTTTTTCTGAAAACGACACAATTATGCCATTTTAGAGAATTTTTTAGCCAAGCGTGAAATCTTGCGCGCAGCGCGTTTCTTTGGCATGATTTTGCCGGCAGATTTCATGATTTTGCTTTCTGCATTGCGCATCGCGGTTGTTGCAACAGCCTTGTCCCCAGATTCAATGGCGACCAGTGCTTTCTTTGTTGCAGTCTTTACCGCACTGCGACGTGCAGTGTTGATTGCATTCTTTTTGGCTGTGACCAAAATTCTTTTTTCAGATGACTTATGATTTGCCACTTTATTTTCCTTTTATTTTCTTAAAGTTTTTGCTATTTTATAAAAAACAAACATAAAATCAAGGAAAAATAACATGGTGTATGTAATTGGTTTAATTATTTCTTATTTGTTGGGTTCTATTCCTATGGGGGTTTTGCTAACTAAAATGATGGGTAAGGGCGATTTGCGCAAGGTTGGCAGTGGTAATATCGGGGCAACAAATGTTATGCGTGTCGGGGGACTGCGCATGGCAGGATTGGTTTGGCTGTTGGATATGACCAAGGCGATAGTTGCCGTGTTCCTGGGTAAATGGATTGCAGGTGATGCGTTTGGTGCATGGTGTGGTTTTGTTGCAATCGTTGGGCATTGTTATCCGATTTGGTTGAAATTTAAGGGGGGTAAGGGGATTTCGTCCTTGTTTGGTGTTGTCCTGGCAATGAGTCCGATGACCTTTGTTGTGTGTGCTGCTGAATGGTTGTTGGTTGCGTTGACCAGTGGAATTTCATCATTGGGGGCGGTTGTTGTTTTCTGTTTGTTGCCTATTTTAGGGTTTGCGATAAGTGTAAATGTTGGGTGGGCGTTCTTGGCAATTGGGCTATTGTGTATGTGGCGCCATCGTGAAAATATTAAAAGATTGCTTGGTGGCACAGAATCTAAGATTGAATGGAAGTGGAAAAAATAAATTCGGGGACAGGTGTCCCCGTTTTTATTCTTGGATTTTCTGTGATTTTGTGATATAATAATCCCAAAGACAAGTTAAAGGATGGGAGTATGAAAAAAATCGTATCTATTGTTGTTTTGTGTATGATGACGCAAAGCGCAATTTCGGCGACTGCGCGCAATGGAATGCAAAGTCGTGCAGGTATGGCTGGGCAACAAATAATGTCTGCGCCACGTGCTGGTTCGATGGTTGCAGGCGGTGGTGATATGGCAGCAGCAGGTACAGAACGTGCTGCAGGTGTTGTGTCAGCACAGCAGATTGCGATAGGTACGGTTTTGTCGCCAAATGTATCTGTGGTTAGTAAATCTAGTACAAAATTAGATAATGATGTGACAGATTCTGTGACTGCTGATTTGGCAATTGTGCCAGAAGAAATGATTTCCGCGGAAAAGAAAAAAGATATGCGTGAAAAGGAACGGAATGCATGTATCAGCAATAATATTGGTGTTGGTAATACCTTTGTTTGGGCGTCACGTTTTAGCAATGTTAATAACTATTCTTCCATGATCGAGGATGTGGAAAACCCGGAAAACAATGTTTGTTTTGTAAAGGTTGAAATGAAATCAACTGATTCGAAGATAAACGTTTCAGACATCCCATCAAAATATTTTGAAATGGGGCGCACGATTACATGTGGCAGTTGGGCAGATGAAGAAAAATTGCGTAAACGTATCTTGGATGCCAAGAAGTCTGCACGTACATGGGGAACGGTTGCTGGTGTTGTTGGTGGGGCGGCTGTTGGTGTTGGTGCGATGGAATTATTTGGTAATAAATTGATTGGTGGTTCTGTTGAAGGGCAAAAGTCATTGAAAGGTGATGAATTAGTGCGTTCGCAATTAGCGGTGTTGGAAAAAGATAATCCGTCAGAATACCAAAAATTTATGACAAATTTGCGCACATTGCGTGACGAATGCAGCAAAAGTATCTGGGTTAAAGATACGTCTGATGCAGAGGTTATGACAATCTGTGATAAATATCGTGAGCTGTTTAGTATGGCGGGGTAGGTTGCCTTCTTTGATAATTATAAAAAATCCGCAATTGCGGATTTTTTATTTGTTAATTAGGGCTTTATTTATAATGTATATTTTCTTATTATATATGTATGTCAGATTTGTTTAATAGATTATTGATTATTCGTACGCCTGGGGTTGGTCCGGTTCGGTATGCTGATTTGGTGCGTCGATGTGGTTCTGTTGACGGTGTGGTGGATTTTTTGCAACCAGGCACAGAATTGCGTGATGCCGTTCTGCGTGAAATGGATTTGGCAATGTCAAAGGGTGTGCATTATATATGTGATGATGATGTCAGATATCCGGCGAATTTGAAATGTTTGAAAAATCATCCGCCAATTTTGACTGTGCGTGGAAATTTAGATGTCTTAGAAAAGCGTATGGTTGCAATTGTTGGTACACGTCATGCAACAGCCACAGGGATGGGGTTTGTTGCAGACCTGGCAGAGGCGTTTGCAAAGAATAATACATGTGTCGTATCTGGGATGGCAATTGGGACAGATACGGCGGCGCATCGCGGCGCGTTGCGTGTAAATAACGGATCAACCATTGCTGTACTGGCAGGTGGGGTGGATTATATATGGCCGTTGGAAAACGAACCCTTGTATTGGGATATCGTTGCGCATGGTGCCGTGATTAGTGAGATGCCGGTCGGTTTTGTCCCGGTTGCGACAAATTTTGTTCAGCGCAATCGTTGGGTCGCAGGTCTGGCGGAAAAGTTAATCTTGGGCGAGGCTGATTTAAAATCTGGTTCAATGGCAACCGCCCGATTCGCAATTGATTTTGGGCGCGATGTTTGGGCAATCCCATCGCATCCGGCAGATCCCCGGGCTGTGGGACCAAATTCACTGATTCGTTCGGGTAATGCAAAGTTGTGTATGGGTGTTTCAGACTTTTTTATTTCAGATAAAAAAGATAAGACGCAGAAAAAAATCACAGAAAAAAATGAATCGGAATTTAATCTGATTGACGCATTGGGAACAATTCCTGTTTCTGAATCTGTATTGACAGAGGTTGTCAAAAAATCAGTTTCGGAAATTAGACGAGAGTTGGTCGTCTTGGAATTGCAGGGTTTAGTCCGAAAAGTTGACGGCGGTTATGTTCGTGCGTGATTCTTTTGGTGTATATACAGTGTATATACAAGGCGCAGAAAACAGGCAAAAAAACGAATCGTTGTCAAAAAATAAAAGTTGTTTTTTTGATGAAGATTTACTTGTAAACAGAAATATATCTTATAAATTATCTTACGTATCCAAAACCGATTGAGAGAATAAAAATCAATCAAAAATGTTCGGGGTTGGTAAATGGATTTGAAAAAAATCTGAAAACCAAAAACGAATAAAAAGCGGTGAAACTTGACAAGGGAAGGACAGGGGACACCAGAAAGAAACGAGTGGTAAGAGAGTAGAGAGCAAAAACAAAAAAACATCAATTTGCAATGCAGATTGGCGTTTTGTGTGGGTGGTTTTTACAACCTTGTTTTAGGCAGGAAACTCTTTTAAGGGAAGGAAAGGAGAAAACGTCATGCAGACAGCGGCAAAAACACAAATGACAAACTTGGAAACAATCAAGGGGGCCATTGCCGCGAAATTAGATTCTGCAACGTTTACATCTTGGATTGCGCCATTACAATTTGATGTTGTTGATTCTGTGTTGGTATTGGCGGCGCAAAATCAGTTTTCAGCAGATTTTATTCGCAGTGTACATTCAAATGTTTTGGCATCAGTGGCTGCAGAATTTGGTTTGGGGTTAGATATTGTTGTGCGTAATAATATTACACGCAAATCTGCGCCAATCGCGAATGATAACAATACACAGGTTTATGCACCGGTTGCAGTAAAAGAAACATCTGTAGTTGCGTTTGATTCTTTTATTACATGTGATGAAAATATGTTTGTTTTATCTGCATGTAAAAAGTTGGCAGCGGGTACGGTTCCATTTTCACCGCTGTTTATTTATGGTACGTCTGGTTGTGGTAAATCTTTGTTAGCAGATTGTATCCATGGTGCCACAGGTGCGCGTTGTGTTAAAATGTCTGGTGCACAGTTTGTTTCTGAATTTACACGCAGTTTGAAAGAACATAATGTTTTCGCATTCAAAGATTTCTGTCGTAATTGTGATACTTTTATTTTGGATGATGTACAAAGCTTGTCCGGCAAAAAGGCATCAATGGATGAATTTATGCAATTGATTATCGATTTGCGTAATGCGGGCAAGAATATAGTTCTGACATCAAATGTTGCGCCAAATAACTTAACCGGTTTTGACAGACGCGCCCAGTCTTTGTTGGCGTCTGGCTTGGTTGCGGATGTTGTTGCACCAAATGCACATGTAAAATCAGTTATGTTGAAACGTGCAGGTGTCAAGGCGGATGTTGCAGATGCGTTGGCTGGTCGTATTGCAAATGATGGTCACTTGGTTGCAGGTGTTGCAATTAAGGTTAAGGCATACGCGGATTTAATGGGCACAGATGTAGATATGGAAATTGCACAACGTTTGCTGGCTGATACATTGCAGACAAAAAAGACACCTGTTGCAATGGTAAAAGATATGTGTGAAAAATTGGCGGTATCATATGATGCAGTATGTGGAAATGGTCGCAGTCGTAACTTGGTCTTGGCGCGTCAGATTATGATGGTTGTTTTAAAGAATGCGACAAGTTTGTCTTTGTCAGAAATTGGTAATTTTGTTGGCGGTCGTGATCATGCAACAGTTTTGTATGCAATCAAACAAATTGAAAAAGCAAAACAAGCAGATTTGGTTTTGTCTGCGCAAATTCAACAGTTTATCGCAGAATGCAAATAAGATAAAAAAAGAACCGCCATTTTTAGCGGTGTTCTTTTTTTAGCGATTGTTTTGATTGTTATATACTTTACTTAACAGTTCTTGGCGGATTTTGATTTGGTGTTGCAAATCGCGACGTGATGCGTGGTTTAAATGTTGCATATATGTTTTTTTATATCCGTCAAAGATGTGCATCGTATGTGGATATAGTTGGCATACGGGCGCACCTGTATCTTTGTCCAGGTATTCAATGATTGTGGTGGAAATCTTGCTGCCCAGGGCCTGTTGTAGCAAATGTTGCTGGGTGGCCATTAGAGATGCACAGGGATTTGGAAAATCTGTACAGGAAATAAAACCGCTGTCTGGTTGCGTTGTGCGTCCGTTTAGTGTGATAACACTCAATGGTGTTGTTTGGCACAAGCTGAACAGACCCTCGTCACAAAATGTTGAAAAATGAATTGTGTATGTGTTCTTTTTCTTTTTGCTGATGTGGTTGGCTGGAATTGAATTGCGAACAGTTGTTTGTTCCGGAATTGAATCGCGAACGGTTGTTTGCTCTGTTTTTTTGTTTTTGAAAAAAATCATTTGTGTATCTCCTTGTGGATTATTGCTATCTCTTTTTATTATAGGACTAAAACAGTCTTTGTCAATAGTATAAAGAAAAAATATCGGGGGTCCCCCGATAATCGTTGTGACCTAGACAAACAGGTCTTTGACAAACTGGGCGTGTTCTGTGATGAATTTAAATCTAAATTCTGGTTTTTTGCCCATCAGTTCAGAAACAATTGTACGTGTTTTTTCTGTGTCTTCGGCACCTTCTTCGGTACGTGGTGGCAGGTCAACACGTATCAAGCGACGTGTCTTTGGTGACATGGTGGTTTCTTTTAGTTGGTTGGGCATCATTTCACCAAGTCCTTTGAAGCGTGAAATTTCGACTTTTTTATTTTTGTATTTGCCGTTTTTCAGATTTTCTAGCTCTTCGTCCGTATCAACGTAAATTGATTCGGTGCCATGTGTTAATTTATATAGTGGTGGGCATGATAAGTATAGGTGTCCGCCATAAATTAACTGTGGCATATATTGATAAAAGAACGCCATTAATAATGATGCAATATGACTGCCGTCAACGTCGGCATCGGTCATGACGATAATTTTTTCATAGCGCAGTTTGTCTTCATTCCAGTCTTTGGCAGTGCCGGCACCAATAATGTCAATCAGGTCATTCAGTTCGCGGTTATTACCAAAACGTTCATCGGAATTCGAAAAAACGTTTAGTACCTTGCCGCGCAATGGCATAATTGCCTGGGTCGCGCGGTCGCGCGCCTGTTTGGCAGTACCGCCCGCTGATTCCCCTTCTACAATAAATAATTCTGTGCCGGCAATTCCGTGTTTTGAACAATCTGCCAATTTTGCGGGCATACGAATTCTTTTTGTTGGGGTTTTGCGCGCAACGTCTTTGACCTGTTTCGTTTTGATGCGTGCATTCGCCAAATTGATTACAAATTCTAATAATGCATTTGCGGTCTTTGGATCAGATGCCAAGAACATTTCCCATGGGTCACGCAGGGCGTTTTCTGTATATCTGGCAATTTCTGGGTTTGATAACTTTTCTTTGGTTTGGCCCAAGAATTGTGGCGTTTTATAGAATACAGATACAATTGCCGCAACCGAATCGAATACGTCTTCGCCAATGATGGTCGATGCGGATTTATTGTTTACCTTTTCCCCGTATGCCTTTATGCCTTTGGTAATTGCAGACTTGAATCCAGTTTCATGGGTTCCGCCGTCGATTGTGGCGATTGTGTTACAATACGATGAAAAGAATCCGTCATCAGATGCTGCGCCATTTTCGTCAGTTAAAAATGTTAATGCCCATTCGACCCGTCCGCTGTCATCAGGGAAATCAACCGCGCCACTAAAAATCTTGGGCAAGATGCGTGGTTTTGAATCTGTCTTTTCGGCTAAGAAATCGGCAACACCATTGGGGTAATAGAATGTCGTTGTGGCTGGGATGTTCATATCTTCGGTTAATAATTCCGAATTACAGCGCCAGTCTATTTTCACGCCGCGTGACAAGAATGCCTTGGCGCGTGCCATGCGATATATTTTTATAGGTTTGAATACAGCATTTGCACCGAAAATTTCGTCGTCAATTGTGAATCTGATTTTCGTGCCGTGTGATTTGGTTGCATCGCCACGTTGCATTGTGCTGGTTGGTTTGCCACGTGAAAATGTCTGGCGCCAGTTATATCCATCGCGTGCAATGTCAACAATCATTTCAGACGACAGGGCATTTACAACCGCAGAACCCACACCGTGCAGACCACCACTGGTTTTATACACATTATTATTGAACTTACCGCCAGAATGCAGTGTGGTTAAGATAACTTCCAGTGCGGATTTGCCCGGGTACTTTGGGTGTTCGTCGACCGGGATGCCGCGTCCGTCGTCGGTGATTTCAATTGTTTTTGCGTCAATCAGATTTACAGTGATTTTTTTTGCGAAACCCGCCACCGCTTCGTCGATTGAATTGTCCATAATTTCAATCGGCAGGTGGTGCCATGCCTTTTCATCTGTGCCACCGATATACATGCCGGGACGCAGGCGAACAGGTTCCAGTCCTTCCAGGACTTGGATGTCTGATGCATCGTATGTTTGTGTCTTTTTCTCTGTCATAGTGTTGTTATTATTAGAACATTTTTCAATTTTTCGCAAGTCCAAAGAATTTATGCTTATTTATATTTCTGGGCTTGATATTTATAAAATGCTAAACTATATATCAGATAACTGAAAAAATAGATGGAATTATAAGATGAATAAAAATCCGTACGAAGTCTTGGGTGTGGCGCGTGATGCGTCTGACGCTGATATTAAAAAGGCGTATCATAAATTGGTTATGAAATATCACCCGGATAGAAATCCTGACAATAAAGATGCCGAAGAAAAGTTTAAAGAAGTAAATAATGCATTTGATATTTTAAAAGATCCGCAAAAGCGTGCGGCGTATGACAGATTTGGTGATGCGGCGTTCGCAAATGGCAATGGGGCAGGGGCTGGATTCGGTGGTGGAAATCCATTTGGTGATGGTGCGTTTCACTTTAATATGGGTGGCGGTGCCGGCATGGAAGATATTTTGCGTGAGGCTATGCGTGGTTTCGGCTTTGGTGATTTTGGTGGTGCGCCACGTGGCGCGTCACAACGCGGTGGCCGCGATTTATTGGACGAGGTGGTAATCGACCTGCGCGATGCGTATTTTGGCAAAACACACACGGTAAAGTTTTCAAGTAACGTTGAATGTGAAAAATGCCATGGGCATGGAACAGATGATGGGCGGCCTGCGCCGGTTTGTTCGCGTTGTGGGGGCAGTGGTTACGTTCAATCGCGCCAGGGATTTTTTGTTACAGAAACACCGTGTCCGGAATGTAATGGGCTGGGGCGCAAGATTGGTAAAAAGTGTTCTGAATGCGATGGTACAGGTACAATACATAAACAGCGCACGTTAGATGTAAAAATCCCCGCAGGAATTGAAGATGGTGCGCGTCTGCGCCTTGCCGGTCAGGGCGAGGCCGGCGCCAACGGCGCCCCGGCGGGTGATTTTTACTTGGATGTTAGAATTCGACCAGACAAACGTTTTGAACGTGCCGGCAATGATTTAATTATGCGTATGGATGTGCCGTTTACAACACTGGCCCTGGGGGGCGAGATAGAGGTTGAAACCATCGATGACAAGAAGTTGTCGGTCAAGATACCTGCCGGTACCCAGGTTGGGGAACGTCTGCGTGTGCGTGGACATGGAATGCCGTCGGCGCGTCGTGGTGGCGGTATGGGTGACCTGTATGTCGTTATTTCGATAAAGATTCCAACCAAGTTGACGGAAAAACAAAAAAAGTTATTAAATGAATTTGCCGGGTTAAAGTCTGAAAAGAAAAGTTGGTTTTAATTTTTCATAAAAATTAAGCACTATAACCAAAACAAAACCCAAAAAGTTTTGTCGCCCTAACGGTGCCCTGTGGAACCCAGGTGTATGCATTACTTATTTTTGTCACCCAGACGAAGGTCGGGGGCCACTGTTTCATAATGCAAATTTTTGATTCTATTTACTGGATTGCCACGGTCGTTGCACTCCCTCGCAATGACAATGTTTTTAATATTCCTAGAAAGTTAAGCATCGTAACAAAAACAACTTTTTTATCAAAAAAACAAAAACATAAAATTTAGTTGTTGGAATGTTTATAAAAAAATGGTAAAATAATGGACAAGAATCATACAAAAAATATGCCTAAAAAAAGATGTTTTTGTTAGGTGTATAGTCGGAGGGAATAAAATGCGTAAGCTTATAATGTTAACTGCATGTATTGGAATGCTGGGTTTTATGATGCCAGATTTGGCATGGGGCGAACAAAAATGCATCTTATCAGCATGTCCGACCGATAGCACTAAAATTGGTCAAAATAAGGAGTATATTCGTGCGTTTAGTACCGCAAATCAGTGTTATTCATGTGATTCCGACGACCTTAACGCAAGCGGAGAAGAATGTAAGTATGATTCTATCGTTGGACAAAAGGATTCCACAGGCAAGGTTATAGGGCTGTATAGATGTGTTGATGTAACTGGGCCGTTTGACCAATGGCAGTCGTATAATCCAGGACGAATGTGTGAAAATTCAGATATTACAAAAAGTAGCAAAAATGCAAACAAATATTATTTATATGAAGGTTTTGCTACTACAGATACAAACTCTGGCGACCATGTCATAAAAGATGCTGGGAGCGATGGATGTTATTATTATTTGTGTAAAACAGGTTTTATGCCAAACTCAGATAAAACCGACTGTGTTAAAGATACGCGGAAATCGGATTGCGAAAATACCGGTGGTAACTGGAGCAACGAAGTATGTACTTGTTCGCAGGGAAAAAAATTAAAGCAAAATACCCAAAAAACAAAGTGTGAATGTATTAACAGTGATTATGAATACAATAGTTCCTCCAAAGCATGTGAAGAAACGCAAGCCTATCAGGATAAAAAACAAAAAGAAAGCCAAGCACAAAGACAAAAAAAATGTAAGGACAGTGGTGGTGAATGGGCTGGTGGCAAATGCAATTGTGCAAAAGAAAAGAATCTTCGCTTAGACAGTGGTAAATGTGTGTGTGTCGATGAAAGGTATCTATGGAATTCAGATAGTAAATCATGTATAATTACAGACGCTGCGGCGTTAGAGGAAGCGTGCAAAAAAGCAGAAGGTGCTTCTTGGACTGGTAGTGCCTGCAAATGTACACAGCAGTATTTCAAATTCAATGGGAAAGAATGTGTCGAAGACCCATATGTTGTTGAATGTAGAAATATTATTGGTGCTATTTGGAATCAAGATTCGAACGAATGTGAATGTAAAGACAAAAAGACACATATTATTAATCCAGAGCGTACTGAATGTGTTGAATCAGAAGAGGCTCGAATTGCACGTGAAGTAGCAGAAGCGGCAGAGGCAGAGCGTGTTGCGCGCGAAACATCGCGTTCGCGTATAATTGCCGCGGGCAGGGTATTGGATGACATCTCTGCGCAATTCAAGGTCAGTGTATGGAAAAATAAAGACGGTGGCTTTAATACTGCACGTCTGGCATCAGA
>JAWPOE010000006.1:0-32225 GCA_033345195.1 Alphaproteobacteria bacterium
GGCGGTTGAATTGCCGGGCGGGAATTTGTTATTGCCGTTGTATACAGAATATGTTGCGTTGGCGAATGACTTAAAGGTTCGAAAGGCAGCGTTGGGAATGCAACCGGGGATAGAGAGCGAGGCGATATTAGAAGGTGCGACATCTGGATTATATGACGATGTTGCGTTGGGCAAGACAAGTGGTGCGTATACATCACTGGCACGTGCATTAAGCGACCCGAATGGTGAAGATGCGAAAAAGTGGGCGGCGCAGAAAGAGGCAACAGCCAAGGATAAAAAGACGGGGATGACGTTGGCGGCCGTTGGCGCGATTGGCAGTGCGGTTGCAAATATTGCGATAAATTCGGGTGATGATAAAAAAGAAAAATCAGACGAAATTAATGCGAAATATGATTCGATGGAAAAAGAATTAAATACGTTGGAACGTGATGTTAATAGTAATGTGTCGGTTGTACAGGCCTGCCCATCTGATACAACAGGAACAGGTGTTCCAAATTGTGTCTGTACGGATACTTCCAAAGATTATAAGGCAGAAACAAATTCATGTCAGGCACGTGCCACAGATGAAGATGTTGTCACATCTGCTAAAACGGTGGTTGCGACGGAAAATACAAATGATCCAATAAAAATAACCCCTGTTATTTTAAAGGGCAGCGCTGTTTTTGAAATTGGAAAAGATGTTTTACGTGAAGATGCAAAGACGCAACTGACAGCCTTTGTAGACTCTTTAAAGAAGTACAAGAAATGTTCAATTACAATTACTGGTTATACTGATCCAGTTGGGAAACAAGAAAACAATATTCAATTGTCGCAAAAGCGTGCAGATGCGGTAAAGAAGCATATGGATGACGTTAAAGTTGAAGGTTTGGATTTGACAATCGTTACACATGCCAAGGGCGAGGCTGATTGTTATTGTGGTTTGGGGAAAGATGTTCCAGACGCGCAACGTAAGGAAAGGGATTATGTTGCCTGTAAGGGCAAGGATGATAATACGGCTTTGACGAAAAACGAACGTTATGCGCCATGTCGTCGTATTGAAATGTCGGCGGAATGTTTCAAAGAATCTGGTGGGGAAAATCAGGGACTGAATCTTGGCGATATTGCAAGTGTAGTACAGGGCGTTTCTGGGGGGAATCAGCTGTCGACTGCTGTTAATACGTTGATGTCAGGAACGGATGATTATAAAAAATTGGATCACTGTAAGGATGATGGGTACATAAAGGATTATTTGAAATATATTGGTTATGAACTGCATTCAGATGATATTGCGGTGGTTAAAAATTTTGAAGATTGGTGCAAAAAAGAAAACGGGCGTTTGTGGGCAGGTCGGGGTTATATATTGCCGCCTTGGGCAAATTTCCCGAGTTATTTTGATGCGGCCGGAAAGGGGACTTTCTTGGTAGAGTATCAGTGTGTTATGGCAAAAAAAACAGATATGGATTTTGATCGGGCTATGAAAAAATATGATGAAATGAAAAGTGCCTTGGGTGCGGATAGGATTACGAATTATTTTACTATGAACTGTGGTGCCAATGGTTATGGGGAACGTGGAAATTATGTGCTTATAGAAGTGATAAAACCATAAAAGTATAAAAATAACCGCCAAAATGGCGGTTTTAATTTTGCTGTGTTTTTTTGTTTTATTTAACAAAAAATGATGTTGGGATTATTGATTGCGATTTTCGCTGTTTCAATGGCGCGGTGCAGTGGGCTGAAATGGGCAATTTCAATGTTTTTATCTGATAAATATTGTCCTAATTTCTCGGCCTAGGCAATACCGTCTGGGGTCAAATATGCTTCAACTCGATTGCCGTATATTGCACCGGCCTTGTTTTCGTTTGTTTGGCCGTGTTTGAAAAAGTAAAAATGTCGTTTCATTGTTTGTTTCCCTTATTTACTATAATCAAGTGCAATATAATTCCGTTCAGTAATAATGTAATGCCATTAAACAATACCATCTGGAACGAATTCAAATACACCCCATATAACATCCATAATGCACAGCCCACGCAATAAATGGTATAGGTCAGCCATGACAGGCCCGACACATTGCGACTGCGTATTGATTTTATTGTCTGGGGCAGGAATGCGATTGTTGTGCAAAAACCGCATGCATAGCCTAAAAATTCCCCAATAATTGGATTTATTTGTATTTTCCTTTCTTGTTGGATTATATCACATGGATATGAATTTTTGCACAATTTTTACACGGGGATTAACTTTCTGCTTGCATTGGAAATAAAAAAGCCTTATAATCCGGGGCGCATTGGGGCATAGTTTAATGGTAGAACTCCGGACTCTGACTCCGTCAGTGTTGGTTCGAATCCAGCTGCCCCAACCAAAAATTCAACCCGTCGGATGACGGGTTTAATTTTTGGTTCTGGGGTTATGGTTGAAACATTTGCAACGTATGTTGCACTGGTTCGACAATGAGTAAGCGAGAACAAACAAAGTGCAGTTCGAGTGTTAACGAATGCCCCACAGGCATTTTAATGCCGAGGGAATCCAGCTGCCCCAACCAAGATAAAATAAAAATGTCCCGGTGGGGCATTTTTATTTTATTCAGGGCAGCTGGATCGGTCAGAGCGTTGAAAACGCGCATGACCAATACGAGAATAGACAATAAATAAAATCTTAAAAAATCGACAGATGGAGATTTTTTTGATTTTATTTATTGTGTATCGAGGCACTCAGCTGCCCCAACCAAGATAGACAAACCCATAGATAATGATGGCTTTTATTGTTTTATAGGGTAACTTTTTTTTGTTTTTTAAACTATATATTATGATATAATTGATATCAAAAGATACAGAAAGGAAGTGATAATATGAAAAATAATAAAGCTAAAATTTTTGCAAGTGCGAAAAATAAAATTGCTGATATAAATTCTATACCGTTAAGTGATGTAATGAAAAAACAAATTTCGGCTACGTTATTGCGTAAAGATGTAAAGATTGTGGCAGAACAGCATGTTAGCGATACAAGCGATGAGGGACATTATAAACTGGTAGATATGAAAGGTAATGTATTATTTGAGATTATGATAAATCCGTATACTATTCGTGTATTGCAACAAGATAAGGTCATTGCGCGCTGTAATATAACACCAATCAGGGGCGAAATATATGATGATGTTGAAATTACAGATAAAAATATGGAAGATATTGTTTATACAATTATATCACGGTACAATAGTTATCAAAATAATTTAGGTGCTGTTGCCTTGATGAAGGGTAAAGAAAAATAATACAGGTTTTATTTGTGAATCAACCAAGATAAAAACAAACCCGCCGTAAAGGCGGTTTTTTGTTTGTTTTCTAATACTTTCATCGAGTTCGAAAGTTAGAATTAAAAAAGTGGCAATTTTACGCCACTTTCGAACTTTGTAAGATTATTTATTAATCCCTAAATCTTTCATTTGTGATAAAAGCGACATATCAATATTTTTTGAAACAGGCTTATACAATTCAAAATTATCCTTGTTATTAACAAGTTCTGCCCATATATCGCTACGGTCTTGTGGGCAATCTATACCCGGTTTTAGAACGTATACTTTTATGTTTCCACTTGTTATTTCCTGCATAACATCAATTTCGACAACTCTTTTAATTGGTTTGTCTGTCAAAGAATAATAAGTGCCGTCGATATCGCGCTCAAAACCGTCAGAGTCTAATTCGTATATATATGCTTTTTTGCCAGAAATATCTTGGCTTAATTTTTGAACATACAAGATATCACTTGTTCTTGGGGATTTCCATCCGTCTGCTATCAATCGCATACATGCATAATTTCTTGCACGAGCAAAATCAGGCGTTGCAAATACAGCCGTTATAGGCGTGTTTGTTGTTGGAAAATATGCATCACGGGCATGAATAACGCCATTTGTTATTTTATGTTGTGAACCATGATAAAGAGTTTTTACTTTGTTTTCCATGTTCGTAATTATACCATAAATCTGTGTTTAAAATCTATTATTTCTTGCCTAATCTCAATCAATTTAGTTCGCGAATTGCACATCTGCCCCAACCAAGATGTACAAATCCGTCCATAGGGGCGGTTTAATTTTTGAGCATATAAGTATTTGCAAAAAATGTTTGGCTGGCATATAATAATGTTTGAATCCAAAGGGATTTGGGTTCGGGACCGTAAGAAAGTCCGTAAAAAAGTAATGTTGGCGAATCGCCTGCATTTAATCCGCGACAGTATAGGCGCGCGATTGCGCCGTTTATATTGTTTAAACCCCGTCATGTATGGTCGGGGGGCTGTCAGTTATAAAACAGGGGGTTCCCAAAGACTGGCGGGGTCGTTTACTTTTTTACGATTTTCTTAACCCACCCGACCACCAAATTTCTTTGGTGGTATATTTTTTTGTTTTGGTTGAATTTGTTGAAAAATTCAACTTGAATAAATAAAAATATATGCTATGAATAAAAGTACATCGAAGAGAAGGAGATGTTTCATGTCAAACTATAAAAATTTGGCGGACTTGGTAAAGGTCTGCAGCGTTTTGCCAATTTTTGCGGTTATGCCCGCAATGGCAGGAACAGGTATAACATTGACCGAAGATGGTGGTATATTTGAATATAATGAAGATTCAGATATGTATACCATGAATTCTAATGGAAGTGTAGGTAGTTTTAGTGGCTATGATGCCAGCGATAGGTTTGAGGCTTCTATAATTTTTGTTGGCACAGGACGGGAGTTGTCTGTTTCTGATGGCGCGATTATTCAGGGTAATAAAGCACAGGTGGGTGGTGCAATTGCCATTACAGGTAAAACGCCAGCCGCAACATTGAATATTGGTAAAGATGTTAAGTTTTTAAATAATACAGCATTGTTTGATGGTGGTGCAATTGGAAATTATGGAAATACGATTGTTGCAAATGGTGTTTTGTTCCAGGGAAATAAAGCGCAGTTAGCACCAGAAGATAATGAAAATCAAATTGGTGGTGGTGCGATATCTTTGGGGGCGACGTCCAAGACCACAATTGTTGATACTGACTTTATAGGTAATGAGTCAGGCTATAATGGCGGTGCGATTGGTACGCGTTTGGCAAACAGAACAGATGGTAAACAGAATGATAACAGTCTTGCGACATTAAAGATTTCTGGTGGTAAGTTTACAGGAAATAAAGCCAACGGTTATAAAAATGCAGAAGGTAAACAGGTTGCAGGTAATGGCGGTGCGATTTACAATACTTTTTATGCAGATGTGGTTGTTGAAGATGTTGATTTCGAAGGCAATTATGCCGCAAAGAATGGTGGTGCGATTTATAATGACGGTACCAAAGATAAAAATGGTAATGGCGGCGTTATGACCATAAATGGCGCAGAGTTTGAAGAAAACGAGGCGTATTACGGTGGGGCAATCTTTAATTATGCCGGAAAGATGGATATCTTGGGTACGGCTGATAAACGTGTTGTGTTCGAAGGCAATAAAGCATATGTTGGTGGTGCGTTTTCGGATATGCAAAATGTTGGTTCTGAAACATTTATCAAAGATGCGTTGTTCGAAGAAAATCATGCAGGTGCAGACGCAGGTGCGGCTGGTTTCTATGGTAAAGTAGATGTTGAAAATACAATATTCCGTGAGAATACTGCTGCGATTTCTATCGATGGTGTGACCGCTGATGTTGGTAATTCAGACGGTGGTGGTGCAATTTTGGTTGGTGGAACATCAGATGTTTCATTAACAAAGGTTCAATTTGTTGGAAATGAATCTGGTGCGCGTGGTGGTGCGATTTCTGCACGTCATGGCACAGGATATGAATTGGATATTGATACCGCGACATTTACAACAAATAAATCTGGAAACTTTGGTGGTGGGATTGCAAATGTTTATGGTGGTACCGTTAACATGAATAATGTTGATTTTGTATCAAATTCTGCGGTCAAGGCAGGTGGTGCAATCTATAATGGTAAAGATATGAACTATGGTGGTTCAACAGGTTCAATGTCAACAAACCACGGTATCTTGAATATTGCAGGTACAAACACCTTTACAGGCAACACCGCCGGTGAATTTGGTGGTGCAATTTATAATGATAATGGTGGTACTATCAATATGTCTGGTAAAAATACATTCGCAAATAACACGCATGGTAAATATGCAGCGGCGAATGATATTTATAACCTGGGTACTTTGAATATCACAGATGGTACAACAACAATCGGTGGTGGTATCGCAGGTACTGGTGATTTAGTGTTGGAAAATGGTGCAACATTAAATATCGGTACTGCATTGATTCAACAGGGAACAGTTAACCTGGATGGTGCGATTGTTGCATCTGCTATGAATTCAAAATCATTTGGTCGTTTTGCAGGTAATGTGACAGTTGGCGGTAACGCAACATTGGATTTGACGGTTGGGTCTGTTGGTACATATGATATCTTTGCAGGAAAAACAATCGATGTGTCCAAGGTCACAGTTGGCGATACATATCTGGTTGAAAGTGGCACAGATGGTATCATTATCACAACCAAGGCGGTTGAAGATATTGCAACCGATACAGGTTTGACAACACAGGCGGCAGGTATGATTTCTGGGTTGGCAAATTCAACAGATAAAAATGTTCAAAAGATTTCTTTGGCTGCACAGCAGTTGTTGAATTCTGGTGATGTTGAAACTGTTGAAAAAGAAGTTGCCAAGGCAAATCCAGATGGCAAGCCAGTTGTTCAAGCGGCTGCAACATCTGTTCAGAACCAAGTATTGGCAGTTGCCGCAGGTCGTATGTCTGGGACCGCACCGGTTGTTGGACGTGCAGGCGGTGATGAGGCACAATCAAATGGCTTCTGGGCACAGGGATTGTTCAACAAGTCTAAGTATGCAGACCAATTCCATGGCTATACACGTGGATTCGCACTGGGTGCAGATACTATGATTAATTCTGCATTCACGTTGGGTGCTGGTTTTGCATATAACAATTCTGATATCCACACAGTTGGTCGTGGTCATACAGATATTGATGCAAATACACTGTTTGTATATGGTCAGTACAAGCCAACAAATTGGTTCGTAAACGGTACATTGGCATACACAATGGCAGAATATACCGAAGACGCCAAGATGTTCGGCAACAGCCTGGTTGCAACATATGATGTTGATTCGTATGGCGCACAAATCATGACTGGTTATGATTTTGCATCAGGCATCACGACAGAGGTTGGCGCACGCTATCTGCATATCGCCCAGGATTCATACAGCAATGGTCTGACCAGTGTTGATTCCATGGATTCTGACTTCTTGACCGGCGTTGCAGGTATGAAGTATGCATTCACAATCGAAAACGATTGGGCGGTTAAACTGCGTCCAGAATTGCGCGCAGCAGTCACATATGACTTTGTCGCAGATGGTGACGAAGCAGTTGTCACAATGCCGGGTGTTGCGTCCTACAAGGTTGCAGGCGAACGTCTGAAACGTTTGGGCGGTGAATTCGGTATCGGATTGACTGCGCTGTACAATGGAATGGAAATCACAGCGATGTATGACCTTGACTTACACGAAGATTATACATCACATACTGGGATGATTAAATTCCGTGGCCAGTTCTAAATAAAATCTAATGGCATATCTATGCCTAAACCCGCAACCTCATGTAGCGTCTGTACACTACGGTTGCGGGTTTAATCATACCTATACCATTATCTTTTATTTAACACATAGCGAGGGGAATAGTTGATAGCGTTTGTACACTACGATGCCCGATTTGTTTTTATCTAAATCATTCTAATTTATTTAATGCCAAGCAAGGAGTAGGGTAGCGTCTGTACACTACGTTGTCGGAACCGTTCCGCATTTATACCATTATCTTTTATTTAATACATAGCAAGGGGAATAGTTGATAGCGTTTGTACACTACGACGCCCGATTTGTTTTTATCTAAATCATTCTAATTTATTTCATAAAAAAATCCCCCGGTTGGGGGATTCTTTTATAGACCTTTTTATTTTGTTTCGTTGGTTTCCTTGGTCGTTTTGTCTTCTTCTTTATTTAGACCCAATGTGTCTTTGATTGGTTCGATGATGTTGTCTTTGATTGTGTCTTTGGTGCTGTCGATTGTGCGGATTAGTGCGCGACGAATTTTGCCACTGATTGTCATTGGCAGGCTGTCGACATATTCAATAACGCGTGGACATTTATAGTGTGCAGTGCGTGAACGGACATGTGCCTGTAATTGACGTGTTAGTATATCGGTTGGTTGAAAATATTTATTTAGTACAATTGTTGCCTTTATCGCCATGCCACGGGATTTGTCCGGGATGCCGGTGACGGCAACTTCGCGAACAGATGGGTGTTCTGTCAGTACACTTTCGACTTCGAATGGGCTGACGCGATAACCGCTGGTTTTTATTAAGTCGTCGTTGCGACCAACAAACCAGTAATATCCGTCTGTGTCACGATACGCCACGTCGCCAGTGTGATAATAGCCGTCGCGTGCAACGTTTGCAGTTAATTTTTCATTGTTGTGATAGCCTTGAAATAGCCCGGTTGGGCGTTTGTCTTTGATATAAATACATATTTCACCAACGGTATTTGGTTCTGTGATTTGACGTCCGCGTTCATCTAATAACTGTATGTCCCAGCCCGCTGATGGCATGCCCATGGAACCAGGCTTTGGTTCAATCCATTCGTTGGTGAACAATAACAGACAGGTTTCGGTTTGGCCAAAACCTTCGTGTAATTTCACGCCCGTATTTTTCAAAAAGCGTTCATAGACATCTGGATTTAATGCTTCGCCAGCGACGTCGGCCTTGGTTAACGATGACAGGTCGTATTTTGACATATCAGTGTGAATCATCATTTTGTATGCCGTCGGTGGTGCACAGAACGATGTGACATGATTTTCTGAAATAGCTGTCAGTAAATCGTGTGCGGTAAATACATGTGAAAAATCAAACACAAATACAGTTGCGCCCGCCAACCATTGGCCATACATCTTGCCCCATGAACATTTTGCCCAACCCGATTCAGACAAGGTAAAGTGAATGTCGCCATCGTGCAGGCGTTGCCAGAATAGGGCGGTATTAATATGTCCCAATGGGTATGCAAAATTGTGCGCAACCATTTTTGGCATGTCTGTTGTGCCACTGGTGAAATATACAACCATTGTGTCTGTATTTTTGTTTGGTATGCGTTCGAATTCTGTTGAATGTGTTTCGCATGCCTGGGTTATTTCGTCACAGTTGATTAATTGTATTGTGTTTTTGTCGCCAATCGCGCTTTTAATTTCATTCATGATTACGCCATCGTCAAATGCGATTACTGTGTGTATGTCTGCGGCATCCAGGCGATATTTTATATCTTCGGTCTTTAATTGGTTTGTTGATGGGATTGGAATTGCGCATATTTTATGCATTGCCATCATCAATACCCAATATTCCCAACGGCGACGCATGAACAGCAGTACTGTATCGCCACGTGTTATGCCGCGTTCTGTCAGATAGTTTGCCACCGCGTTTGACATCTGGGATAGCATTTTAAATGTGATAGATTTTTTTTCGCCACCATCATTTGTCCACAGAATTGCGACTTTGTCTGGGGTTTCTTTGGCAATTTCGTCAACGACATCGTATGCGAAATTGAAATTATCAGGAACTGTTGGAATCGCGTTTTGGATATAATCATCATAATTATCAAATTTTTCCTTGCCCAAAAAACGTGTCGCAAACATATATTTTCCTTTTTTAAATATGAGTGTAATATGGGGCTTGATTATAAAAAAAACAAGTGGAAATGTAAATTTTTTTTGATACTATGACGAACGGGTTAACAAAAATATTGTTTGTACAACATTTGAGGAATATATATGTTTACACAAAAAGATATGATAAATTTGGGTTGCTATGATTTGACTATGCGTACGCGTATGCCTGTAAGGAGTTTGTGGGTATGCAATGGTTGTAAACATAAATGTCCGTTGTGGTTTGAAGAAGTTAGAACAATTAAATATCCGGTTGGTTTTATACACGCATATTATCCAAAAATAGGAAACGTGATAGTTCGCGATTATTTGGATGAAAGGGGACATGTTTGCTGTATTAAACCTGATTATGATGCAATGGTTGCGCGTGATATGGCGCGTAAAATCTGTACATTGTGTGATAATTATATTTTGATCCGCAGAAATAAAGAGAAATAAGATGTTTATACAAAAAGATGAAGATAAAATTTTAAAATACCAGGGGATGATCATAGATGCAAGATAGATGCTAAAGAAAAAGAGTATATAAAACCAAATGGCATAAAAATTATATTATATGTGACTGTGATTGGCAATAATGTAATTGAAGGGTATACAAGAGAAACGGGTGAACGTCTTCGACCCGCTTTAGAATTTCATGCACATGCAATAGATAAAGCATTTGAAATTTGCAAAGCGTGTGATTTGTATAAGGTAAGATAGGTGTAATAAATGGCTGATGATAAAAAGGTTGCACAGTGTTCTGGTTGCCTTCGTTCGTGTAAAATAACGGCGCGTAAACTAAAAGTTGGGTCTGGTGGCGTAATAAAGGCAAGATATTATCCAAAAATTGGAACTAATGTTATTACGAGTTATGTTTGCGCCAGTGGGGCGAGTGTATGTCCTGTATTCTCGTACCCTGTTGATGCAATTGTCTTTGCCCAAGAAGTATTGTGTAAGTGTTGTGATAGATACAGGGAACGCTAAGGCGACGATGGTATTGCAAAAATCGTTGACTTTTTATTCATAAACGTTGCATAATCATGTGCGCTGAATCGGAGTGTAGCTCAGCCTGGTAGAGCGCTACGTTCGGGACGTAGAGGTCGTGGGTTCGAACCCCGTCACTCCGACCATAAATAAAAAAAGCCCCAAAGTGGGGCGTTTTTTATCGATTGGTTAACTGTAATTCAATTCTGCGATTTTTCTGCAAGCTGTCGCGATCGTTGCCCAGTTCAACCGGGTGCAGGTCGCCAAAACCGCTGGGAACCAGACGGCGTTTTGAAACACCGTTTCGTGCCAATTCATCTGCAACCGCTGTTGCACGCAACAGTGACAGTTCGATGTTGTTTTTATAGCCTGCGGTGCCAGAAATAACCTGTTTTTTATCGGTGTGTCCGTCAACACGGATAATCCAGTTGATGTCCGTTGGGATTTTATTTTCCATATCTTTTATGACGTTTGCCAACAGATGCAATTGTTCTTTCCCTTTGGCAGATAGTTTGTATGAGCCACTGGGGAACAGAATATCGCTGTTTACGATAAATCGGTCGCCGTCTGTCTGAATTGTGGTGCGGTCACCGATTGCTAATTTTACGGCACGATAGAATTCAGACTGATATTTTGAAACGTCATTTAATTCTGCAACCTTGTCTGCCAGTGCCTTGTTCAGGCGTGTCGACATTTCGACATATTGAATTTCTTGGATGCGTGATTTTTCCTCGGCTGCATCCAAGGCGGCTTGCAGTTTTGATAGTTGTTCTGCCAATTGTGCGCGTTGTGTGGTCATTTCATCCTGTAAATGCTTACGTTCTTGTTCCAGTTGCGCTGTTTTTTCTTTGTCCAATGTCGCTTGGTTTAATTGTTGGGTTAATTCGGCGATGTCTGTTTGCATTTGCTCTGTTTGGGATTGCAATTCATTAACCTTGATTTCATATGCACTAATTAAATCTTCGATACTTAAATCTGCCTGGGTTAATTCTTCGTTTAATGTTGCATTGTCTTGTTCCAGGTTTATCAGTTCATTGCGTGCCAAAATCAGCAGTCGTTTTGCCTCTTGCTCGTCCGCAGTCATTTGCTTTATCGTCTGTGCCTGTTCTGCGTTGGTTTGTTTTAATTCTGCAACAACTTTGGCACCGGTGGATTTATTAAACACACTGGTGGTTGTCCATAAAAATACAAACAAAATCAGCAAGAATATTAAAATAATTACCAGGTTCGAAAATAAATCGACAAATCCAGGCCATGCATTTGGTTGTGTACGATAACGAAAGTTCATCATATTTTTTCTCTCTCTTTTTTGTCATATTTATATCTGGGAAATTTTATCGTCCAGATTTTGTACTGTTTTTGTTAGTTCCCGGGTTGCCAGGTTTATTTTTGGTAAAACCTCAACAATTTTGTCTGATGATGTTAATTGTGTATGTGCAGACAGATAATCTTCAAGTTCATGATAAATTGTGTTTTGCGCAGATTGTACCTGTAAACTTAAAAAATTAACCGTCAAACTGCCCCCCAATCCCAACAGTGAACTGGTAAATGCGGTCGCCATGCCTGCCAATGGTTTGGTAAGGCCAGCCTGCATGGATTGCAAGACAGTGTCGTCAGAAAAGTTCAAATTCCCAATTAATTCTGCAAAACCGCCAACAGTCAAAATTAATCCCCAGAATGTCCCCAACAAACCTAAAAATATCAAAGTGTTTGTTATGTATCGAACCGATTCGCGCGCGTCTTCGAAACGAATCATTATCATGTCCATAAAACCAGTCAATGATACCGCCGATATACGACGTGGATTTGACGACAATATCTGGGCCACAGGTCGCAGTAAACGTGGGGGCAGAGCGATGCCACGTTTGCCCATGATATAACCACGTAACCATTTGTGTTCTGGTAATAATTGAAACATTTGAACAAAACACAGACAGATACCGAATATAGATGTGCCAATAATGATGCCATTTAACCATATATTTGCGGTCGCAATCTGCATAAATTCTGCGCCAAAATACAAGATACCCACCAGTAAAATTGTGGTGAATAGTGCCATACGATTAAGTGCGCTATGAAAATACTTTGTCATATGTGTTCTCTCTTTATATTCTGATGATAGTAAATTTTAGAAAACCGTGTCAACAGGTAAAGTGTTCGTATTAAAAAATACTTGATTTTTGTTTGGAAATTGGCATAATTGGTGACGTTCCTGCTGATGACATGGGGTCGTCGGCTGATTAAACCAAAGGAAATAAAATGGCTTTTTATGAAAGTGTCTTGGTTTTCCGCCAGGACTTGACAGAGTCGCAAGTTAAAGAAAAAGCGGCAAAATTTGCAGAAATCATCAAAGAACTGGGTGGCGAAGTAAAATCCACAGAATTCTGGGGTTTAAAGAACTTGGCATATATCATTCGTAAGAACCGCAAGGCGCACTACGTTATGTTGAATATCGAATTGCCAGGCGCGCAGATTACAGAATTGGAACGTCGTTCACGTATCGACGAAGACGTTATCCGTTTCTTGAATGTTCGTGTTGACGAATTGGCGACAACACCTTCTATTATGATGAAGAAAAACACAGAGGAGGCAGAATAATGGCAGTTCGTGCAGCAATTTATCGTAAAAAATCAAACCCATTAAAGGGTAAGGTTATCGATTATAAAGATATCAAGACATTGTCACACTATATCACAGAACGTGGTAAAATTGTGCCAAGTCGTATCAGTGGTGTTTCCCAGAAAGATCAACGTGCGTTGGCAACAGCCATCAAACGTGCGCGTCATTTGGGGTTAATGCCATTCGTTCGCAACAATCTGGGCTAAAATTAAATTCTGTGGATGCTGGTTGTGTTTGCTGGTTCTTATGTAGCAATTGTATACGGCGAACCATCAAACACTTCCCATCATCTCGCATAATTTAATTTTTGATTCAGAAAAATATTTGGGATTCGTCCCTAACTTAAAAAATAAGGACAGATAAAATGAAAGTTATTTTAACAGAAAAAATTACAAAGTTGGGCAATATTGGTGATGCTGTTGAAGTAAAGACTGGTTATGCGCGTAACTATTTGTTGCCAAATGGCAAGGCAATGCGTTTCACACGTGAAAATGTTGCGTTGTTTGAAGCCAAGAAAGCAGAATTGACAGCACGTCAAGAAGCAGCAAAGAAAAGTGCAGAAGCGAATGTTGATGCGGTTAAGAATGCAAAGTTGCATATGATTCGTCAGGCCGGTGATACAGGTCAATTGTATGGTTCTGTATCAACACGTGATATTGCACGTATGTTGAAAGAAGTTGCAAATGTTTCTGTTGAATCAGCACAGGTTTTGTTGGGGGCGCCAATTAAATCTGTTGGTGCATTTGATACAAAAATTGCATTGCATCCAGATGTTATTGTGCCTGTAAAAATCTATGTTGCACAGTCGCAAGACGAAATTGATGCACTGGTTGCTGGTAAATCTTTGACATTCGGTTCTAAAAAGGTCGAAGAAGTTGCAGAAGAAGCACCAGTCGCAGAAGCAACAGAAGAAAAAGCAGAAGAAGTTGCAGAAGCAACAGACGCAGAATAATCTGTGTGCGTATATATAAATGACAAAGCCCGCCGAATGGCGGGTTTTGTTTGATGTTCTGTTGAAAACTTTATCATTTTGTGATAAAATTCCGTATGTAAAAAAAAGGATTAAATATGGCGATGATTTATTGTCGTGAGTGTGGTGCAAGGCATTCTGATAAGGCAAATGCATGTCCGAAATGTGGTTATCAGATGTTTGATGTATCTAAATCAATGGTTGTGTATATTTTATTGGCTTTATTTTTAGGGGGCTGGGGGGTGCATAAATTTTATGCAGGTCGTCAGAACGAAGGGATTGCAATGTTATTGATGGGAACAATTGGATGGTTACTGATAATCCCAGGTATCATTGTTTGGATATGGGCATTTGTTGATTTTATTGTTGGTGTTATAAATATGAATCATCCAGACAAAATTTTTAAGAAATAATGAAATGTACCTGCCAATTGGCAGGTGTTTTTTTTGGACTGTAATTCCCATATTCGCCCTTGCTCTATGGGGCCCATTCGCTACGTAAGGTTCAAACTTCGTTTACACTTGTTTTCACCAACTGACGCCCCGAACCGACGGTTCCCTTGGCATAAATGCCTGCGGGGCATTCCTGACAATTCGCCCTTGCTTCGCTTGGCTCATTTACTCATTGTCTTGTCCGATACAGACCAAAATAAAAATCCCCACATGGGGATTTTAATTCTGGTGGCCCTGGTCGGACTGTAAATACCCATATTCGCTTTCGCTCTATGGGTCCCCTTCGCCACGTAAGGTTCAAACTTCGCCAAAGGCTTGTTTTCACCAACTATCGGCTCGAACCGACGGTTCTCGTCCAATCAGACCAAAATAAAAATCCCCACATGGGGATTTTAATTCTGGTGGCCCTGGTCGGACTCGAACCGACACTCCTTGCAGAACTTGATTTTGAGTCAAGCGCGTCTACCAATTCCGCCACGGGGCCAGAACACAGAGAAAACCGAATTAGGCGGCTTTCTTTGCTTCTACTTTCTTTACCAAGCGTGCGCTGCGATTTGCCTTGTGTGCTGGCTTTTTTGCAGGGGCAGCTGGTTTGCCTGTTTTCTTTTCAATGGCTTTTTTGATTGCGGCCATATCTTCTGTTAAACGTGATACAGGTTTCGCCATTACGTACGCATCCAAACCGCCATGCTTGGTCAATGTGCGCAAGCCAGCAGTTGAAATACGCAATGAAAAATCGCGACCCAAAATATCACTGTGGAATTTTAATGTTTGCAGATTTGGCAAGAACGTACGTTTTGTACGACGATGAGAGTGGGAAACATTCATCCCAACTTCTGTTTTCTTACCTGTAACTTTACATACACGTGGCATAATACTCTAACCTTTAATTAATAGCGACGCTAAATTTATAACAAAAATATGAAAAAGTCAAGCATTGTTTTCATATTTTTTATTTATTTGACTTGTGACCGTCGTTTATTAGGTCTGTGACAACCTTGGCGGGTGTAAATGTGGACAACGGCACCTCTACAAATACGGTGTTCCATTTTGCCATTGCGCCATTCCACAGACCAGGACGTTCCATTGCGCGTAAAGGGCGACCATTTTTTGATTTTTCGGATATGAATCCGGTTTTGGGGTCTATGTATTCTGTTAGGTCGAATTTATTTCCCTGGTAATCGCGCACAAAACAAATTAAATCAACCGGATTAAAATAGTCGCCGTTTTTTAGGATGTGTGCATTTTCTGGTGCAACCTGGCCTGGTTCAATTATTTGCAGTGTTTGTGTGCCGTCTGGTGATTGTACCCAGAAAGGTCCACCACCAGGTTCGCCGGTGTTTTTTATCATTCCGCATACGCGTAATGGACGATTTAATACGTTACGGATATTTGATGCGTCAGATATTTTTATTCCCAATGTTTTTGATGCAAATTCTTTTATTGCGTCAATATCTGCTGTTTCAGAATCCAGCGCACTTAAACATTCAAATATTTTATGTTGTATTCTTAATCCCAGACCTGCCAACATTTGCTTATGTAGTATGGTATCAGGCCGCAAGTCGTCTGGACATACGTTGTCGATATTTTTTATAAAGATTATATCTGCATCAATTTCGTTTAGGTTTTCAATTAATGCACCGTGCCCCGCGGGTCGAAACAGCAAGGAACCATCTTCGTTCCTGAATGGGGTATTGTCTAAATTTACCGCGATTGTGTCGGTTTCTGATTTTTGCGTGGACATTGATATATTATATTTTTGTCCAAATTTCGATTCGTATTTTGGTATCAGTGTCGTTAATAAATCTTGAAAGTCAGATATGTGTTCTGGCGATACAGTAAAATGAATGTTTACATTATTATTCGTGGATGCGTATTGGGAACCTTCGGCCAGGTGCTCTGCAACCGCTGTGCGATTTTCGTCATTATATTTATGAAACTTTAATAATCCTTTGGGCAAGGCACCATAGTTCAACCCTTGATTTGTTATCAAGGCTTCAATGATTTGTTTTGGTGTTGCATTTTCTGGTAGGTGCCGTGTTAAATCCGAATAGAATGCAAAGTCTGTTAAATTATCTAACACGCATTGTGTGGTTTTATTCATTGTGCCAGACGATAAAAATTCAAATAAGTCTTTGAACATACGTGTTGCTGCACCAGATGCCGGAACAAATTTTACAATTTTATAATTGTCTTTGTTTTTATTAAATATATCTGCGAAATCTGGTGTCAGTATTTCTTGTATTCCATTACCAATGGTTGCGGGCGATACAATATCTGCAAATGCAAAACCTGTTTTAAAATCATTTAGTTGTTGATTAATTGTATTGATTGACAGTCCGTGATTTTTGATTTGGTCAATATCTGTTTGGCTGAATAATGGCATCTTACATCCTTTTTTTTGATTTTATTATAATTTTTTTATGTGTGCAAGCGATGTGTTTGGCATTCGTTCCTGTGTCTTGAAAGCGTGATTTATGGCACTATATATTGGTAAAAGAATTTCTAAGGAGCATAAAAATGAATCCAGATGATTTGCAAGAAACGCCACAGCAGGCAATCGCAAAATATACAACCGATTTTACAAAATTGGCGGCGGATGGAAAATTAGATCCGGTGATTGGTCGTGACGAAGAAATTCGTCGCAGTATCCAGGTGTTAAGTCGTCGTACCAAAAACAATCCTGTTTTGATTGGCAATCCTGGTGTTGGAAAAACAGCAATTGTAGAAGGTCTGGCGAATCGCATTATTTCGGGTGACGTCCCAGAAAATTTATTAAAAAAGCAGTTGCTGTCACTGGATATGGGCGCGTTAATGGCGGGGGCGTCATTTCGCGGACAATTCGAAGGACGCCTGAAAGCGATTTTGAAAGCTGTCAAAGAAGCGGATGGAAAAATCATATTATTTATTGATGAATTGCATACCTTGGTTGGTGCAGGCAAGGGTGAAGGCAGCATGGATGCCGCAAATCTGTTAAAGCCGATGTTGGCACGTGGTGAATTGCATTGCCTGGGTGCAACAACGTTGGACGAATATCGTCAATATATTGAAAAAGACCCTGCGTTGGCACGCCGTTTTCAACCAGTATATGTTGATGAACCGACAGTTGATGATACGATTTCTATTTTGCGTGGATTAAAAGAGAAGTACGAAGGTCATCATGGGGTGCGAATTTCTGATTCTGCGCTGGTGTCGGCGGTGAAATTATCGAATCGGTATATCACAGACAGATTTTTGCCAGACAAGGCGATTGACCTGATTGACGAAGCTGCTGCACGTGTGCGAATCGAAATCGCGTCAAAACCAGATAGACTGGACGAGGTTGACAGACATCTGATGCAGTTAAGAATTGAACAACAGGCATTGAAGAAAGAAAAAGATGAAGAATCCAAAAAGCGTCTGAAAGATTTGGAAAATATAATCAAGGGGGTCGAAGAAGAATCAAAAGATTTGACCGCCCAATGGCAGGCAGAACAGCAAAAAATGCGTGGACTGTCAGATGCGATGGCGGCACTTGATTCTGCCAAGGCCGAAGTTGCAACGGCGATGCGAAATGGTGACTATGAAAAGGCGTCTGCGTTGCAATATGGTAAAATTCCAGAATTGGAAGAGAAAATTGCCAAGATGAATGAAAATGCGCGGGAATATAAAACGGTGTTGCCGGAACATATTGCCGCGGTGGTTAGCAAGTGGACGGGTGTCCCCGCGGACAGGTTAAATGCCGAAGAACAGTCCAAGTTATTAAATATAGAAGATGAACTGCGCAAGCGTGTTGTGGGGCAAGACCATGCGCTGGGGGTAATTGCGCGTGCGATTCGTCGCAGTCGTGCGGGGCTGTCTGACCCACGCAGACCAATGGGCAGTTTTATGTTCTTGGGCCCGACCGGTGTCGGCAAGACAGAGGTGGCCAAGGCATTAGCGGAATATTTGTTTAACGATGATGCCGCAATGACACGAATTGATATGAGCGAATATATGGAACCGCATTCTGTATCACGCTTAATCGGCAGTCCCCCGGGCTATGTCGGATATGAACAAGGTGGCGTTTTAACAGAAAGTGTGCGTCGCAGACCATATCAGGTTCTGTTGTTCGATGAAATCGAAAAGGCAAATCCAGATGTCTTTAATGTGTTCTTGCAGATATTGGATGATGGGCGTCTGACCGATGGTCAGGGACATGTTGTGAACTTTACCAATACTATCATTATAATGACCAGTAATTTGCCAGATATGGATGCGGTAAAGAAAAATTTCAGACCGGAATTTATTAACCGAATTGATGAAATCTTGTTCTTTAACGCGTTGGGCAAAGATGTTATGGCGGGTATTGTTCGAATTCAATTGCGTGGTTTGGAAAAACGTTTGGCCGAACGTCGCATCGAATTGAACATCACAGACAAGGCAATCAAATGGTTGGGTGACAATGGATATGATCCTGTATTCGGTGCCCGTCCGTTAAAGCGTCTGATTACATCCGCGGTCGAAGATAAAATTGCAGATTTGATATTGACGGGTTCTGTTGGCGAAGGCAGTACCGTATACGTCGATGTCAAAGGCAAGGATTTAACCGTTGGATAAAAAATAATCCTAGACAAATGTGTATCTCTATGTGATATAATTTTTGTGCAAAGTAAACAATAAAAACAAAGGGGCAAAATATGAAAAAAATTTCAATTGCTGTGTTAATGGGTGTGTTGTCGATTGGTGGTGCGTCTGCTGAATTTGCGGGCCCGGCTGCGGAAACGGCACAACCATCTGCTGGTGCCAAGGGCGGTTTTGTTGGTGGCGCAGAAACAATCGTCACGGTAAAGCAGGTAAATGAAATGCGCGATGATGTGCCTGTTATTGTAAAGGGCAATATTGTTCAGCGTATGGGTGATGATAATTATCTGTTCGAAGATGCAACAGGTTCAATCACTGTCGAAATTGACGATGATGAATGGCGCGGTCAGACAATTACACCAACGGATACAGTAAAGTTGTATGGCGATGTTGACCGTGGTATCTTTAAAACAGAAATCGAAGTAAATTATGTTGAAAAGATTTAAGTAAATCCCCCATTCGGGGGATTTTTTTTAGCGCTGACGTTTATATAATTTGTTTAAAGTTTGTGCAAAATTTGAACTGTGCACATCTGCAATCGCATCGCGTGCAAATGCGTGAATTGCGTATTCTGGGACAGAAGATTCTTTTAGATATCGACCAATTCCAATATAGTGGTCTGGTTGTTGCATGATTTTTCCGGTCTTTTTGTCGCGACGAACCAATGCGCCAACCGCAATATTTTTGCCTGATGTGATTAAATGATTTTTTTGTATCAAATTACCCCATCCTGGATAAGTCATCGCAGATAGAACAACGACAGCAATAATTTCTGTATCAATAAAAGTAGGTTTTTTTTCTAGTGTATTTTTCATTTTAAATACATCATTTGTATCGCGTGCGATATGTGGTCGCAGATGTCCCATGAATTTGTCAGAATTCCATTTGCCTGCATCAAAGTTGTAATACAGAATATACGGTTTGTTGTCGAATAGAGTTTTGATTTTTTCATCGGTTAAAACTTCTTTATTTTCAGGCAATGCAAGGTTAACTTCTGTTGCGCGTGATAAAATTCTGCGTGCGTTATTGCCACCTACATAAATTAAAAAGTTGCGTTCTTGTTCTGTTAATCTGATATCATATAGTTTGGTTTGTTTTTTCATAAATTTACCCTTTGTTTATATAGATATATAGATTAGCACGATGAGTGTTTTTGTCAAGGTGTTTGTCGTGCTGGTAATTTTTGTTTGCTTTATATATAATGTGATGGACATGAAATTAGAATCAGTTGGTTTGTTAATAAATCTACGGCCGTTTAACGAACGCGACTGTGTCGCGCGCATATTTACCCGTGAATATGGGGTTTTGGTCGGAATGATGCGGGGCGCAGTTGTGGCAAAGAAAAATAGACCGTTGGTGGGGCAGGTTGGCGTCGCAGCGTGGAATGCGCGCCTGGATACCCAATTGGGGGTGTTTCATTGGGATGCAGAAAAAAATTTGTCTGCGCCACTGATGTTGGATTCGGCGCGACTGATGTGCATGAATGCGGCGTTTGACATTTTGGGGGTGCTGTTGCCAGAACGTGAACCGTATGTGGCACTGTATGACGATACGTGTGTGTTATGTCAAAAATTGGCCACTGGTGATACAGGCGCGTATTTAGAATGGGAAATTGGTTTGTTGCGCGAATTGGGATATGCGCTGGATATGTCGCACTGTTCTGGATGTGGTGGGGTTGATAATCTGTGCTATTTGTCGCCACGTACAGGTCGGGCGGTGTGTGCAGACTGTGGTGCGCCATATGTGAATAAGCTGTATCCGTTGCCGGTAAATTTAAATGTGACATTGCGTTTCTTGGAAAGTATTTGTGCACAACAGGGCGTGGATGTTCCGTATATGCGACGCGCACTAAAATTGGTTTAATGTTTATATATTTATTCCTTGCGCTTTTTATAAAATTTGCTATGGTAGGCCTGTTCAACAAAAGAAGGAGAAAATCATGACTTGGACAATTTTGGTACTGGTCTTGGGTATCGCGCTGTATATGTTTGGCGGCATGTTGTTGAAACATGATGCAAAAAAAACATCTATGGGCGTTATCTTGACCAAGAAAGCAATTGCAGTTATTGCAATTATTATGGTCGCGGGCAGTGTTTGCCGTCTGTATGTTCCATATTATTTGACAAGTGTTAATCCTGCGATTATTCAGGAAATGGTCGAAGGTATGCAAGAACAACAAAATGCAGAAAAGAACAAGGCAATCCGTAAATATGTTCGTTCAAAGGCTGACACAATGGTTGCAGATGCACCATTCTTGGGCGCACAGGATGCAAAGAAAACAATCTATGTTTGGACAGATTATTCTTGCCCATACTGCCGTCGTGTACACGGTGAATTAGACCGCGTATTGGCAGAACGTGACGATGTTCGCGTTGTTATCAAGAACTTCTCTATCCATGGGCCATTGTCTGATGCGCCAGCCAAGGCAACAATTGCTGCAAAATTGCAAGATTCTGCAAAGGCTGCAAAATTGGTTGATATGCTGATGACACGTGAATATTATACACAAGATGACATGAAGGATCAGTCAAAATTGGGTGAAAAAGTTCACAAAAACGTCATGAAATTCGCAGCAGAAGCTGGCTTGGATACAGAAAAGCTGGAAAAAGATATGAAAGGCGAAGTTGTTGCACGTGAAATGGCAAACGTTCGTGAATTGGCACAACAGTTCGAAATTTCTGGCACGCCGTTCTTGATTATCGGTGAAGAAGCGTTCCCAGGCGCAATCCCTGCCGCTCAAATCAACGAAGCGTTGGATAAATAATCTGGTTGATTATATAAAAGACCGCCCAATTGGGCGGTCTTTTTGTTGTGGATAAATGGGGTTGTTTTTTTATAGATTTTGCCTATATATATGATAAATTCGCGAATCGGGTTTTTATATGGTATAATTTCACAGATAGTAAAAGGATTTATATTATGGCACTTATTCCAATGGTTATCGAAGAATCGCCACGTGGTGAACGCTCGTTCGATATTTATTCTCGTTTATTGCGTGACAGAATTATTATGGTGAATGGTCAGATTGAACCAACAATGGCAAACAGTATTGTGGCCCAGTTGTTATTCCTGGAATCGGAAAATCCAAATGCTGATATTTCAATGTATATTAATTCCCCAGGTGGCGATGTGTCTGCCGGTTGGGCAATTATGGATACTATGCAGTATATCAAGGCGCCGGTTTCAACAATCGGTATGGGATTAGTGGCGTCAATGGGTTCTGTGTTGTTGGCCGCCGGTGAAAAGGGCAAGCGTTTCGTCTTGCCAAATACCCAAATTATGATTCATCAGCCGTTGGCCGGTGCCCAGGGACAAATTACTGATATGGAAATCCAGATGGCGCAGTATCAGAAAAATAAAAAGATGTTGATTAAACAGATGTCTGAATTTACAGGGAAAAAAGAAAAAGAACTGTTTGATGCAATGGAACGCGATAACTGGATGTGCCCAGACGAAGCGAAAAAATTCGGTTTGATTGATGGAATCTTGGAACGTAAATAATTCGTAAGTGTAGGAATGCGATATGAGTGACGAAAAAACGCCAAAAACAGAAAATAATCAGCAGTTTTGCAGTTTTTGTGGCAAGGCTGTGTATGAAGTGAAAAAACTGGTCAGTGGGCGAAATGTGTGCATTTGTGACGAATGTATCAATCTGTGTAATGATATTATGGCAGATGATACCCGTCGCGAGGTTAGCAAAGATGCAAAAAAATTGCCAACCCCGTCCCAGATTTATAACTTTTTAAATGAGTATATTATTGGTCAGGATGCCGCAAAGCGTACCTTGGCGGTGGCGGTATATAATCATTATAAACGTCATTCTGTTGCGACAACGTCGAATGTGGAAATACAAAAATCAAATGTTCTGTTAATTGGTTCGACTGGTACTGGAAAAACTTTGTTTGCCCAGACATTGGCACGTATATTGGATGTCCCATTCGCAATTGCAGACGCAACCACATTGACTGAGGCAGGATATGTCGGTGATGATGTGGAAAGCGTTTTGACGCGTTTGTTGCAAAATGCGAATTTTGATGTAGAGCGTGCAGGACGTGGTATTATCTATATTGACGAAATTGATAAAATTTCACGAAAGTCTGAAAATCCTTCTTTGACGCGTGATGTCTCTGGCGAAGGTGTGCAACAGGCGTTGCTGAAATTAATCGAAGGGACGGTGGCAAATGTTCCTGCCGGTGGCGCAGGACGCAAACACCCGGGCGAGGCAACAGTCCAACTGGATACCAGCAAGATTTTGTTCATTTGTGGTGGTGCGTTCGATGGCCTGAACAAGATTATTGGAAATCGTACATGTGAACGTCGTGGTATTGGTTTTGGTGCGCATGTCGAATCCAAAGAAGAACGTAATGCAAAGAATTTCTTGAAAGATGTTGAGCCAGAAGATTTGGTAAAGTTTGGTATTATCCCAGAACTAATCGGTCGATTGCCTGTGATTACAACATTGCAGGAATTGGATGAAGATGCATTGGTTAAAATTTTGACAGAACCAAAAAATGCGGTTGTAAAGCAGTTTACTGCGATGCTGGAAATGGATAATGTAAAGTTGAATATTACAGATGATGCGTTGCGCGAAATTGCAAAAATGGCGGTTGCGCGCAAGACAGGCGCACGTGGTTTGCGCAGTATCTTGGAACGCGTGCTGATGCAGCCGATGTTTGACGCGCCAGATAAAGAAGACTTGGCAGAAATCGTGATTGACGCAGATGTGGTCTTGGGCAAAAAACAGCCGATTGAAATACTAAAAGAAGCTAAAAAAGTCGCTTAAGAAAAAATCCCCCGATTAATCGGGGAATTTTTTTTGCTTTTTTTGTGAGCGGTTCTTGCATGCTGCGCAAATGCGTGCTATTATTTTTTAGACAAAGGAAAAATTGATATGCAAAATGAATTATTACAAGAGTTAGAAGCGCGCGGCTTTGTTAATCAGACATCAAATTTGGATGGATTGAATGATGCATTGAATGCGGGAAAAATTACGGCATATTTGGGGTCTGACCCAACTGCGGATTCATTGCACGTTGGGCATTTGGTGCCGGTGATGATGATGCGTTGGTTGCAGAAATATGGCCATAAACCAATAATGTTGGTTGGTGGGGCAACTGGGCGAATCGGTGATCCGTCTGGTCGTGATAGTGGCCGTCCAATGATGACCGAAGAAGTATTAGCAAAAAATGTTGCAGGGTTAAAGAAATCTTTCTCAAAATTCTTTACGTTTGGTGATGGCAAATCCGATGCAGTTATGGTTGATAATTATGATTGGATGAAAACATACAGTCATATGGATTTCTTGCGTGATTTTGGTACGGATTTTACGGTGCCACGTATGCTGTCAATGGATTCTGTAAAACGTCGCTTGGATAATGGTATGACATTTTTAGAATTCAATTACATGACATTCCAGGCGGTTGATTTCTTGACATTATATAAAGAACATAATTGTATCCTGCAAACATGTGGTGCAGATCAATGGGGCAACGCAATTATGGGTATCGAATTGATACGTAAAAAATTAGGGAAAGAGGCGTTCGTTCTGTCTACGTCATTAATTACAGATTCAAACGGAAATAAGATTGGGAAATCTGCGGGTAATGCGGTTTGGGTGAATGAGGACAAAACATCACCGTATGAATACTATCAGTATTTCCGCAATATTCCAGATGACCTGGTGGAAAAGTTTTTGAAAATCTTTACAGAAATTCCGTTGGATGAAATTGCGCGTCTGTCTGCACTACAGGGGGCGGAATTAAATCAGGCCAAAAAGATTCTGGCATTTGCTGCAACAGAAATTGCACATGGGCGTGACGCTGCACGCCAGGCAGAAGAAGCGGCGGCGGCTTTATTTGGTGGTGGTGCAAATTCTGCAAACGTACCGACGGTCGAAATTGAAATGGCGGGCGATATGCCGGTGCTGGATTTCTTGGTTGCAACAAAATTATTCCCATCAAAGTCAGAAGCACGACGTATGGTTGAACAAGGTGGTATCCAAATTGACGGAAATAAGATTGACGACCCGCGTGCGATCGTGACAGTAGCAGATGATTTTATGGTGCAAAAGGGTAAAAAAACATTTTTGAAAGTTGTAAAAAAATAATGAAAAAGTTTTTTGTTGGCTTTATCTTGGCTGTGTTTTTTTCTGGTGTTGCATTTGGTGCCAGTGAATTGTCCAAGATAAATGCCCAGATAAAACAAACGGAACAGCAAAACAAAAAACTGGAACAACAGGTAAAGTCGTCTGAACGCGAAATTTCAAAGACAAAGAAACAGTTGGTAAAGGCGGCAGATAAGGTTAGTTCACTGGAAGAACAACGCAGTGCCATGGCAAAAAAAATTGCCGAATTAGATGTCCAACGTGATAAAATAAATCGTGAAATGGAACAAAATCGTGGGCGTATCGCAGATGCCACAGCCAGTATTTTGTTTGTTGCAATGCACCCCAGTTTCGATTCTGAAAATATGCACGAATACGTTCTGACGTCGGCTGTGTTATCTGGCACGGCAGATATGTTGGATAGTGAAATTGAACGTGCCACGCGTCAGGTCAAAGAATTGGGGAAAATTCGTGATGCGCGCGCAACTGAAAAAGAAAAGTTGGACAGAACTGCAAAAAAATATGCCCAAGAAAAGACAGAGTTAGATAAGTTGTTGCGTACGCGCAGTGCGCAAAATGAAAAATTGAAAAATCAGCATTCTGCACTGAAAAAGAAATTGCGCGAATTGTCGGCGCGTGCAAAAAGTATTTCAGAATTGTCTGCCGGCGTGGGGAGTTCACAAATGTCAGGCGATTCGCGTTTATCGCGTAGAAAGTTAAATCTGCCGGTAAAGGGGCGTGTTGTTGTAAAGTTTGGCGAGAAAACGGCCCTGGGGTTAAAATCTGATGGTTGGCGCGTTCGTACCCGTGGGGATGCGTTGGTTATGGCGCCGGCCGATGGTGTCGTGAAATTTGCAGATAATTTCAAAGGATTTGGCAAGGTTATAATTATGTCGCACAAGAATGGTTATAATACTGTTATGACAAATCTGGGTAATATCGATGTTATGTTAGAGCAGGAGGTTCTGGCCGGTGAACCAATTGGACGGATGAACCCAGATAAACCAGAAATGTATTTAGAGGTTCGACGTGGTAATAATGCGGTTGATCCTGCACGATTGTTCAAGGAAGAATAATTTTGTTTGTTAAAAGAAAACGGGGCAATTGCCCCGTTCTTTAATCGATTTGTACCGGCACGATTGTTTGATGTTTTGAATTGTCAAGCGCGTGGTATTGAAATGGTACAGTTGCGAAGTCTATTTCTTTCATATCGATACTGCGTATTGTTCGGTTGTACATGGTGTGATAGTATATGACCATGTTTTTTAAATCGGTTGCGACCGTCCATTGGGTTGCAGATGGCATATTGTTTGGTGCCTGGCCGACTTTGAATTGTATACCCAATGGTACATCAAAGTTATTCAAGATATGAAATGCCTGTTGCATGGTGTCGTATGCTGTTTCTTGTTGCAGTGAATATGTTTTAAAGAATGCAGCACGAACAAAACGTGATGGCGGTGTAAAGTCGCCAGGAATTCCGCGAAAGCCGGACCCAGAACCAAATGCGCGCAGGGTTATTGGGCCAAATTCAGTTGGACCCGCACCACCGGGATGTAAATTGACATAGTTGTTCAGATTGGTGGTCTGCCATTCAAATCCAGGTGAATTTGTCAGTACGCCAATTTCGTTTTCATAAAAATGTGGCACGCCGTCAACGATTTCCATTACAACCTGGCGACCGTTGGGTTCGGTTATGCGCCAATGTACAGTTGATGCACTGGGGTCGATATTTATTATGCGGACGTTGTTAATGGCGTTTTTGACCTGATCGATGGTGGAAAAGCGCGATAATATCCATGATACAACCTGAAAGTCTGCCAGGGAAATGTCTTTGTCTGCTTCGTTATATGGTTTATATTCGCCATAATTTGGGAAATAGAATAGGGCGGCAGACAGGCCGGCTTCGTTTGTGCCATCGACAACAAATTCTGGTTGTTCAACCGCCATGCCGACATAGCCGTAAAGGGAAATGAATTCCAGACCGCCCATTGTTTCATCGGGCAGCAATGATTGCTGTTGATGGCCACGTGGAACAACGGTATAAATATTGTTCATTTCTGTGCCAGACCAATCAATTGTGCGTGCAACAATTGTTGCGTCATCTTTGGATTTTAATGTGATGCCGGTACATGCATCTGCGGCCTGGACCAGGCCCAAACACATAATGAATGTCGCAATGAATTTTAAATGATTTGTTTGCATTTTTTGTGCTCCCTTGGTTGATATATAAATTATTTATATTTCGGGGGGTGTGTTCCATAGGAAGCATTGCATACAAAAAACCGCCAATTTGGCGGTTTTGTTTAGAATGGAATATCGTCACCAATGTCTGCAACGGATATTTCTTCGCGAGGGGTTGCCGCTGGTGCAGATGATGCGCCATAGTCGCCACCACCCATTGAATCCATTGTTTTTGCACCGGACAAAATTACCATTTGACCACCGAATGGGTTTAATACAACTTCTGTTGTATAAGCGTCTGCACCTTGTTGATTTTGCCATTTACGTGTGCGCAGTGTGCCTTCTAGGTATAATTTTGTACCTTTTTGTAACATGCGTTCTGCAACTTCTACCAAACTTGGGTTAAAGATGACAACACGATGCCATTCAGTTTGTTCTTTTTGTTCACCTGTTGCGCGGTCGCGCCAACGATCAGATGTTGCCAATGAAAAACTGACCACTTTTTGACCGCTGCCCATTGTGCGAACCTGGGGTTCTTGACCAATGTTGCCGACCAGAATAACTTTATTAATGCTGCCTGCCATATTCACTTCCTTTGTTTGTTTTACCTTGTTTTGAATTTGAGCAGGAATCATACGAAATTGCAAGGATTTTTTATTGCGGAACTAATGTGGTTTTAAAATTCTAATTTGCCACGTCCAAGTATATAAAATTCATCAGTTCCGTATGGATTGTCTACAAAGCCGGCTGTTATAAATTTATATGTTGCGTTATATTCTAGTGCAGGGGTGTTGTTTGTTAAATCAATGGTTGTGCCACGGAATGTGTAATCGCCTGATGAAGTGCGTCCGGTTGGTATGTTCAGGTGTGCATTGCCGCCAATAATTGTGTCTGGGATGCCGATGCTGAAACTAAAATCTTTGTAACGTGCGCCTATAAAAATAGATGCGGTATATACGTCAAAGAATCCAGAAATCATTGATTCTGTTGTTGGGCGTGGATTCATTGAACCAAATGTTGTATTTTGAAATAATTCCAAACGGCCAAGTTCGATTTTATCATCATATCTGATAAATGTCATGATGTTGCGTGTATCGGATTGTAAAAATCCGTCTGCCATTAACAGGTCGCTTTGTTTTGTGCCAAATGTGAATTTGCCAATTGTTACCTGGGGGGTATTGTGTTCACGTAAACGTTCAAAGCCAATACTGCGGTTCTTGATTTTTATGTTGTCGTTTAATGATGTTTCAAATGCGCGACCGTACGAATCAACAAATGCAAATTTTATATCTTTCGATTTTATTTGATTGCCAATGGATGAACCAACGCGCGCCTGGGCCAGGTTGACGGTCATGCCGTCTGATAACGGTACCAGGGCTGTACCAACAGGGCGGGTTGCACGTTCCAGGTCTAACATCCCGTGGCCATATGTTTCGTCAATGCCCGCAACGCCCAGGTCACGCGCAGTTGTGAATAATAAGTGCGTTATTTCCGTGGATTTCATGTATGGGAATGCTTCGCGTATTACCGCGATGGCAGACGATACAATCGGTGCGGCAAAACTGGTTCCGTGCAACGGTTCTGATGTTTGTGGTGATGTCAGGTTTGTGCCAGGGGCGGTTATGCAATAATTCATTGTGACGCCACATGAGTTACTAAAATCTGCCAAGGTGCCTGTTGTGTTATCCCATGCGACGACGTTTACAACATGGCCCTGTAATTCTGGGATAACATTTGGCATTGCAGCCAATGCATTTGGTTGTTCGCGATATTCATTGCCGGCTGCCCAGACAAAAATAGCGTCATGTTGTGTGGCGGCGTTTGTTAATGAATTTATAAAACTTGCGCTGGTCAGGTGTTCTAACTGACTGCGTGATTTTATTTGTGTGGCAGGTTTATCCATTGACCAACTGAAATTATAAACATTTGCATTGTTTGCAGATTCAATAACTGTGGCAATTTCATTAAATGGCATAAAATTGCCATTGCGATCAGATACCATATATGAATTCACGGTTGCGTTTGGTGCAATCTGACCCGATGCGAAATGTGCGACATTCCCGCCGTGCCACGTGTTTTTACCAGAGTCAAAAACAGCAATTGTTGTGCCAAGACCTGTATAGCCACGTGCCAATGAATACGCCAGGCGAATTTCGTTATATTGGTCGATGTTTTTAGAATATTCGCTGTCTTGTATTATTCGATTGATACTGGCAATATCGACGTCGGCCCCAACATGGTCGTATGTTGATGTTGTTGGTTGTAAAACACGTGGGGCATTACCGTCTGATGATGAATCAGACGAAGAATTGCCAAGCAGGGCAAGGCCACCACCAATCAGTGCCAGTGCGGAACCCGCAATAATCGTACCTGTTTTTATGTTGGACGTTTCTGATTTTTGGCATTCGTTCGGATGATAAAGGCGGTATATTTCGCTGTTGCAATTTTGTGCGTGGGTAGGTGCGCAAACTATTGTTGCGCATATAAGTGTTGTGATAAAAATTCTATATCTTGTCCACACATTATTAATATAATACAAATGTATTGTTTGTCAAGATTAATAAAAGATTGGGAAAAGTGGGACAAAATTAACATTTTACTTGATTTTTTCATAAGTTTTGGCTATTATCGTGGCACGCACGTTGTGCGAATAACACAGCCGTTGTGCAAAATTTGTGTCTGGGGTGCTTTAATTCCGGTCTGATGCATGCGGTGAGGATAATAACACAAAAAAGGATAAAATCATGGCATTGCCAACATTTACAATGAAACAGTTGATGGAAGCAGGTGTTCATTTTGGCCACCACACACGTCGCTGGAATCCGTTGATGACACCATATGTTTATGGCGTTAAAGATAAAATTCACATCATTAACTTGAACAAGACTGCACCATTGTTGCATCGTTCTTTGGTTGCGTTGGAAGCGATTGCTGCCGCAGGTGGCAAGGTTCTGTTTGTTGCAACCAAGCATCAGGCAAAAGATATCGTTAAAGATGCAGCAGAACGTTGTGGTCAATATTATGTTAACAATCGCTGGTTAGGTGGTATGTTGACAAACTGGACAACAGTTTCACAGTCTATTCGTCGCTTGAAAAAGATGGAAGCAGATATCGCAAATGCAGAAAAATTGGGCTTAACCAAGAAAGAAGTTGGTGTTATGACCAAAGAAGTTGAAAAACTGCGCGGTATTTTCGGGGGTATCATGGAAATGCACGGTACACCACAGGCGATGATTGTTATTGACGTGCCACGTGAAATGAATGCTGTTCGCGAAGCGAAAAACTTGGATATTCCAACAATCGCAATTTGCGATACAAACGCAAATCCAGAAATGGTTGACTATCCAGTCCCAGGTAATGATGATGCGTCACGTGCAACACAGTTGTATTGCGACTTGTTCGTAGATGCGATTTTGTCTGGTATCGAAAAACGTTTGGGCGGTGCGGCTGGTAAAAAAGCAGAAGCTGATATCAAGGCTGATGTTGCAGACGAATTGGAAGATGAAATCAAAGAAAAAGAAGCAAAAATCAAATCCAAAACGTCCGAAGCACGCGCAGAACGTCGTGGCAAATTGGCAGAAAAAGCAGATAAATAATTATCTGGTTATACTATAAGTGTGGGGCGAATGTCCCCACACGCACTTTAAAAATTATGGGAGATTACAATGGCAGAAATTACAGCAAAATTAATTCAGCAATTGCGTGAAAAAACATCCGCCGGTATGATGGACTGTAAAAAGGCGTTGATTGAAAATGACGGTGATATCGAAGCGGCTGCTGATTGGTTGCGTCAAAAGGGTATTGTAAAGGCTGCATCCAAGGCAGGGCGTGTTGCAGCATCTGGTTTGGTGACGGTCGTTAAATGTGACAATATGGGCTGTGTTGTTGAATTGAATGCAGAAACAGACTTTGTTGCAAAAAATGAAAAGTTCCAAAAATTGGTCGCAGATGTTGCAGCCAAGGCAATGGAATTAAAGGGCGATTTCGATGCAACAATGGCGGCAGTAAAGGATGATATTGCAGCGACAATTTCAACAATTGGTGAAAATATGAACCTGCGTCGTATTGCAAAGGTCGAAGGTGATAAAATCTTTACATATATTCACAACGCATTGGTCCCAGGTATGGGCCAGATTGGTGTTGCGGTTGCAATCAATGGAACAGATGAAAAAATCGATGAAATTGGTTCAAAAATCGCTATGCACATCGCGGCAAATAAACCTGAATTCATGACAATCGCAGATGTTGATCCGGTTGCTGTTGAACGTGAAAAGAAAGTGTTTATCGAATCAGGCGCAACAGCTGGTAAACCAGAAAACATCGTTGAAAAGATGGTCGAAGGTCGTATCAAGAAATACTATGGCGAATCTGTTTTAGAAGAACAGCCATTCGTTATGGACCCATCAAAGACAGTAAAGCAAGTTATTGCGGAAGCCAACGGTACATTGGCTGGCTTTGCATACTATGTCTTGGGCGAAGGTATTGAAAAGCGCGAAGATAATTTGGCAGACGAAGTTGCCAAAATGTTGGGCTAAAAATACACTTGTAAAAACATCCCCCGTTTGGGGGATGTTTTTATTTAACCTGGTCGCATAATTTTGCGAATGTCGTGATTGTTATATTATTCTTGT
>JAWPOE010000007.1:0-20311 GCA_033345195.1 Alphaproteobacteria bacterium
ATTGAATACAATTAAGTTTTAGTGGCAGGATTCAACTATGCCACGATTCCTATGCATAAATCAACCATGGATTTTAGGTCAATGTTCCTATTGTTATTTAAGCCCTGGCGCAATCGATGTATTGTATTAATAAAATAAAAAATCCGGCATTGCCGGATTTTTCTATTTAGCAACCGCCTGTGACGTTGCCGATGATTTTGGAAATGGAAATATCTTTGTGCAACAAGAATTCATATTCACAGTTGCCAGATTTGTAATGACCCATGCATGCGCTTAATGTTAAAACAGCGAACAACGCCAACATAACTTTTTTCATATTTTCTCCTTTTAGGTTAATCAACAAAGATATTATATAGGAGAATAGTCATTTCCGCAAGATTTATATAGCATTTTTTACCCAATGAATTTTTATACCGCATACAACGATCACATCAAATCGTGCGTCGCCCATCCATCGTGTTTTTGTGATATATGTTTCGGCGGCGCGATGCAAACGGCGTGTCTGGTTCGGGGTTATGGCAGAAAAACCAATCTCTATACTTTTGCGACGTTTAACCTCTATGAACACAAGCAGATTTCCACGACGGGCGATTATATCAATTTCTGCACGATTTGTATTTCGACCAGTAATATAACGTGATTTTATAATTTTAAATCCGTGAAAGCGCAAATATATGCGTGCCAAAAATTCGGCAAACAGACCACTTTCATATGATGTCTTAGAATGCATATGGTTTTGCCTTGAAGTTTTCACGTGCAACCTGAATATTTTTTGCCAAGTCTGTCGCACGTCGACCATTATCTGTCAAATCAAGTGCACCGTAATATGCCGTCAACATCGGGTCGTATGAATTTGTGCTGGAAATCCATTTGTCTGTACCAGAATTTGGTGTGCCGTACTTATCCAATACATTTTGCCAAAATGCCAGGATTTTATTTTCACGTTGTTTTGCGAATTTTTCGGCATCCCCCTCTATCTCATTCACATCGTTGTTGTAAACAATGCGCCATACAACATTGTCTGTTGCGTTGCTGGTAAAATAAACAACAATTGTTTCACCGGTGTTTTCACGAACCAGATGAAATTCAGATGCATATAATAAACCGCGATTGCGCGCCAATGTGTTAATACAATTATCTAATTCCGTGGGTACAACAATTCCCTGTTGACGGCATTCATAATCCAAATTGTATTTCCAATCTTGGTGTATAGAATAAATGACACTGTTTTGTTTACGTGGTGAATACAGCCCACGGTCGCGGGCAAAGATTGTATAAACATCATCAAATGACATGCCCAACATTATACCGGCAATATCAAATCCAGCAACACTGGCGATGTCAGCGTCATCATTTAAATCAACGTCTTCCATTGTGATGTCGACATTGCCACTGTCAGTTATGGCAAAATTATCGAAATCCATTGGATTGTCATTTGCATAGCCAGTGGATAACATGCATGTAAGTAATATTATAAAAGTATATGTTTTCTTAATCATTTATCAACCGCTAAGTTTTCTTGAAATATAATATCCTGAACAAGAAATTTGAAAACCGCTGATGGGTCTGCATTTTCACGTTCTAAATATTGTGTTACGGTATAGCCACCTAAACTATCTTTTGAACGCAAGCCAGGCTTATAAATAATATGCATATCAACAATATTTTGTGTAATACGCGGTTCGACAGAAAAATCATTCGGCACATCCCATGTTTTTAATGCATACGTAATTGTCCAATAATTATCACTGCCTTTACGTGGGGAAATGCTGATTATCGAAACGGTACGAAGTCCCCCGTTCTTTGATATTTCTTCTATTTCTGGTGCAATGTATTCCAGCCATTTATTGAATACTTGTCTTGATGAAAGGCGTGCCAAAGATGATTGTCCTTTGATACGACGCTGTGTTTCTGTTGTGTCTGGTGTGACATAAAATAATTCTGTAATATATTTTGCGATTAATAAATCACGCATCTTATTATCACCAAAATCAGCAGGTGAAGCAGGAACCCCGGGACGATCCTGATGGTTGTCATTGGTTTGAAAAAACTTTGGCTCTACCGTCATCTTGGCACCAGTATCAAAAATTACACCGGAAATCATCAATGACAAAAATGCAGTTGCCATTAATAAAGTTCCCATTAAAAAGTATAATATTTTTTTCATTTATTCCTAGTTGATTTTGTATGCATTAAAATCGTCGATGTAATACCCAAGGGTTTGCGGATATAGTTCATCGCTTTTTTTTACCAATGCATATGCCAAAATGTTGATTGGGACATCAGATAAATTTGATCTTATCTGGGCGCGAATCTGCCAAGTCGCCCCTGCATCGGTTATTTTATCTATTGGTGTAATTTGAACAGAAGAAGGGATTAGTTCCCATGTCTCGCCAGAATCGATACGCGCAAGGTAACCAGGTACAACATTATTTATAAACTTTTCGTATAAATTATCACTTGCGATACAATACAGCGCACAATCCAATATATTGCTATTTGTGTTATATTCTGAACCGCAGTTGATTGAACGGTCACAAGATTTCCATGTGGCATCGCGTGCAGATTCTATATTCGAAACAAAAAACCAAGAACGCAAAAATTTTCCAATAACAGATTCTTGAAGGGAACGTCTTGTTGGCACATGGCTCATACCATCATGTTCATGACCGATAATTTCCCATTGACCCGTAATGTTATTTATTGAAACCAAAAAGGGGTGGACTTTTATCGATTGTTGTATCCATAAAATACCGCCACACGCAATAACAATCAACAAAAACACCACCATTGTAATAATTGATACAAGGCGTGTCGAATTTATCGATTTGCCCGCAGGGAACGCAGGTGTTTCAAAATCGTCTGGATATTCCAATTATCCCCCCTGAATTGGATTAAGATTATGCCTGATACACCATGATACAGGCGCATGGACTTAATTTTAATTCATTGTTGTCATAACCAACCCCAACTGGTTCGCGGTCATATACCTGACCACATCCGGCAAGGCACAACGCAACCAGGAATCCAAAGAATAATTTTTTCATGGTCAAACTCCTTCCTTTTGTTTGATTATAAGAAAAATTCACTATACGCGTCAAGACTAAAACTGTGTTTCAAATGACAGCAAGAATCTTTGTTCGCGGTCATATTTAGTCATTTTTAATGGCCAACCCCAACTGAAATTCATTGGTCCCATTGGTGTGTTCCAATAAATACCAACACCCGCAGATGTACGCAAATCATCATCAATATCGTTTGGACGACCAGCAAAATAATCTTCATCCGCAGGTGGTTTGCCCAAGATACCATAGTCCATAAAGACAAAGCCCTTTATCTGATATTCATCAGGGATAAAAATTGGAAAGTTTAACTGGGTTGAACCATTTAATTTCCATAAACCGCCCAATGCATATGTCTTGTATGCCCAGTTGCGCGATCCAACACCCGCAACATCAAATCCGCGCAGTGATTCGCCGCCCAAGAAATAGCGATAAACACGTGAAATATAATCATCACCCAATGGCTGAATATAACCAAAGTCCAATGATGAACGCAACTGCCACTTATCAGACCAGAAATTTACCATGCCAATTATATCTGCACTGTATCGCATGAACGATTCTGTGCCACCAAAACCAGTATACGCAATGCCCAGATTCGCAACAACACCAGTATGTGTGTTTTGGGCAAAATTGGTGTCCAAATTATGGTATCTGAAATTCGTGCCCAGGGTATATAAATTTGCCTTTTGCCAACCATCGGTGGTTTGGATGTCATAATTCTGGTCAAATGATGCAGACAGACGAACGTTTTGGGTCCAATGATCTGTTAGTCGCCACCCCAAACGACCCGCAACAGTTAAACTGTCACGGTCATAGCCAAAGCTGCCCAATGATGAATAGTCATACATTGTATACGACACATCAAAACCACCAGATAATTGGCGATTAAACAGATATGGTTCTGTAAAGCTGAATAATGCCTGCTTTTGATATTCTGCAATCGAACCACGCAGTTGTACAACCTGGCCACGGCCCATAAAGTTGTTTTCGGTAATACCCGCATCAACCATAAAACCGTTGATATTCGACCAACCAAAGCCACCAGATAATTCACCGGTTGGTTGTTCTTCAACCTTGATATCCAGATTCATCATGTTGGATTCGGCAACACGTGTCGGTATCATTTGTACGTCTTTGAAATAGCGTGTCCGCATCATTTTCTGACGTCCTTCTTCGATTGTTTGCAATGAAAACGGATCGCCGGCACGCATTGGAATCAAATGTTCAATCACAGAATCAAATGTACGAACATTGCCTAAAATGTTAATTGTATTTAAGTATATGCGATTTGTCTTTTGAATCTTGAATGTTAAATCAATCGTCTTGTCATCATCGTTTTTGGTTGGGATTGGTTCCACGTTTATGAACGCATAACCATAATCTGCAACCCGGCTGCGCAGTGCAGATAACGTTTCATCAACCAAATCAACATTGTATGTCTTGCCAGACTTCATGGCAATAACATCCATCAGTTCGTCTGTTGGAACATCAGGGAACGGATTGTCGATGGTTAATTTGCCAAAGTCATACTGGTCACCTTCGTCAACAGTAAAGACAACCGAATAATACTGACGATCAGGGGTAAAAGTGCCATTTGTATCCGTTACCTTGAAATCGACATAGCCATTACGCAAATAGAATTGGCGCAGCATCTGACCATCGTATTGGATTCTGTCTTCGTCAAATGTATCAAATTGCGCCATAAAACGCCACCAGGCATGTTCACGCGATAATATTTCATTGCGCAATGTACGGTCGCTAAACTCTTTATTTCCGTCAAAGTCGATGTCGGTAATCCAGGTCGGGTGCCCTTCGGTAATTTCATAAACAACGTTTACACGGTTACCGTCCAATTCGATTTTTTGTGGCTCTATCTTGGTTCCAAAAAAGCCCTGACGCTGATAAACCGTTAACATACGTTGTACGTCGGTACCAATTGTTGCTGCGTCGTATGACGAACGTTCTTTGGTACGAATTTCTTTTTTCAGGTCGTCGGTTGAAACCTCATCATTTCCTTCGACGGTTACCATGTTTATAATCGGTGCCTCTACCACGTCTATTTTTAAGACATTGCCAGACATACGAACGTTTATTTTTGAAAAATAACCGCTTTCCTGTAATTTCTTGGCGATTTCATTTGATTTGGCATCACCAACATTATCGCCAACCTTGACATCAGACAGAATACGGATTGATTCTGCATCCATGCGCTGATTCCCAGATACATCAATACGCGATACCGTTGCGCCATACGCAGACGTAATTGTAAAATACGACAAAACAGTTAATAAAGATATTCTTTTCATTTTCATAACCCAAATACACGTGCCAAATCATTCCACATTGTTAAAACAAATAAACCAAGAATTAATACCCAGCCAACCATAATTGCAATTTCCATACCGCGACCCTGTAATTTGCGACGGGTTATTGCCTCTATCATCAATATCAGCAAATATCCACCGTCCAGTACCGGTAATGGCAACAAATTTAAAATCCCCAAATTCACAGACAGCAATGCAATCAATGACAGTAATGTAAAGAATCCTGCCAACATGGCCTTGCCAGAATATTCTGCGATTGTGATAAATGACCCCAACTGCTTTGACGAACGTTCACCAGTGATGATTTGTTTCAGCACAACAATCAGTGTTTTTGATTCGTAATAAGTCTTGCGCGCACCAGAATACATTGCACGGAATAATCCCTGGCGTTCTGGGTCGGCCTTGCGACTGCCGTCTGCGACCATGCCCCAACGTTCAGATGGCGCCAATTTCACACTAACCAATTCATCACCACGGACAATCAATACATTTGCGTCGCGATTTGATGCCAATTCTTTGGCCAGGATTAATTCACCCCAATTTGAAATCTTTTCGTCATCGATTCTGACAATTGTGTCGCCTGGTTTTACGCCGGCATTAAATGCGACCGATTCTTGGATAACCTGGCCGACAACCGGCAACTGTGAATTTCCGACAAGTCTTGGCTGAAACATAAACAGTGATGTATATATAACCCACGCCAACAAAAAGTTCATAAATACACCGGCGCCAATAATTATAAACTGTTTCCATGCAGGTGCAGATAAATAATGGCCTTTTTTCTGTTCGGCAGACATTTCTGCATATTTCTTGCGATTGAACATGTCTTCTTGGCCATAGATAGAAACATAGCCCCCCAAAGGTAAGCATGCCAGTTTCCATACCGTGCCACGTTTGTCATGCCACTTTAATAATGCAGGCCCAAAACCAATCGAAAAAGTATCAACACGAACACCCGCCCAACGGGCCGCCAAAAAGTGTCCCAATTCATGAACAAAAACCACAACACCCAAAACAACCAACAGTGCAATAATCGTCAATAAGATATGCATTCCTTTCCGTCCTTTATCTTTTCTGATTTGTATTACATCATTATCAACCATACCAATGGCAGGGCATAAATCCAACCATCAAATCGGTCCAGCAAACCGCCATGCCCAGGTAGTATTGTGCCAAAGTCTTTGATGCCCAATTTGCGTTTTATCCAGCTGGCCGTCAAGTCGCCGTACTGTGACAATAATGCAACGCTGATACCAATCCACAATAGTTGTGGCATAAAGATATCTGCCCCCAACAGACCGTACATTACAGATGCAAATGTGCCACATATGATACCAGCAATCTGACCTGCCCAGGTCTTGTTCGCGGACAGACGTTCCCACATTTTGTCGCCGCCAATTAAACGCCCAAAGAACCAGGCGCCAATATCAGCAGAACAGATAATCAATAACAGCAAGAACACAATCCACGGACGTGTGCCAACAATGTTTATCGATATCAACATCAAAACCAACCACGCAATAAAGAATGTCGACATCAACCAATTCTGACGAACCACATCACGTGGCGCACGACGCAAACACAAAATATATTCGACAATCATCGCGGCAATAACCGCAATCCCAAAATAACGAACCGCAGGTATACCAAAAGATTGCACCAATGCGACCAGCCCAATGATTGCCGCCATAATCGCACCAACGATAATTCTTTGTTTTGTGTTTGTCATATCATACCCCTATGTTATTATTTATTGCCCGTATAATTTTTCTTTTTACCGCCACCAAAACGGCGATTACGTTTGGCAAATTCGTCCAAGACATATTGCCATAACCCCTCGTCCTTGACCAAATCTGGCCAATGTTCTGGGACGAACAATAATTCTGCATACGCCAATTTCCATAACAAGAAATTAGAAATTCGATTTTCATTGCTGGTACGAACCATCAAATCAATCGGCAACAGGTCGCCCGTATCCAGATATGTTTCAAACGTTTCGTGTGTGACGGGTTCCCCGGCACTGATTGCCGCATTTACAGCATCAATTATTTCTTGTTGACCACCATAGTTCACCGCAAACGCAACCGTACCACCGGTGTTTTCAGCAGTTTTTTCTTCCAGTTCGTCACACAATTTTGCCAATTTTTCTGGTAATCTGTCACGCGAACCGATAACACGACAACGCAAATTTTTTTCCAGCGCATGATTCATGTTCTTGGTTAATTCCGTATAGAATAAATCCATCAAGAAATCAATTTCATCCTGGGAACGGTTCCAGTTTTCTGTTGAAAAACAAAAGAACGTAATTGTCGATACACCACGCGCGATAAACCAATCAACCAGGTTTTCAAAATTTGAAATCCCTGCCTGATGCCCCATTAATGGTGGCAACCCACGATTTTCAGCCCATCTGCGATTGCCGTCACATATAAATGCAATATGCTGTGGCACAACGGATGACGCGACTGTTTGTTTCTTTTCTTGTTTTTTAAATAATTTGAACATGTTCAGTATCCGAAATTTTGTGTAAAACAATTTGATTAAACAGACATAATGTCGGCTTCTTTTTCGCGTGCCAAGGCGTCAACCTCGGTTCCGCGTTTATCAAAAACCTTTTGAATATCGTCTTCGTATTTACGTTGATCGTCTTCGGAAATTTCTTTGTCTGTGACGGCACGTTTGATTTTCCCCATTGCATCTTGGCGAATATTGCGCATGGAAATCTTTGCTTCTTCAGCATATTTGCCAGCGACCTTGGTTAATTCACGACGACGTTCTTCGGTTAATGGTGGCATATTCAAACGGATTACCCCACCCGCAGTCATTGGATTCAGCCCCAATCCAGAATCACGAATGGCCTTTTCAACCGCAGGTGCGTTTGTAATATCCCAAACAGTCACAGATAACGTCTGGTTGTCTGGGGTCGAAACGGTTGCAACCTGATTAATTGGCATTTCCGCGCCATATACAGGCACACGAATTGCGTCCAGCAAATGCACAGACGCACGCCCCGTACGTAAACCGGCGTATTCATTCTTCAAAACTTCCAATGTTTGGGCTGTTTTTTGTTCAACTTCTGCTTTTAATAATTGATAGTCCATATTTAATACTCCTTAGCGTATGGAAAGAGTAGCAAATTGATTCCGTAATTGGCAAGTAGAAATATGAAGAATGCCCATTTTGACATAAATACGTTTGAAAACACGCTGTTTTGGTAATATAATATGAGTGTTATATGTAAAAGAATATGGAGTTATAAAAATGAACACAGAATATTATATCACTGGGTATGCCAATAGTATATTGCTTGAAAAAAACCTCAAACATTTTAACGAATTATTTACGGACATATATATGTCGATAGTTAATGGAAATATAAATTCAGATGAAATCAATAGAAAAATAGACGCACACCAATCCAAATATGATGCCCCACACACAAGCGACCCGGATATTGAACAACGTCTTTATAGAAAATATGACCATGTTTATAAGGTACTGAAGCACCCTTTTGATGCTAATTTGACCGACAGGGAAAAATCAGAACTTTTATCGTCCTTGGCAATGGTTCTGGGGACATATTTTGCCATAAACCCACTAGAATTCCCACGATCCGAAATGAACCCCGTAAAGATAAAACCAGATCACATGTTGGCGATGTTTGTGAATACGCTGAGTAAAATCAACGATCAAGATATGCTAAAGCATATTCAATATACCAGAGGGAATAAAGACGTCAGACAGAGACTTGCCGATATCATTCAAACCAAATATGATGTATTAGGATTGTTAATCAAAACATGCATGTGGGGAGAACAACCGAAGTTCTTGCCACAAATGAGGGCGATGCGCGCGCAAAGCCCACTGGCGACGATATCTGACTTGTATCATTTGGCGATTGCGAATAAGGGCGACGGACAAATGAGAACACGGTTTGCAGACGTAGAAACGAAATTACAGGAACTAATAAAAAGAGAAACAAAAAAATCATTGCCTGATACTGCACTTATCGAAAAAAGCATCGCAGATTTAAGGGCCTTTGCCAGATATTACGGTGGGGATAAGTTGGTGGAAAAAATTGACCAAAAATACAAAATCGATGAAATTCTTGACCCAAATATCAACACAGAATACAAATCTCCAATGCAAGAGATGCAGGATCAAAACAAGATATTAATGGCACAAATTGCCGAACTGAAAGGGAAATTGAGAGAAACCCAAGAAGGCTGGCGCGAAACAACAGAAAAACTGAAAGAATCACAGATTGAAATTCAGAAATTAAATGCCGAAAACGAAACTGCAAAAGAAGAACTGAGAGACGCGCAAATCGAAATTCAAAAACAGCGCGCCATAAATGAGGGGGCAAATGTCAAACTAAGCAAAGAAAAAGAGCGCACACAACGCCTGATTGACGCAACAGAACAACTGCAAATCGGGATTGGCAGTCGCGGAATCAAGAAAATGCGTGAAACAGTCGAACAAATAGAACATGAAATGCGTAAAATAGAACGCTAAGGAAATCCCCGGCATGTCCGGGGGTTAATTTTTGTGTAAATTCTGTATAAAATAGTTTGACATTTGATTCATGACAATATAGAATAATGCCCTGACGCAAGGGTTATGGGGTTGTAGCTCAGTTGGTAGAGCACTTGCATGGCATGCAAGGGGTCGTCGGTTCGAGTCCGATCAGCTCCACCACTTTTAATCCCACAGCAGCAGGTCTTTACGACCCACAGTATGGCGGATATAGCTCAGTTGGTTAGAGCGTTGGTTTGTGGTACCAAATGTCGCCGGTTCGAGTCCGGTTATCCGCCCCATTATAAAACGTCCATCTGGGACGTTTTTAATTTTGGGCGGTTCGGGCGAGAACCGCAGGTTCGGGACGAAGCGTCAGCGTAGTGAAAGGGGCCCATGGAGTGAAAACGAACATGGGAATATACAGTCCGGTTATCCGCCCCATTATAAAACGTCCCATCTGGGGCGTTTTTTATTGAAAAAATTTGCGTTTTATGATATAATACGTACATTCAGCGGACGACATGGTCGTCTTTTTTTATTGCCCGCATTTGCGGGTGTTTTTTATGGGGGAAAATTATGCAAACACCAAAATTTTTACAAGAGCTGATATCATCGCCCGAATATGGCGATAAAAACAGCGAAACATATAAACGCGCAACCAAGTATATGAATATTCTGTATCCGGGAACCGTGGCGTTTGATGCCACAGGTCGTATGATGCGCCCAGAATACGATATGACATTGGAACAGTTTTATGACGCCCAGTATGAAATAGAAACGGAGTTCGAGTCTGATAAAAGCGAGGCAGAAGCAGATGTCCTGGACACATACGGCGATTATTTTGAAACAATTGGTTTTAATTTTGATATCGAAGAATACGTCGTTCCTGGCACGCCGATACCGGTCAAAGTCCTGATGCCGGGCGGTCAGGTATCAAAGCGTAGTCTGGAAACCTTTGATTTGAATATTCCAGAATTCAAAATTGCGCCCAAGATATGGATATGGCACAGCGAGCATGGCGAAAATACATGCGATGAATGTTCGGGGAATGATGGGGCGGTCTATGAAAACAAAGAAGGCGTACCAGATATCCCCGTTCATCCAAACTGTCGTTGTTGGGTTGAAGAAATAGAGCTAGACAAAAATGGCAAGAAGATAGGCAGCAAGGCTTACAAAGGCCAAAAGCCAGAAAAGAAATCAGAATCACAACCCGACAATGAAATAAATAAACCAACATTTGAAAAACCAGTGAATGTAAAAACTGGGCAATATGCGGTATTTGACGGCAAGAAATTTACACTGTATGAAAATGACAAACCAATTATGTCGTGGGATGCGGTATCGGGCGCCAAGGGATACCAAAGTCCAAAATACCAATCCGTAAAAGACAAAGGCACCATCCCCGAAGGGACATACGTTGCAAGACAGAGTGAATTGCAATTTTATAAAGATATTACGTGGGACAATCGGTTGCGTTCGGCAGTTGGATTTGGAACTTGGAGAGGTGGAACGGATTCATGGGGAGAATCACGTGTGTGGTTAGAGCCATCAAAAGAAACCAATACATATGATCGAAGTGGTTTTAGTGTACATGGAGGGGCAGAACCTGGCTCGGCAGGCTGTATTGATTTAACACATCATATTGATGAATTTACACAATGGTTTGAAAAGAATGGACATGATTTAATTATCAATGTAAAATACCATTGATGAAAACAGCTAAATCAATTTTATGTATTTGGGGACTGGTATTGCTATTATGTTTATCTTTTATAGCAATACTGGTTCCAATCTCTGAATTACGATATGTTTTTACTATGGCCCCATACCCATATATGCTGTTCGGAGAATGCTGTAAGTTTATTGAATTTATGGGTGTAGAAATACGCACAATTTACTATGTTGTCTTGTTGTTGGTATGTTTGCTTATACAGATGTCGTGTTTGTTTGTTGGAATATATAAGGGAACAAGGCATAAATATATTCAATCTTGTATTTTGCTTTTCGTACCAGTTGTTATGGAAATTATGCTAAATTTACTCTCTTATGTAATACAAAAATAAAACACTTACTTTTTGCGTATAGTTGGAACCATCAAAAGAAACCAATACATATGGCCGTGATGATTTTTCAATTCACGGCGGTTGGGTTCCTGGCTCGGCTGGATGTATCGACTTGACATCAAATATTGACAATTTTGTTGCGTTATTTGATTATATAGGGAATGATTTAATTATCAAGGTGGAGTATTAGATATAAAAGAGTGCCCGTTATGAAAAATACAAAAATATTAGCAACGTATGCATTCGTTTCGTTTGTTATCATGTTTGTATTCTATTTTGATTCAAACATGTTGGCTTCTTCAAAATGGGATACTTTATTTTACGGTTTGTGCGAATATCACTGCCTGCGTTATGTTGATATTACAATTATAAGCGCAACCTTTTTGCTTGGTCTGTTTTTAATGTGTTTATCATGGAAACCATATAAGTGGAAATGGGGTTGTATTTTATTATTGGCTTTTATTGTTGCGATTATAAGTTATATCGTTTTATCCGCTGTTGTTGCAGCTATAAATTATATGATTTAATCATAAAAAAATAAGGCTTGGCATGGAACAAAAAAAATACTCTTTGTTTTATTATATTTCCGTATTCCTGGCGGGATTATTCTTCTTCTTTTTAAGTGATTTGGCTTATTTCGGGCGAATTGCAAAAAACGAAGATATATGGTGGAATGTATGCATGCATCTGGATGGTCATAAGGCAGATGTCTGCATGGCGCGCTATGACTTGTTATGCATTTTCATAATTTTGGGTCTGCTAATGTGGTTGGGATACGTTCTTGCACCAATTTACAAAAAGAAAATATTTTTTATCCCATTGCTGGGATTATTGATATACCCAATATGCAACATACTGTATTATTTAATATTGGGTTTGGTATAGGTGATGATTACTGAAAACGACCTGATTGTACATGTAAAGTACCATTGATGAAAACAGCTAAATCAATTTTATGTATTTGGGGACTGGTATTGCTATTATGTTTATCTTTTATAGCAATACTGGTTCCAATCTCTGAATTACGATATGTTTTTACTATGCCCCATACCCATTTATGTTAGTCCGCTTGGATTTATTAAATGCGATTGGGGCCAGGCGGTATTTTTACCTATTTTCTAAAATTGCAATGCCGGGCAGGGCGCGACCCTCAATAAATTCCAGGAATGCGCCACCACCGGTTGAAACGTATGTTATATCGTCTTTGACACCGCATGCTTCCAGTGCTGCGACGGTGTCACCACCGCCAACAATACTTTCCAGTTTGCCGGCGCGTGTTTGTTCGGCAATTGCATTTGCAATCGCAAACGAGCCGTATGACCATGTTGGTTGCCATTCTGCCATGCCGACGGTTCCATTCCAAATTACTGTTTTTGCGTTGCGGATTGCATCAACGTCGCGTTCGGTTGTCCGTTCGCCCGCGTCAATGATAACATCATCGTCTTCGATTTCGGTAAAGTCTTTGTTTGTACGTTCTGCATCACGGTCAAATACCTTGGCGACACCCTTGTCCAGTGGCAACAGAACATTGCAATTGTGTTCGCGTGCATAATCTAATATTTCCAGGGCGGTGTCTTTCTGGTCTGCTTCGTACAGTGAATTTCCAACGCGTCCGCCCTGGGCAAAATTGAATGTTGTGCCCAATGCGCCACCAATAATCAATGTGTCTGATAATTTTGCCAATGCCTTTAAAACGCCGATTTTTGTTGAAACTTTGCTGCCTGCAACAATGGACAGTAATGGGCGTTTTGGATTTTCCATAACCGCAGTCAGATGTTCAATTTCAGACGCTAATAATTTGCCCGCGTATGATGGTAATATTTCTGCCACGCCGACTGTGCTGGCGTGTGCGCGATGTGACACGGCAAATGCGTCATTCACAAAAATGTCGAATCCACGTGCCAGGTCCGCTGCAAATGTTGGGTCGTTTTGTTCTTCGCCTGGGTAAAAACGTACATTTTCCAACATAACGATATCGCCATCAGACATATGGGACAAAAAGTCTTTGTCCAGGCAATCTGAAATTAATTTAATGCCCATGTATTCGGCGATTGGGGCCATGGTGTATTCCATGTTGCGCGTTCCCTTTGGACGACCACGGTGTGCAACAATAACGATACGTGCGCCGGCGTCACGCAGGGCGTTGATTGTTGGCATACTTTGTTCAATTCTGAATGGGTCTGTGATTTTGCCATCGACAATTTGAACGTTAAAGTCGTCGCGCAATAAAACATATTTGCCACGAACGTCGATATTTTCAATTGTTCTTAGTTTCATTTTTTATCCTTTCCTTAATTGGACCAAAACTTTTTCGATAGTGCTGATTTATACCATATAAATCAATTGCCTGTAAATGAGATTTTGTTGGATAACCTGCGTTTTTGTCCCATCCGTATTGTGGGTGTTGCGTGGATAGATTGGACATTATTTTGTCACGGGTTTCCTTGGCGATAATAGAAGCAGCGGCGATTGATAGTGATTTTGCGTCGCCTTTGACAACGGGTTGACCGGTTAGATTCTGTGGCAATCTGTTCCCGTCTGCAAGTATATAATCTGGCTTTGGCTTTAATTTTTTTATGGCGCGTTCCATTGCTAACATCGACGCCCATAAAATATTTAGTTCATCAATTTCGGATGGGCTGCATTCGGCAACTGCCCAAATTGTGTTTTGAGTTATCCATTCGTATGCGATTGCGCGTTGGCGTGCAGTCATCTTTTTAGAATCACGAATAATTACGGGAATTTCAATGTTGCGATTTGGAAAAATAACCGCGCCGGCAACGACGGGACCGCATAGTGGGCCACGGCCAGCCTCGTCCACGCCGGCGACCAGTTTGTGACCGGATTCAATTTCTAAGCTAAAATTGGGTTCTGTTATAACCATGGTGATAATATAACAATAAAAACAATAAATAACAAAAAATTATTTTTAAAAAATAGGTTGACAAAATAAAATTTGTGTGTTATATTTTTGTCAATCAAGATAAAAGGATAAAAAAATGACAGAAAAAGAAAGAGTTGCAAAAGAATTGCGTAAGAAAATGAATTGGTATTTGGCACGTATGAAAATGAATCAATTGGCCAGCAAGGGGGCGTTTGTTGTTGCGGTGATGGCCAGTGCGCCATATATTACCAGATTTTATGAAACTGGTCGCTTAGGGGATTTCATGGTACCTGCGATGGTTTTCTTTTTGGCAAAAATGTCAAAATTGGCGGCAGATGAAGCAAACGAAAATTTGACTTTGAAACGTGAAAATATGCAGAATAGATTAAATAATATTATGCTTAGTCAGAAAACACGATAAAGAAAAACGCCCGGTTTGGGCGTTTTTTATATTGTCATTCGTTCGGCAATTTGTTGCTGAACATAGGCGTCTTCGCTGTTGTACAGTGGCCAATTGCCATTGGCAAGCTCTCCCATTGATGTTAATGGCTGATTCAATCGTGCGCGATACAACCATAAATTAGACATTACGCGTTTTATATAACTGCGGGTTTCGTATGCGGGAAAACTTTCGATATATAACAGTGGGTCATATGTATAGAACGACTTTTCAAATTTGACCATTGTGCCCATGCCGGCATTATATGCCGCCAACATTTTTATGATATTGTTTTCAACGCTGGGGTGCGCCAACAGGTCTACGATATATTGTTGACCCAGGAACATATTGTGTTCTGGGTTTGACATGTCGATTTGCGAAATGTCCACCTTGTTTTTACGTGCGACGCGTTTGGCTGTGCTGGGCATTAATTGCATAACGCCATTGGCGCCCGCGTTGGATTTTGCAGAAACACGGAAATTGCTTTCTTGTTTTGTAATTGCCAATAATAATGCGCGGTCAATTGACCAGCCACCCATTGGTTCCCAATCGGGCAGGGGGTATTGCGCAGAATAAATAATATCATCGTCAATTTCCAAGATGCCACGGTCTTTGATAACGCTGGCTGATTGAATTGAAACGCGTGGCATATTGTATGCGGTTGCAATAGAATTTACGGCGTGCAACGTTCTGTCTGATGCCTTGGCTGTGATTAAATATTTTAAATATTCTTCGGCACGGTCTTTGCGGCCAACCTGTAATAATGCCAGGGCAATTTTGCCATATTTTGTGTTGCTTAATTCGATATAGTCTTCGTCTGTGACATCGTTTTCAAAGAATTCGTATTGTGGTTGTTGACCCAACATCGTTGCAGATAATGCGCCATAAAATGCCATTGGATATGTTGCCGCCACGCGCCAGTACTGCTGTGCTGTTTCCCGGTCGCCATTAAAATCAGCCGAGCGACCTGCCCAAAATGCAGCCTCTGTCTTTCTGGCGTTGTTGATTTGCTTTAAATCCAGAATACGACTGAAATATTTTTGTGCCTCTGTATAATTTTCTTCTTTGAAGTACAATAGGCCCATCGCCCACAGACCGTATTCAGAACGTGCATCAGATGCGATAAATCCCCATTTTTTTGCCAATTCCATTTCGCCATTTGTATAATATATATATGCCAGGCGACCAGATAGACGACCATAATCCGATTCGGTTAATTTCTTTTTGAACGATTTGTCTTCCAGAATTTGCCGGGCGATTTTCGTTGAGCCAGTACGAATAGCGCGTTTGAATTCGTTGATTTTTTTGTTTGTTGCGCCTGTATATTTCTTGGCGGTCCATGTTTCAGATTGGGCGGTTTCAATCGATTCTGGGCCGGTCATAATATTTGGAACGCGTGCGCGACGAACTGTGGCTTTCTTTATCTTTGCCAATTTTTCCATGCGTTGTGCGCCCGGCATATCATAATAACGTTCCATCCAGGCAACAATTTCACGGCCCCGCGTGCGATATGTATCAGAAATATAACGCTGATATAAAACTTCATTCATCAACAGTTTGTCTGCAATTTGATTTTCAACCTTTATTGCAGTGTCGATTTTTTCCTTGGCTTGTAGCATAAATATCTGTTCGTAAAGACTGGCATCGACGTCGGTTAAAATTTGCGGCGTATCCACCGCCATTGCCGTCAACGGTAAAAACAAACCGATAAAAAGGGAAATTATTTTTTTCATTTTATTATATCATCAGAATAATGACGTCTTGGGCAGTTTGCATACCACTGCGTCATCTGTATCCTCTGGTATTTGGTCAATGATTTTTTTGAAGTCTGACACGCGTGAAAACTTGCGATAAACAGATGCAAAACGTACAAATGCGATTGGGTCCAGATTTAATAATGAATCGGACACCATTTGGCCAACCATAACACTGGTGACCGTATCATCTGGTGTTTCTGTTTCCAGGCGGCGATGAATTGATGTAACCAGTTTTTCTATTTGTTCGTCGCCAACATCACGATTACGACAGGCTAACTTTATGCTGCGGCGTAGTTTCTCGCGATCAAATGCCTCTAACTTACCGCTATTTTTGCGAACCATCAGGTCGCGCATTTGTACGCGTTCAACGGTTGTAAATTTTGCGCCACACTGTTCGCAGACACGACGACGGCGAATAATAGCGTCTTCGATATCTGGGCGTGAATCCGTCACACGACTATCCGTAGAATTGCAATATGGACATCTCATGATTATATACGGTAGCAATCAAATCCGAACTTGGCAAGTGATTTTATTTTTCAAAAAAATGCATTTTCATAAAAATCAAGTGTTTTATTTCAAAAATGTGGGGTGGGGGGCAAATTTTTATGCTTAAAAATATGATAAAATGTCTTGCATAGGGAGAATGTGAGAGAGATGAACAAATACCTGAATCAAATTTTGCTGGGTGATTGCATTGAATTGATGCGTGGTTTGCCAGATGCGTCTGTTGATGCGGTATTTGCCGATCCGCCATATAATTTACAGTTGGGCGCCAAGACATTATATAGACCCGAAGATCAGACCGCAGCACGCGCAGTGCGTGATTCATGGGACTCTTTTGAGTCATCTGCGGCGTATGATGAATTTACGCGTTTGTGGCTGGCGGAATGTAAGCGCGTGTTAAAACCAAACGGTGCCATGTGGACGATTGGCAGTTATCATAATATCTTTCGTGTTGGTGCGGCGTTACAGGACATGGGTTTTTGGATTTTGAATGATGTTGTTTGGGTAAAGACAAATCCAATGCCGAATTTTCGTGGAACACGCTTTACAAACGCGCACGAAACGTTGATTTGGGCAACACCAACAAAAACAGGTAAATATACGTTTAATTATGAAACAATGAAAAAATTAAACGGTGGAAAACAGATGCGTTCTGATTGGGGGTTGAATATTTGTTTGGGCGAAGAACGTGTAAAGGGCGCAGATGGCAAAAGTTTGCATAATACCCAAAAGCCGTTGGATTTATTACATCGTGTTATTTTGGCGTCAACCAAGCCAGGTGATATTATATTGGATCCGTTTATGGGGTCTGGTACAACGGCGGTTGCGGCGCGTGAATTGGGACGTCAATTTATTGGTTTTGAACGAGAAGCAGAATATGTGGCCGCAGCCCGTGAACGTGTTGCCGTGGCAAAACCAATCGATTTGTCTGATATAGAGGTTGCAAAACCGAAACGTGAGGAGGTTCGTGTTGCCTTTAAAGAATTGATAGAGGCAGGATTGTTGTATGTCGGTCAGACGTTGGTCAGTCCGCGTGGTGAACGCGTCATGATAACGCGTGATGGTATGTTGACCCATCCATTAATGGGCAAGGCGTCAATTCATGTTATGGCGGCAAAGTTGCAACGCAGCGTCAGTTATAATGGTTGGGATTACTGGTCTGCGCAAAAGCGTGACGGTTCGTTGGTGCCAATTGATGATTTGCGTAAATATGTTCGTCAGATTAAATCTGATATGAAACAGGTTGCATAAAAAATCAGTAATTCTTTATGGTATTGGTTTAAACAATATGATAGGATTTACATGAGGAGGATATTGGTAGATGAAAAATATATATTGTGTATTAAGTGTTTTATTCTTGTGTGTGATGGTGATAGTTAATCCTGTGTCTGCTTTGGAAGGTGCAACGACCGAAAAGGTTGTTTCTGGCGTTGCTGTTGGTAAAAATTTAGACGGAACCGAGGAAGTGTTGATTGGTGCAACAGTTTCAATTGGTGGCGTCAAGAGTGGCTCTAAAGGTAAAGATGTTACAGTTACAAATATTGATGGTGAGTTTTCGTTATCAGGGTTTGATAAAAATGCAACGGATTTGACGGTTAGTTATATTGGTTTTAAAGATGCAGTCTATAAAATGTCGCCATCTAGAATGTCAGAGACGGGATTGCGTATCGTTCTGGAAGAAACGACAAAACAACTGGACGGTATTGTTGTAGTTGCGTGTGCTGGGACGCGTTTGAAGGAGTTACACGCAAAAACTGGGGTGGTGTTAAATAATGCCTGCGTGCCGACTATGTGTGTTGATGGGTATGTCTTGGTTGATACGAGTAATAGCAAGGTTACACAGGCGGCAACGTGTAGTCAGCAAAATGTTGAAACATGTAGGTCGGATTTAAAGTGTGTGGATTTCGGGACGTGGAATACATTGTCGACGAAAAATTTGGATTCAGAGGCTGTGAAAACAAGTCAGGAGGGGTGTTTTGAAGCTGTTGACAGTTGGAATTATTGGGTGTATTTTGAAACTGCAAAGAGTACATTAAGCGATGCGTGTCGTGCCAATGTGGAAAAGGAATTAAACGAATTGTTGGGCGCGCAAGATGTGGAATCAATTGGTTGTATTAACATAGTCGGGTATGCAGATGCAACAAATGCTAGTGGCAGTTATGATAACGGCAAATTGAGTTTGGAGCGTGCAAGTTATGTTCATAAATTGGTGCCGGAAAATCTGCAGTCTATGGTCAAACCACGTGGTGGTGGTGATGTGACTGCATTGGCAAATGATGGTCGCGGAACTGCAAATGCCAAGGAGCGTTCTGTGCATGTGTTTATTGGTTCGTGCCCAGTTCCGGTTGTACAGGGTAATACAGAGACGCAAATTGCAGTTAATGTTAACGTAAATCAGAATGTTGTTACAGAAGAACAGTTGCGTGCCACATCGCGTTCGCGTATAATTGCCGCGGGCAGGGTATTGGATGACATCTCTGCGCAATTCAAGGTCAGTGTATGGAAAAATAAAGACGGTGGCTTTAATACTGCACGTCTGGCATCAGATAGTATTGCCGGTGTTGTATTGGGGACGGCTGGCGGTCTGATAACCAGTAACGTTATCAAGAAGAACCAGATAAAAGGTGGCTTTGAAGATATTAAATGTACTATTGGTGGTCAGACGGTTGCGGACTGGGGCGATGAATTCCAGGTTGGCATTGGACTGAACGGCAACTATTAAAATTAACGCCCCAAACGGGGCGTTTTTTTAGT
>JAWPOE010000008.1:0-247154 GCA_033345195.1 Alphaproteobacteria bacterium
ATTGAATACAATTAAGTTTTAGTGGCAGGATTCAACTATGCCACGATTCCTATGCATAAATCAACCATGGATTTTAGGTCAATGTTCCTATTGTTATTTAAGCCCTGGCGCAATCGATGTATTGTATTAATAAAATAAAAATAGTGTTTTATCAAAACCAACCGCAGATTTTTATGTACAGGCATAATATTAATAAATTCGCGCAAAAAAAGAGGCGAATGCTATTTCTGGTTGCAAATTGATTTTTTGCATGTATAATCAATGTGATTTTGCGGGTGGGCGCAGAATCAGTCCGATTAACCCCACAAGACCTCGCTGTTCTTAGAAACTAAATTTTGGCGATGGCAAACTTTGATTAAATTTTCTTATGAAAGATTTATCCAAAGACTTATTTAACCCAGTATCCGGCGAAGATTTCGTCCAGATGTTTGACGCAAACTATGGCACACAGGAAACTTTGCAGGGCTATGCAACAAAAGGTACTGTAAAAGACATCCGTGGCGATTTCGCAATGGTTGATGTTGGCCTGAAATCAGAAGGCCGCGTTCCATTAAAAGAATTCGGTGCATCTGTCCCAGCAGTTGGCGACATCATCGACGTGTTCGTAGAACGCTATGAATCACGCGAAGGTACAGCAGTTCTGTCTTATACAAAGGCACGTGCAGAAAAAGCATGGAAAGACCTGGAAAAAACAGTTGCAGAAGGTATCGATCCAGAAGGTACAATTATCGACGTTGTTCGTGGTGGGTTCACTGTCGACATCAATGGCGTATTCGCATTTATGCCATCTTCACAGGTTGACCACAAACCAATCCGCGATGCAAAATCTTTGATTGGCTTGAAAGACAAATTCCGCGTTTTGAAAATGGACGCATTGCGCACAAACGCAATCGTTTCACGTCGCGCAATCCAGTCTGATACAATCGCAGCCGCACAGAAAGAAGCAATGAAAAACATCTCTTTGGGTGCAGTTCTGGAAGGTACAGTAAAGAATATCACAGATTACGGTGTGTTCGTTGACTTGGGCGGTATCGACGGATTGTTACATGTGACAGACCTGTCATGGAAACGCGTAAATCACCCACGCGAATTGGTTCACGTTGGTGAAAAAATCAAAGTTAAAGTTATCCAATTCGACCCAGAATCACATCGTATTTCACTGGGCGCGAAACAGTTGGAAGAAGACCCATGGGAAACAGCGTCACGCGCATTCAATGTTGGCGACACTGTATCAGGCAAGGTTTCTTCATTAACAGACTATGGTGCATTTATCGACCTGGGCAACAATATCGAAGGGTTGGTACACATGTCTGAACTGTCTTGGACAAACAAAAACATTCACCCAAGCAAAGTCTTGCAAAATGGCCAGGACATCAACGTTGTTGTTTTGGGCATCGACCAAGACAAACGTCGCATCTCATTAGGGTACAAGCAACTGCAACCAAACCCATGGAAACAGTTCGCAGAAACACACAATGTTGGCGACGTTGTTACAGGCCCAATCAAGAACACAACTGAATTCGGCTTGTTCGTTGCATTGACACCAGAACTGGACGGTATGGTTCACATTTCCGACCTGTCTTGGAACAAATTGGACGAAGAAGAACTGAAAAAGTTCGTTCGTGGCCAAGAAGTGACTGCAAAAATCTTGGACATCAATCCAGAAAAAGAACGCGTCACATTGGGTATCAAACAATTGACAGAAAGCGCAGACAACAACGCTGTATCTTTGAAGAAAGGCGCAGTTGTATGTGGTACTGTTTCCGAAATCACACCAGATGAACTGATTTTGGCATTGCAGGGCGATGTTCGTGGCGTTATCCGTCGCACAGACCTGTCACGCGAAAAATCAGAACAAGACACAGGCAAGTTCAACGTTGGCGATTCAGTCGAAGCATCTGTTGTTTCTGTTGAAGACAACACTGTTAAACTGTCAATCCGCGCATTGCAGGTGACACTGGAAAAGCAGGCAGTCAAAGAATTCGCAAACGAAGCAGACAGCGGTTCTGTTTTGGGCGATATCTTGGGCGCAGCTATCGAAAACAGCAAAAAATAATTCATGTTTTGAATTATTTCCGAACCGGCAATTTGCCGGTTCTTTTTATTGATAAAAAATAAAATTAATGCTAGCATACCTATATAGGAAAGGAGTTTTCTGATGAAAAAAACAGACATAGAAAAGTTCTTTGCGGCATCTAAAAAAATCCAAGACCTGAACCCGTTTGAAAAACAACTTATACCACGATATGCAATTATTGATGCAACAAAACAAGAACTGAAAAATATCGAAAACTCAACACCTGTGAACAGAAGAACAGCAGAATTTCAACATGGTATAAAATTAGCAACAGAACTGATTGAAACACAAAAGAAAATATACGACAGTGTTTCAAATATGCGCGAATTGCAATTATTAATTGGCGGACAAAACGAACACGAAGATGTGGAAAAATTTATCGATAGCGTTGGTGCATTTATGAATTCTTTGCGTTCTGCACAAAAATAATAATTGAACATAAATCCAGTAACGATGACGGATTTTTATAATACGATAAAGGACAGGAACATGAAAAAGAAAATTATTGTTATGATGGGCGGGCAAGGTGTTGGCAAAGGAACATTCGCAAAAATGCTGTGCAATCGCAGTGGTTTTAATCATATTGACGTCGGTGGAATATTGCGTACAGCGCCTGCTGATTCTGAGGTAGGAAAAACCATCGCCATGGGAAATCTGGTGCCTGATGAATTGCTGTTTGATTTGATAAAAGAAAAAATTACACCCGATAACAATACTGTACTGGATGGCTTTCCACGCAAATTAAGTCAGGCAGAATGGTTGGTTAAAAACTATGCAAAAGATTATGACATTCACATCTTGTATTTAACAGCACCAGAAGAAATACTGATGTCGCGCATTAACAAACGAATACGCGAAGGTGGCGGACGGGCAGATGACGCACGCAGCGACGTTATTCGCAGACGTCTGGACACATATAAAACAGTGACCGTGCCTGCAATTGAATGGTTGCGCACTGCACCAGGAATTAAGTTTTCAACAATTGATGCCGCTGGTCATGTTGATGACAACTTTGCAGAAATTATCGCGGCATTAAAGAAACAATAGTACCCTAATTTCCCGTATGATATACCGCGTTATTGTATCGTACATTTATCGCACCACTTGACGTCCCCTGATTCAGGTCGGCATAGCATACAACACCATTGTATTTTACATGTATCGCGGGCATGGTCGCCTGGTCGGCATACAATGGGACAGATACACCCGTGGATGTTTTTATCACGGGCACACCCACCCCACATCCCATTCGCACCGCCCAGCATGCGCCCACCACACCATCCGTGCACGCACCCGCGTCATGCGCAACATACCCCGCGGGGCATGCGCCACCCACGGCCGCGACATAGTTATCATATTCCACCGAAACCATCCCTATCGGACAGTTCGCAGCAAACAAAACACCTGGAAACAACAAAAAAAACAACCAAACTTTTTTCATCAGTCCGCACCACCACCCATATTCACTCCTTGACAACTACCATCACAATTCAATATATCCGAACACCTACTAAGTGCACAAACCGGTTTAAAAGCACTTGCACAATTTTGCGACGCCACAGTCGCAGAACCATCATTATACACAGGGAAATCCATGCCAGGGCTGAAATAAATGCAACAACTTCTATTTTTGACCAAATAAAAATAATGCGCAACAACCGGCCTTGTCATTAAACAAACAGACACAACCTTCTTGTCAGCAGAAGGATCAGGTGCCAAAGCCAAAGAAACATCTAAACTATTTGTCATACCAGAACGATACGAAGTATAAAAAGCAACCCCGGAAACACGAACACCACAACAGTCTGCCTCCCATTTTCCTGTGTGATCATAACTAACTTCCGAACAACTTTCGCACGTGCTTAAATCCGGCACACACATGGTTGCGGCATTTGCCGTCCCACACCCCAGACAGATAAAAAACAGTAATCTCTTCATTTTTTCCCCCACAAAAAAACAACCGCCAACGGAATTTGACGGTCGGGGTGTTCATAAAATCATGTAGTTAATGACCCTGTTGATCTTCAATATATAACCAACAGCACCCCGACATAATGTGGGGCAAAAATAACGGTGCAAAAAAACACCGCATTTATCGGATTACGATGCATTTGCACCGAACTACATGGGCTTATGAAGGCCCCGAACCCAAATCCATTTGGATTCAAATGAAATTATACACAAAAAAATAAACAAATTCAAACAAAAGCGCAAAAAAATCCCCCTATTCGGGGGACATTGTCTATTTATCTTCCAAAATCACAATCGCGGGTAATTTGCGCCCCCGACAAATTCAAGAAACGCACCGCCGCATTACAATCATCTGGTACGTAATTCTTCGATACATTTTTGTGCTTGGACAAACATATATTCTGCGAAATTTTTCCCATATCATTGGCAGTATTTCGCACAGATTTATATAACTTTTTCTGCACATCAACACCATCAATCGTAAAATAATGTTTAATTGCAGAATAAAATAGTGGCGGACGCGCTGGCGATGTAATAAAAACCCCGAAAATATTTCGGGGTTTTATTTTTTCAGCAAATTAAAATTCATATCTGAAATTTACACGACCGGTTTGAGAGGTGTAGTCTGCGCGTGCCTCTATATCATAATTCAAAGACATTTCCAGACCGCGATAATTCATCGCCACACCAATACCCAATTCGTTCGCGATACGTGACAGGCGTTCACCATTCAAGATATATGGATTGACACCAGGCATTGTGACCGTTGCGTTATGTTCGTCAGAAATCAAATCGTATTTGACTGCATAACGCATTTGTGGACGCACAACCCAACCATTCGTAAAGAACAAATCAAATTCATATTTTGTTCCCAACGAGGTGGCCAAATAATCTGCACCATCAAAGTGATTACGTACCCCCAATGAATTTGTATAGTCTGTTGAATTAAAGCGCATATACCGCAATGTCATTTCTGGGGTTATGCCACCAAAAAATTCATAGCCCGTTGCAAAGTGTGCACCGAATGCGTCAACGTCATAATCTGACGAAACGCCGATTCCGAATGCAGAACCTTTTTCATCATAATCAGACATAGTATAACTGACAAATGCGTTGGCATACCATTGGTTTGGCTGATATTGACCGTATAAAAATACCGTCGATGAATCAACATCTGTGTCACGTGTTTTGCCACTGATATCGGAATTGGTATACATATAACCAACACCCAATGTCCAAATGTCGTTAACCGTTCCGTCAAAACCCGCGGCGATTCCACGCGTATAGCCATTAAATGCATTATCCATTTTGGTCTTGTTATAAAGGCCTTGTGCCCAGACCCCGCCAAATGAGACGTCTGCATCACCACCGCTGCGTCCAACGCCCGTTTCATCGACACGGTTTGCCACCAACGACGCGACCGAACGTTGAACAGATGTGCCAACAGATTGCACAACCGATTCTTTTTCCGGATTTATTGCCAGCCCCGCCTTTTCAACCGCCTGATGACCTGCATCTGTACCGGATGTCAGGTTTTCTTGAAATAATACAGACAGATTGTTTAATCGCGCAGATGTCGAATCAGACACGCCTGAAATTACACGTGCAGTATCATCTGTTAGATTATTTTGTGATGCAATATCTGTCACAGATTTGGTCGTTGCAGTGACATCGCCACCATTCCAAACCACGTCAAATACAGGATTGCTTAAATCAACATTTGCAAATGTTTCACCGCCAAAAACCTTATAGGTACCTGCACTGTCAAATGCCAACTTTAATAAACCAGAACCTGTAAATCCGTTTGCATCACTGACTGTTATCTGGGCATTGTTGCCGGAACGCAATGTCGCCAACATCGTACCATCCAATACGATTGCACCCTGGGCTATATTTGCAGTACCGATATTAAACACAGTCCCTGATGCAATATTTAATGTGCCATTGCCATTAACGCCACCATCTAATGTCGCGTCACCATTAAAGTTTACAGTTCCGTCATTATAGATATCGTTTGCAACGCCACTTGCCTTGTTCGCGGTAAATGTTGTTGCACCGTTAAATGTAACAGTATCATTATTGTACAACGCACCGCCCATGCCACCGGCAGAATTATTCTTGAACGTTGTGTCGCCATTAAACACAATTGCAGATGCGCCGGTTGTGTCACCGTCTGCAGACACCATATTCCATATCGCACCGCCATCCAATGAAGACTGATTGTTTTCAAACATTGTTGTGCCGTTTATGGTTATAGAAGAATCCTGGCCCACACCATCAAATGCACGTGAAACAATTGCACCACCATATGCACTGGATTTATTTGCACTGAATGTATTGGCGCTGGATTCTGTACCGACAATCAATGTCGCAGTGCCCATGTTGCCGCGGTTATGAATCGCGCCACCACCACTTTTTGTTGCGCCTGTGTCATTGGCAACATTGCCACTGAAAATATTTTGCGTACCACTGATTGTCACATCGCCTGCGTTAAAGATTGCACCACCGTATCCAGCATCAGAAGAATTGTTTACAAAAGATACATTTGATGCCGTAAATGTTGTTGTGCCACCATTGTCGAATGCGCCGGCACTGTTGGACGTTGTGTTGCCATCAAACAAGACATTTCCTGTTGTATTCACAGAAACAGTCCCTGAATTTTTTAAACCACCACCATTACTGCCTGAATTATTTGCAAAGATTAAATCACCACCACCAACTGCGACAGACCCAACGTTTACAAGTGCGCCATTGTATTGATTTGTATTATCGGCAAAGGTTGCACCACTATCAAACAATACCGACGATGTTGACTTATTATTTAACAGCGTTCCAACACCTGTATTATTTGTAAATGTTGCACTGTCACGAAATGTGACCGTGTCGGCAACTTCACTAATAAACACCGCAGATGCGCCGGTGGCGGTATTATTTGTAAAGGATGTTGGACCTTCGAACATTGTGTTGCCACCCATTATTGCCAATGCGCCACCGTTTTTGCCGGCACTGTTACCATTAAATTCTGTCGTGCCATTAAATATCATATCCCCACCAGATATAATTGCACCGCCCTGGGACGCAGAATTATTACCGTCAAATGTTGCGTCACTATTAAACACTAACATTCCACCGCGATGATTGATTGCACCACCACCAGAATAGACACTGTTTGATGTTTCTGTGACCTGGTTGCCTGTAAAATTTACATCGTCATAAAATATAATATCTGGATTTGTCGCATTGCCCAGACCATAGTTAAATATCACACCACCACCGTTTATGTTGTTGGTAGTGTTATTTGCAAATGTTGTTGGTCCATTAAAAACGATTTTCCCACCCTGGGTATAACCAGTGCCAGTTGTTGATGACAACCAACCATTACCAATAACGCCACCCATACCGCCATTATTTAATGAGTTTCCTGAAAAAACAGACGTGCCATCAAAATTTAACACGACATTCGGTACATCTTGCATATAAAAAACACCACCGTTGTTTGCAACAGTCGATGCAATATTTTCTGCAACGGCATTTGTATAGGTTGTGCTTTCTGTAATAACCTGACGCGTGGAAATTGTTTCTGCAACTGCTGGCATAATCAATAATGCTGGCAAAACAGAAACACCAAATAATATATTATGCTTCATAAGATTTATCCTTTTGGTTGTACATACCAATGTATAAATCTTTATCGCATAAAAATAACTAGGTTCGTTTTCACACAAACAAAAAACCCACAATTGTGGTTTTTTTATCGCAATATATCACGGGCATTTTCCAACAAAGTTATTGCCCGTTCAATTTCCACAGAATTATTTTGCGTCGGCGCGACAGCAGGCGCAACAATTGATGCAGGGACAGTATTTGTACCGCTTAACAATTCATCTGCACTGGTTGGCAGATTGCCATCACGCAACAATTTTTTCACACCGGCAATTGTTAAGCCGTGCGTATACAGCAAATCACGTATCACCGTCAAACGCGCAACCGTTTCAGTACGATAATAACGTCGACCACCCGCACCCGTGGTTGGGCGAATTGCAATTGGGAATTGTTTTTCCCAATAACGCAATGTGTGCGCCGGCACGTTTAAACGTTTTGAAACCTCATTAATTGATGCAAAGTATTCGTTGTTTTCCATGCCGGCACCCTGGGTTATTCTGCGACAGTTTCTGTTGCGTCTGTGATTGTATCTGCGTTTTCTTCTTCGCCTGCGCTTTCAATTGAAATTGCAGAAACGACTTTTTCATTATCCGCAGTACGGAACAAGGTCACACCTGCGGTTGAACGTCCTGCAATACGAACATCGCGTACAGGCGTGCGGATGATTTTACCACCGTCCGTCACCATCATAATATCATGATTGGCATCAACAGGGAACGAACCCGCCACCGCAGTATTCTTGCCACCTAATTTGATGTTTGTAAATCCGCCACCACCACGATGGGTCAGACGATATTCATACGAACTGGTACGCTTTCCAAAACCATTTTCAGAAATGGTTAAGATAAATTCTTCACGCGCCGCCATTTCTGCCATTTTTGCATCGTCCAAGACCAATGTTGTTGTTTCTTCGTCAGCATCCGCTTCTTCTTCGATACCTGTTTCTGCACGACGGGCCGCACGCGATTGCTTGATATACGCGGCGCGAACTGCACTGTCTGCTTCGCCACGATTTAACATCGCCATGCCGATAATTCTGTCATCTTTGCCCAATGTGATACCGCGAACACCGGTTGAGTTACGTCCGGCAAACACACGGATTTCAGGCACAGGGAATCGAATTGCACGACCACGATATGTCGCCAAGAATACATCTTGGTCTTCGTTACATGGCAGAACAGAAATCAAACTGTCACCTTCGTCCAATTTCATTGCGATTTTACCGTTGGCGCGAATTGAATCAAAGTCACTCATACGATTGCGACGCACGGTTCCAGACGCAGTTGCAAACATCAAGAAATGTTCCTTGCCTGATTCTGCAACGCGTTGAACATCTTCTTCGGCAACCGGCAGGATTGCAGTAATTGTTTCACCCTGGGACAGTGGCAACAGGTTTACCAGTGGACGGCCCTTGGCGGCGGCTGCTGCCTCTGGCAATTTATAGGTTTTTAATTTATAGCACAATCCCTTGGAACTAAAGAACAACAGTGGTGTATGTGTGTTTGCAACAAACACCTGAACCACATAGTCGTCTTCCTTGGTTGACATTGCATTACGTCCCTTGCCACCGCGTTTTTGCGCACGATATGTATCCAACGCAACACGCTTGATATATCCTGTATTAGATACCGTAATAACCATGTCTTCGCGTGCAATCAAATCTTCGATATCAATATCAATTTCTGCGTCTGAGATTTCTGTACGACGTGGCGACGCCCAATTGTCACGCACCATTTCTGTTTCTTCGCGAATTATTTGAACAATGCGTTCCTGGCTGCCTAAAATTTCCAGCAGGTCACGAATTGTTGCACCCAACGCAACCAAGTCATTATGAATCTTGTCGCGTTCCAGACCGGTCAAACGATGTAATTGCAATTCTAAAATTGCACGTGCCTGGTCTTCGGACATATAGAACATGCCGTCTTTGTATTCTGTATTCGGATCATCAATCAGTTGAATGTATGATTCGATATCTGATGCGCGCCACCCGCGTGAAATCAATGCTGTGCGGGCTTCTTCTGGGTTTGGACTGGATTTAATCAGTTCAATAACTTCGTCCAGATTGCCAACAGCAACAGACAAGCCCAACAAGGTGTGTGCACGATTACGCGCCTTGTTTAAATCAAAGATTGTGCGACGGCGTATAACCTCTGCCCGGAAATCGATAAAGGCGTCCAAAACACCACGAACATTGAACAACATTGGGCGACCACGATTTAATGCCATCATGTTGACAGGAAAACTGGTCTGCATTTCTGTGTATTGGAACAAATGATTCAAGACAACATCTGCGATTGCATCGCGTTTTAATTCAATAACGATACGCAAACCTTCTTTGGACGATTCGTCACGAATTTCAGAAATACCTTCGATGCGTTTGTCCTTAATCAATTCGGCGATTTTGATAATCATTTGTGCCTTGTTGACCTGATATGGAATTTCATCGACGATAATTGCCTGATGATCGCGAAAATCTTCGACATGCGTTTTTGAACGAATGATGATTGAACCGCGACCCGTTGTGTGCGCCTTGTACGCGCCGGCATGCCCCATAATCATTGCGCCAGTTGGGAAATCTGGTCCCGGAATAATGCCGAACAATTCATCATCAGAAATATTTTTGTTGTCCAAGATTGCCAAGATACCATTGCAAACTTCGCCCAAGTTATATGTTGGAACGTTTGTCGCCATACCAACAGCAATACCAGAACCACCGTTTACCAAAAAGTTTGGAAATTTCGTTGGCAATACAACAGGTTCCTGCAAAGAACCATCAAAGTTTGGCATCCAATCGACAGTATCTTTGTCCATATCGTCCATTAACGACGCACCCAGTTTTGATAATCTGGCCTCTGTATAACGCATGGCCGCCGCCTTGTCCCCGTCGCGCGAACCAAAGTTACCCTGGCCCTGGACCAACATTTCACCCATGGAAAAATCCTGGCCCATGCGAACCATAGCCTCGTAAATAGAACTGTCGCCGTGTGGGTGATATTTACCCATAACATCACCGACGATACGCGCAGACTTAACCGTTGGCTTGGTCGCCGGCGCAACATCATTCATAACATACAAGATACGACGATGTACAGGTTTACACCCGTCACGCACATCTGGCAATGCACGATCAACAATAACAGACATCGCGTAATCCAAGAAACTGGTACGCATTTCATGTTCCAACGAAGACTGTGGAACACGTGTTTCAACTACTTCATTTATATTTTCTGACATACTGCCTTTCCCTAATGTTTTTAACATACAAAACATAGCAGATTTTTGGGCTTTCGGTCAAGAAATAAAGCCCAAAAATTGCGTTGACAAAACAAATAATTTGTAAGATAATGTCGTCAACAAAAAAAGCAGGCATAAAACACATGAAAAAGAACAAGAGACAAAAATTAAAAGAAACACTGCAAGACGTACAAACTTTTGTACAAAATCTAAAAGACGACCCTGAAAACAATAAAATCGAAAAAGCACTGTATAGCTATCAAATGTGGTCATTAAAACAGGCGGAAAAGGCGATGAACCTTATTGAACGTGTACGCAACAACAAACAGAAATAAGGCAACAAAGAATGTTTTTACCATTTTGGCGTGTGTTTAGTGCAATTTTTATTTACTGCCTGATACTACAGGGACTGGCGAAATTAGGTTTAATAAAATCTAAATAAAAAGGTTGCGTTTTTGTAAAACGTATGGTTAAATAGACGCACAAACGGATTTTTTCAGGTTGTTCATGATGCTGCTCGGGCAACTTGGAATAAAAAGAAAAAGAAAGAAAAAAACATAGGATTTAAGAAATGGCAACAAAACGTACATACCAGCCGTCAAAAACACGTCGTGTTCGCACACACGGGTTCCGCGCACGCATGGAAACAAAAAGCGGTCGCGAAGTATTGAACCGCCGTCGCGCAACAGGTCGCAAAAGATTGGCAGTTAGCGCAGTTAACTAATTAAAAAACCCGCAATTGCGGGTTTTTTAATAAAGAATGTTTTTATAAAACAATAAAAAAACCGGCGATACGCCGGTTTTTTACAATTCAACTTTACCGTTCGTGGCAACCAAGTCCGCCATCATTTCGATTTTACCGCCCGCTTCGCGCAATATCAGGTCACCCGCAGCAATTTCTGCAAAATCCAAGACGTCTGACACAAATGCATCAAATTTACCCGCCGCAACCCACGCCAAATCCAACGCAGGACAACCTGTGCGACGTACATCACCAACCAATGGACGCGAATCGGATGTATTATACGCAACCGTTAATTCAGATGGTTCTGATAAGTTCGACACCTTGATACGGGCAGAATGATACGCAGAAAACACATATGCACCACGACCCGATTCGGCATAATATAAACGTTCATCAATCGGGGAATAAATTAACGCAATCTTGGTTTCATCATTTGAACGCAACGCCAACGAAATCGCAAAATGCGGATTGGCACGCACAAAATTCGACGCCCCAGATAACGACAAAACAAATTCATCGCGACCATCGCCGGCACGCGACACATTTGGCGTCAAAAGACCCGCAGACGGACGAACCAACAACAAATCAGACAGAATACTTTCTTCGATTCGTGCGGATGCTTTTTGCACAAAGTCACGCGCACCACGCAGGGACTGTTGCAGGTTCTCTACCTCGCCAAAATCACGGCGCAGACCAGACGCAGTACGCTGTAACGCCATAAACATCTTATTTAACTCGGTCGAACCTTTTATCAGCAGTTCCATATCGAAAGCCCCCATCAAACGATTTTTGTTAGATGATAAAATTAGAAGTTAAAGCCGGCAAACTTGCTCTTAAATTCTGCAGCACGCGCGCCTTTGTCGCCCGTATTCGAACGTTGACCAGTCCATGCAGAATGATTCAAGTTGTCAGTGGACAAAATCAAGTCTTTCTTAACAGAAGAGTACATTTTTACAGTCTTGCCATCCGTTCTGGTGACATTGATTTCGTGATATTCAGGATGAATTCCTTGTTTCATAGTATTTACCTTTTTTTAGAATTTTAGCCACGGAATTATACAATGATTTTTATAGAAATCAAGCAATAATAGCATTTTAGTATCGACCAATACAGCCCAAATAGGAATTACCAGTCGATTCCAACACATTTATAAATTGCGCCTGATTTTTCCCAGAAAACAACGCCAATATCGTCCCAGCATCGGTCGCCAACATATCTGCAACCGTTGCAATGCCAGAGTTCATCTTTTTAAAGAAACCACTGGCCGGATAGATTTCTGCCGCCAACAGCTGATTTGCACCGCGTGGTTTTGCCCCGGATGCAGACTCAATAACCATCAACTGGCACTCTGGGGATATTATCAGTTTGTCCACAACAATCGCATCGCCACCCAGCAATTCACCCCACCAACCAGTAGACTCACAAAAAACAGGATAATATATCGTCGCAGACGGGTTTTCCGCCAATATCGTTGCAATATCTGTATCATCGCCACAAACATCGGGCATCACGCCCGTTTCTGCGTTAATTACCTTGCGTGCCAGCTGGTATTCTGAATCACCAGTTGTCTTGCGCGACCAATAAAGAATCGGAAACTGTCTCATTGCTATGAATTATATCAGATTCGGCAGAAACAAAAAAGACCACCTTGTTAAATAAAGGACTTGATTTTTTATTTTTTATGATTTTTTGTAGAGTTTCTTTATCCCGCCCCAGAATATTTTTATATTTTTTGTTGCTGTATCATAGAAATCCGTAGAAATCGACACATTAAACAAGGTCTTTACCAGCGCAGGAATCGACGTCATGAACATCGCCATAAACACACCCATCAACATAACGGTTATCAGACTGTCGTTACGCATCATCAAGGCATCCATGAAAAATTTCGAATCGCCTGATGTTAATGCCTGAGACAACACAGTCGCCCCATTCCAATCGCCAAACACCGCGTTCATAAACATAATAGAAAAAGACAAGAATATCCCAGTTAACGCCAACCCCAGTGTGCCAGACACAACATCATCAACGATTCCCTTTATCGTCTTGCCCGCGCCAGCCAAAGATATTTTCCAGCCCTTGAACAGCCATGCCAGCAGCATTAATGGTAACATAATTAAATCCATGGACAATTTAATAAATATCTCTAAGAAATAAACTGGTATCGGCAATAACGCCATAAAAAACAACACCAAAACCATTAAACCAGCAAAGAAAATCGGCACATTTGGAAAGATAGGAATGCCCCACAAAATTTTGTGCATATAATCTTCGTCAAATGCCATATTTAACATAGTCCAGCCAACCGTCATACCAAGACCGGTCATCTGGTGAACCCCCGCCAATTCACATGCCAAATGATGACGCAACTTTGGTGAATACGCACCACGTTTGGCAGCATTTTCATCAATCGATACGGGGTCTGCAATCGCAGTTGCGACAACACATGCGTCAAAATTATCATCGTGTACAGCAATTCGGTTTAACGACAAACCAACAGAAAAGATAGGTTCTATGACTATTTGTGAAACCATACGTGGTAATGGCGCAGCCAACAGTATGATGACCGCCCCCAATTTTAATAAATGCACACCGAAATCACTGGTTAATGTCCAAGCAGATTCTAATTTAGCATTAAGAAAACCACTGGCAACTTTCCACGCAAACCAAATCGCACTTAATATTATCGCCATCGGAATGATGCTTTTACCAATAGCATTGTAAACGCCAGGCAAAATCCCAGACATAACAGACATAACATCAGAAAACATCTGACAAGACCAACAGCTGGAAAAGAACTTTAATGCGTCCGCCATATTAACCGGCGACATTGAACGATATATAGCAAAACCTGTGATAACGGTCGCGCCTGCAATGCCAGCGACCGCAAACGGAGCAAGTGCCCCCGCACTTAATGGCAAAAAGGACAAAAATAATATCCAAAATTTTTTTATTCGACTCATATCATTTTAATTATACCATATTTTGAAACAAATGTGATATAATTGATAAAAATAAATATTATTTATAGAGAATGTACATACTAAAAAAATTATTTTTTACATTTTTTTCTGGCGCAATCTTTATGATGCCATGCGTTGCTAATGCACAAAACATAATTGATATGATGGATTTGTCACCGTTTGTGCCAATTATACTGGATTCGTTTATGTTAATTGCAACGGGGGGATATGAATTCTTTGTTGGCAACGGCGATGGCATCATTTATATTTTGATTTGGGGCTTCTTGTTTATGACAATTGGGCTGTCACTGACAAAAATGTATTTACCAAAATCGTGGTTGGGATTTCTTGGCATATCTGGTGGCGGCGAAATGTACGAAGGAAAAACATCAGGGTTAAAAATTGTACAAGATACATTAAAGCCTGGAATTCGCGCTGTAATCGCTGTCGCAGTTTTGTTGCAACTGAAACCAGTTTTTATGACACAGTGGTTGGTCAATCCATTCTTGGAATTAGGGGCAATTTATACCACACACGTTGTAAAAACAATTAATGCGGCAGGCACCAGTGCAGAAAAAGTAAAATGCCCAGAAGATACATTAAGCAGTGACTGGATTACACAAGAATCATGTGAATTCTTGACCCAACCTGTGGCGGACATTTCACACGCAAACAATCAGATGATAAAGCGCGGGTTAAAGTTTATCACAGATGGACTAAAAAGTGGCTTGGCAGGGTTAATCTTGCACGGCAGCGATATGATACTAAACATAATAACAGGTATAATTTTAATATTCACGTTTGTTAGTTCAAATCTATTTATGGCGTTACTGATTATACAAGGCATATTCAACTTTGGCATGCAATTAATATTGTATCCGTTTAGCGTCTTAACCTATGTTGCAAAACCCAGCGACAAGTGGGCAGATGTATGGCCGGCATTTAGTGGAATCACCAAGGCGTTACAAGAACTGATTATAACAATGATTGCATGTGCATTTATATTAAGCATAAATGTTGCGGTTATAAAGGCATTATTTAATTCAAACACATCCGCATTCGTTGTTGCCGCCGGCGGCAGCGCATCCGGCAACATACCAACAACCGCAAATAACGCGATGGGATTTGGCGACCATTCTATAATGTGGATGTCTGCGATTCTGACATTCTATTTAATGTTTAAAATATTTAATCTAACCCAAGAACAATTGCGTAAATATATCGGAAACAAGGGCATGGAAGAACTTTATAATTGGACCCAGAAAGATGCAAAAACGTTGGTTTCAGGTACAAAAAAATACTATCATGGAATTAAAAGCGCAATCGGTAAGACTAAGAAATAATGATGAACGAAACAACATCTTCAGTGGTAGATTCCGCAGTACAGTGCCTAAGCTGCCCTGTGTTTGACCGACTGTTTCAGATTATATCCGATGCAGCAGCCAACGTATATGATCAATTCACGTCTTTTTGCGTCATTATATTTTGTGTTTTGTTTGCTTTTTTTGTTGTTAATGCAGTGTATCAAAATGCAAAATCTGATTTTGCAGACCCGCTGTTCAAAAAATCTGTTGTAAAAGTAATTGTCGCGTCAATTGTATCATTATCTATGCTGATGATGGGGGTAAATTTGCCACGCGTTATATCGACCATTACATTCGAACCTGTGGCGAGCATAACACTGACATACACACAAAGCATGATTAAATTAACCGATGAGCAAGTCGAAGAGAAAGTCACATATCAACCCATGAAAATGCGCGATGATGGTTTTTATCGCCCCGAACTGCGCAACAAGATTATACAACTGATGAAAACGTCTATTACCCAGTTCCAATCGTATATTAAACTGGGGATTGCGATGATGGACGAGGCCTTCTCGTGGGAGGCATTATTGGGTATCGGCGCACTAATAAAACACTTTATTCTATTCATGATTGGGGCATTTTTGTTCTATCACTTTTTTAAATTATTTTTTAGGTATTGCTGTTATTTTGCAGACGTTATCATATCGATGGCGTTTTTTGCATTTTTCTTTCCACTGTCTTTGATTTTAATGTCTTTTAAGGATGCCGAATATGTGCCAAAATGGTTTAATTCCCTGGGTAAAAATGTGGGGGCAAACCAGGTAAAAAATCTTATAAATGCGATTATCACACTGGGGTCAACCGTATTAACATTCACTGTCTGTATGGTAATTCTGGCAAAGTTCTTTTCTGCACCAGGCGCATCCGTAAATGATTTAATGTCAGCAATTACAAGCGGTCAAATTTACGATGATGATTTAAATACAGAAAACCTGCAAGCAATTACACTGTCAAGTTGCATCGTGCTGGTATACGTATTGCGATATGTAACAGACCAAATACCAAATGTAACAAAAATGATATTATCTGCATTTGGGGTTGATGAAAATAAAAAGTATGGCGACGAATTGGCAAATGATATGATGCGACTGACAGGCGCAGCACTGGATACAGCTAAAAATCTGGGAACAACTATCATCAGTGGCGCAAAAGGCAAACTGGACGCAAAGAAGGAAGAAAAGCCCGAAAAAAAGGGTGGTAAATAATGTTAAAACTAAAACTGATTGTCTTGGCCGTTAAAATTATTATGGGTGCAATTGCACTGGGGCTGGGGATTTGGTATTTGTCATCTTCAATTGGTGGGGAAGCACTAACATATACCAGCATGGATAATTTTTTAACCGCAGTTGGCGTTGAAAATGGCGACATAACCAGTGCAAACGGTTGTTTTATGTGCGGGTATATTGCAGACTTGTTTGTCGTTATTGGTGACGCTGCAATGCGTTTTTGGGGAATGCTGGTCGATAATATTTGGATTATCATGGTTATCGGTTTTGGCATATTCTTGTTCATATATACAGCGCAATATATATTCGAGGCAGCAAAAACAACCACAAAATTGGACGGCGAAGAGAAAAAAATTGATTTTAAACCGTGGTTCGATAAGGTTTGGAAACAAGCGGCTAGATTACTGGTTGTTGGCGGTCTGATGGGAATGTTGGGCCTGGGCGGAACAACAGCCATGAAAACTGTATCCAACATAACAATAACACCAGTCCTATACCTTGGGGCAGAATTAGGAATGGCTGCCACCGGTGTTAGTGATGCGGCACAATATGGCGCGTTAAACCCAACAAATCAAAACGACGCAGGCGACGTACTAAATCCAATAATGCAACCTTTTATGTGCGTGATTGGAAATATCAACAGTGTTATGTTGGCCGGTGCCGCAGGGGGCTTTGCCATGATGAATTATGCATGGATGGGACTGGGGGGCGGTGCATTTACTTGGGCGGCCGGATTAATGTTGGTATTGATGTTTTTGGTAATCGGATTTGATTTATTTTTTCAAATATTAACGGTTGTTATGAAATTGATATTTATTATCATATTCTTGCCGTTAATTATGGCAGCCAGTGCATTTGAAGCCACTTGGTCCAAGGCACAAAATTTATTAGGAAATTGTGTTGAAATATTATTCTCGTCTGCGATTAAGTTGGTGGCGATTACACTAAAAGCAATTATTGTATTTGCAACCGTTTCATATGCAGCAGATGCATATTTTCCCGGTCCCGTCGATGGATTTAATGCAATACTGCCGCCAATGATGGGACGAACAGTCGAAAATCCTGATGCGCAAACACTGTCTGTCATGAATGTATTTTCAACATGCGAAAAGGTGGCACTGGTTAACGGCGAAATGGACGGTGACAAATTTCAAGATTGCTTTACCGCGCGCAAGGCAGAAGTTGAACGTAAATACCCAGACGCATTTAAATTCTTGGACGACGGATGGGACTTTTTCCTGATGATGATTGGACTGTTCTTTTTATACTACTATGCGGTTGCGCCAAAGGTTGATGCAATAATAAGCAAAGCATACAGTTACGAAGTGCTGAAAGAATTTGACTTTGGCGGCAATATAAAACGTCTGGGGCAAAACATTTGGAATGCACCCGCAAAAATAACAGAGGCATTAGGTTCAAGAATCGGGAAATCATGATTAGACTACGTAAAATTTTATCCAAACTTTTTATCGCAGTTTTTGCAATTGCGTTGGTAACACCCGCACTTGGGGCAACAGCCAACACACCCGGCATGCCAGATGTTGGAGACCATGGTCAATGGCTGACCGAAAATAACCGCGATATATTTATCAGGAACACGACCAATGATATCGATAAATTCCAAGGCAGTTTTCAACAACAAATAGTTGAAAACTATGTCCCGATAGAGGCCAAAATTGGGCTTGCCTTTATTAACGGAATGTCTTTGATTGCGGACATTTTAAACTCGTCATTGGTGCGATTTATGATTATCTTTATTATCATAATGTATGCGTTCTGGATTATGTTGGAAACATATAAGATGATGACCACAGATAGCGACTTAAAAAAATTAATAACCCAGATTGTAAAAAAAGGCACCATTATTTCGATATGGCTGGTTATACTGAACTTTGGTCCCGCACGGGTATTCATGTGGGTAATGGGTCCCATTATTAGTATCAGTACATATTTATCTGATATGATATTAAATGCTGTGGCACAAAGTGCGGGTGCAAGGTTGCCAGATACATGCGCTGCAATTCGTGAATATGCAGTGGCACACACGTCACAAAATAATCTTATCAATGCAAATGCAGCGGCGGACATGCTGTGTGTACCTACGCGTCTATCAGGTTTTTGTTATACCGCGATTGCCGCAGGTTGGCAATGGGTAAAATACGGTATCGGGACCAGTATATTTACCACGGTTGCAGGTGGCACACTTGTTGTCGCATTCTTGATAGTCGCATGGAAATTTGCGTTTATGGCATTGGGTGTCATCGCCGACTTATTCCTGGGTGTGATGATGTTGCCATTTACCGCAGTGGCAGAAACAGTTAACCAAACATCATATAATGGAATCGTTGGTAAAATTTTTAACGGTTTTCTGAGAATGTTTCAGACAGAATCACTAAGTACGCAAATCAATCGGTTTGTTCAGACCGCTATATATTTTGTGTCACTTTCCATTGTTATTGCATTTTGTGCGGCACTGCTGTCTGGGGTGGTTGATTTTAATATGGCATCAAACGTACCAACATTGGAAAGCCAAGACTTTTTAACAACATTGCTGTGTGTTGCATTGGCATGGTGGTTCGCAGACAAATCAATGAAAATTGCCCAAGATTTAGGTGGCAAGATTGAATATGGCGTTGGAACACAAATGCAAAACGATACAAAAAAGCTGTGGGACTTAAGCAAGAAACAATATAAATCTTGGCGTACGGCGATAGAGGAAGCCCGTGCTAAAAAAGGGAAATAAAAAACGTCTCATCAGCATAAGCGCCTGTGGGGAATTCCTAACGTTTTGAATGCGCTGTGCTGTTCAAAACTACTCATTGTCACTACGTAAAACTCGAACTTCGTTGAACACTCGTTCTCGTTAACTGACGTTCCGAACCTACGGGTTCAATTCCCGGGGTTTACACAAAATTTTACCCCACTGACGTGGGGTTTAAAATTTTGGCACTCCCAACGGGAATCGAACCCGTGTTACCAGAATGAGAATCTGATGTCCTAACCGCTAGACGATGGGAGCGTGTGAATCTATCTTATACATAAAGATTAATTTTTTCAAATGAAACTTTTCCTTGCGCACACTTTTTTTGTTGGCTAGCATTATAATAAAATAAAAAGGGCAATTAAATGAGTCTTAGACGTTTTTGTGCAAATCTGGTTTGCGGCTTTATTCCAAATAAAAAACTGCGCAGCAAAGTGCGCGTTATGTTGCGATATCCATCATCGCGCGCATACATAAAATGGGCGCGTGATTGGGCCAAGAAAAACGATGGCGGCGTTCAAAAAATGTCAATCGCATTTGGCGTTGGATGCAAAAACCTGATTGTGATTGTTAATGACAAAAATGTTTTTAAGTTTTCATTAACTGATGATGGGCGCGCCCAGGCAGTACGTGAAATGCGCATCACAGACGCATTCAAAAAGATTACGCCAATTCGTATGCCGGACATGGAACTGATTGAATGGCGTGGGGTCACAATTCGACGCCAAGAATTCTTTTCTGGCAAACTGATTGGTGATTTTGAACCGTCATATGTTTTGGCACATCGTGAAAAAATTGCGAAACAAATGGCGAACTTTTTACATGTTGTTGGAACGTCTGACCCAACAGAAATCCGCGATTTAAAACCAACCAAGACGGTAAAACCGGGGTATCTGTATGGCTGGTTTCATAATGACATTGGCCAGAATTTTATGATGGACGATGATTTAAATATCACAGGATTTATTGATTGGGAAAACACGGAATTCTGCGACTGGAAACCGACATTGTATGCCGCCGAAAGACATTGGGATAAAAATGGATACAAAGGTCTGATGGTTGATGTTATGGCGGAATATTCAAAACTGTACCATGAAAAAAATAAATAATCGCAGTCTGTTTTAATCTAAATTAACGCCCGTTGGGCGTTGTTTTTTTAGGCTTGTAAAATTAAGAACAGTGTCCTAGTGCATATATAAAAAAAGCAGAGTATGGTATTAAGAATAAATACCAAATGTTTTTAGCGCAAGGATAGTTATTATGACAAAACGCTTGTTTTTATTCGCAGGCTATGACCGCGATGGGATTGTTGATGAAACGCTGACTTACTATTTAAACGAATTGTCAAAGCTGGGCGATATTGTGTTTGTTATGGACAACGACACAAACGATGCAGAATTAAAAAAGATTAAACAAATTCCCAATGTTTTATATGCGCACGCACAGCGACACAACGAATATGACTTTGGTTCATATAAACGTGCATATATCTGGGCACGCGATAATAACATACTGAAAAAATATGACTGGATTTATTTGGTAAATGATTCTGTGCTGGGGCCGCTGTTTGACATCGAACCAATTTTGAATGATTTAGAATCCCATGGGGCCGATTTAACGGGAATTGTTTCATATCAAGAAAAAGTTATCGCAAATCATATTCAATCGTGGTTTGTTGGATTATCACAACGTGTTGCAACAGAGAAATTCTTTGAAGAATTTATTTGTAGCGTCAAACACGAAAATAGCAAACCTATGATTTGTGCAAAGTATGAGATTCAGTTATCACAACGAATTGTTCAACATGGATATAAATTCTATGCACGATTTGATACAGAAAAATACCTATCAGAAAATTGTCATTTGATGTACCACGAACCATTACAAGCTTTAAAATTAGGAATTCCTTTTATAAAAAAGCAAATCGCACCCAAAATAATAAATAATTTCTTGTTATGCCAATATATCGATTCAGACGAAACGTTGAACGCATTTAAACGTTATTCAGAAAAAATACCGCCAATTCCAAGAAAGAAATTATTGTATAAACCAATTTTTAGATTACGAATATTTGGATTACAAATTATAAAAATATATAAAATTGCAGATACGTTTGGTTCTGGTGCAGAATCTAAATACCGTATCGAAGCATTTGGATTCCTGCCGGTTGGATTTATTCATCGTACAAAACATGCAAAGTAAAGATAATATGAATAAAAAAGTTTGTTATACATGTATTACTGGTGGGTACGATAATATTCCAACGCATAAATACATTGACCCGTCTTGGGACTATGTATTGTTTACGGATAATAAAGAATTATGTAAACAAGGTAAATTTAAACACTGGCATATACGGACGTTAAGATTCAATAAATCTAGCAACGTAAAGAACGCACGTTGGCACAAAATAAATGCGCACATACTGTTCCCCGAATATGATTACAGTTTATGGATGGACGGGAATATCTGCATTAATAACAAAAACATCTATGATTTAACAAAAAAATTAATAACAGAAAATGTTTTAATCAGCGTGCCTTTGCACCCTACAAGAAACTGTATTTATCAAGAAGCAGAAGAAATAAAACGATTAAATATCGACACAGAAAAAACGGTTAATAAACAAATGTCCTTTCTTAGAAAGCGCAAATATCCTGTCGACAATGGATTGTCTGAAACAAACATCATATTTAGACAACACAATAAGATAAAACCGTTGCTGAATTTATGGTGGACTATTGTTTACAAACGCTCAAAACGCGACCAATTATCATACGATTATTGTACATGGAAATTTGGAATTGATACAGTACCACTATATCCAGTGCCAGGCGAACACAGAACAAATGGAGATTTTGAATTTTCGTACATTTCAACACACAATCAAGATAAAATACCAGAGAACAAAAGAATAAAAAAAACACCTTATGGTATAACTAATCTCTTTTCCCGCCTGTATTCAAAGCGTATACATAATACTTAAAACTTTTATATCTGTTCCCAGTGGCAGATAACAACCGCGTGTTCGGTGTCGCCAGTGCGGATTTTGTGACGACTGATTAAACCATCAATCGCAACATCAATGCAAATTTCTGGGGTGTCAGGACTGATTTCTTTTTTAAAGCAAATATCAATCTTTTTCAATTTGTGTTCTGTGCGATATTTGTAGCCAACGCTTTCTGTTGCCCATACCGCATAAACAGCGTTGTTTATATGCTGATTCACGTCAATATCGTCAAAGCGACATTTCATAATGTGCGTCTTGTTTGTCTCAAAATCTGGGAACTTTTCAAATGCACAGCCATAGGCACGTGTTGGCACAACAACATCTGGCGACAAATGATTCGCCAATGGCAATGGACGACGGCGTTCCATATCAATTAATATCCACTGGGATGTCGCACGAACCATTAAACGATTATCCGCCCCATGAATTTCAAAGTCACGCGTTGCACGCAATGCATCTTGGCACGATGGCCATGTGGTAAAGGTTAATTCTTCACCCTCACGCGGTAATTCAATAATGTCAACCAGGTAATACATAACAACCCAGCCAATATTATTTTCCAGGCAATATGTGCGGCCACAACCAAGAACCTCAGCATGGCGGTCGGCAATCGATTGTAATTCGTTCATCAAAATCAATGGACGAACGTTGCCAAATCGATCGCACTGATACGCCTGCAAGATACGACGTTCAACCAGTTTGTCTGCCATTGGTTTACCCCTTGACTTGTTCTGCAACAACAAAGTCCAATGTATCGCCTAACTGAATATTATTCGCGCGGGCAGCAGATTTAATCAAACCGTGTAAGACATCAGGTGTATCGGATGGAATTGTCAGGGTTTCCAACTTTGCACCATTTCCAACCTTGCGTTCTGTGCGCAGACCACGAATATTTTTTAACAGTTCCAGCGCAATATTCATCTGTTCAACATCTGTTTCATATTCGGAATTTACAGTTGGATATTCGGTCAGGTGTAATGTTTCGCCACCTTCGATATCTTTGTAAATCTTTTGCCATAATTCTTCGGTCAAGAATGGGATAAACGGCGCATACAGACCAATTATCGCACGCAAAACTGTGTACAATGTCCACTGGGCAGATAGTTTAGATTCTGCACTATACTTTTCTGGTGCCCAGAAACGGTCCTTGATGAATTCCAAATACTGGTCACAGAAAATATCCCAGAAGAATGTATCAATCGCAGCACGTGAATTATAGTTGTCGTATTTATCCAAATGCTTACGCGTTTCGGCAATTGTCTTGTTCAATTCAGACAACACCCATCTGTCTTCGATAAAGCGTTCGGATACCGGAATCGATTTCGCGGTTGCCGGTTCAAAATCAGATAAATTCATCAAAACATATTTTGATGCGTTCCATAATTTAGTCAGCAGTTTTGAACCACGTTTTACTTCGTCATCACTATAACGAATATCTGTGCCAATTGGTGCGGTTGCAATCCAATAACGCAATGCATCAACACCAAATTTTTCAACCGCATCCAGTGGGTCGGTACCATTGCCCTTGGTCTTGGACATCTTTTGCCCCTTGGAATCACGAATAAGTCCATGGAAATTTACCGTATGGAATGGAACATCACCCATTACATAAATACCCATCATTACCATACGTGCAACCCAGAAGAAGATAATGTCTGCCGCGGTGTACAGTAAATCTGTTGGATAATATTTTTTCAATTCCAATGTCTGTTCAGGCCAGCCCAATGTTGAAAAAGGCCACAATCCAGATGAAAACCATGTATCCAAAACGTCTGGATCACGGGTTAATGTTTTACCACCAGATTGTTTAATTGCGTCTTCTTCGGTTTCTGCAACGTATACATTACCCGCTTCGTCATACCAAGCAGGAATATGATGTCCCCACCACAATTGACGTGAAATTGTCCATGGACGAATATTTTTCATCCATGCCATAAACAAGTTATAACGATGTTCTGGCATAAATTTGATTTTACCTTCTTCAACAGCCTTTATCGCAGGGATTGCCAACTTTTCAGCATCAACGAACCATTGGTCTGTTAAATATGGTTCAACCGGAACGCCACCGCGTTCTGAATATGGTGTTGGGATAACCTTGTCCTCTATTTTTACCAACAGACCGGCCGCTTCGATATCTGCGACAACCGCCGCACGTGCCGCATATCTGTCCAGACCACGATATTTGGTCGGCACAACAGGATTATCGTTCATCTTGGCATCCGGGGTTAAAATGCAAACCGGTGTCAGGTTATGACGCAGGCCAACCTCCCAGTCGTCAAAGTCATGGGCAGGGGTAATTTTTACCGCACCTGTACCCTTTTCTGGGTCGGCGTGAACATCCGCAATAATTGGAATTTCAATATCTGTTAATGGGATTATCGCACGTTTACCGATTAAGTGTTTTAACTTTTCGTTTTCAGGGTGAACAGCAATCGCCTGGTCGCCAAATAATGTTTCAGGACGCGTTGTTGCAATTTCAATAACACCACCATCAACCAATTGATAATTAAAGTAATAGAACTTACCCTTTTCATCACGGGTTTCGACTTCTAAATCCGATACAGATGTCATTTGTTTTGGGCACCAGTTTACCAGGCGTTTTTCACGATAAATTAACCCCTCGTTATACATCTTAACGAACAGCTTAGTAACTGCACTGGACAAGCCTTCGTCCATTGTAAAACGTTCACGTTGCCATACAGGTGTCACACCCAAGATATGCAACTGATTCATAATCTGGCCGCCTTTGTCCGCCTTCCACTTCCAGGCACAATCTAATTTTTCTGCCAACGATAATGAATGTGGGTTAATTCCACGCTTTGACAAGTCACGTTCAACCAACAACTGGGTTGCGATTGACGCGTGGTCGGTTCCCGGTTGCCACAAAACATCATAACCAGACATACGTTTATAACGACAAACAATATCAGTCAGTACGTTGTTCATCGCGTGTCCCATGTGCAAAGAACCAGTGACATTTGGCGGCGGCATCATGATGCAAAACGACGGTTTGTCAGATGTAACATCGTTATTCCAAAAACTGTTTTTATCCCAAAATTCTTGGATTCTGGTTTCAATTTCACGTGGGCTGATATTCTTGCCAAGTTCGATATTCATGTCTTTATCCTGGGTTATAAAAAATAATCTGACGTTAATCGTATCAGATTAAATTCAAAATTCAAGAAACTTGACACACAAATACGCTTGACAAACATGTGTTTTGTGCTATATTTTGCATAAATTAAAACAACAAAGGACAAAACATGAATGAATTTTTAAAGGCTCAGGTTTTAAACGCAATTGCCAATGGTGTCGTTGTTAGCACATCGCGTCTGGGCAGCGCGTCGTATGTTGTATATAACACAAAAGGTGAACGTTTGTTAAGCGTTAATAACGACTGGGATTATGGCGCATACAATCTGATTATTAATGGAAATGTCGTATTATTTGCCGATGCAAATGTCGCGGACAAAAAAAAGCCAATCGACACAATCGTTAACGAAATCGCAGAAATTTGCAACGCTTGCTCTAAACGTTGGCATCAACAAAAAGAACAAGAAGCCCAAATGAAGAAATTGGAAATCGCCAAACAAGCAATGACAAAAACAGAAGCGGAATTGGCCAACTTCTTGAACGGTGTAAAAAGACAACACACAATTTAAAAAATGAAAACAATAATTAACAATTCTTTGACGAAAGACAAAGTCTTGCTGGAACTGGTTAGGATGTGCATTGCAACACAACCGGTGTCTTCACATATTGACCCAAGTGGCACAATAAAAGAATATGTTGTTATGTTGCCAAACAACGATATGTTTGCCTTGGAATTCTGTACTGAAACTGACGAAAACTATGAGCAGCATGTATACTATACAGCATATATAGAGAAACAAATTGTTGCGGAATTAAGAATTCCAACAAAGCGTAAAATATATACGCCCGAAGAAGAGATTATTATTAATCTGATGAAACAATTTGCAGGAAAAGTCATCTGGCAAGAACAATCACAACAAATGCAGATGCTGATGGGCAAAAGTATACAAGGACAATATACTGCCTAAATTGCACGCACAACACGGCAAAACGTCACACCGTATACAGCCGACGCACCTGCACGCATTAATACCCGGCGCAATTCTGAAAAGGTTGCGCCGGTTGTCATTACATCATCAACCAATAAAATTCGGCGACCACGTATTAATTCAGGTTTGACAACCGAAAACACACCGTGGATGTTTTCGGCACGTTCGCGCGCGGTTTTATGCCCCATATCCGGGCGATAAAGACGACGTACAGAATCATAATCTATTTTTACCCCCAATGCGCGGGCAATTGGGCGTGCCAATAATGTCGCCTGATTATAGCCACGATGAAATAAACGACGACGTGCAAGTGGCACTGGCATCACAATATCCGCATCAACATCAATATCACGCAATGCCCAAATCATTGCACGCGACATAAAGCGAGCATACTTTATACGACCACCATGCTTAAACGGCAACATCGCGGAACGCGACGCATCATCGTAAACACAGGCCGAACGTATCCAGTCTAATTCACAATTTCCAGATGCACATACTGGACACAATGGCACACCACCCAAATCTAAATCCGCTGGGAATGGATATCCACACTTTGCACAATATGGTGACGCAATCCAATTCATTGACGACCAACAAGATGCGCACAATTCACCATGTGTTGACACCGGCGCATCACATAATGGACACGCCGGCGGAAATAAAAATTCAAGAATGGAATCAATAACCCTTACCACGACATACTTTTATAAGTCTTTTTACCAACAGTGTCGCCAAAGATATTACGCTTTTGCTGGGTCAATGTTTCATACTGATCGCTGGAAATTATACGTAATACAAAGCCAGGCTCTTCACGTTGTGACAACACGGGAACAACACGTTGTTGCGCCACACCGTTATCTGTTAAAACCTGTTCAATGATTGCCAAACGACGGGCCGCTAATTTGCGCGCATCCTTGCTTTCTGTCATATACTGGGGGATTGCAATCTGAACTGCACGGGTTGGTTTATTAACGACGATACCTGCATATTCTGTCAGCAATGTATAATTTTCACGTGACAGGGCCGAATCATCATTACGGAATTTAATTTTGATTTCCAGTGGACGAATACCGCCACCCTCTGACAAATCTTGCTTTGCAGTAAAACCTTCGATTGATGATGACATATCACTGGCAACATCAAAACGGTCATCAATCTGGAATGTTGATAAGTGTTTGTTTTCTGACAAGAACGTTTTTCTGAATGCGCGACGCAATTCAGACGGACTCATCTTTGTCATATCATCACGGACATTTGCAATCAGTGGTGATTTTGTTTTTTCAACACTGCGCACGACAACATCATCTGATTCCATCGGAACAACCAAGCGACGCAAAGTTATTCCCTTGTCATCATCATTTGCGGCAATCTTTGTTGGACGTGCATCTGCAACCTTTACCGGTTCGATTCGTTCAACCGTTTCTGTGGCAATTGGCTTTGCGATTACACGCGACGACACGGTACGCACACTTTCATCTGCACGACGTTGCAGTTCAACCAGACGCGCAATCTGACCATCAATTTCAGACATTGCAGGCGCAGATTCTTTTACAACACTTTCGACATGTGCAGACGTTTTTGCAAGTTGTGTGTCCAAACTTTCTTCGGGCAACAAATCATCACTGCGCATTACGGAAAATTCATTTGGGGACGGCATACGCAACGCCGAATCATTTTTTGCCCACAAATCATTACTGGGGCGACGCGGTGTCAGCACATCGTTTGACACAACAAGTTGTTCACCAGAATCGACCATTGGCGCAATCCCGGCAGGTACGACATTACGTGCGACAACCTTTTTCGTGCGTGTTGCTGCGGGTTTATTTGTCGCACTTGCAACCCTGGTCTTTTGTGGTTGCGAAACGATATCTTCGCCAAATGCACTGCGCGCAGAAACGCCACCAGACGCAATATTTACAACAGGCAGACGTGCATTTGCCAACGCCGGCATTACAATTAATAATGACAATGCAGAGATTGCGATTTTACGCATGTTCCTTTCCTTCCTGATTCTATCTTAGAACAAATGACGAATCGCACGCAAGTGAAATTTTTATTTTCCAAATATAAATGATTTATCAGATGACAATTCTATGATTACATCCATATTGTCACTATCGGATGTTCGTTGACGTTTGACCTTGCCACAAACGACACAACGATGTGTTATAATATAACGCGCGCCATCCGGTGCAACAGAAATCGGTTCCATCATACCGCCACACGTCGCAGCACGATCACCCGGATTATTATCAACATGACGTGACCACAAACAATTAGGACAATGATTCGTATAACCATTGCCATGAACAACTGCGCCACAATGGGCGCAGTTAAAATCTTCGATGTTTTTTATAAAACCTTTCATTACAACCCCAATGCACTGCGATACATTTGTGTTAGTTCGTCTGCCTCGTCCAATTCATCTGGATCCAGTTTGCGCAAACGTATCATCTGACGAATATATTTTGGATCAAATCCGGCGGATTTAGCCTCACTATAAATCTCCTTGATATCTGCGGCGATTGCAGCAGTATCTTCGTTCAATTTTTCAATACGTTCAATAATGCTAAGCAATTGTTGGTTATCAATTGCGCCATGATTTGCCTGTTTCATATTTCTATTTCCCCTTGTTTATTTGTTAAACTTATGATATATCATAAAACGAAAAAATCAAGAAAAACAAAATCAACTAAATAAAGGTCAAATATGAATAAATATACAAAAATCACCGCTTCAATTGGTCCAAAGTGTGAAGATCGCGAAACATTAACACGCATGATTTCTGCGGGCGTTAATATGTGCCGTCTGAATTTTAGTCACGACACTGGCGATGTTCAAGGACGTAAAATCGATATGATTCGTGAAATATCCACAGAATTAAATTCACCTGTTGCCGTGATGATCGACTTGCAAGGCCCAAAACACCGTATTGGAAATTTTGAAACAGAAGATAAATACCCACTGGAAATCGGTCAAAAATTCACATTTGACACAGACCCAACACCAGGAAACGCGACACGCGTGCAATTACCAGACGCAGATGTTTTAGGGTCGCTGAAAATTGGCGACAGAATTCTGTTAAATGACGGTAAAATTGAAATGCGTGTTGACTTTGCATCCGCAGACAAGGTTGACGCAACTGTTATTCGTGGCACAGAGATTTGGTCGCGTCGCGGATTTAACCTGCCAGACACAGAAATTGCAACATCTGTACTGACAAAAAAAGACCGTGAAGATTTGGCATATGCCATTACAAAAAAACCAGATTGGGTTGCAATATCATTTGTTCAGAAACCAGAAGATGTGGCAGAAGTTCGCGACTTTATCACAGAACGCACATCACACCCAATCAAGATTATTGCAAAAATCGAACGTCCAAATGCTGTTGAACGTATAACCGAAATTGCAGAGGCTGCAGATGGTATTATGATTGCGCGTGGCGACTTGGCGGTAGAGGTTCCATATGCAGAAGTACCAGCAATTTCACGTCGTATAATTCGCGAATGTAGAAAGATGAATAAACCTGTTATTGTTGCAACACAAATGCTGGGGTCAATGGTAAACAGCGAATTCCCAACACGCGCAGAAATCACAGACGTTGCAAATGCGGCGTACCTGCGCGCAGATTCAACAATGACATCCGAAGAAACAACAATCGGTATCAATCCTGTAAACGTTATCGAAACAATGTATAACATATTGGCAAATGCAGACGGTGATGCAATTGCAAACCCATACGATTGGTCACGCGTGGAAAACATTCCAGAAAATGATTGGTCACGTTCGGTTGCGTCAATGGCGTATCTGAATAAAGCATCTGCAATCGTTGTGTTTGCACGTGACACAATTGCAACAACACAAATTTCATGTCGCAAACCAGACATCCCTGTTATCGCAGTATGCAACGAACCTGTGATTGCAAACCAGTTATGTCTGGCACGTGGTGTATTTCCAATTTACGACACAGAATTGTTCGGTATGCGCGACGCGTTTAATGCCGCACGACACTTTAACATTAATTTGGGAAAATTAGTTATCGTTGATGAAGAAAAAATTAGTTTACGTACATTGGACTAACAAATAAAAGAACGCCGTTTTAGACGGCGTTTCTTTTATTTTTCTATTTCATCAGCAATTAGGTTTACAGCATTATTTTGAACCGTTGCCTTTTGCGCCATCTTGTCCAAACGTGACGGATTATCAAATAATTCTGTCAGTGTAGACGTCAACCATTTTGGTGTAAACTTTGATTGCTCAATTGCAAAACCACCGCCATTTTTTGCAAAACTTTCCGCATTTGCAGCCTGGTCTGGATTAATGTTTAGCGGCACCAATATCGCAGGACGGCCGACTGTTTGCAATTCAACGACTGTACTGGCCCCACTGCGCCCGATAACCAAATCCGCAGATGAAATCGCATCTGCCATATCATGAATAAAAGATAAAACATTCGCACGAATTTTATTATCTATATAAAACTGTTGCAAGCGCGCGACATTTTCAGGACGCGTTTGATGCGTGACAAAAATCTTTTTGTTTTTCATTGCCGCAATCGCACCAGGCACAACATCGTCCAAGATTTGCGCCCCCAGCGAACCACCAGTAACCAACAATTTAGATTCATGTGATAATGGGGTCGCCGCAATACTTAAAAAATCACGACGTACAGGCAAGCCTGTATAAACAACACGTGTTGCGCCATTGGGTATACCAGATACACTTGGGAAACTGGTCATCAACGTTTTTACCCAGCGCATTGCAAACTTATTCGCACGCCCAATGGCCGCATTTTGTTCGTGCAAGAATGTTGGTATTTTCCATACATGCGCCGCGAACACCGCAGGCACAGATGCATAACCGCCAAATGCCACAACACGATTTGGACGAAAAAACATAAAACGCAATGTTAACGCACTTGCAGAAACACCGATTTTGAACAATGCCCACATTTGTTTCAGACGACTTTTTGCACCAACGCCAGACGCCCAAATATGAACAAGGCGCGCATTATCCGGCGCACCACGTTGAACCATTGAGCGTACACGGCCGTCGCACGAAATCGTAATTTTATGACCACGCGATGCCAATTCTGTCGCAACACTAAGCGCAGGATATACATGCCCACCTGTACCGCCCGTTGCAATCCATATTTTCATATCAGCCCCCTTTTTTCTATTTCCACTTGTCTTCACGAACAAGCGCCAAAATCATGCCAAACAATAAACAGTACGCCAACAAAGAACTGCCCCCGTACGATATGAACGGTAATGTCATACCCTTTGGCGCAAACAAATTCAATGTTGTTAACATATTAAAGCAAATCTGTGTTCCAAACAATGCCGCCGTACCGCCAGTCGCATACAGCACAAACAGGTCACGGGCATTTGTTGCATTCTGAACCAGACGACGAAAAACATAAAACAATAATAATAACAAACCACACGCCATAATCGCACCCAAATCTTCGGCAATGGCGGCAAATATAAAGTCTGTATGCACGTCAGGCAAAAACTGTTTTACAAATGCGTCATCACCAGACCCCAACAGGCCACCATGGCGTATTGAATCAACAGAATTGTCCACCTGATAGGTATCACCAGTGCCCGTAAAAAACGATATTATTCGACGATGAACGTGTCCCAATGTAAAGAACGCAACAACCAGCATCAACAACGCCATACCACCGATTACAGGCACCAAAATCCACGGCAACCCTGCAATAAAAGCCATCGCAAACAATACGGCCAAATACAATACAGACGTTCCAAAATCAGGGTGTCTGAATATAATTAATAAAACCGGAACAAACGCCATTAAATAGTACGACCAACTGAGCCAGGTATTAAAACGCCATGCATCCTTGTTAAAAAATATGTTGGCGCCATAGCGTTCTTTCATTCGACTTAAAAAATACGCCGTCATTACTATAAAGCCTGGTTTCATAATATCAGACGGCATGATATTAAAAAAGCCAAACGACACAAATCGGGCTGAATTTTTAATCATATGGGGCGATATAACCGTCAATGGCAATAACGCCAGACCAAATGCCAGATTTAGCCCAGCCAAAATTAATACTTGTTTTTTTGTCAGGAAACTGGTTCCAAACAAGACCAACAGACCAACAATGTAAAACGGTATCGCCTTTACCAAAAAGAAATACCACGGCATGTTTATACGCTCTGCTGCAACCGACCCTGCGGACAATGCAAATATTATCGACAACACAATCAATAACAGCACACAACCCAACAGACGACGGTCTGTTTGAAAATACCAACTGGTTAATCTACTATCTTCGCCACGCGTGAACATATCAAACTTTCTTTATGCAAATTTCAACAACACCAATGCCAAACCAGAAAACAAGATTGAAACAACAAAAAAGCGTTCAACAATCTTTGTTTCTGCCCAACCTTTTTCTTCGAAATGATGATGCAATGGCGCGCGCAAAAATACACGACGGCCTGTTCCTGTGACTTTACGTGTCACCTTGAAATACATTGTCTGAATAAATGATGACAGCAATATCAATACCATCATGCCGGCGGCAATACCCATGATAATTTCGGACTTTAACAACATGGCAACCGTTCCCATAAAGCCACCCAACGCCAACGAACCAACGTCGCCCATGAATATCGATGCAGGCTTTGCATTATACCACAAGAATCCCAACACAGCACCGAATACCGCACCCAGTACCGCATACAACCCACTGGCAGAAGGCAAGAACATAACAGTATCCATAAATCCAATACGTGTCGCCCCATACAATGCAACAACCAAAACAACCAAAACGGGTAAATATAATTTAGACAGCATTCCATCCAAACCGTCTGTAATATTTGTGGCGTTGGCACTGCCACAGATTACAAAATACGCAAAAACATAATACAAAATTCCCAACGGCAATATTATACCACCACCGATTGCCAGTGAATATTCCGGGATATACGGTGGCATTGTTTGGTTAATCAAATACGCCAAAATAACAACAAATATACCCTCGACAACCAGACGTGTTAATGGCGACAAACCATTTGACGCCTTTTTAGACTGGGATGCAACCTTTTTATAATCATCAATAAAGCCCAGACCGCCAAACATCAACAATGCCGACAGCGCAATCCAACCTGTTGGGTTATATATCGGCATGAACAATAAACTGCCAACCAAGACAGACATAATTATCAATATTCCGCCCATTGTTGGGGTACCGGCTTTCTTTAAGTGTGCCTCTGGCACGTTTTCACTAATCGGTTGACCCTTTTTCTGAATTGCACGCATTGCGCGAATAAATGGACGCCCCAACACCAACATCATCAAAAACGCGACGAAAAACGCGCCGGCGAACTGGGTCCAGCCACTTGCAAAAAATGAATAACCATGATTTAAAAAGTAATCTGTCAGCATAATAAAATCCTTTCCTTATGCTGACATTTTACCACAAAAGATTTAATAAACAAATGTTATCTGTGAATTAAAATACACCACCAACCACTGCGCCAGTGTCAGAAGATGTCTTTTTAGGTGCAGGATTTGGTTTTTGCCCGGGTTTAAAGGCCTCTTGTATTATTGTGCCATTGGGGTCTGCGGTGGCAGATGCGCCACTGCGACGATTGACGCGCATAAACGTCATGCCGTCTGGGACCGCGAATGGCTGATTCTTTTCATTTGCCAATGCAACCGTCATAAAATCCGCAAAAACCCGTGCCGCCATATGCGACCCCGCACCACGCCCCAGGGATTTTGGCGTATCATACCCCAAATAAACACCGGCAATTAAATTCTTGGAAAAACCGACAAACCACACGTCTTTGACGTCATTGGTCGTACCAGTCTTGCCGGCAATTGTGTGTCCAGGGACACGCGCCTGTTTTCCTGTACCACGTTCGACCGCGCCCTGTAAAATAGACACCATTTGATATAGACTTTGCGGGTCAGACAACGGTTCTGATTCTGCAACCAATTCCGGTGGCATCAAATCATCAGACCATTCGATAATTTCTGTTTTTTCACCACCAATTACACGACCATATCTGTCTTCGATATAGTCAACCAATTTAGGCCGAATCAAATGACCGCCATTTACAAACGCAGAATAACCAACGACCAATTTTTCCAGCGTTGTTTCGCCAGACCCCAACGCCATAGAAAGATTCATGTCTTTCATATCGGGGGCATATACGCCGAAACGCTGGGCCACCTCAATCGCGTCACGCGTGCCGATTTTTTCAACCAAACGTACTGTTGGAACATTTCGCGATGTTTCCAAAGACAAACGCAGTGGCACATCACCCAAGAATTTCTTGTCATAATTTTCAGGCTTCCACAACTGATTATTTTCGCGCCAGCCAACAATTGGGGCATCCAAAATCATGGTTTGAGGGCTGAAACCGCGTTCCAGCGCAGACAAATAAACAAATGGTTTTATCGTTGAACCAATTTGACGGTATGCCTGGGTTGCGCGATTAAATGAACTTTCACGGAATGAACGACCACCCGCCATTGCAACAATACGGCCTGTATGCGGATTCATTGCGATTATTGCACCTTGTAATTTATCACTGCGCCCCGCGTTATATGCATCTAATTCTTTGTTCAAGGCAGCAGATGCGGCACGCTGTAATTCTGGGACAATTGTGGTTTTTATATACAGCCCCTGATTATACAAAGTTTCGCGTCCGATGCTGTCCAACAACTGACGACGGACATCTTCGGCAAAGTATTGAAAGTCTTCTTCCATTTGGGCGGTAAAGCCACTGTTGATATTTAATTCTTCGGCGGCGGCGGCATCTGCTTCTTCTTGGGATATAAAGCCTTCTTCAACCATACGGCGCAAGACATAATTACGACGCTCAACCGCACGGGCGCGGTCATTTGGTGCCTTGGGCAATGATGCCAAGAATGCGCATTCTGCCAGTGATAATTCGGAAACCGGCTTGTTAAAATACATCAATGCAGCAGAGCCAACACCATACGCACGCGCACCCAAGAATATCTGGTTCATATACAAAGTCAAAATATGTTGTTTTGAAAAACTGCGTTCCAGGCGTAATGCCAATATCGCTTCTTTTATCTTGCGCGATATGGTGCGTTCAGATGTTAAAAAGAAATTCTTTGCGACCTGTTGCGTAATTGTTGATGCGCCAGATAACGTTGTGTTATATCCCAACATACGCATACCATTATTTGCAACTGCACGGATTATACCCTGAATATCAATACCAGGATGCGTCCAGAAATTTTGATCTTCGGCGGCAATAAATGCGTTTACCAATTGCGGTGGCATGTCGGCATAGTCGATAAAGACACGACGTTCTTCGGCATATTCAATCAACAAAGAACCGTCTGATGCGTACAGACGCGTTGCAACCGGGGGCGCATATGTTGCCAACTTTTTATAATCAGGCAAATCATTGCCATAGATTAAAATCAAACCGGCCAATGTCGCAATACCTGCAACAAACAGCCAAAAGAAAACATTTAATATAATGCGTAGGATTTTTTTGAATTTCATAATGTATAAATTCTAAGATAAAAAACAATTATTTGCAAATAAAATACCAAATAAAAAAAATCGTGGGACATGCCCACGATTTTTGTTTATGCGTTTGTTTAGTTCTTTCTTGGGAACTTAACCGCCGCCTGTGCCGCCGCCAGACGTGCGATTGGCACGCGGAATGGCGAACAAGACACGGAATTAAAGCCAACCTGATGGAAGAACTGAATTGATTCAGGATCACCACCATGTTCACCACAAACACCCAGGTGGATATGTTCACCCTTGGTATCGCGGGCTTTTTTAACAGCGTCTTTAATTAACAGACCAACGCCCAACTGATCAACAGACGCAAATGGGTCTGCGACATAAACACCACGTGCGCGATATTCATCTAAGATTTTCGCTGTGTCATCACGTGACATACCCAATGTTGTCTGGGTCAAGTCGTTTGTACCAAATTCAAAGAACTCACAAGATTCTGCGATTTCATTTGCCAAAACAGCAGCGCGTGGCAATTCAATCATTGAACCAACAGTGTATTCGACGGATTCACCAGTTTCTGCAAACAATGATTGTGCAGTTGCGTCAATAACCGCCTTAACAATGTCGACTTCCTTCTTGGAACCGACCAATGGAACTTCGATTTCTGGGAATACTTGAACACCGGATTTCTTGACTTCCAATGCGGCAGACAAGATTGCGCGTGTTTGCATTTCACAGATTTCTGGATATGTAATCGCCAAACGGCAACCACGATGACCCAACATTGGGTTCTGTTCATGCAATTGTTCTGCACGCTGTTTAATGAATTCAACAGATTTGCCAATATGTGCAGCCAATTCTTCGATTTCTGCATCTGTGTGTGGCAAGAATTCATGTAGTGGAGGGTCAATCAAACGAATTGTGACCGGCAGACCGTCCATAATTTTGAACAGTTCAACAAAGTCAGATTTTTGATATGGCAACAATTTTGCCAATGCAGCACGGCGACCATTTTCGTCTTCGGCCAAAATCATTTCACGCATATCCTGGATACGGGATGGGTCAAAGAACATATGTTCTGTACGTGCCAAACCGATACCTTCGGCACCAAAGTCACGTGCCTGTTTTGCATCTTTTGGTGTTTCTGCGTTTGCCTTGACTGTCAAAGTTTTGATTTCATCAACCCATTTCATCAAGGTTCCGAAATTACCAGTCAGTTCAACAGATACTGTTGGGATTTTGCCTTCGATAATCTGGCCCTTGGCACCATCAATAGAAACCCAGTCACCTTCGTTAATAACAACACCAGATGTTGTTTTTAATGTCTTGGTTTCATAGTCAATTTTGATATCAGGCGAACCAGATACGCATGGTGTACCCATACCACGTGCAACCACCGCCGCGTGTGATGTCATACCACCACGTGCCGTGATAACACCCTGGGCAGCGTTCATACCAGCGATATCTTCTGGTGATGTTTCAATACGAATCAACATGACCTTTTTACCCGCAGCAGCCCATTTTTCTGCGTCTTCGGCATTAAATACAGCCTGACCAACAGCGGCACCTGGGGATGCAGGCAAACCTGTTGCGATAACTTTCTTTTCTGCCTTTGGATCCAACATTGGGTGCAGCAAGTGGTCAAGTTGGTCCGCACCAACGCGCAGGATGGCTTCTTCTTTGGTCAACAGGCCTTCTTCGACCATTTCAACTGCCATGCGAACAGCCGCAGCAGCAGTACGTTTACCGTTACGGCACTGTAACATCCACAATTTTCCATGTTCGATTGTGAATTCCATGTCCTGCATATCTTTGTAATGCTTTTCCAGTTTTTCACGAACATCGCACAATTCCTGATATACTGCTGGCATTGCTTCTTCCAAAGACAGACGACCGGAATCATCCTTGCTCATTGGCTGTGGGGTACGGATACCTGCCACAACGTCTTCGCCCTGGGCATTAATCAGATATTCACCATAGTATTTGTTTTCACCAGTTGCTGGGTCACGACTGAAACATACGCCAGTTGCACTGTCGTCGCCAGAATTACCAAATACCATTGCCTGAACGTTTACAGCGGTACCCCAATCAGCAGGGATGTTATTCAATTTACGATATGTGATTGCCTTTTTGCTCATCCATGAACGGAACACAGCACCGATACCCATTTCCAACTGTTGCCATGGATCCTGTGGGAATACCTTGCCAATTTTAACGCCGATTTCTTTGAACTTTTCAACCAAGTCTTTCAAATCGTCTGCAGTTAATTCTGTATCCAGTTTATAGCCTTTGTCTTCTTTCATGCGTTCCAATGTATGTTCAAACAAATCAATGTCTGCACCCATAACAACTTCACTAAACATCATGATAAAGCGACGATATGAATCATATGCAAAACGTTCGTTACCAGAAATCTTTGCCAACGCCTTTACTGTTTCATCATTCAAACCCAAATTCAAAACAGTATCCATCATACCTGGCATTGATACACGTGCACCAGAACGAACAGATACCAACAATGGATTTTCCAAGTCTGCAAACTTTTTACCCATGATGGATTCAACGTGTGCGATACCGCTGCGTACCTGGTCCATCAAATCGGATGGATATGTTTGGTTGTTTTGATAATAATATGTACAAACATCTGTTGTTACCGTAAAACCCGCAGGAACAGGCAAACCAACCAAGTTCATTTCAGCCAAATTTGCACCTTTGCCACCCAGCAGATTTTTCATATCTGCCTGACCTTCGGCCTGGCCATTACCGAAAGTATATACCCATTTGTTGCTCATTAGTTCTCCTTTTAGAATTTAATGCCCCAAGATTGTGGGGCATGGATTACATAATTGCAAGAAAAAAATCCAGCAAATTTCACGATTTTTTAATTTGACGAAACACTTTTCCATGCCTATGATTTTATTCATATAAAAAAAGGAGAAAATATGAAAAAAGTTTTATTGTTTGGATTGGTTGCAATTATGTCTGCGTCATCTGCAAACGCTGGCTGGTTTTCTGATTTATTCGGCAAAAAAGAAGCAGAACCCGCAACATTGGGCGAAGCATGCGATATAAATAAAGTGACAGCTGTTTGTCCAGAAATAATCTTGGGTCAAAAAACACTGTTGGAATGTGTAACTGAAAATGTAAAAACCGTTTCACAAACATGTGTTGATTACGTCAAAAAAGCGGTTTCAGAAAACAGCCCAGAAATTACAAACCTGACAGAAAAAATCAAAACAACGTCTGCAGCTGCAACGGATGCCGCAAAGACAGAAGCGGCTGCAACCAGCGACGAAATCAAACAACAGGCAGCCGAAAAAATTAACGCTGCAAAATTAGAAATCGCAAAGAAATTGGTTGAAAGCGCAAATGCAGAAACAAAATAAAAAACAACCCGCCAAATGGCGGGTTTTATTAACGATAAAAGTCATCTTGAACGCTGATGCTCTTGAATTGCGACAAAGGTCATAAAATCCTTTTTAAAATCTTTAGATATTAAATTTTGAATATAACGACTTTCTGCTTCTTCTATATCATTTATATAGTGTTGATGTGAACTGTTCTTAATAGAAGATATATAGTTGTGTGCATCCTTTGAAATACTGGTACGATTATATTTTTGATAGCCATGAATGTTTTCATGTACAATCTTGCCAAAAACATAATCAAAATCAGATAAATGACGCGTTGAATATGAAAATACATTGCTGCCCGAACCATTAAAACCGCCACCAGCATAATAGTTATCACCCATTAACAAAATCGTATTGCCTTCGTGTTTACGGTTCAGGCCACCCAAGATATAGTTAATTTGCGTTATTATTTTACGCCTCTTTTCATTGGTCATTGATGGCGCATTCCAATTTTTTATGCCGTTAACAATTTCTGGCACGCGTGATAATTCGAACATTGCGATACGACGCATGTCATACGCCATTTTGTGAATACCATCTAAATCCAGCGCACCCGCCTGGGCATACGCATTCACAATACGCCGTGTGTGCGCAACAATGACAGGGCTGTGTATATCAGCATCACCATCTGGCAAAGGAGTATTCAAAATACGGTTTAATTCCTGCCTTTGGTCTGGCGATATTTTTTTTGCAACATTGGCATCATAGACATTTGCCAACATATTTTTACCAGCATTATATTTTTCTGGGGCGCGATTACGAACAGCATCTGTATTAAAAATCAAGAAAACGCCTTTGTTTAAAACTTCGCGCGTTGGATAAATTGCACGTTTTTCCAGCTCTAACATAATACGTTGAATTTCACCAGACGACATGTCCTTGATAGGCAATCGATAATGTTCATACCCCAAACCAGATTCTGTTTTGTGTTCCCAATCGTACCCTGTATAGCGACGCAGATTATGTCCGATATTTGTTGTGTCTTTATCCTTATCTGGCATGGCATTTTCATTTTGCATAGCGTCAACGGCGGGCGCATAACCATATGCAACTGGTTCAACATCATTTGGATTGACCAATTCTGCAACAATAAAATCGTTATCTTTTTCTTTATCTTTTTCATGCACACACAGATTTTCAGCACGAACAACTAAAAATACACCTTTGTTTGTCGTTTCAATATAGGGTTCAAAATTCAACCTGTCCAAGTCAGATTTTATTTTCAATATATCGTCATAATCCATATGAAACAGCGGAATTCTATAATGCGAATATCCCAGGCCGGACTTCTCTTTATATTCCCAATTTTGTCCGGTATATTCACGCAAAATATCAACACCATTTTTACTGCGTTTCACAAATCCCATGTATCGAATACCCCTGTATAATACAGGTTCTAAACCAACACCATATTTTAAGCGCGACAAAACACTTAATTGTTTCCATTCAGATTCAGACAAGCGACCAATCGGCAGTAAGTTTCGTTCGCCATTGTTTTGAAATGCCTTTAAATATTCATCAAAATTCTTGCTGGCACGCGCACTTAGTTCTTCCATGGTATAAATCCCCTATTGCAGATAATTATATCACACAAAAAGCCCCAAAACAAAGTTTATATACCAAATGCACGATTTGCAATTTCACCGATAAAGAAAGATACAATCGATACCGCTGTACATATTAATAACATTTCCACCGCATGTTGCAAAAATGTGCGACCTGATGCCCGATGAATACAATAATTACAACAAAATATCATCGCAACGACAACACCAAAGGACAAGAATAATGCTGTCTTTGTATCCGCGATTACAAAAAATGGTATCAGCAAACCAATACATGTTCCCAGATAGGCACAACCTGTAAAAATACCAGCCCGAAAGGCAGATGGATTGTTTGCGGTCTTTTCTGCCAAATAACACGATGCCGACATTGATAAACCCGCAGATACAGATGCAATTATTGCAGATAATATTATTAGATTTCTATTAAAACCTGCAAATGTTAATCCGGCGATTAATCCCGTTAATGACACCAATGCATCGTGCATCCCCAGCACAATGTATGATGCAGGCGAAAACATCTTTTGTTTTTTTGACATAATAACAGATTAACACGCCCCAGCCCCACGTGCCATAGGAATGGATTTTTGTGTTGCAACGTATTGATAAAATATTCTAAGCTGTCCGTCGGAAAGGAAAAATTATCATGAATAATAAATTTAAATCACGACTGATGGCAATGCGACCGAACACGCCATGCACAATCGCCGTGGCGGTGGCAACCGATGCAAACGTATTGCGTTCTGTTGTTCAGGCACATGATCTGGGGTTTGCGAATGCAATTTTATGCGGCAAAGAATCAGAAATAAAAAACATTGCACAGACACAAAATCTGAACATTGATAACTTTCAAATTATCGACTGTGCGGACGAAGCGTCTGCAATTACAGCTGCGGTGGCATTGGTTCGCGATGATAAAGCCAATATTTTAATGAAGGGCTTAACACATACTGCCGACATTCTGCGCGCAGTACTAAATCGTGAAACCGGCATTCGTGGTGATGGAATACTGTCACATGTCGCAGTTTTATATTCGCCATCACACGACAGACAATTATTCTTAACAGATATGGCAATGATTATGTATCCTGACCTGAATACCAAGGTTAACCTGGTAAATAATGCTGTTATACTGGCGCGTCATATGGGTGTTGATATGCCACGCGTTGCGCCATTATGCGCGGTCGAAACATTAAACACCGCAATGCAGGCAACCGTTGACGCAGACAATCTGCGCCAAATGAATGAACGCGGTGAAATTAAAAATTGTATTGTATCTGGTCCGGTTGGATTTGATATTGCCGTATCAAAAACCGCCGCCATGACCAAGGGGATTACAGGCCCCATTGCCGGCAATGCGGATATATTGCTGTTTGATAATATAGAGGCAGGCAACAATACTGTAAAGGCAATGGTTAAATTTGGGGATTGGATATTTGGTGGCGTAATAATGGGCGCACGCGCACCAATTATTATAAATTCGCGTTCTGATGACGATACGTCAAAACTGTATTCAATTGCATGTGCATGCAATATGATACGCAAATAAAAACCGCCCAGAATATCGGGCCCTGCAAATTTGAAAAATTTGTGGGTGATTCTGGGCGGTGGTGTTATTTATTAACGCTCGTTATAATGTGACAATCCTGCTAAATAAACAGCTGCATCCATATTTGGTGTATACTGTTTCAAGACGCCATACATTAAATTTTTACGTGCGATATTTAAAAATTCTGCATCTGGTTTCTTATGATATACGGGCTGTGCATTCTCAGAAACCAATTTACCAAAGACCTTGACCGCATTGTCTACTTTTGCAGTCTTTGGCGAACATTCTACACCATTCTCTTTGTCTTGTGACTTTGATTCTTGCAATTGCTTTTTTGCTTCTTCAAATTCTTGGGCCAAGGCATTTGTTATGCTCTTTTCTTCCTGACCAGGGATTGCATTAACCAACCATACATCAATGGAAATCGTGCCATTGTTATGCTGACCACGTACAGTTGTCAGATAATGAGTTCTTACACCCTTTGGCAAATTGTATGCTGGGACCAAATAAGATGCTGAAATATTATATTCTTGTATTTTTTGCATAGAGCTACCTCTTTGTTGCTTAATATTTACACACTACTATATAATACAAATTATTAAATTGTCAAGATAACATTTTTATTATTTTAAGTTATCGTGTTTTACGAAATGGGCAAGATAGCCCAAATATTTGCCTGTAATCCGCGCCACCTAATTTCTTGGGGCAATTTTTATCGGTGCAACCATGCGCCACCTTGGGATTGTATTTGCATGAAAATTTACGAACGGGTTCGCGCCATTCAATCTCGTCCCGCAGATAACGGCATGCAACCTGGAAAAATTCATTTGCAGCAATTGCATCCATACGTCCACGGGTTTTATATTCTTCCGCCCACGGGGTCGTTTGCTTGATGATATGCACGGCATAAAAATCATCACCATGCGTGACATACACATCGCCATTTTCATGATTATATACTTTAATTGCCCCCAAAGATTTATAAAATATACACAATGGTGTGATTGGCATTTTTAACCCTTTTATTTTTGCCATTCTAAAATAGCATGCTATTTACAATATGCAATAAAAAACCGCCCAATGGGCGGTAGAATTCGGTTTTTATATCGATAACTGGATTTATTCTGGCGACGACCTACTCTTCCGTGGCTTAAGCCAAAGTACCATCGGCGATACGGGGTTTCCCTGTCTGGTTCGGGATGGAACAGAGGGTGGCTCCCGCTCAATAATCACCAGAATAAATCCAGCGAACATCATAATTCCTAAGAATCATACTTAACGTTCTCTTCAAGCATACCGTCTTTGGCTTTAAAAGTCAAGACGATAAGATAAAAAGTCAATGGTTCGATTAGTACTGTTAAGCTAAATCCGTCACCGGACTTACACACACAGCCTATCAATGTCCTAGTCTAGAACTGAACTCATGGGGATATCTTATCTTGTGACCAGCTTCCCGCTTAGATGCTTTCAGCGGTTATCTGTTCCGAACATAGCTACCCTGCGGTGCCGCTGGCGCGACAACAGGTACACCAGAGGTTCGTTCGACCCGGTCCTCTCGTACTAAGGTCAAGTTCACTCAAATATCCAACGCCCACAGTAGATAGGGACCTAACTGTCTCACGACGTTATTAACCCAACTCACGTACCGCTTTAAATGGCGAACAGCCATACCCTTGGGACCTGCTCCAGCCCCAGGATGCGATGAGTCGACATCGAGGTGCCAAACACTACCGTCGCTATGGACGCTTGGGTAGCATCAGCCTGTTATCCCTAGAGTAGCTTTTATCCGTGTGCGATGGCCCTTCCATGTGGAGCCACCGGGTCACTATGACCGACTTTCGTCTCTGCTCGGAGTGTCCTCCTTGCAGTCAGGCTTGCTTTTGCCATTGCACTCACCGGCTGATTTCCGACCAGCCTGAGCAAACCTTCGCGCGCCTCCGGTACGATTTGGGAGGCGACCACCCCAGTCAAACTGCCCATCACGCACTGTCCCCCGCCCTGCTTCAAGAACGCGGGTTAGACACTAAAACACATCAGGGTGGTATTTCACCAACCGCTCCATGTGAACCAAGATCCACACTTCAAAGCGTCCCACCTATCCTACGCAAATGAGTCCTAGTGCCAGTACGAAACTGCAGTAAAGCTTCATAGGGTCTTTCCGTCTAGCTGCGGGTACCCGGCATTTTCACCGAGAATTCAATTTCGCTGAGTCTATGTTGGAGACAGTGTGGAGATCGTTACGCCATTCATGCGGGTCGGAACTTACCCGACAAGGAATTTCGCTACCTTAGGACCGTTAGAGTTACGGCCGCCGTTTACTGGGGCTTCACATCAATGCTTGCACACCTCTGCTTAACCTTCCAGCACTGGGCAGGCGTCAGTCCCTATACATCATCTTATACGATTTAGCAGAGACCTGGGTTTTAAGTAAACAGTCGCCCCCACCTGGTTTGTGTCACCTGATTAAAGTTGCCTTGAAACAGGTCATCCTTATCCCGAAGTTACGGATGCATTTTGCCTAGTTCCTTCAACATAGTTCTCTCAACCGCCTTAGTCTACTCGACTCGAGCACCTGTGTTGGTTCTGGGTACGATCTATACGCTGGGGCTATTTCCTGGAACTGCTTCACTGCATCACCAATCCGATAAGGTAAAACAATATACGCAATTCGTCACTCTCCAGCAGGTCACGGAATATTAACCGTGTTCCCATCGACTACGCCTTTCGGCCTCGCCTTAGGGGTCGACTCACCCTACCCTGATTAACATTGGATAGGAACCCTTGCTCTTACGGCGTCAAGGTTTCTCACCTTGATTAGCTGCTACTCATGCCAACATTCGCGCTTCTGATACCTCCAGGTCGGCTCGCGCCTTGCCCTTCACAGGCTTACAGAATGCTCCGCTACCGCGACACATACGTGCCACCCGCAACTTCGGTAGATGATTTTAGCCCCGTTACATTTTCGTTGCCGAAACTCTAATAGACCAGTGAGCTATTACGCTTTCTTTAAACGATGGCTGCTTCCAAGCCAACATCCTGGTTGTTTTGGAATCTCGACTCACTTTCCCACTTAATCATCATTTGGGGACCTTAGTTGGCGGTCTGGGCTGTTGCCCTCTCGTCCATCGACCTTAGCACCGATGGACTGTTTCCCATGCTATTTATTTGTTGGTATTCAGAGTTTGATATGGGTTGGTAAGATTTTACTCCCCCTAGCCATTTCAGTGCTTTACCCCCAACAACGAACACATGAGACACTACCTCTATAGTTTTCGCGGAGAACCAGCTATAACGGGGTTCGATTGGCTTTTCACCCCTAGACACAGGTCATCGCCTAGTGTTGCCATACTAGTGCGTTCGGCCCTCCAGCGACTGTTACGCCGCCTTCAGCCTGCCCATACCTAGATCACCCCGCTTCGGGTCTATTACTGCATACTCAAAGTCGCCCTATTCAGACTCGGTTTCCCTACGCTTACACCTAACGGCTTAGGCTTGCATGCAATAATAACTCGTTGGCTCATTATACAAAAGGTACGCCATCACCGGAAAACCGGCTCTGACAGCTTGTAGGTATTCAGTTTCAGTGTCTATTTCACTCCCCCTTCGGGGTTCTTTTCACCTTTCCCTCACGGTACTTGTTCACTATCGGTCAATCAGGAGTATTTAGCCTTAGGAGAAGGTCCTCCTATATTCAAACCGGATTTCACGTGTCCGGCTCTACTCTTGAACCAAGAAACTAGTTTTCGCATACAGGGCTATCACCTATTATTGCTGTGCTTTCCATCACATTTTGCTAACTAAAATCTCGGCTACTGGGCTGGTCCCGTTTCGCTCGCCACTACTAAGGGAATCGCTGTTGCTTTCTTTTCCTGCAGGTACTGAGATGTTTCACTTCTCTGCGTTTGCCTCTTTGACCTATGTATTCAGTCAAAGATAATCCATACGGATTGGGTTTCCCCATTCGGAAATCCCGGGGTCAAAGGATATTGACGCCTCACCCGGGCTTATCGCAGTCTTTCACGTCCTTCGTCGCCTCTGATTGCCAAGGCATCCACTAAACACCCTTTGTTACTTTTTATCTTATGCTTGAAGAGAATGTCTTCAAACCTAAAAAGAACACTTAATGAGTTTTTTAAGCATTAGTTGATTCTTGCTTTCTTCAATTGAATTGTCACTTTCGTGACTACTCTTTAGAAAGATTTTTTGAGATTACGATGTTCAACAAATCAATTTCTTGATTTGCGACATAAAAACCGATTAACAATGTATTGTATAAAAGCAGATTCCGAGGATATTTCGAAATATCTGGAATCAAAAGTGTGAATCACTTCTGATTCCAACCTCATCAAATTTAAGTGGTGGGTCAGGAAGAACTCGAATCTTCGACCTCCGCTGTATCAGAGCGGCATTCTAACCAACTGAACTACTGACCCAGCGATTAATACACATTCAAAAAGAGATATTCAGACAGTCGCATTCGGATTTGACCGATATCGTGTTATCGGTATTCTCTATAAAGGAGGTGATCCAGCCGCACCTTCCGGTACTGCTACCTTGTTATGACTTAACCCCAATCACCAACCCCACCGTAGGCGCCGTCCTCTTGCGTTAAACTAGCGACTTCGGGTGAAATCGACTCTCATGGTTTGACAGGCGGTGTGTACAAGACCCGGGAACGTATTCACCGCTGCATTCTGATCAGCGATTACTAGCGATTCCAGCTTCATGCCCTCGAGTTGCAGAGGACAATCCGAACTGAGATGGTTTTTAAGGATTGGCTTTGCCTTGCGACATTGCGACCCATTGTTACCACCATTGTAGTACGTTTGTAGCCCGACCCGTAAGAACCATGATGACTTGACGTCATCCACACCTTCCTCCCGCTTGACGCGGGCAGTCCCCTAAGAGTTCCCGGCATTACCCGCTGGCAACATAGGGCGTGGGTTGCGCTCGTTGCAGGACTTAACCTAACATCTCACGACACGAGCTGACGACAGCCATGCAGCATCTGTCTTTGGTCCAACCGAATTGAAGAAATCCATCTCTGGAAATCGCGACCAAGATGTCAAGGGTCGGTAAGGTTTCTCGCGTAGCATCGAATTAAACAACATACTCCACCGCTTGTGCGGGTCCCCGTCAATTCCTTTAAGTTTTAATCTTGCGATCGTACTCCCCAGGCGGCATGCTTAACGCGTTAGCTACGTCACTGATACCCCGAAGGGAACCAACAACAAGCATGCATCGTTTAGGGCGTGGACTACCAGAGTATCTAATTCTGTTTGCTACCCACGCTTTCGTCCCTCAGTGTCAGCAATGATCCAGAAGACTGCCTTCGCCATTGGTGTTCCATCTGATATCTACGGATTTCACCCCTACACCAGATATTCCATCTTCCTCTATCACGCTCCAGCTTGCCAGTATCAAAGGCAGTTCCAGGGTTGGGCCCTGGGATTTCACCCCTGACTTAACAAACCACCTACGGACGCTTTACGCCCAGTAAATCCGAACAACGCTTGCACCCTTCGTATTACCGCGGCTGCTGGCACGAAGTTAGCCGGTGCTTTTTCTGTAGCTACTGTCATCATCTTCACTACTAAAAGAACTTTACAACCCGAAGGCCTTCTTCATTCACGCGGCATGGCTGGGTCAGAGTTTCCTCCATTGCCCAATATTCTTAGCTGCTGCCTCCCGTAGGAGTCTGGACCGTGTCTCAGTTCCAGCGTGGCTGATCGTCCTCTCAGACCAGCTATGGATCATCGCCTTGGTAGGCCGTTACCCCACCAACAAGCTAATCCAACGCGGGCACATCCACCACCGATAAATCTTTCCCGTTTCCGGCGTATGCGGTATTAGCGTTCGTTTCCAAACGTTATTCCCCAGTAGTGGGCAGTTTCCCACGCGTTACTCACTCGTGCGCCACTAGATCCACAAGTGCAAGCACCTGTTTCACCCGTTCGACTTGCATGCCTAAGACCTGCCGCCAGCGTTCGTTCTGAGCCAGGATCAAACTCTCAAGTTCTAAAAAACCTGTTAGTAAGCCCTGTGCACATTAAACAAAGCTGACATATAAATCAGTTCGTCTTTACATATATAATTATTCGCAAGACAAGTTTTTAACGAGGTTTAATATGTAAACCTACTACCTGTCTAGGATATGCACATTTGACTTAGTCAAAGTTTGGATATTCCAAATTCAACTGTCTGCACATCCCTTCTTGAATTTTGATGAGCTGCTTTTATTCACAATGTTTGCGTGTTTTACAAGAACCTGTTTCATACCGTTCGTTCCGTAAACCGCAGAATTTCAGGGGTTGAGTTTCTTTTTTGTTTGTTGTCTCAACTTGAAAGCCCGCTTAGTATGCGCTCAAACTTTCAAAAAGTCAAGCGGAATTTAGAAAATATTTTTCAAAAAATTTAAAAATCAGCAAAAAACGCCGGTTTTCTGCGGAAAATATTCAAAAATTTTTTTCTTTTTTTATTTTTATTCATTTACATTTTCAGACTTTCTGATTCGGTTTTTACCCAAAATCTGATTCGTTCGAGGCACCCGAATCGGCGTTTTAGTATCAGAATCGGTATAAAAACCCCAGTTTTACCATCGGATAGAACTTAAAATCAGACAAATCACGATTCGCATCGCGTTCTGCGCGTTCTATATCCGCGTCAAGTTGTGGAATTGTCACCGGTCCCCACACGCCCGTAGTCTTATTATATATATAGAGCTGGCTTTGCGGGATATCCAAAGATAACTTTGCAGGCCGATTCGTAAACACAACACCAACATCCATATAAAGCGCAAAACCATAAAACAGTCCAACATCAAAACCTGTCCCAACATAAGGGCCATGATAATTCCAGTCAATAGTTGCGGAACCATCAAAATTATTTCCGTTATAATAGTAATGGTCGCCAGCAAGATAAAAATAAAAGCGTTGCGATGGCGCCTTAATCACTTCGCCAAAAACAGAAGACTTCAACATTGCACCACCCCACATATAACCACCCGTTAAACGCCATGCAGATGCAAACGGATAATAATCCAAAAGCAACGCACCATGCCATGCATCAAGCCTACCTTCATCAACCTTGACACCGTCGCCAATATCACGACCATCACGCATATATGCCTCTATTACCGAATCAATTGCCGATTTCAAAGGCTCAGAACTTGCAAAATCTGCACGCACACCAAGATGACGCGCCCAATATGATTCAACCCGTTTGTTATGATAGCCGGTTAAAAGATTCAAACCGCTGGTCGCAGAAACGCCAACACCAATGGCCACACCACTGAGCAAGGACGTTTGCGCAAATGAATTAACGCAAATAAATATAAAAAATATGCATGTAATAAAACTTCTCATGTTATATAAAATTTAATCAGAATGCATGTCGACAAACAACGGGCATGAATTCCCTAAAATTTTATATTCCAAAGATTCGTTTTTTGTGATATTATTCAATATATGAAAACGAGAATTTTGATTTTTTCGTCCCTGCTGTGTTTATGTGGGGCGTTTAATGCCTGGGCATCTGACTGCACAGGCGAAGGTTGCGACGTCGAACCAATGGTATTCGAGGAGTTTGAATGGACAACAACAGAAGAAGTTAGTGAGCCAACTGTTATAGGACAGCCAGTGGCGCCAACATGGATGGAATCTGATGCACACGTTGCAGCCATGCCGATTATACAACCGCGCCCAATTGTTATGCAAAATGCAAAGTTGCTGACAATCAAGGCAGTGCCGGAAGACACACGACCGGCACTGTGGGACGGCACAAACGGCAAGTATAAGGGTGCAGATGGCGTCAAGACTGTTGACTGGAAAAACGGCGTGCCAATTTGGGACGAATCAATCAACAGTTATAAATACAAAGATTTTAGCGACTGGTTCTTGGAACCAACGCCAGAGATTTATTTGCGTGACGCAGATCCGGTTGCGTTATATCAACAGAACATGGCAGACGCGGCTGCAACACGCGAACGCGTTGAAGAATTATTGGCACCACAAAAACCATCTGACAATTTGTGGTTCGCAAATGCGCCAAAACCAGAATACATCGCGCAAGACATGACAGAAATTGTCACAGAAACATTTGGCGAATGCGCATATGACGACGGTTGCCCATTTGAGACAGAAACAGAATGTGAAATTTGGCGCAGAAAACCAATTGTTCGCGAAACTGTTTCACCACGCAGCCCAAAATTACGCGACGCCAAGGTTTCCGAATTTATTAACGCTGCAAGTTGTAACAAACACATCACTGCAAACGAATCTGTTTCTGCACCACTGTTGGACAGATATAAAATGCTGATGCGCAGTGCACAGGCATGCTGTACAGACGGTATGGCATATGCGTTAAAGCAAGCCGGCGCAAGTGATGGCTTGGTATATAAATTCTTGGCAGACGATGCGAACTTTTATGGATTTGGGTCACGCTGCTTAATGATGACGGACCATGATTTGGACACAAAATACCCAAACACCGCAACCGCAGTTGTTGCCGCAGACGTTCGCAACGGATGCCTGTGTCGCGGACGCCAATGGTTTAGTGCGATGTTGGCACCGTTCCAACAGGTGTATAGTGCGTTGCCAGAATTTAAGGACACTCAGTTCAATTATACATATAAGGACGGACTGCAACGTGAAATAACAGTGTCGATTAATAACGACGTTCAAAACGTGTTAAAACAACTGTCACAGTGTCCATAAAAAACATTAAAAAAGCCGGCAAATGCCGGCCTTTGTTTTTTACAAAAATCCCATTATTTATTTGGGATGATTTTTAATTCAACACGACGATTTTGTGCGCGGCCTTGGGCTGTTGAATTGGATGCAATTGGATTTGACGACCCCATACCCAAAACTTCGAATCGTGTTGATTTGATACCCTGGCCCTGCAAATAAGATGCAACAGACTGAGCGCGTTCACGTGACAAGTTCAGATTGTAATCTGCGTTGCCCGTGCTGTCTGTGTGACCAGAAACCAAGATAGTTGAATTGCTGTACTTATTCAAAACCTTTGCCACAGAATTCAAAACAGGATAGAAACTGGAATTAATATCTGACGAATCTGTTTTGAAAGTAATATTGCCTGGCATAATCAAACGAATACTGTCCGCTGTTTCAACAACCTGAACACCAGTTGACACCAATTCTTGACGCAATTCCGCCGCCTGGACATCCAAATAATAACCAACACCGCCACCAACAGCCGCACCAGCCAAACCGCCAATCAGGGCGCCCGTACTGCTTTGTGTACTGCCAATCAATGCACCAGCCGTCGCGCCAATCGCCGTGCCCCATGTTGATTTTGCGGTTTGCGATTCGCCTGTATATGGGTTAACCGTCGTACAACCAGCAACAACAGCGGTTAATGCACAGATAGATATAATTTTTTTCATCATTACTCCTTTCGCGTTATAAATGTATTGTAAAACACATTTAAAGAAAAAACAAAAAAAATAAAGCGTCCGAATCGGACGTCTTTTTATCGTGTTTTTTCGGGTGTCATTTTTATTTTTGGCATTTCATTAAATGCGATTGCCAGCGTATCTTTATTTTGCTTTGTTTTTCCACCAGCATCGATTTTCTTTTCTTGTTTTTCTGGTTCTTGGACCAGATTTTTGATTTGATAATGCACATGAAAGCAAATCCCCAGCGCTATTGAACAAAACAAGACATCCTTATAAAAACCATTCATTTTTTCTTTCATGTTATTTATTTTCCTTATTTTCCATAAAAAATCCGCCATTGGCGGACGAAATTTCTGGTGGGTGTTGAGGGACTCCCTCGCCCGCATCGCGGGACTGTGGGGCATTCGTTAGCACTCGAACTGCGCATTGCTTGTTCTCGCTTACTCATTGTCAAACCCCGGGGTTTTCGTCCCCTACCCACATTCCAAAAATAAAACCGATTATCATCGGTTTAATTCTTGGTGGGTGTTGAGGGACTCAAACCCCCGACCCTCTCGGTGTAAACGAGATGCTCTAATCAACTGAGCTAAACACCCGATTGCTTTATCAGCGGGCTTATATTAATTTATTTTTTTATCTTTGTCCAGTATTATTTTATATTTTTTCCATCTGTCACATCAAATACCATTTTGCCAACAGTGATTTTGCCGTCTTGATACGTTGGCGCAACCTGACTTTTTACCCCAGCACGCCAATAAATTGCACCGTCTGACGTCGATATAGCATACAGATTATTATCAGTCGCGATAACAAACGCATAGTTGCCTGCAATTATAAACGGTGTTGCAACGCTGATTTCAACACACCACTTTTTATCACCGCTGGTTGCATTCAGACGACAAAACGCGTCGCCCAGACCACCCGCATAGACGGCATTTTCAACCGGAACAATTGGCGCAACGATATCGACCATTGATGCGCCACCGGTCAGATTGCTGGCGCGATAAACATCTGCAATCCATGCGATTTGACGTGTTTTTGGGTTAATCTTTAACACTTCGCCGGTTGTTAAGCCCGCATAGATATATTTACCACTGCATACCGGACGCTGGGTTGTTGCGACGGAATTGTCGGTGGCAAAGCCACTAAAAATACGACGTTCGCCATCCCATATTATGTTTTTTGAATCCTGGGTATATGGACATGCAGAATTATCAACAACAACTGTGCCAGACGGAACATCAGATATCGTTTTGTTTAATACCTTTACATCAGATGTATCAAATATCGCAGTGCGCGCCCCTGGCAAAATTGGGTCATGTTTATCACACGCAGAAACCAGTGCCACACAGCAAACAATTGCAAATATTTTACGCATACCGTTTCCCCTTTCCTGTATTTGCATTAACGCAATGTTTGTGCCGTTGCAGAAATGTTTGATGGCGCGTCTTTGTCGTTAATAATTTTATCCAGCCATTTGTTTGCCGCGTCACGGTTTCCGTCTGCCAAATATTTCTGTGCGATTGTCAGACACGCAGTGTAATAATATGGTGAACTGGTCGTATTTAAGTCTGACAAATATTTTTCAACATCCACGGCAGACATTTCGTCACCACGCGCACCGATAACATGCAACTTTGCCAGGTCACGAAAATCGCGCGTATCGCCATCAGACGCCAGACGTTCCAACTTTGCCATATCGCCGTCTAATAAGTATGCCTGAAACAATGCCAAATCTGCGGTTGCCCCGGATGAATTCTGGGCCAATGCATCCAATGCATTTGAATCCAAATTCAACAATGCGTTTTCGTATGCGATTGCGGTTGCAATCTTGTGTTCACGATATGTACGCAGACCAATCTGGAATCCTGTTGCGATAATCAACAATGCCAGCGCACCAACAATCATATGTTTAGAATACTTTTTGATAAACTTTAATGTTTTTTCGTTATTAACATCTTCCCATACTTCACGATACAGGGCGTCTTCCATATGTTCTGCACGTGTTTTCTTTGGTGCCTTTACTTTTTTATTTCTTTCCAAGATTGTTGCCATGACAAATATCTCCTGTGCTTGATAATTATTAATTTATGGTATACTATAAAAGTTATGAAGAAGGAAATCAAGAGCACTTTACCTGCAAAAAGAAACACCACCATCGTCGATGCGCGTGGGGTTAGTGATGAGTCTAGCCTGGCACAGTATATCCAGACGGTACAAAAAATACCGGTGCTGACCGCAGAACAAGAATATGAATACGCAACAAAATGGTCCCAAGAACACGACCAAGTGGCGGCTGAAAAACTGGTGGCCAGTCATTTGCGTCTGGTGGTATCTGTGGCGTATGACTATAAAAACTATGGCATACCGGTGGCGGATTTGATTGCCAGTGGAAACATGGGACTGATGCAGGCATTACAAAAATTCGACCCAGACAAAGGCTTTCGATTTTCCACATATGCCATGTTCTGGATCAAGGCAGAAATTTATGAAACAATATTAAACAATTGGTCAATTGTTCGAATTGGAACATCTGCAAATCAAAAACGCGTGTTCTTTAACCTGGCACGGGCAAAACGGGCACTGGGCATTATGGACAACAATTTGTCTGACGAACAGACCAAGCAAATTGCCGAATATTTAGAAGTACCTGAAAAAGATGTTGCACGCATGGCGACACGTGTTGGCGCACGCGATGTATCATTAAACGCGCCAATTAATTCGGATGACGGCGCGACAGATATACTGTCCAATATGACAGACGGGCGCGATACGATACACGACACATTGGAACAGATTGAATTTAGACGACGCGGGTACGATTTGTTAAAAAAACATCTGGAAAAAATGCCAGAACGTGACCGCGAAATACTGGTTGCGCGCAGATTGAAACAGCCGGCAGAAACACTGGAACTGTTGTCGCAAAAATATGGTGTTTCACGTGAACGTGTACGCCAAATCGAAGAACGTGCGTATAATAAACTGCGCGATGCAATATTAAATGAAACCAAAGGACAAAATTAACATGCCGATTTCAAAGTATGTGGCATTGGCCGCAATTCTGGTTGCAATTGCACCATGTGGCGCAGACGCGTTGCAATACGATATAGGAAAGTTTTCCGCACGTCTGACAGGATACGGGACATTTGGAATGATTGATCCGGATTTCGAATCGCCACTATCCATTGGTGATTGGCGCGTCCGTGGCCAGGCAACATACGAAATTACAGAAATGCAAAAATTCGGTCTGGTTTATGCATTGGACAAAGCAGCGACAGACAAAGGCAACTTTACGCGCGAGGCATTTGGTTTCTGGGAGATAAAAAACACGGGCCGGGTTGAGGCTGGATACACAGATTCCATCGCGCGAAAACTGGGGGTTGGGTTGCCGGACGTTGGCGCATTACGTATAAACGACCGACCAATCTATAATGAAAAAATCGCCCCAGGCGGTCCAATTATCGCAGACACAACACTGACATCTGGCCGGATTGAGGGGGTACGCCTGAACGTGGTTAGCGCACCAAACGCCGGTGCGCAATATGGCGTATCTGTGTCGGGGTTCAGTACGGATTACGATTACACAGTTGACGCAGGGATAAAAATTCGCCGCCCATCGGGCAAGGTAAAAACCGCATATTCATTTGGCGCATCATTTATGAACCGCCCACATGATTTTGATAACGAGGTTTATACCCCCGGTGTCACCGCAGATTGGCGCGCCCAGGCAACCGCAGGCATGAACCTGCAATATAACAGTTGGGTTTGGGGGTTAACGACCCGCGTAATTTATGATCAAGACCCAATTGGCCCGGTATCAGACGGCATTGTTGCCGGAACGGGTGTCAGTTATGATTTGTTGAAGTATAGCGTGTCACTGACATACATGTTTTCAGATACAGGTATTTGGAATCGCGATGTTGCAGATTTCCAAGACCATACCGCAATTGCATCGTTTAGATATAAATATAGCGAATATGTTGACGGGTGGATTTCTGGGGGACTGACGTCACGGACGCCATTTATTTCTGCGGGATTGCGCGCAACGTTTTAAAAGTTTAAATATCATCCAAGATTTCTTTTAATTCTGCCATATCTTCGGGCAGGCGCGATTTAAAACGCATCTGTTTTCCCGTCACGGGATGTACAAATTCCAACAGTTCGGCATGCAACATTTGCCCATCGTGTTCCCTTAAAAAATCTAATAAATATTCATCTTTTACAGACCCCAGTCTGGTTGTGCCACGCCCATAAATCGGGTCGCATAGAACTGGGAATCCATGTGCAGACAGATGAACACGAATCTGATGCGTGCGCCCCGTAAATAAAGTACAGCGAAATTCAGACACCCCCGCACGCGGCCACGCATTTATAACCGCCACAGCCGTCTGTGCAGGTTTTCCCCCAGACTTTACCATTGTCATTTTCTGACGATTACGTGACGAACGCGCAATGTTTCCGGTTATGTCTGCCTCTTCCCAATTGGGGACGCCCCAAACAAAGGCAACATATTTACGTGTTAAATCATGTTCTGAAAATATCTTAACCAATCCACGATATGCCGCGTCTGATTTTGCAAAGACCATAACGCCACTGGTGTCTTTGTCCAGACGATGCACAACGCCCGGTCGCGTATCGCCCCCCAGTGTCGACAAATGCGTATGCGCCAGTATGTTTTGAACCAGTGTGCCTGTCTTGTTCCCCGCAGATGGATACATAACAACGCCACGCGGTTTATTAATTACAATTATGTCGTCGTCTTCGAATAAAATGTCTAAATCGAAATCAGATGATATGTTTTCGGTCGCAATTTCTGTTTGTGGCGTTGGTATTTCAACAGTGAACACATCACCGACCTTAATCTTTTCAGAAAATTTCACGGCACCACCGTTTGCACGTGTCACATTAAATTTTTGAATTTCACTGCGTGAAAATTCGGGCATCTGTCCCGATAAATATTTATCAACACGCACAATATCATCTGTATCAGATACAATAAATTCACGAACGGTTGTCATTTTATATATGTCCTATTTATATTCGTCCCAGTCTGGGCCAACTATACAATCAGACAAATCTATTGTCAATTCACGCCCCCTATCAGATATTGGGCATGTCAGAATACCGGTTGTTGTTGCCTGGTCCGCATCACGCGTGGCATTACGATATGCGAATTTTATTTCTGTGGGGGCGGCAACGCACGCGATATGTAAATCATTATCTGTTTTGCCATCTGGCCCAACCCAAACACGCACACCATAGCCCAAACCATAACATGGAAACCCGTCCAGATAGTATAATACCAACCCACGTCCCACTAATTTTTTATCGGAAATAAATTTCCCGTTATATTCATTTAGTGTCAAACCCGTTACCGCTTCCCAGTCTGTACTGGTGGAAAAAATACTAACCCTTGGTTGTTGTGATGGCGTTGTGGCGGCATTCGCGCCATATGTTAACAACAAACCAGCAAATATAGATGCAAATTTTTTCATTTCTTTTCCTGTGGGACTTGTAAATCTGCAAAATGTGCAGAAATCTTTTTTACACCGGCAGGTTGCGCCGATAAAATATGACTAAAACTGACCGTTGCGCCCGAATCCAGCAATGTTGCCGACGGCATAAATTTCTGTTGTGCCAGAACCCGTCCATCATCATCTGTTGAAACAATGATTAAATCAGGCACGCCATAAATCTCGTCCGTGATATTCTTAATTTCACCATTCACAACAACATGCAAATGACCGTTTTCGTCGGTCGTTGTTTCGACACTTAAAACATTGGCGATTAATGGGCCACGATTTGCCTTTTTTGCCTGATGATGTGTTATAACCGCCACAGTAAATATAATCGCAGACAACAGTGCGCACAACGCCGCAAAAAACATCAACCATGCATTTTTTCGTGGTTGCGTTGTGACAATCCATTCGTGACCACATACGGCACACTTTACCGGCGTATTTGGTATTCTGTCCAGGTTGTATTCTGTCTTACAAAAGTCACATTTTATTTTCATAATATTACCTATACCATATTTTATTGTAAATGCAAACTGTGATATTTTCCGCTGACACGTTTTTGTATTTCGTGTATCGCGTTCATATAGTCCGCCACAGTCGCGTTTTTATTTGCGGCAACCGCGCCAAACACCTGACCTGATTCGGTTCCGTTGCCCTTTTCATTTCGCACAGCCAATACAGCCATACGATTTAATTCAACAAAAGACGCGTCTGCAAAGTTTGCCTTGCTTTGTTTTGCGTCCCAATAATATGACGAATCTGTTGAATCTTCGATTCTGTTATTGACAACCAAGCGTGGGGTAATTGAGCCTGTAAAACCAACGGTTACAAACATTGCCTCAATCCTGCCTGATGTCATATTCAACGATTGATTAATTTTCATAATGGCAAAGTCATCTGTTGCATCGATATTTAACCCGCCCAGCGTTAAATCAGATACCCACATGTTTTCTGCGGTCAGTGATGAAAACTTTGCAACATCCCCCAATGTTAACCCACCTGCAATTTCCATATTCTTTGCATCTGATGCCAATATACCTGCAACAGTCGTATTTACTGATTTAAAGTCGCCATCAATACTGGTTCTGTTTTGAAAAATCACATTATCAGCAACAATTTCATTAGCAGTTGTGTATTCGCCAATTTCTGAAAATTCTGAATTGATAAATTTTGCATTTTTTATATCATGTCCGCCCAAGTTTAATGCGGACAACATTTTTGCATCATCTGGGTTTTGTGATGGCACACGCCATAGGTATAACGCATCGTCACGATTAACCTTGGTTGTTTCAATAATTGCATTATCGACATCCAGGTCTAAATCAATCGCGTCTGCGTGCCATGTACCAAATGTACCATATGCCATCGTTTCGTCGATAAAGCCCATTGAACCGCCAGACTGACTTACGATTTCACGTGTGCGCAGTGGACTTATATCATCCGATACACGTACCACAATTCCTTGTAAGGTGGATTGCCCAATATCGTCACTTGATTTTAAAATTCGCAGTTGATATTTTTCATCGCCCTCATTTACTATGGTTTCTGCCAAACCAAATTCCCCAAGGTCTGCAATATTAACACGCGTTATGTTACGTCCAACTGTTTTTAGTAATTCAGGTCTGTTTGCGACAATGTATCTTTCCAATGCAGTTTGTATTTGCGACATCTGATTTGTTATCGAAATATTCTGCGCACGCATAACTGCGTTTTGTTGGTTTTTAAATGCAAATGGTATTATAACAGCCGCCAACGCAACACTAAGTAGCAGTTCAACCAGCATACTGCCACGCGAATTGTTTTTATCTGAAAAAATATTTTTAAGACCAAGCATTTATTGAATTATTCCTGTTATTGTATTTGTTTCTTGCCATCCGTCACGCATCAGTGCATCAAAATCACTATTTTTTGGCGGTTCAGGTCGCGTCGCGCGTGATACAGAAAAACTTGTAAACTGTGGCGGCTTGGTTGACGGAAAAACCCAGGATCCAATTTTTAACGGCGATGTTGTTGACATTAATAATTCGCCCGAAACCGTCAGCCCAAAATTGTCATAAAACATCATTTCTTCGGCAACAATATATGGCGTATAAACAGAATTAACTGTTATTCCTGTGAAGCCACTGATTGTACGCACGCTGTCTGATTTTAATGTCATATTATTGCCAACATTTATTTTGTTGGTTATTGTTGCACGGTCTGCAATTATACGCCCGGCGGTGGTATAACCTGCGCCATTTATATTATCAGACGTTATATTTTTAAACCCTGACATATCAGACGATACGCGAACATTGCCAAGGTTGATGTTTGCATTGTCGATATTTGCACCTGCGGAAAAATAAACGTTGTTTGCAACGATATTTGTCGCGTCAACAAATGTAGAATTTATATTTTTTATCTTTACGGATTCTGCATTCATGTTTGCAACATTGTAAACATGGTGTGCACCCATGTTTAAGTCACGTTGCATAATGTTTAAATCATCTTCGCCAGATGTTCCGCGGTGTAAATACTTGGAAGTATCTTCGCCAGAGACATCACGCGAAATACGATAAATTAAATTACCCGGGACAAAGTCTGGCGCCTGAACAGCCCATGTATTTACGTACGCAATCCTATCATCTGCAACGATTGCGGCATCATCACCGATATGTTGCGCTATCTGTTTTGTTCTTAATTCTGTATCCTTTAAATCAAATGACAAATATACATCAGTTATTGTTGCACCACGAACAGTGTATTTATCAATAAAACCCGTAGTTGCATCCGTCGATATCGTATCCAGTTCATCATCAGACAATTTTATTTGCGCATTATCTGGCCATTGGTCTTGGTTCATTCGTACAAAATTTAATGTGCCATCACGGGTATCTATTATTTTCTTTGCAATCGCTATATCGTGCAACGTATGATTGGTTTGTGCGATTTGATTGTATACAAATGGCGACACCATGACAATAATTGCCATTGCCAACAGCACTTCCATCACACTGGCACCACGTTCTGAATCAATAAAGATATTCGATTTAAATACAGTCACTGCGCCCCGCCATTAAACATTGTTTTATATCTATTCTGCGTTCTAAGCGTTGCCAATAAACATACTGACAAATTAAATATTGCGATAAAGATTGTTTATTATAAACACCTTCTAAGCCTTTTATAATTGATTCGCAATTTATTGTTTTTGCATCATCCGCAGATGGTGTTGCAATTATTGCAAAAGAATCATTGTTTATATCAGCCACCAACGCATCTGGTAACAAGGTTGTGCCAGCAGGCCTGACATCCAAAATAACCGCGCCCGTTTTTCCATCGCCCAATGCAGTGGACGTTTGGTCACGAACTGTAATATTTGATGCAATTATGACATTTGTTTCCAGACCACTTTTTGCGCTATATTCCAGCGTATCTTCATCAATATACACATCCTGTCCGCCCGTAGCATTTAAAAACGAAGAAATGTCTAAACGTTCGACGCTAAAATTCATATTATTTGCGATTACATTGCCACGAACATTCCATTCCCCTGGCCCGGTAAACGATGTTTGACCCGCAGTCATTGCGAATTCATACATTGACGCATCACCCGTTACCAGGTTTCCGGTGTCACCAAATTTTGAGATGGTTTTTGTTGTCACACTGTCGGCGTACAGTGTTCCCTTGCTTAACGTCAATGCGGATTCACCAGTTGCGCTTTGAAAAACAGTCTTGGTTGCGGATATGTTTTTTATCTGATTTTTTTCTTTCCTGCCTGCTTCTGTTCCTGTGATTGACAAAGTATCGAATTGCGCAGTTTCAAATTCTGCATTTGATGCAAATATATTTCCTGCGTTATCGAATACAAATCCGCCCATATCTAAATCTGTTAAAAATCCGCTGCTTTCTAAATTAGGTTCGTTTCTGCGAACAACGTCAGAATATATATCCTGCAATTCTATTCCAACCTTAATACTATCATCCGCATCCAACGCGTAAAAACCAATTCGGCGTACCAATTCAGCGCGTTCCAACGCACTTAAATCACCGCCGGTAATTTCCAAATATGCAGACACCGTCATTGGCGTTTTGTTAATTATCAGTGCAATATCTTGCCCCAATGGCGTTCGCGGCACAAATCCCAGTGGCAAACCGTATGGCTCTAATATATCTGTAAATTCATTCCCGCTTATGACCGTTGTGTCATATGACAAATTGTTCACATTTTCACGAATAAATATACGCGCAGCCGTTTGTGCAACCTCAACCTGGCGCGTTGCGGAATACATACGACTGTCGGTATTGCGCCCAGACAATTGTTTTGCAAGAAATGGCACAAAGGCAAAGACCAAAGCCAATGCCAACATTGCCTGTAATAAAAAGTTCCCGCGCTGATGTTGCAATGTCTTGCACCCTCCTACGGTAAGTAGTCTAGCAACAGAAAAAAAATATTGCAATCAGTTTTAAGATGGTTTAACATCATAGGCGTTAAGGGGTGCAGCAGTAAAATTTGTCTGCGCAAGATTATTTCCTGTTAAAAAAGAAAAGATATGCAAAACAAGAAAAACCAATCCAATGTCGGGCAGATGATTCAACGCTGTCATAAATGGCGCCAAAAGAGAAAACAATTAATAGACCAGGCACGTCAGGTTTCTGATGAAATTGAACGCGAACGCCTGTTACAGACTGCTGAACACTATGGTCGCATGGTCAATACAGAACAAGGTAAAATTGATTCAACACGTGATCCAAAGGATAAAACACCTGTCCCAGACCCAGTGCCTGAAAATGCCGAAGGTTCGGATGAAGAAGATACTGGTTTTCCAGATTTTATCACAAATCTGAAATAATTTTTATACACGCCAATTTGGCGTGTTTTATTTGTTGAAATTTAAGTGCATTTTGCTATGCTGAACACCAAAGGAAGTTTTAAGTATGGAAAATAATAATTATACGGTGTTGGCGCGCAAATATCGCAGTCAAGATTTTCAAACACTTATTGGTCAGGATGTTTTGGTTAAGACATTAACAACCGCAATAAATACATCGCGTATTGCGCATGCGTACATTTTTACTGGCATTCGTGGTACCGGCAAAACCAGTACTGCACGTATTTTGGCCAAGGCGTTAAACTGTTTGTCTTCGGATAAGGCGACCGCGACGCCATGCGGAACATGTGAAAACTGTCGCGCAATTGCAAGTGGCCAGCATATTGATGTTATGGAAATTGACGCGGCGTCACACACCGGCGTTGATAATATGCGTGACATTTTAGACGCGGCGCAATATCGTCCAACAAACGGCCGGTACAAGGTCTATATTATCGACGAAGTTCATATGTTATCAACGTCCGCATTTAATGCGTTGCTTAAAACATTAGAGGAGCCACCTGCACATGTTATCTTTATATTGGCAACAACTGAAATCAGAAAGGTGCCGGTCACAATCTTGTCGCGATGCCAGCGTTTTGATTTAGTGCGCGTACCTGTCGACACATTAAAGAAACATTTTGCCTGGATTGCAGACCAGGAAAAAATCGAATTGTCGGACAGCGCAAATGAATTATTGGCACGCGCCGCAGACGGTTCTGTTCGTGATGGTTTGTCTTTATTGGATCAGGCGATTGCACAAACAGGCGGCCATGTTGATGAGGGTGCAGTCCTTGATATGTTAAAACGCGCAGACCGTGGCGTTGTTATGGATTTGATGAAAACAATGTTGTCTGGCGATACGGCAGCAGCATTAAACAAAGTAGATGAGATTTATAATAACGGCGCAGATTTGGCAATGTTGTTAACCGACATGATGGAATGGACGCATTGGGCAACACGTATGCACCCATCCGTCAAAGCAGGAGAAGTTTTAAATTCCCCATACACCGCCGACCAACGTGACCAGATAAACCTGATTAACACACGCGTGACGTTAAACACCCTGTCCCGTATATGGCAGGTTATGGTTGCGTCTGTGTCTGAAATGCAGGCGGCAGGCAACCAAAAACAATGTTTTGATATGCTGATTATTCGTATGATGCATATTGCAGACATGCCATCTGTCCCAGAAATAATTAAACAACAAGAATCCGCACAACGTGCGCGTGATGTTAAAAATATTTTGGCAGACAGAATGGCAAAATCAGAATCAACACCATCTGCGACAGGCACAACAGAATGCGCATGCGTTTGCACAATTTCAACACCAGATGAACTGGGCAAACAGTTGCAACAATCCAAAGAAATAATTCTGTATTCATATTTTAGCAATAATATAGAAATTGCAGAATTCGCCGACGGAAAAATAAAATATTTTGATCGCAAGGGTGACGCAGATTTTGCGCACCGTTTGTCGGTTTGGTTGTCGGATAAGACGGGGCATTCGTGGGTACTGGAACGTGTCAAAGAATCTGTGCATACGCATACAATCAGCGAACAAAAACAAGAAGAAATTGTTGCAGACCCATTGGTCGCCAGTGCAATGAGTCTGTTTGAAAACGCAGAAATCGTGGGGGTAAAATAATGAAAACAGAATCAGGTCGTTCTTTAATCGAAGTTATTGGTGTAATGGCAATTGCGGGCGTTATGGCCGTTGCAACGTTGGGTGTTTATAACGTGGTTCGCACAAATCAGATACGCACAATTGCAGATGTAGAACTGGAACAAATCGCGCACGATACAAAACTGTTACTGGAAATGCGTGGCACATACGAAGGTGTATCGGTTGATTATCTGATAAAGGCGGGTGCATTACCGTCTGATGTCGCGCCAATTGGTGGTGCGGATTGGTCTGTTGTGTCCAGTGCAGATGGCGCATCTTTTTCGATAAACTTGGTTGATTTAAGCAATGGTGAATGCAACTATTTCGCATCAAAAAAACCACGTTGGGCAACCGCTGTTTTAATCAATGGGTTCGAAAGTGGCATCGCAGATAACTGTTTTAAGGCCGGCGCAAACCAGGTATCATTCATTGTAGAATAAATGAAACGACTAAGAATAACTTTTCTGATTTTTGTTCTGTGCGCGATGTGTGCATGTGCCCCGTACAGCAGTCCAGAACGATATACCTGGTCACAATATTTAAACGGTGCCAGTTTTACAGATATGACCGAAATGTCACGCGTGGCAAAGCGACCCGTATTCTTGGGCGCGGGCGGAAAGTTAATTACATCAGAAAACGCATCCGCAGATTTAGCATATGGCGACAAGGCAACAAACGACAATATTATCGCGCGTCAATATATGGCCACATTGGAATATGAATTGTATGACGCATTGCGCAAGCCTGGTATTTCGGTTCAGCGTGCCGGCACAGATGTTGTGATAATATTGGTGCGCGACGCAATTATGGAATTAAATATCGCAGACATATCAGAATCAGGCGCAGACACATTGGGCATAATTACCAAGATATTAAAGAAATATCCGGCAACATTTATTGAGATTGCAGGATACACAGACGCAATGCGTGACGCAAATGCCGCCCAGGCATTATCTTTGGACATGGCGCAACGTGTTGGTGTTTATATGTCCCAGCATGGAATAACAACTGCGCGCATGTTTATTGTTGGCCGTGGCGCGTCGCGTCCCATTGCCGCCCAGGACGACATTGGTCGTCTGACCAATCGTCGTGTTGAAATTCGTCTGGCGCCGGCGCGTTAATCTGGTATAACTTTCCGTTTTACTTTCATAAATTTATTGCTATACTGCACGTATAACAAAACAAAGGACGGAAAAAAATGGCAAAAAATAAATCAGACGCCGTAGTTGTAAAAAACTACAAAAAAACAGGTATTGTTGCGGCAATTGTATTGGTTGTTGCAGTGTTGGGTGTATGGGCTGTATCTGCATTAAATTCGCGTGAGGTTTCTGTGGACACGGCACTGGAATCGGTTAGCACAGATGCTGTAAACGGTGCAGAGTTACGTATCGCTGTTATCAGAATGGATGCAGTCCAGGGCGAAGCACAGGCAATCAAAGATTTGCGCGCACAAAAAGAAAAATACGAATCAGAATTGCGCGATGAATTAACACGTGACCAAAAGGCACTGGAAAAAGAAAAAGCAGAAATTGAAAAATCACAAGATGTACTATCGCGTGAGGCATTACAACGTCGCGTTGTTGACTATCAAAACAAGGTTACAAAATTACAACGTGATTTGACCGAACGCGCACAGAGCATTGAAATGTCATATCAAAAGGCATTGAATGAAATTCAGGCAAAACATCTGGATCCAATTATCGAAGGTGTAATTGCAAAAAAGAAATTGGCATTGGTGATTGATGGCCGCATGGCACGCACAGGCACAAATGTTGAAAAACTGGATATCACAAACGAAATTATTCAGGCGTTGGATAAAAAAGTATCAAAGGTCAAAATGGATAAACCAATGGGCTTTTAATTCAAAACAAAAAATAATATTTCCCCTGCAATTTTTGTGGGGGATTTTTTAATTTTACGCTATTAAAAAAAAAGTGAATATGTTATAATTGGTCAAAGAGAATGAAAAAACTGCTGACTTGTTTTTTCGCAATTGCAATTATTGCGCCGGCTGCGCTTGCGGTTGATGGCGCTGTTTCGCGTGTAATTCCAACGGGTGGCGATGAAAAAGCATCTGGGGCGACGGCGCGTACGTCTGTATCACGTGTTGCGACGCGTGCGCACGCAACCCAGAACACAGTTCAGAAAAAAACAAGTCGCAACGTCACATCGCGTGCGGTGTCGCAACGCAATAACACCGAGCCGGCTGTCACACCAATTGTTCAAGGCAAGTCAAATACCATATCGCGTGCTGTATCCACAGAAAAATCCGTCCGCGCCAGTATTGAAAACGCAACCAGCACATCAGGGCGCAGTTCGCGGACTTCTGCATTCAGTATCAACAGTAACCCTGCCGTTCGTCGTGCAGGATTAACATTGCGTCCGTCCACGGCAGAGGTGGGCGGTCGTGCCACAATTGGCAATACCGGCGTTCAAACAGGATCAAATATTTCTGAATCAATTCGCAACGTTCAATCCCGTGCCGCCAAAGCGGTCACCGCCGAAAGCATTGCAGAGGCAACAAACAGACTGGAACAAACGGCGACGCTGAATAAATCATGCCAGGAACAATATAACGAATGTATGGATCAATTCTGTGCCGTTATTGATGCAAACCAAGGCCGTTGTTCATGTTCTGCAAATTTATCAAAATATACCAAAGTCGAAGAGGCGGTCAAAGATGCAAATACCCAGTTGAATGAGGTTGCCCAGCGTATCCGCTATGTCGGGTTATCCGCCGATGAAATTCGCGCCATTATGACCGAGACAGAGGCCGAAGAAGCCCTAAACGGCACGGCAGACACATCTGAAACGCGCAATATGCTGGAAGAAATCGAAGAATTAATTCGCGACCCCAATATTACGACATCAACATATTCTGCCGATACATTTGGCGGTTTGGATATGGATTTAGACTTTACGTCTGATACCGCAGATATATTTAGTCTGGATTTCTTAAACACGGACAGCACGGGCAGTTTTTCAAACCTGCGCGGGACCCAGCTATATAACGCGGCGAAAAAGCGCTGCAATTCCGTTTTAACACAGTGTAAAGAGGCCGGTGCAACATCAGAACAAATCACCGGAAATTATGACCTGGCAATTGACAAGGATTGTATTGCGTATGAAAAGGGTCTGACCAAAATGAACGAAACACTGGTGTCAAATGTGCGCAGTGCAAACCGAATGCTGCAAAAGGCACGCTTGTCTGTATTGCAAAATAAAAATCAATATGATGCCAAGGGTTGTATCGCGGCGCTGGATACATGTATGCGCGATGAAATGGTCTGTGGCGATAATTATTTTAAGTGTGTTGACCCGACCAAACGTTATATTGATGAAAATGGCAATGTTGTTCTGGGCCAGGATATTTCCCAGATTATAAAGTTTATGACAAACTATAACAACGCCAGTATTGATGCGACATACCTGACCAATGCATACGAATATCAATCTATAACAGAAGATAGTTGCAATAATGCTGCAGGGGATGGCAAAACCGGCGGAAATGATGGGTCATGCGTTGCAAAATATTTATTAACCAAGATTGGCACGAAACAAAAGGTGACAGACGAAGGTCTGTGTCGTGCGGTCTTGGACAAGTGCCAGCGTTATACATATGATTCAAACGAAAATTATAAAAGTTTTAACGACATTGTTGTTAATTATGTTCAACGCGCAATGACAAACATTCGTTCGGCGCAATCTAAAATCATTTCCGAATATGCGTCGAAATGCATGGTTGATGTTGCAAACTGTTATAATCAACAGGTATCCCAGGTTAATTCATGGGATGCATCTGCCAGTGCAGGCAGTATTTATGGCGTTATGCGTGGTGCATGTCGCAATGTCGCACTGACATGCGCATATGCAGTGTTTAACGACTGTGACGGGGGAAATAGCGAATGCCCGTCAACCCCAGATGATTATATAGAGGCAGTATCCGACATGTTCTATCAGTCGTTATTATGCCCGGCAAATTCAACATATGTTACAGCCCCTGGCACGGCGGGCACCGATAGTTATGTAAATTCACATTGTAAATGTATCGATGGGTATGAAATCTGGGGTGGGGCATGCGTTGCAAAATGCCCAACACAGGCAGAACGTAACAGTGCCGGTACCTGTGTATGCCCACAACCGTTCCAAATGATTAATGGGCGGTGCGCTATGAATGGTGGGGTTATACTTCCAAACACTAATGTGGTTTATAGCACAAATGATATCATTGGTATTTGCGCAACGGCTATGACCCGAACAGCATGCGAGGCAAAATATGTATATTGCCAGGCGAACGGTGGTTCCACAAAGACAGGTGTATGCATATGGGACAAGGACAATAATAAATGCACCAAGGATGCAGAAGCTGCATGTGTTGATAACAGTTTACTAACTGCATGTAACAGTGAGGCTGGGAAGTTTGACGCAAAAACAAACACATGTACTGTGACGCAGAATGACAATGGCGAACAACCGATTACTTTGATTCAATTTATAACGAATGGAAACAGCCTTCCTGTGCTAAAATACCAAGATCAGGCAGTTGATAATCCAATAGAGGGAACAGAATAAAGTTTTTAATCCGATATTTAGTTTCCTAGAAAATTTAAAAGGCCCTATTCCTGCCTGGTATCACCCACAAAATTTTTCAATTTTTGTGGAACCCGAAGCAGGAATGACAAAATATTGCATATTTTGTTTTGGTATGGAGATTAGGTTTCTGGAAAATTAGAAACCTTGTCATTGCGAGGGAGTGTAACGACCGTGGCAATCCAATAAATAGAATCAAAAAGGAATACATCAGACTGGATTGCCACGCCTGCGCGGTCGCTTGGCTCGCAATGACAACGCAGTGTGGTGTCCCCATCGGAGGGGAACTTTTTGCTTTCTGGAAATAAAAACTCTTTCATTCCGCAGGGTACCGTTGGGGTGACAAAATGCTGTCGTATTTTGTTTTGGTAAATTTTATAGACCCTATTCCTGCCTGCGCAGGAGTGACAAAGGTGGGGGGACTTTAACCCACCCCGGTGCTTTGCACCACCCCTCCACAGGAGGGGAACTTCATAAAGAATTAACCTAAAAAAAAACGGGAAATAATTCCCGTTTTTTTTGGTTAGATAATTCAACATCGGTGTGAATTATTCCATGCTGGTGACGACGGTTTCGCCGAATGTGCCGGCCTCTTCCCCGCCGATATAGCAATGAATCTTGGAACCAACATTTTCCATAAATTCTGCGATGGCTGCGCGTGATGCATCGTCACGTGCCTTGTCCATGATGGTGTCGGTTATCGAATATGCCAAGATACCACCACCCAACGCACCTGCCGCCGCACCGATACCAGATGCAGTACGTATTTTCTTTTTCTGAGCATCAGCAATATCAGATTCCACAGCCATATCACAATTGTTCTTAATGGTTTTAAAGTCATTTACTACTCTATCTTTGTCAATAGAACTACCACCTTTACAATATGTACCTTCGCTTACTGAGTCCCCACTATCAGAACACTTATATTTAGCCGACCCGACTTTTTCACTCCAACCTGCACCTAATGAACTACAGGTTTCCGTGGTTTCCGTGGTGGCACCGCCTGTTTTCTCGCATGTTCTATACTGTTGAGCAAGCTTTATGGAACTTGAACTAACCGGCGCTGAATAAACAATGTCTAACTTTTCTGCGATGTCTTCCAATTTATCCGAATACGTTTTCAACGTACTCCAATCTGGAGAATCTTTGTTTACTTCTGCGATAGCAGCATCTGCATAGCTTTTACAGTTTTTTTGTAGCTTATCAAAATCCTCTTCTTCTGCCTTTTTATTCCCGGTCAGGCCGCCAAAGATGGAACCGTCGCTGATACCCTTGCCCAGGTATGCACCACCAACACCACCACCAAGCGCGCCCAAAACCGTTGTCCATGGACGCAAATCAAACTGGGAATCAGCCTTGGCATCATAGGCACGCTTGCCCACAATTTCCGCGATTTCGTCTAATTTTGCCTGTGGTATCCAGGAACCACATGTGTATGGGTCACCGGCGGCAAAGTATGCCGTTGACCAATCTGCACCCTTGGCAATTGCTTCTTGGATATCCCTATCTTCGGAATGCAATGTCACGCGGATACGGCAGAACGAACCGTACAGATCATTACTGGCCGCGAATTGGTTTGGTTTCAGACCAGATACCGCGTATGAATTTGGAACCTTGTTCGATTTCAGTTTTACCCACATGTATGCAGAACCGTTGTCTTTGTTCCCTATAACACCACCCTGGTTGTATGACAAGCACATATTCTGTTGCTTGGTCAGTTTGGCGTTATATTTTGCCTGGGCCTCAATTTCCAAATCATAAATCAGGTCCTTGAACAGGGAGCGTGCCGCCTGGGTCTGGACATATGTATCATAACCGATTACAACAGGTTGGCTGTATACCGCGCCAGACGCGTCAACAGTATCACAGATACCCTGAACACCCGCCGCATTTGTACACAATTTGTTTCCGTTTTCATCCGTTGCATAAATTTCGCCTGTACCAGTCACAGATTTTGCAGACCCGGCATCCAACCAACCAGAACGAACATCAGATGCGCCACCCCATGAATTTGCACCGTTATCCTTGTTCGCCAGGTTATATTTAACCTCTTCTATCTTTAAGTGTTCTTCACAAACATCGGCGTTTTTAACCGTATCGATACACATACCCAATACGATTGTATAATCCAGAACACCACCAACCTTGTTCATTGATTTATCAAATTGCGTGTTGCCGGTGTCGGTCAAAGAAGACTGAACATCTGTACGATTGCGATAGCAATTTACATAATCTGTACCGCACATGGATTTTACACAAGATGTTGCAACAGATTGACAACGCTTTTTCATTTGGGCAATTGCCGCGGTATTATAACTGGTCGACAATTTCGCATTCAATGACGCAACAACACCGATTGGGTCGCTTTCTGCGCCATCGTCATATTCTGGGAATAGCGTGTCAAATGCGTCCGCCTGGTTAAAGGTATAGGTGTATGAACCAGTTGCATTCGGGTTTTGTGCCGCATATTTACAATATGGGTCAGAATTTACAACAGACTGACACGCTGTCTTGATTTCACCGCGTGTTGCAGAACCGTTGATTGATTTTTCATTGCCACCATATACGACAGAATAACATGCCGCACCAGAACCGCCACCACATGAACGCATTGCACATTGTGATATGGCGTCGATACATTTTTCCTTGGCCTTGGTATCAAATTTGTTAATCAGGTCTGTCAGCTTTGCCTTCATCCCTGAATTCATACGTGCGCCGTATGCCAGGTCATAAACTTCTTCCTGATTATCTTCGTCACGCAATTGGGATGCGGTTGGCATTTGCCCTTCGCCAATAAAGGTTGCATAACAATATTTGTTCGCACCGATTGTGTCCAAGCACGCGTTTTTGATATAGCCGGAAATTGATGACTTGGTCAAGACAGCCGTTGCATCCGCCGTCACAGCAGGCGCAATACCGGTCGAAATACTTTCAACCAGATCAACAGTTGACTGGCTGGCATTTTCATAACATCTGTATGGGTTTGCAGAACATGCGTTCAAAATACACTGGTCTGCAACCTTGTAACATGTGGATACCGCGTTTGTTGCCGCCAGGGCCGCACCCTCTGCAATCATTTCACCGATACGACTGGACGCGGTTGGCATTGCGGTCATGTTTGCGGAACCCAACAATTCAATTAAACCATCAGACTGACAACGCGCAAGTGTTGAATCACAAAATACACGCTGTTTACGAAATTCGGTATTTGTTGTACATAATTCAAAATCTTCGCCACAGACACTGTCTTTCTTTAAACATGATGTAAAGCGACGAACACAAGACGACGTATCATACTTATTTTCAATCGCCGCCGCGGTAATCATCTGGCCCAGGACACTGCCATCTGTGGGGTATGTGTAATCAGTCACTTCGCCATAAGTGTTTTTTGATGCCACGTTTGACAAAGCAGAAATGTTCGATGTACCAAACAGACTGGACACGCCAGCAGACGCACACTGACCCAATGTACTGATACACTGGGGCATTTTACCGTGGAATAAAACCTTGGTCGTACATTCTTCGAAGTTTGGACCGCAGGCATCTGCCCCCTTGATACAGCCAGTATAGGCATCAATACATTCGGCATTCGCCAACAGCGCAGACGACGTAGTAGAACCAGTCGTTGTACCGCCAGTCGTCCCAGCGTTCGACGCACCAAGATATGCCGTCATCGTCGGCATACGACGCCCCGTCGCAGTCACCGCCGCACCACCAGTCGACACCATACCAACACGCGCCGTCACAGCATACGCCGTGGGAATCACGCTGATTACCGCCAATAAACTAACTGTATTTTTCAGAAAAGACATTCCCTGACTCCATATTTTTTGTATTTATTATAACATGTTTTTTCAACTTCGCCAAGTACAAACAGCAGTCTTTTTTTATTTTTTTCACATTTAATAATAGTTTGAAAATGACAAAGTTATATTTTATACTGCAGAGTATGAAAATCCTAAATAGATATTTTTCAAAACAGTTGGTCGCAATTTTTGTGATGCTGATGCTGATACTGACAGGGCTGGCATGGATGATGCAAATCATGTCTATGATGAAGTTCTTGATAAAGTACGGCATTGATTTAGGTGATTTTTTGGGACTGACTGCGCTGATGATTCCGTTTATTGCGTCTATTATTGTGCCGTTTGTTTGCTTTATCGCCGTAATATTTGTTTATAACAAAATGATTGGCGATAACGAAGTGACCGTTATGGCGGCGTCTGGTCTGTCGCCAAAGCAAATTGCAAGACCGGCAATAAAACTGGGCGCGATATTGATGATACTAAACCTGGTGTTAAACATATGGATTGTGCCAAAAACACAAAGTATGTTTTACGACACGCAATGGAATCTGCAATATGGTATGGCGCATATGAAACTGCATGAAAGTGCGTTTACAACAATTACCGAAGGTATGGTCGTCTATGTCGACAAGGTGTCTGGGCATGATTTAAGTCAGGTCATGCTGTCTGATATGCGCGACAAAGAAAGACCCAATACAATCTTTGCAGAAAAAGGTAAATTAGTATCAACCGTACGTGGATTATCACTGGTGATGACAAATGGGTCGTTACAATCCCAAGGCGACAGAATGATAACCGGCACGTTCGAAACATTTGATATGGACCTGAACGTTATCGACAAGGACAACAACAGTTCGTTCCGTGTGCGACGCATTCCAACAGACGAACTGATAAAAATCGCGTTCGACGCAGAAACAAAAAAACAGCACAAAATGATTCTGACGGAACTGTGCAACCGGTTTCTAAGTCCGGTTATGAATTTAATCCTGGCGTTGCTGTGTGCGACAATACTGTTGCGGTCGTCGCTGTTGCGCAGACGCGCCAGTTTTGCACCAATGTTCGCAGTTGGCGCAATGGCAGGCCTGATGGCGATATATATGTCCGCGTCTAATATGATTGGCAGTTTGACTGAATTCGGATTACTGACCATTGGTTTGGGTTGCGTTTTGGTGGGAATTTATTTAATCTTGGCAAAGAAATGAAAAAAATTTGCGTGATTTTTCCGGCAATATTGGCGTCTGTGACGGCGCATGGGGCGTTGAACCTGGACGAACCACGCACAATCACCGCACAAAGAATCGAATACGATGTAAAGTCTGAAACAATCAAAACTGTTGGCGATACAGAAATTATTAATGAGTCTGGACAGCGATTAACACTGGGGGATTCATATATAACGCAACAGGGCGACGAACTGGCCGGCGAAGATATAAAAATGTGGCTGGGGAATCATGTGTATGTTGAATCTGATAATATAACGCGCAAGGGCGACCTGACCATCGCAAGACACGCAACATTTACCGCATGTGATGACTGTGATGCATACGGAGATGCATGGAAGATTACAACATACAAAATTATCCACGATATGGATACACGTATGCTGAAATTTTACAGCCCCGTGTTGCGGACGTATGACATACCGGTGTTATGGTTACCTTATTTTGAAATGCCGGACCCGGGGGTTAAGTATAAAACCGGTCTGTTGATGCCAGATTTTCAGTCGACAAATAAAATGGGAACCCAGATAAATATACCGCTGTATATTTCAATATCTGATACACATGATATGACGTTTACGTTGTCGTATCTGACCCAGGAAAACCCACTGTTTCAATTGGAACACCGACTGAATGCCGACCATTCTGAATACAGAACCGAAGGGTCGTTCACACGAAACAAGGCCGGTGAAAACAGATGGCATATCTTTAACGATGACGTTATTGATTTGGGCGAATATGCGCGCGCAACAATATTCTTGGAACGCACATCTGATAAAACATATTTGCAGAAATATGGATTCTATGGCGATCAGCCGTATTTGGATTCTGGGGCAAAATTGGAAGTATTTGGGCAAAGCAGTTATGTCGTTGCAGACGCGCATATATTCCAAGAACTGCGCGACAGTACCGGATTGTATTCTGCACCAGATGGTGATATTTTACCAAACATTCGCGCCGTACATCAAACGGCACCACTGTTCGGTGAAACATATGCGACATTTGGTGCGGACGTACTGGGGATTTCAGGGGACGGAACATCGGCACAACGACTGATTGGGGACGCACGATTGACAACACCATGGACGTTGTGGGGTGGAAACAGACTGACCGCCAGCGTATCTGCACGATATGACGTATATCATTTTAACAATACAGAAATGGTTGATGGCGATGTATTTTCTGGGTTTAAAAATCGATTCTTGCCCAGTGGGTATGTGGAATGGGGATTGCCACTGTTTAAGCCGACAAGCAATTGGACACAGATAATCGAACCACGCGCAAGACTGACCGTTATGCGTAAAATGGACGCCGAAGAATTTGCGTTAAACAACGATTCTGCTGGAACAATTTTGACGGATTCAACACTGTTTTCAAACAACCGTTTTTCAGGGTTGGATTTGTGGGAAAACGGCACGTATGCAGATTATGGCGTGCGCTGGGCTGCGTTTAATAATGATGGACATACGGTCGAAGTATTTTTGGGACAATCATATGACTTTACAGAAAGGCCGGCGATTGATTTGAACAGCGGTTTCCACAATGGACTTTCTGACTATGTTGGGCGCGTCAGTTATAACAACATGAAATGGTTGGGGTTTGCGTCACGTTTCAGATTAAATCAAGATGATTTGGCACTGCGACATATGGAGAATACAATCAATTTGGGAACGGCACAAAACTTCTTTAACATTGGTCATATATGGTCGCAACACCTTAGTGCTGAATTAACAGAAAACACAGATTTGAACGAGGCGGTTATTGGCGCGGGGTTAAAACTGACCGAACGGTGGTCCATGCGGTGGAGTGCGATTTACAATATCGAAGTTGGCGAATTCCAAAGACACACTGGCGGATTCTTTTACAATCATCCGTGCTATTACCTGTCTGTGGAATACAGACGCGACAACGCCATCAAAGAAGACTATGTCGGAACAACAACTTTCCAGTTTAGATTCGGCATGGCTATTAACGGACAACAATATTAAAACGCAAGGAAAGAGAGATGAAAATATTAAACATTGCTATGTTAATGTCGACATTGTTAACCGCACCGGCAATTGCCGCCCAGGTTGTCGCAACTGTTAATGGCACGCCAATCACAGATACAGACATCACCGTGCGTACACAATTAATGGCGAAACAAGGCAAAACATCCACAGACAATCGTCGTGTTGCGTTGCAAAACATTATCGATGACGATATAAAAATAAAATATGCAGGTAACTTTAACGCCGTACCCGAAGACGATATCGTCGACAAGGAATTAAAAAAATTAAACCTGGGCGAACTTAGCGCGTCTGAAAAAGCAATGGCAAAAAATGCACTGCGCGCGGAAATCGCATGGCAAATCATTGTTGCGCGAACAGTTATGCCAACAATATCAACATCAAAAGAAGATATCGCAAATGAAAAGGCAAATCTGGCACGCGAACATGGACTGCCAATCGAAATGACAATTATTCGTCTGACAGATATTCCGGCAGACATTGCAGAAAAATTGACCAAGCCAAAATCATGTGACGGCGCAATCAAAATGGCAGAGGCACTGGGGGGAATCCCACAAAAATTTACAGCAAAACAATATGAACTGTCTGCCGACATTCGCGAACGCGTTGCAACGCTGCCGATGCTGACATGGTCAAAGCGCGCGGACGATTCTGTATTACTGGTGTGCAGCACAAAAAAGACAGACGAATACAAAAACTTGGATGATATGATTAAGCAAAATGCACAGTACAAACAGGCGATGTTCCAGGCAGACCAACAATTAAAACAACTGCGTCGCAAGGCAGTTATTGTAATCAATGATGACAGATATAAATTATGACACAAAAAACAATTCTTTTTAATTTTACAGACCCAGAACTGGAAAAATTTATCACAGATATGGGACAACCAAAATTTCGTGCAAAACAAATTCGCGAATGGTTAAATCGTGGCGCGCCAGATTTTATGTCCATGAAAAATATTCCGGAAAAACTGCGTCGTGATTTAGACGATGTGGCACAAACACTGCCTGTAAAAATTATAAAAAAATTAGAATCATTGGACGGCGAAACGACCAAGTTTTTATTGGGCCTGCACGACGGGGAACAAATTGAATGTGTATTAATGCGCACAACGTACGGCAACAGCGTTTGTGTCAGTTCCCAGGCAGGTTGTGCGATGGGTTGCAAATTCTGTGCCAGCACGCTGTTAGGGCTAAAAAGGAATCTGACCACAAATGAAATATTTGCACAAATACTGGTGGCGCAATGGGAACTGCGTGGCGATAAATTTGCAGACAAACCAATTCGACCAAATGGTGACGCAAACAATGGCGATGTGTCACATATCGTGATTATGGGGACGGGCGAACCACTGCAAAATACAGAAAATGTTATTAACTTTATTGAACGCGCAAATTCAGATATGGGAATTGGGTGGCGCAGGATAACTGTATCAACATGCGGAATTGTCCCGGGCATTGACAGACTGATTGAATGGGGCAGACCAATTAATTTGGCGATTTCACTGCACGCACCAACAGATGAACTGCGCAGCCAAATCATGCCGATAAACAACAAATATAAATTAAATGATGTTTTAGATGCGGCGTGGCGTTTTACAGACAATCATAACAGACAATTAATGATTGAATATATACTGTTGGGCAAACGCGACGAAAATGGCGAAACTGTTTTGTATAACGCAACCCCAGAATTTGCAGAAAAGCTGTCCGAATTGTTAAAAGGTAAAAACTGTATGGTAAATCTGATACCATGGAATGCGGTTGATGAACGCGACTTTGCATCACCATCTGGGAATGCAGTACACAGATTTCAAGATACACTGATAAAAAACGGAATTCATACACGTATTCGCCGGGAACGTGGCACAGATATTGGTTCTGCATGCGGACAATTGCGATTGAATAATGCAAAAAAATAATAGGAAAACTATCTTGTTCAAATTCAATTACGAATATGTATAATCCCAATCAAAGGCTTAAAATCCTACGCCTTTTATGTATTTAACCATATTTATAAGAAATAAAAGGGACGGCACATGACAATTGATAAAATAAAATTACAAGACGAATTTATAATTACCAATGGCGAACAAGATTTTTATACAAAAATTGGTCAAAAGATTCGTGACATTCGCACCAGCAAAAATATTTCACAGGCAGAACTGGCGAAATCATTGAACACAACATCTGAATTTATTGAAGCGTATGAAAACGCAACTGTCGCCATACCAATTTATCACTTTATGGAATTATGCAAAATAATGGACTGTTATAACGATTTCGATAACGTTATTTAAAAAAGAATCCCCCAAACGGGGGATTTTTTATTTACGCAGACCCAATTTCTTAATCAAGGCTTCGTAATCTTCTGGATTACGTTTCTTGATATAGGCCAACAATTTTTTACGACGGTTTACCATCAACAACAAACCACGTTTTGAATGGTTGTCTTTGTGATTCGCCTTCATATGTTCTGTTAAGTTGCGAATACGTTCTGTCAGAACTGCAACCTGGGATTCAACAGAACCACCATTATCTTTTTCAGATGATTTATACGCCTGAATCAATTCAGACTTTTTTGCCTTTGTAATGGACATTACATTTTCCTTTGTTTCTTAAATTGTTCGTTTTGGACGCAACAGACCGTCACAGACCGCACCAATACCAATGAACACATCATCGTTATAAATGCGATACAAACCATCAATTGCATCGACCCCAATAAAGCCGCCATTTCGATAGAAATCAGCGTCTTTATCGACAAGATTTAGAACCGGAATGTCCCCCAGCCCAAAATCAATCGGTTTTAGGTTATCCCCAAAATCGCCACTATTATTAAACAGATTTTCCAAAAAATCAAGTTTTACGGCATTTTTTATCTCAAAACCATTCGCCAGCGTCCGACGTATCATGTCAACCGTTGCAAATGCACCACACATTTTTGCAATATCGCGCGCAATGCTGCGTACATAGGTACCCGTTGAACAGCGCATACGAAAATGCCACGATTTTCCATGTATGCCTAAAAATTCCAGTTCATAAATTTCAACCGGACGTGGTGGAATATCAATCGCCCTGCCCCGACGCGCAGCATCATATGCACGCAACCCATCGACATGTACCGCAGAATAAATTGGGGGCGTCTGCATTATCTTTCCAATAAATTTTGGCAACACCGACAAAACATCGGATTGCGTTGGAATAACATTGTTGCGCGCAACTTCGTGACCTGTGACGTCAAGCGTATCTGTTTCAAAACCAAACTGACACGAAAATAAATATTCTTTGATTGACGGGTTGTGTTCTTCGACAAATGGAATCATCTTGGTTGCGTCACCAATTGCAATTGGCAACACACCCGTTGCCATCGGGTCCAATGTGCCAATATGCCCGAACTTTTTTGTTCCCAACATTCGTGCAATGCGCCCACCCGCGGTTCGTGAGAACAGTCCAGAATCTTTGTCTAAGATAATCCAACCCGATGTCATTATTTTATTTTTTCTATTTTATATTTTTTTGCAGTAACTTTACGAACAAAGCGTATAAAATCAGATTCGCGACAGCGCACAATTGGGTAAACCTGGCGCATTGTTTTGGTATCAAAAACCTTGTCCTGGGCAGAATAATTGTATTTTATCAATTTTTGATAATAAGTGTTATCAAACACCGTCGCTGCCTTTGGCGCATCTATTTCCAACGCTGGTCGACCACCAGGCTGGGGCAAGACAGACGCAGAACGCCCAACATAAAATTCAGGCCCCCACACAATATCGGATTTTACATCATATCCATCAATCGAAAAAGATAAACGATGCCCCAGACGAAAACGCTTTGTTTCACAACTGTAATTATTACCAATCGGGTTGCCGTTTTCATCATATGTCTTGGTAAAATCAAAGGACTTAATAAATTTATATAAAGACTTGCCGTCTGGAAATTCACGACGAACAATATTGTACGCGTTTGCTTCAAAAACATAAATTGGTTTAACAATCATAATATTTACCTTTCTTATCCGAATAAATTTAATTGTGGTTGCGGTACACCATCCGAAACAGATGACTTTTTACGTGCCGGCATCGGTTTTGGCGCGCAATCTTGCGATGGCATCACAGGTTCGTTCGATTCCAGCGCACTTAATACACATTCTGCACGCGCAACAACAGATGACGGCATGCCCGCCATTTTTGCAACGTGTATACCGTACGAACGATTGGCGACACCAGATACAATCTTGTGCATAAACACAATTTCATTATTATGTTCACGGACATCAATCGTCAGGCATGAAACATGATGCAGATTGCCAGATAAAACCAGACGCGTTAATTCATGATAATGGGTTGCAAATAGTGTACGTGGCTGTAATTCATCCAGGTATTCCAATACCGCCTGGGCAATTGCCATACCGTCATATGTTGCAGTGCCACGCCCAATTTCATCAAAAATTATAAACGAACGGTTTGTCGCACGATTTAAGATGTTGGCAGTCTCGCTCATTTCAACCATAAAGGTTGACTGACCTGCCGCCAGATTATCTGATGCACCAACGCGACTGAATAATTGGTCGCAAACACCAATCGTCGCACTTTGTGCCGGGACAAATGACCCCAGGTGCGCCAACACGACAATTATCGCATTCTGACGCAAGTATGTTGATTTACCAGCCATGTTCGGACCGGTCAACAATGCAATGGCATGTGCGTTCAGATTACAATCGTTTTTTACGAAATTATCACCACGTGTACGCAATACAGATTCAATCACAGGATGACGGCCGCCTGCAACATCAAATGCGCAATCGTCGGTCATGGTTGGGCGAACCCATGAATATGTATCTGCAACAGATGCCAACGATATCCAAACATCAACATCCGCCAACAAATCAGCCGTTGATAATAAATCATCTGCAATTTCACGGATTTGGGCGATAAAGGATTCTATAATCTCTGCCTCTATCGCGGTGGCCTTGTCCGCGGCGTTGCGAACATCATTGTCTAAATCAATCAGACGCGATGTTGTAAAGCGCATATTGCCAGCCATTGTTTGACGATGGATAAATCCAGATTCAGGCGCCATCAAAACGTCGGCACGGGCGGATGGCACCTCTATAAAATAGCCCAGAATATTGTTGTATTTTATTTTTAGTGTATTTACGCCTGTTTGCGCGACATATTCTGACTGCAACGCGGCGATTGTTTCACGCGCGCCATGTGATAAACCGCGCATATTATCCAGCGCAACATCAAAACCGTCACGTATCACACCGCCATCACGAAAGAACGTTGGCAATTCATCCGCCAGGGCGCGCATTAGGCGTATACCAAACGCACCATGAACATTTATTTTTTCAAATCGGTCTGCAAAGCCAGCATCAAGACGCGATGCCAACATCTGGGCGCGTGGCAAAATACTGATAAATTCAGATATATGACGCAAATCACGTGGCGTACCACGCCCCGCCAACAAACGCGACAGACAACGTCCGACATCCGGCACAGATGACAATACATTTGATACAGACGCCGTCACATCTGGATTCAAGACAAAATGCGATACGTGTTGCTGACGGGAAACAATCTCGTTAATATCGGCGGACAAATTACGCAAATACGCACGCAATTTTCGTGCGCCGGCAGATGTCTGGGTTTTATCCAAGACATCAATCAAACATGCACCGCCATCGTTTATTGGATTATCTATTTCCAGACTTTTCCAAGTGGCAGAATCAATCAATAACTGATGACCTGATTTGAATGTATATGGCGCACGGAACGTTATCGTGGCATCACGCTGGGTATTAAATAAATAGCCTGCAAGCAGACAAATTGCACTGTCAGAATTTTTTGCGACCGTGTTCGCATCAACCGCACCACCAAATACACGCGATACGACCATGTCAATATCTGTGCGCTGATATAATTTTTCGTACACAGGCGTTGATTTAAATGCGCCACGCAATTGCATAATTGATTTTTCTTCGGCGCGCGAAAATGGGAATATAACCTCTGCCGGGGTAATGCGAACCAGGTCATCCATTACGTCTGATGTTTGACCGACAAAAAATTCACCTGTGGAAATATCACAACCGGCAATATCATAATTGCCGCCACCAATCGGCACAATCGCAACCAAAAAGTTCGAATGCGTCGGCGTTAATAAATTTTCATCTGTTAGTGTACCGGGCGTTAAAACACGAACAACCTTGCGCTCAATAAACTTATGCCCACGGGCCTTGGCCTGGGCGGGGGTTTCCATTTGTTCGACCAACGCAACCTTGTATCCGGCACGGACCAAGCGACCAAAATAATTATCAGACGCATGCCACGGAATTCCACACATCGGAATCGCATCACCATTGCCGTCGGTGCCACGCGCGGTCAGAACCAACCCCAAAGTGGCACTGATTGTTTTTGCATCTTCGAAAAAAGATTCATAAAAGTCCCCCAATCGAAACATCAACAATGCGTCTGGATTTTCAGACTTCATGTCTACGTATTGTTGCATTACCGGGGTTAATTTGCCTTTGTCTGCCACGATAAATCCATTTTTTATACGATAAAATTATGCACTAACTTTTAACGTTTCAATTTTTAATTCGGCTTCTTTTAGCAATTGTTCACAGTATGCCTTTAATTTAATCCCCTGTTCATATGCTGCAACAGAATCAGCCAATGGTAATTCGCCAGATTCCATTTTTTTTACCAGTTCCATTAATTGCTTGTACGCGTCTTCGAAAGATAACTTTTTTTCGTCCATTATGTTCCCCTTGTAATTGTAAATCTACGGTACAAGACAGAACGAAAAATTGCAATAAAAAACCGCCCAAATGGGCGGTGTTTTTTATTCGTGTCTGTCTGGATATTTACCATCAATCAGATTCTGACGCACGACGTGGTGTTTAACCTTTTGCGTGCTGGTTGATGGCAAATCTTCGGTTGTCATGGCAAAGTGTGTCACCCATTTATAACTGGCAACCTTTTTATTTGCCGCGGCAATTTCCGCAGATAATTTTTCCATTGTCATCGTTGGTTCAACGCTGAACACACCATATGTGACAGTTTTGTCTTTGACCCGATGTTCAAACACAGCAACGTTTTTGACACCAGGGATTGTGATAAATAAGCCTTCTAGTTCATCTGGGTAAACGTTTTTACCACTGTCCAAAACGATGACTTGTTTTTTGCGACCTGCGAAATGCAATTCGCCGTTTTTATCCATCGAAACCATGTCGCCTGTATTAAAGAAACCACGTTCGTCAAAGATTTCGCTGTTGGCCGCATCGTTATTCAGATATCCACCGAACACCTGGTGACCACGCAGCCACAAGACACCAACGCCATCTTCGTTTTTATCGCGGATTTCACATTCGTTGTTTGATGTTGGACCACCAAATGCGAATGGGAAACGTTTTTTTGTTGGCTTTGAAATACAGATTGGTCCAACCGTTTCTGTCAAACCATAACCCTGAATAAATGTCAGCCCCAAACGTTCATAGAATGTTTCCACCTCTGGCTTAGTGGCGGCACCACCCGCAATCAACAGACGCGCACGACCACCGAAAACGTCCAAGATTGGTTTTTGCACCTTGCGTACCAGGGCGCCCAAACCGATTTTTTCCAATGTCTTGCCGTATTTTAAAATGAATGACACCAGCCACCATTTCTTTTGCGACTTTACATTATCAATGATTTTGTTACGGAACACTTCCCACAGGCGTGGAACAGCCGGAATAATTTGCGGACGATATTTCTTGAAGTCTGCCATAATTTCTTTTGGATTAACCGTTGGCTGCAACAGAACACCGGCACCGTAATGCAGTGTCGCCAAAATTTCGACAGCAAAACCAAATACGTGATACATTGGCAAGAAACCGTACAAGAAATCGCCAGGACGAATCCATTCTGCCATATCTTCCAGCGAATTCGCACATTCAACCAAGTTAAAGTGCGTTAAAGGCACAACCTTTGGCGTACCGGTTGAACCAGATGTAAATGACATTGTTGCAACATCCAATGATTCTGTTGGTGCAGGCAATAATTCTGGGTCTGCCTTGCCATCTTTCTTGGTAATGTCGTAAAATTTAAATTTGCTGGTTTTATAGAAAAATGATTTTTCTGCGCAAACCATATGACAGTCCGCCGTCGTTGTCATATTGTCATATTCATATGGTGTCAAATTTGTATCCAACAGCAATACAGTTCCGCCTAAATACCATATTGCAAACATGGTAATTGGAAATTCTGGGATATTGTGCGACAAAACACCAACAATATCGCCTTTTTTAACACCGGCCGCATGCAATGATGTTGCGCGTGCCTTTACCAAACCAATAAAGTCTTTGTATGAAACGTTTTCGCGAACCAGATATAAATTATCTGGCCATGTCTGTGCAGTACGTTCCAGTAACTGATACATATTCATGTTATAAAATTCCTTGTTGTTTTTATATTGGACAGTGACTATTATACTCATGAAAAAAAGGAAAGCAATTATGAAAATTATGACATTAAATATCAATTCTATACGCGCACATATCGAAAGCTTTATGGACATATTGCGGTCTGGCGAATATGACGTAATTATGGTTCAAGAATTAAAGGTAGAGACGGCAAACTTTCCATATATGCTGTTTGACGAATTTGGGTACAATATAAAGGTGTACGGACAAAAAAGCTGGAACGGCGTTGCAGTATTTTCAAAATATTCTATTGAAGACACCATTATCGGAATGCCAAATTATGCAGACCCAAATGCGCGTTTCTTGGAATGTGTGGTTGATGGGCATGTGCGCCTGATTAACGTGTATATGCCAAATGGTGACACCGTTCAATCACCCAAATTTCCATACAAATTGGAATGGATGCGCGCATTTACAGATTATATTGCACAATACATTGATTCGCCAGAACCGGTAATTATCGGCGGCGATTACAATGTTGCAATCGAAGACCGTGATATCTGGAAACCAAAAAATTATGAAGGCATTGCGATTTCTGCACCGGCGGCACGCGAAATTATGAACAGGTGGCTGAATGCCGGATGGGTTGATGCATGGCGCACACTGCATCCAGACGAAATCGACTATACATGGTATGGATATCGTGGGCGCGATACGGTTGGTAATAAACAAGGGCTGCGGTTGGATTATTTCCTGTGCAATAAAACCGCTGCGACAATGATAAAAAATTGCGAAATTGACATGGAACCACGATTGGCAGAAAAACCCACAGACCATTGCGGATTAATGTTAGAGATAAAATAAAAAACGCCCCAAATTGGGGCATTTTTTTACTGCAATTTATTTATATACGCAATTGCGTCCATGCCGGCCGTACATCCCGTACCAACCGCGGTTGCAATTTGCATCTTGATATCAGAATGAACGTCACCTGCGACAAACATACCCGCCGGCATTGCAGATGGCGCCAGACGCCCCAGCGCATCACGCTTTATATCTTCGGACAGGAAGTCTGTATTTGCCTCGTGTCCGATGGCGACGAATACACCATCAACAACCATATCTGTGCCGTCTGTGGTTGTTACAATTAATTCGCCATCTGTGGAATCGGGCTTTGCGGCGATTTTAACCAAATCCGTATTAAACAGGCATTCGATGTTTTCACGCGCCGCGACACGTTCGCGCAAGACCGCTTCGGCACGGAAAAATTCTGATTTGCGATACACAATCTTTACCGTCTTGGCCAGGTCCGCCAAATACAACGCATCGTTTAGTGCGGAATTTCCACCGCCCAGAACAATTACGGTCTTGCCACTGTAAAAGAATCCATCGCATGTCGCACAGTACGAGACGCCCCGCCCCATAAATTCACGCGCACCTTCTATTTCCAGTTTGCGTGGCGATGCGCCTGTGGCAACAATAACAGCGCGCGCCGAATATTCTGCGCCATCGTCACATGATACAATAAACCCATTTTCTGCATCGCCGGAAATATTCTTGGCCGAAACAAATTTAACCGTTGCACCGAATGTTTCGCATTGCTTTTGCATAAATTGCGCCAGTTCCAGACCACTGCCTGCCCAACCAGGATAATTTTCAAGCACTGCAATACCTGCTGTTTGGCCACCCAATCTATCACCGCCCAGGACAAGCGTCTTTTTGTTCGCGCGCGCCGCATACAATGCCGCCGTCAGGCCCGCCGGTCCAGATCCCAAAATGATAATATCATACATAGCAATACCTTCCTTTTTGTATTTATATTTCGCGCCCAACATAACACAAAGCAAAAAATAGCGCAAACAAAATCGACACACGTTAATTTTATTGAATTTTTGTTTGGCTTGGCTTATAATCCATGGGAAATGAAAGTAATTTTTACATTTTTTAGTCGTTCTTTGTCCCCGTTGGGGGAATAATTTATCGTGTACTTTTTCAATTTTATTAATTGCGAATTTAATCGCACAGTTATAATATAAAGCATAATCATATAAATATAAGGGAATATAAAATGCTGGATATAAAATTTATTCGTGAAAACCCAGACGCAGTAAAACGCGCATGTGAACTGAAAGGAATCGCAGACAATACAGATGAAATACTTAATCTGGATAAACGTGTGCGTGAACTGAAAACAATCACACAAAGCAAAACCGCAGAAAAAAATAAAATCACACGCGAAATCCCAACCGCCACGGACAAGGCGCCACTGATTGCGAAATCCAAGGAAATTGCAAATGAAATCGCCGCAGACATGGCAGAATTGGCAGACAAAGAAGAAAAACTGTCGGATTTGCTGCACTGCGTACCACAAATCCCCAGCGCAGATTCACCAATTGGACGTGATGACAGTGAAAATGTAGAGGTTCGTCGCATCGGCACACCGCGCGAATTTGACTTTACACCACGTGCGCAGTGGGATTTGCTGGAAATGAACAATTGGTATAGACCGGAAAAAATCGCATCGATTTGTGGCACACGTACATATGCACTGTTTGGCGAAGCGGCCGAACTGGAACTGGCCATACAGACATATGTTTTGCAAAAACTGATGTCCAAGGGATTTACGTTTGTAAACTGTCCATCTATCACAAAACCGCAAACAATATTTAACGCAGGACATTTTATGGGTTCTGATCCAGCTGTTATGAATAATGATGTATTTATGCTGACCGATACGGACAGATGTTTGGCCGGTACCGCAGAAATCATTTTAAATTCACTGCACAGCGATGAAGTATTAAATGAAAAAGATTTGCCAATCAAATATGCAGGGTATTCGCCATGCTTTCGCAAAGAAGCCGGTGCCGCCGGTCGCGACACACGCGGAATCGTTCGTATACATCAATTTAATAAGGTTGAGCAATATATATACTGTACACCTGAACAATCTGACGAAATGCATGAACATCTGTTAAACAATTTGTGCGAAGTTATGGAAGACTTGGAATTACCATATCGCGTTATCCAGGCATGTACCGGCGACATGGGATTTAACAAGGTAAAAATGCACGACGTAGAGGCATGGTTCCCCAGCGAAGGTAGATATCGCGAATTAGGATCTTGTTCATCCATTGGTCAATTCCAGGCACGTCGTACAAACACACGCTATCGCGATAAAGAGGGCAACATGCAATTCTGTGCGACCCTGAACAATACGGGTATCGCCCTGCCCCGCGCAATTGTACCAGTGATTGAAAACCATCAAAACCCAGATGGGTCTGTTAATATTCCAAAGAAGTTACAGTCACTGATGGGGGGACGGACAAAAATCGGTGGAAAGCATAATCCCCTTCGCTAAGCGAAGGGGTGGCGCGAATGCGACGGGGTAGTGGTAAAAAAAATCAAATGAAATTGCCCAAAAATAAATCATTACAGGCAAACGCACGAAACTTGCGTAAAAATTCTACCTTGGCAGAAGTTTTGTTGTGGAATTTAATAAAGAACAAACGTGTGAACGGTCTTGATTTTGACCGACAAAAAATTATTGGAAATTACATCGTTGACTTTTATTGTGCAAAATTAAATTTGGTAATCGAAATTGACGGAAATTCACACGACAATAAATATATATACGACAAAAAACGTGATACATATTTAGAATCGTTGGGATTACACGTTATACACTTTGACGACCATGATGTAAAACTCAATATCGACAAGGTTATATTTTCTATTGAAGAATATATAAAATGCCACTACCCCACCCTGACGGGCACCCCTTCGCCAGCGAAGGGGATTACAAACCACTGATGGGGGGACGGACAAAAATCGGCGGCAGGCATTAATTGCAAACCGTTTTTATGAATAATAAAAATCCCCAATTTAGGGGATTTTTTTATCTTGTCGTTTCTATATTTGTTTTAACCGCATACTTTTTTGCAGAAATGAATGGGAAATATAAATCTTTTAAAACATTTTTTGAATTTTTGTACTTTATTGTTTTTAAAGAATTTAATAATTTCTGTTGCGCTTCTTCACGCCAATAATCATGAGGCGATTTTAAGTTACCCATGGAATCAAGAACGCGGTTATACAATAAAAATATAGAATTGTCATGGTCATTTGGCATAAACGCACTTGGTAACGCTTCCATAGATTCACGTACACGAACATTATAGTCTGAATATTTAAACGGGTCATCCTTAATCTTTGCAACAATGTCACGTGCCGCATCAATCCTGGAATAAGTAATTCCATCTGGCGCACGTTTTGCTAAACCGTCCAAATACTTAATTATTTCTGCAAAAAAACTCTTTAATGTCTTTTCATAATCAATCATTTCAACCTCCTGTTATTAATTACACATTATATTATAGACAAAAATTTTAAAAAGTCAATATTTTGCATAAAAAATCTTGATAATTCATATTTTTGGGTATACCCTGTGCCTGATTTAACGAAAAAATTAGGGCAAAAATCATGAAAATTCGCAACATTGCAATTATTGCGCACGTTGACCACGGAAAAACAACACTGGTTGACAATATGCTGAAACAGGCGGGAACATTCCGCGAAAACGAACGCGTTGACGAACGTGTTATGGACAGCGGTGATATCGAACGCGAACGCGGAATTACAATTTCTGCAAAACCAACATCGATTCAATGGGGCGATTATAAAATCAATATTGTTGATACGCCGGGGCACGCGGACTTTGGTGGCGAAGTAGAACGTATTTTGTCCATGGTTGACGGGGTTGTATTGTTGGTCGACAGTGCCGAAGGCCCCCTGCCCCAGACGAAATTTGTATTGTCCAAGGCATTAAAACTGGGGCTGCGTCCAATTGTTTGCATTAACAAGGTTGACCGCGCAGACGCGCGCCCTGATGAGGTTTTATCCGAAACATTTGATTTGTTTGATAAACTGGGCGCGACTGATTCACAACTGGATTTCCCATATCTGTATTCCGTCGGACGCGATGGTTGGGCGGTACGCGATTTAAATGATGAACGCAAAGATTTAACGCCATTGTTCCAATTAATTGTCGATCATGTCCCGGCACCTGATTGTAATGGCAGCCGCTGTCAATTAGACGCACCATTTACAATGCTGGCCACAACACTGGAAGCAGACCCATACGTTGGTCGAATCCTGACCGGAAAAATCGAATCTGGGACTGTAAAGGTTGGGCAATCTGTTAAGGCAATCAATCGCAACGGCGAATTTATTGAAAATGCAAAAATCACCAAGATTATTGAACACCGTGGGGTTGAAAAGGTTTCACGCGACAGCGCGTCTGCAGGTGACATTGTGGTTGTTGCTGGATTTTCCAAGGCGACAGTGGCAGATACACTGTGCGCACCAGATGTCACAGAACCAATTCCTGCAATGCCAATCGACCCACCAACCCTGACGATGACATTCTTTGTTAACACATCGCCATTGGCGGGTAAATCAGGTAAAAAATTAACATCGCGCATGATTGGTGAACGCCTGTTCAAAGAAGCAGAAACAAATATCGCACTGCGCGTTGAACAAAGTGAAAATAACGAAGCGTTTGAGGTTTCTGGTCGTGGGGAATTACAACTGGGTATTTTAATCGAAACAATGCGTCGTGAAGGCTTTGAATTATCTGTGTCACGACCACGTGTTGTTATGCACGAAGACGAAAACGGCAACAAGTTAGAACCAATCGAAGATGTTGTTATTGACGTTGATGACGAATTTAGTGGCGTTGTTATCGAAAAAATGACCAAGCGCAAGGCAACAATCACAGAAATGAAGGCATCTGGTGCCGGCAAAACACGTATCGTATTTTCTGCGCCATCACGCGGACTGATTGGCTATCTGTCCGAATTCCGCACAGACACACGTGGCACAGGCATTATGAACCGTGTCTTTGATAAATACGACACATACCGCGGTCCAATTCAGCAATATCGACCAGGTGTGCTGGTATCGATGGAAAAAGGAAATACTGCGACATACGCATTGTTCAACCTGCAACCACGCGGAACACTGTTTGTTGACCCCCAGACCGAAGTTTATTCTGGTATGATTATCGGTGAACACAGCAAAGAAAACGATTTGGAAGTCAACCCAGTAAAAGGTAAAGAATTAACAAATATGCGTTCGGTGACCGCCGATGAAAAACTGTTCTTGGCGCCACCACGTCGCATATCGTTGGAAGAAGCGTTGTCTTATATCTTGGACGATGAATTGGTAGAGGTTACACCAGATACAATTCGTTTGCGTAAAAAAGAATTAGACAGCAATGTCCGCAAAAAGACACGCAAGAATGCAGAACAATAAAAAAACGCCCAAACGGGCGTTTTTTTTATTCTGTTTTTTTATTTATTTTACAGGCGCAACGATAATAGATTTTGTTCGTTCATCTGGTTTAGATTTAGATTCCAGATTACCATTATCACCAATAATTTCTAAGATACGGGCGAACAATTCTGGAACAGCATCTTTACCACGTGCCAAAACCTTTTTATTGCCCTTGGTCATGACAGAAATTTTTACCTTGTTACCTTCGGCCAAAAATTCCAAAGCCTTTTTCATTTTGATATTCAGGTCGTTTTCTTCGATAAAAGGTTTAACCCAAACTTCTTTCATTTCGATGGATTTTTGTTTTTTTCGTGCCTCTGATGCGCGCTTTTTCTGTTCATACTTGAACTTGCCATAATCCATTATCTTGGTGATTGGTGTTGCGCCATTGGCGTTAATTTCAACCAAATCCATATCCATGTCCATTGCCATCTGCAATGCCTGAGACGTCGGCATAACGCCCAAATTCTGGCCATCAGAACTGATTACCTGAACTGACTTGGCAAATATTTTTTCATTCATACGCGGACCATTGTCGCGACGATTATCACGATTAAATACAGGTTTAATTGTATGCTCCTTTATTAAACATGTGCGAATTATTGACTATTATTCGGCACTTTTCAAGATATTTTGTACATTTTGCAACGCATTCCAAACATCACGTTTTGCCGCAGGCTTTAACAACAGATAATTCGGATGGAATATCGGCATGATTGTCACCCCAGAATCTGTTGTCACAGGAATGCCATGGGCGCGCCCCAGATTTACACCTGCTATTTCTGTTGCAGGTAACGTCCCCAGCGTCAGAATAACGCGCGGTTTTAACAATTCCAATGCCCTGTCAACGAATGGGCGCGCCAAATCCAATTCAGAACGCGATGGCGTGCGTCCCCCAGGGGTGCGCCAGAACAATATCGGAACAATAGAAACACTGTCACGCGACAAACCAATCGCGTTCAACATCTTGTCCATTAATTCGCCAGATGCACCTGATAGAATATTCCCTGTTGCATCATCATCAGAACCCGGAATGTCCGCCAAGATAACCAAACCGCCCTGCCCCGGCGCAATGTGTGGCAAGACAGTATTCGTTGCACTGGCACGTAATGGATGATTAAATTCCCCAATCATTCTGCCCAATGCAGGCATATCATTTGGACGTGACGCCATTGCACGTACCGTTTCAATCGACATTGTCTGGACCGGCGCAATTGGTGGCACCACAGTCGTTGCAGCACGTCCGATTTCTGCGACAATTGATGTTGCATCACGTCGCACAGGCGTATCAGCCACAGGTGACGCAGCCTTTTGTACGGCACCAATTGGCATGTCTGCCAGTTCCCAATGCACACCAGCCAACTCTAAATCCCGCAACGTATTATCAGACATTTGTGTTTTTCCTTGATTTTTCAAACCTTTTATTGTACAATATAGCACGAGCAACAAAAACTCAAGGGAGTATTTTCATGAAAATTAAAAACTTAGCTATGTTGGCAGGCGTTGCTGGCTTGTTAGCAGCATGTGGTGGTTCTTCTAAAATCGTCGAACCAGCAGACTTAAACGATCAACGCGTATTCTTTGGTTTCAATTCTTCTGAAATTTCCGAAGATGCAAAAAACAACCTGTTAGGTCAGGCGTTGTATATGAAAAACCACGAAGATGTTAAAATCCAAATCGCAGGTAATTGTGACGAACGTGGTTCAACAGAATACAACTTGGCACTGGGTGCACGTCGTGCAAATGCAGCCAAAGAAGTTATCGTAAATGACGGTATCGATGCAAAACGTATCTCTACAATTTCTTATGGTAAAGAACGTCCATTGGTTCAGGGTTCTGGCGAAGAAGTCTGGAAATGGAATCGTAATGCCACAACAACAGTTAAATAATTGTTGCAAAAATTATGCAAAAACACCGGCAAATGCCGGTGTTTTTGTTTGTTTTTAATTACAATCATTACCACTGCCCCACTGCATTCGCGACACCCCTTCGCCAGCGAAGGGGATTATCCGGCATTTGCCGGCTTTTTTTGCATATTTTTATATAGTTAATTTTTCAACCAGTTCGTGCAGTTGCGTTCGTGTAGCAAACGATATTACAATCTGCCCCGCCCCGCCCCGACGTTCAACGATTTTTACCGGCGAATTTAATGATTTTGCCAGTCGTTTTTCTATATCACGACGGACATCTGCATCAATTGTCTTTTGAACAATTGCGCGCGTCGTTTTTGCGCGTGGCGCACTTTTTACCAATTTGTCCGTATCAGCCACAGATAGTTTTTCTGCAATGATTTTATGTGCCAATTCTTCGGGATTTTCTGCAACCGCAATTGTGCGGGCGTGGGACGCGGATAGTTCGCCCTGACCGACCAAATTTTGAACTGAATCAGGCAATGCCGTCAGACGCAACATATTACGAATATAGCTTTCGGATTTTCCAATCAGGCGTGCAACATCCGGCAATTCATAATCGCAACATTCCATCAGGTTTTTATAGGCGTTTGCCTCCTCTATCGGGTTCAGATTTTCACGTTGAACATTTTCAATCAATGCGATTTCGCGCGCATTTGTATCGTCAATCGTTTTTACCAATGCCGGAATTTCGTTTAATCCAGCCATCTTGGACGCACGAAAACGACGTTCGCCGGCAACGATTTCGTATGCATATGGACGCCCACTTACCGTGCGCAACAAAATCGGTTGTAATACGCCTTTTTCTTTTATTGACGCAGTCAAGTCTGCCAATTCGTTTTCTGTAAATGTTTTGCGTGGCTGGTCAGGATTTGCACCAATTTGCGCCAACGGAATTTGCTTTACAACAACGCGTTCTGTTGGCGTTAGTAATGATATATCAGGTATTGTGCCGCGCGATGCCTGTAAATCAGCCAAGCCGCGCCCTAATCCAAATTTATTCGCCATCAATTCCCCCTTCGGTTCTGTTTACCACCTCTGTCGCGACACGCAGATATGCCTGGGCGCCAGCAGAATTAAAATCATAAAACAATGCCGGTTTGCCGTGTGATGGTGCCTCTGATACGCGAACATTGCGCGGAACAACTGTTTTAAACACCAAATCGCCAAACGTTGCACGGACATCATCATCGACCGCACGCGTCACCCCATAGCGTTTATCATACATTGTCAGCAGCACGCCCAAGATATCCAATGTAGGGTTCCACTTTTCTTTGACGACACTGATGGTGTCGGTCAGTTGCTGAACACCTTCGAGTGCGAAAAATTCGCACTGTAACGGAACAACAACGCTGTCTGATGCGGTCAATGCATTAATAGTTAGATACCCCAATGCCGGCGGACAATCCAGCAGAATATAATCATAGTGTTCCAGAATTGGCGCCAATGCATTGCGCAGACGAAATTCGCGATTTTCCATATCCAGCAAATCAATATCCGCACCCGCCAACGCCTGGGACGATGGCAACAAATGCAACCCAGGCACCGCGGTTGTTAAAATATTGTCCGCCACATTTGCAGTTCCCATAATAACACCATACGCACTTTGACGATGGTCTGCACGCACAAACCCCAGCCCCGTTCCGGCATTGCCCTGGGGGTCTAAATCGATTAACAGTACGCGACGCTTAATCGCCGCCAAAGACGCACCAATATTTATCGCGGTCGTCGTCTTGCCAACACCGCCCTTTTGATTTGCAAATGCAATAATACGTGTCATTTTTCCTTTCCATAAACTTCTACACCAGCTTATAAAAACCGACCGATTCGGTCAAGGGCTTATATAAAAAAACATAAAAACACACTATTTTCAACCTATTAAAGTTTATTTCATATGAAATTATTAATTATTTGACAAAATCATATTTTTGTGCTATAAAAATACTGCTATGAAATTTAGAAACCTGGTTAATTTATCTTTGTCAATCGCACTATCTGTCACAACAATCGTGACATCTGTGGCAATTATAAAAAAAGAATCCGACAAAAAGACAGAACACACCAAAACACAAAGATACGAACCGCGACAAAATCTGATTGTCGAAATAGACACAATACATCTGAACAAAGAGAATTTTGGCACCGCATTTCCAAAGGCAGTTAGCGGATGTTTTTTCCCAACACAAAACAAGGTAAAAGTATTTTATTTCAATGCAACCGACGACAACGACCAAGTGAACCGCACATGCACACACATAAACGGGATGATACAACTGACAATGCGCCACGAATTGGAACACGCCCAAAAAGCCCACCTAACAAAAATAACATCACTTTATTACAGTGCGCAAACACGCGCGCGAATCGCAGCAATTAACGAAACAATGGCGCCCGCCGCTGAAATCATCGAAGCGTTGGACTATCATTATACAAATCGTACCCCAATCCCAACATGCAAAGTTTTTGTACAAAACGCATGCGACAGCATATTAAAAATCACTGACGAACAAACACCGACAAAACCAATAAATTTTAACGACCAAAGAATTGCAGACATCGTTATTAAAAATGCCCTGAAGCGTTTCAAAGACGAAACTGCCAGAGGCCAATACACAACAACATTGCAACGCAGATACAATGACACAAAACCATCGACATACACCCCACACAGCGAATGTGACCCAATTCTAACAGCTTTCTTTTCACCGGAATTTGGTGTATGGGCACCATTATGGCAATACAAAACCGTCGGCGGCCCTGCAAACCTGTGGCTGGCAGCCAGCGAAAAAACACGTCAAAAATTAATGGACGCTATTGATTCAATTATATACGAAAACACCGGCAAAACACAGCATTTTGCCCAAGTGCAAAAAAGCCGCTAAAATCAATAAGATGTCGTTTGTTTCACATGAAATTACCGGCAAAAACGCACACAAATTATAAAACCATCGCCAGTCTTGGATGGAATTAATTCATAATCAAATTTATACTTTTGTTTTGCCACGACAATTTCAGATTCAATTTCCCGGCCTTTTAATAGAAAAAGCCGGCGTTTTGTGCGTCCAACATAGTCCATAATCTTGGCCAATGACGCAAACGCACGTGATGTAAATACAAAATCATCCGTTTTTGCCGGCAAATGCCGGACATAATCTTCGACACGACCATGATAAATAGTCAAATTATCTAATTTTAATTCTTCTTTGACCGCATTCAGAAAAGCGACCTTTTTGCCAATCGATTCGATACATGTCACACGCCAACCCAAAATCGCCAAAACAACCCCAGGAAATCCGGCGCCACTGCCCAAATCAACAATATCAACATCGCGCGGCAAAACATCGGCAAGCTGTGCAGAATCTGCGATATGACGTGTTTCAACATCCCCCAATGTGCTGGGGGCAACCAAGTTCATGCGTGTCGACCACAGTCGCAACAATGACGCATATTGTTCAAATTTGACTTTATTGCTCATAAGCGTTATTCTAACATAACCATGAAGAAAATAGAAAGGATATTTATCAGTATCGGTTTATTGACGACGCTGACCGTCATCGGTGGGGCGATATGGCAACACCATGACAACCAAAACCAGACAAGCAATCATCGCTTTCCAGAAACAAAATACGGCGCATTCTTGGCCGCACAACACGCAATATACGTAAATGATTTTGATACGGCCGTACAATTGTCTGATAAGTTTGGCGACGAACAATATCCAATTGTTCAAAACACAAAATACATATCTGATTTTTTAAGTGGCCGTATGCCATTTGATGCAGAATTGTTAAAGAATGAAAAAAGCACACCCGCACAACTGATTTACGATGCATATCTGATCAAAAACAATAACTGGAAAGAATTGCACAATCGTCATAAACAAGACGAATTTGCGTTGGCGGCACCACTGCGCATATGGTCTGCGATTGCAAATGATTACAAAACAAATACATTTAAATTTATTGAAAAATTACCAACTAATGATTCTTGGAAGGCCTTTGTTCGCGGCCAGATATATGCAGAACTAGGCGACATTGACAAAGCAGCAGAAAATTTCGACCAGGTAAGCACAGATTTTATCAATATAAATGACTATCTTTACATGATGTCGTTTTATACACATCATAATATGAAGGTAAAAGCAACCGAACTGCGCGCAAAGTTTACACAGCGCCCAGGTGGCATGTACATGTTAGACTATGACACAATACCAGATTGGTCCGTGTATAGCGGTTATGAAAACGCATTGGCGTTTAGCCTGGTACAAACTGTATCGCATACACAAATCATGATGCATTCTGATTTGGCAATGTTATTATTACGTTTTGCAGAAATAACCGCGCCAAATTTCGCAAGAAATAGTGATGCAATAAATTACTATCTGGGACAATATTTTTATACAAACACGGGCAACTTTGAAACCCTATTTGAACGCATTGACCAGGACAGCCCTTTTTATCTGTTTGCCCAATTAAGAATTGCAGAAAAGAACGGCAATATTCGTGCACTGCAAGACGCACTGGACGAACACCCATTATTTGTGCCTGCGGTTAATAAACTGATTGGGCATCATATTAAAAACGGAAACAAGCGTGCCGCATTGCGCGTGGTTAACAAGGCAATAAAAGACAAAAACTTGAATGAAGCGGGCAGGGCGTTCTTTATAAAAAGTCGCGCACAAATATATTTTGCGTTTGGCGACATAAAATCTGCACAAAAGGATATTCGCGACGCAACAAAGGTTTTGAATGTTGACGCCGAAATATTATCATTACAGGCGAAAATATGGGCAAAACAAAATCGTGAATTAGACAATGCATACAGTTATGCCATGACGCTGGTGACACAAAATCCAGCCGACATTCTGGCGTGGGATACACTGGGGTGTGTTGTCGCAGTGCGCGAAGGGGCAGACGCAGCACTGGAATTATTAGAGCGTGTTGGCGAAGTATCAGAAACATGTTCTTCGCTGTTTGTAAACATGGGGGACATATATGCCACAAAAGGCGAAAATAAAAAAGCAATAGAGGCATATAAACGCGCAATTGATTTATCTGATGATGGATTAACAGTTGTTCCTGATGTCGAAAGAAAAATAAGGAAAATAAAATGAAAGTAGGTGTTATTGGCGCCGGTGCATGGGGTACCGCACTGGCAATTACTGTCGCACATGGCGGCGCAGATGTTGTTTTATGGTCTTATGACGGTGATTATAAACATTTTGACGGCGTAGATATGCCGGAAAACATAGAAATTACCAACGACTTTGGTAAGACAAAGGATGCGGACACTTGGCTGATTGTGACACCGGCGTCTTTTTTTCGTGAAACACTGCGCAAGGCAAAACTGGCATACAACGGTCAACCAATCATAATTTGCACCAAGGGTGCAGAAAGCACAACCAATCAATTCATGTCTGAGATTCTGCAATCCGAATTACCAGAATGCATCGATTTTGGCGTACTGTCAGGTCCACAATTTGCACACGAAGTGGCACAAGGCATACCAACCGGGTCAACATTGGCAGGAACAAACATCGCACTTAATGCGGGGACAGACGCGCTAAATAAATTATACCTGGATACAACATCAGATGTTATTGGCACAGAAATTTGTGGCGTTGGAAAAAATGCAGTCGCACTGATATGTGGATACAACAGCATTGTCGCACGCGAAAATGAACGCGCAATGATATTCACACGCGCATGGAACGAAATCGTAGATATGGGGATGGCCGCAGGCGCACAAATGCGTACGTTCTTGGGACTGTGCGGAATAGGGGATTTGTTCCTGTCTGCAACCAGTCCAACCAGCCGAAACTTCTCAGGTGGAATGGCAATTGCACGCGGTGAACCGCCTGCTGGTACTGTAGAGGGGATTTTTGCCCTGAATGGACTGATTGCACGTGGCGATGCGTTGGGCGTTGATATGCCAGTATTAAAAGCAATGAAACATAAATTAAAAATATAAGCAAAACGCCCCTTGCGGGCGTTTTTTATATGGTGTATTATGCGCGTATGATTAAATCAATTAGCCTGACAGATTTTAGAAACCATACAATGTGTCGTGTTGTAACACACAACAGACGCAACGTAATTATCACAGGTCCAAATGGCGCAGGCAAAACTGCAATACTGGAAGCAGTGTCTATGTTATCTGGCGATCGCGGTATGCGTGGCGCACAAATGTCTGATATCGCAAGATTTGATGGGGCAGGGGGGTTTAGTGTATTCGCCAACCTGATTGACGATACAGAGGTTGCAGTACAATTCATCGGTGGCGACACAAACAGACGTGCAAAGATAGATGGTGAAAATGCACCGCTATCTGAATTGACGCAACATTTACGAATGGTTTGGCTGACCCCACGTGAAGACAGATTATTTATCGATAGCGCATCTGATAGGCGCGGATTCTTTGATAGACTGGCCACCAATTTTGATACGTCGCACGCGGGACGCACAGCGCGACTTAGCAAGTTGATGAGCGAACGCGCGTATGCATTAAAATCAGGCGCAGACACACATTGGCTGAACGCACTGGATACACAAATTGCGGGCGTGGCAGTGGCAATCGCAGCCGCACGGATTCAATATGCGGGCGAACTAAATTATTTTCTAAAAAGATGCGCCGTTTCTGTATCAGGTATGATTGAAAAAATGTTGATTGACGGAACAAGTGCAGGTGATGCAGAACGCGCCTATATTGAATACTTAAAGGAAAACAGAACACTGGTTAGTGACAAAATGGTTATTGATGGACCACATAAATCTGATTTTGGCGTTTTTAATAATGAATTAAAATTACCAGCACATTTAACCAGTACAGGGCAACAAAAAACCATTCTGATTGAATTGATTTTGGCACATGCAAAATTAATTCATACAAAAACAGGCAAACGACCACTAATCCTGTTGGACGAAGCGGCCGCACATCTGGACGCAAATGCGCGGGCGCACCTATTCCAAGAACTGGGCGCGGCAGATGCACAAGTTTGGGCAACCGGTTTAGACCCCGATGTTTTCAAAGATGTTCCAAACGCTGTATTTGTTGCTTGCCAAAATGGTGAAATAAATAATATAGTATGTGCGGAGTAAAAAGATATGGCACGTATTGATTATCAAACACTTTTGGACAACGCATTAAAATCAGTGGTCAAGGATGCACTGGTACATGCACAATTTAACGGTCTGGGTGACGGGACGCATTTTTTTATAACATTCCGCACGCGCGACAACGGTGTTGTATTACCAGACTTTCTGCGTATAAGATATCCTGATTTAATGACGATTGTTTTACAGTATTCGTACAACAACCTGCATGTTTCAGACAAAGAATTTGGTGTACAATTAACATTTGATGGGCGCCCATTCTTTATACGCGTTCCTTTTTCTGCATTGGTTGAATTCAAAGACCCGTCGGTTGATTTTATGCTGACCTTTCAAAATAAATTACAACCTGCGGCGGCAGATAACGATATGGAATTACCACTGGAAGAAAAACCAGACACTGTTCCAGACCCGGGGCGGGTTGTATCACTGGATGAATTTAGAAAAAATAGAAACCAATAAAAACACCGGCAAACGCCGGTGTTTTTTAACATTTTTATTCGTATTAATACATCGTTTGCAGGACATGCTTGCTCTTGTCCAAATTAGATAACATTTTACCACTGCCACATGCAACACATGCCAATGGATTATCAACCAAGAACGCCGGCAAACCAGTTGCAGAACGAATCGCAGTATCCAGACCACGCAACATCGAACCACCACCCGTCATTGCAATACCCAAATCAGCAATGTCTGCAGATAATTCTGGTGGGGTTAATTCCAATGCCTGACGTACAGTATCAACAATCTTGGACACAGTCTGGGCCAGCGCACCCGCAACCTGAGATTCTGTGATAACAGTTTCACGTGGTGTACCGGACAGCAAATCGCGTCCCTTTATTTTCATTGTTAATTCATTAGCCTTGTCCTTTGGTGCGATGGCGGTACCAATACGTTTTTTAATTTCTTCGGCGGTATTTTCACCAATTAACAAATTCTTGTTCTTGCGTACAAAATCGATTATATCAACGTCCATCTGGTCACCGGCTGTACGAACCGCATTTGAATATACAATACCACCCAAGGACATGACTGCCACCTCTGTCGTGCCACCGCCGATATCCAAAACCATTGAACCAACAGGTTTTTCAACCGGCAAACCTGCGCCAATCGCAGCGGCGGTTGATTCTTCGACAATATAAACCTTGCGTGCGCCGGCGGCGTCTGCAGCCTCTTGTATAGCGCGACGTTCCACCTGGGTCGCACATGATGGTACGCAAATAATAATCAATGGCGCTGCAAGTGGATTCTTGCGATGAACCTTGCGAATAAAATATTTAATCATTTCTTCGGCGACTTCAAAGTCCGCAATCACACCATCACGCAATGGGCGTACCGCAGAAATCGTGCCAGGTGTACGACCGAACATCTGTTTCGCCTCTGTTCCAACGGCCAAAATTTCCTTGCGCCCCAACAGACGATTTTCAGCCACCGCAACAACAGATGGTTCATTTAAAACAATACCGCGCCCCTTGACATAAATCAGTGTGTTTGCCGTTCCAAGGTCAATCGCCATGTCGGCAGAAAAGAATTTCATCAGCCAATTATACATATTTTTCCCCATAAAATATCGGTTTTTTTGCACTATAAAGCACGATGTTCAAAAAATCAAGGCGCGCCGATAAATTTATTTGATTTATTCTGTAATATGGTATTATGTGCCCACAATGAAACGCGATACAATAAAAAATCATACAGACTTTGCAATGGGTGAAAACGACCCAACTGCACGTTGTGCCTATTTTTTGGTGCGTGCAAAAACCGCAAAATTTCCAAACGATGCCCGCTATGGTATAATCGTGACAAAAAAAACATTCAAACACGCCGTTGACAGAAACCGTGCAAAGCGGTTATTACGGGACTGGATTGCATTTAATGAAAAAATGATGCGCCCAGAATGGGATTATGTGTTTATAATACGGCGCGCAATACTGGATGCAGACAGAACAGCTGGCCGTGTCGCAATGAAAAAGGCACTGCACTATCTGCGAAAGCAAGAAATCAATGCAGAATAATCAATCATTCTTTCAACGTATGGCGTGCGCAATGGTGCGCGCGTATCAATGCGCGATATCGCCAATAATTGGGGGCAGGGCGGCATGCAGATTTACCCCAACATGCAGCGAATATACACGTATCGCCATTCAAAAACATGGCGTATTTCGCGGTACTTGGTTGGGAATAAAACGCATCAGCCGATGTCGACCAGGTGGGGGCTTTGGCTATGACCCCGTCCCTTGACATGCGCGCAGAATATGATAAACTTTTAAACCACAAGACATATTAAATTTAACATAAGGATATAAAAAATGTCATTTCGTGCAACCGTTGAATCCATGTCAAAAATTATGGACGATATGGGCATTACAGAATTGGATTTAGAACGTCAGTTTTTATTTGGCGTATACCGTAAACATATTCACCTGTCAAAACAACAGGCCGCAACGGTCGCTGTGTCATCTGTACCGGTGGCAGATGCGAAATCTGCGACATCAGAACCTGTGGCCGGCACAGTCAGCGGATATGCATTAAAATCACCAATGGTTGGCGTGGTATATTTGGCACCAGAACCAGGCGCAGACACATTCGTAACAGTTGGCAAACAGGTCAAGTCTGGTGACACCGTCGCATTGGTCGAAGCAATGAAAACATTTAATCCAATAAAATCTGATAAAGACGGCGTTGTAAAAGAAATATTGGTATCTGACGGTGCCGCCGTTGAATTTGATCAACCATTAATAGTGATTGAATAATATGTCACAAATAAAAAAAGTATTAATCGCGAATCGTGGGGAAATCGCCCTGCGTATTATTCGCGCATGTCGCGACATGGGCATTCGCACCGTTGCAGTATATTCAACAGTTGATAAAGATGCAATGCACGTTCAACTGGCAGATGAATCTGTATGCATTGGTCCGGGACCTGCCAAGGATTCTTATTTGAATGAATCTGCAATATTAACCGCGGCATTATTAACAAATTCTGACGCGATTCACCCGGGGTATGGTTTCTTGTCCGAACGTGCGGACTTTGCACGCAAGGTGGAACTGCATGGAATGATTTGGGTCGGGCCCAGCCCAGAAATGATTACAAAAATGGGCGACAAGGTTAATGCAAAACGCACCGCAATCGAATGTGGGTTGCCAGTGGTGCCGGGTTCTGATGGCGCACTGGTATCCTTAGATGATGCATTGGCGACCGCCGAAAAAATCGGATATCCTGTTATGTTAAAGGCATCGGCTGGTGGTGGCGGACGCGGAATGCGACCTGTGATGAATGCCGACGAAATGGCAGAGGCGTATCAACTAACCAAGAACGAGGCAAAATCTGCATTTGGTGACGATACGTTGTATATGGAAAAACTATTATTGCATCCACGTCATATTGAATTTCAGGTGTTGGGTGATAAACACGGCAATGTTGTAATCTTTGGCGAACGCGATTGTTCGTTGCAACGCAGAAATCAAAAGGTTATGGAAGAGTGTCCAGCCGCCGTATTATCACAAAAACAACGCGATGATATGATAGAAGTTTGTAAATCTGCCGCAAAGAAAATGGGATATACAAACGCCGGTACATTTGAATTTATGTTCGAAGATGGCAAGTTCTATTTCTTGGAAATGAATACACGTTTGCAGGTTGAACATCCTGTCACAGAAATGGTGTATGGCGTTGACCTGGTTCGTGAACAGATTCGTATCGCGGCGGGGGAAAAGTTGGGCTATACCCAATCAAACGTTATTCCAAATGGTCATGCAATTGAATTTCGTATCAATGCAGAAGACCCAGAAACATTTATTCCAAATCCCGGGAAAATTACGCTTTATGCACCATCTGGCGGATTGGGCGTTCGCGTAGATAGTGCGGTTTACACAGGATACACAATTCCACCAACATACGATTCAATGATTGCAAAGTTAATTGTTCATGCACAAAGTAGACCCGCATGTATTATGCGTGCAACACGCGCATTGGATGAATTTGTTATTGAAGGGGTAAAAACAACAATCCCGCTGCAACAAAAATTGTTGAAAAACAAAGATGTAAAACAGTTAAATTTTGATAACAAATGGTTGGAAAATTTTTTGAAAAACGAATAATAAAAATACCGGCAAATGCCGGTGTTTTTATATGTTTTTTACAAACGCTTACATTGGCAATGGCACACCAGCCGTTGCATCACCCATAACCTGGTCGATTACATCATCTGCCTTTTTCTTGGCATCATTATATGCCGCCATTACGATTTCCGCAACCGCATCTGCGCCACGTGATAAAACATCAGGACGGATTGTCAATTTTAACAAATCGTATTTGCCAGACATATCAACAATACATGCGCCGTTATCTGCAATACCTTTGATTGTCATTTTTGCCAATCTATCTTGCGCATCTGCAACTTTGTTTTGCAGGGCGGCCGCCTGGGCCATCAACGATTCCATATCCATAGTTTATCTCCTACTTTTGTTTTACGTGCAACATTTGTAATGCGCGAGCCGGCACATTGGCAATTTTTGCAACACTTGGCAACAATTCCAAATTTGGAATAAATGTTTCATTGGCATATTTTGTTGCCACAGCACTGGTTTCAAAATCTTTATTCAACGACTGAACCACATGAAAGCGTGGGTAACCAGATGGCGAATAAGTCATCTTATACAATCCACACGAATACCTGGACGCGCCACTAATTCTGCCAACACCAACAAAATAGTAATCTGTGATATATTTTCTGATAACAGGAATACGTTGGACAGCACACCCCAGGTGTGCCGCCCACTGTTCATCTGTCCATTTTAATTGTTCTGGTGTCATTTATAAATCCTTTATTTCTTGATTTCTTCGCCAGTTTTCTGATCGATACCAACCATAGACATGCGTGTCTTACCACGTTTGTCGGCACCCAAGAAACGGACATATACTGTATCGCCTTCTTTGATTTTAGCATCTTCGATTTTTGCCAAACGTTCACCAGTGATTTCAGAAATATGAACCATGGCTTCGAATCCGTTCATGATTTTTACAAACAGACCAAAATCTTTCATGCCGGATACGGTACCTTTGTAAATCATGCCAACTTCTGGTTCGGCAACGATATCTTTGATACGCGCGATTGCGTTATCTGCATCTGCCTTGTCTGTTGCCATGATTTTGATTGTACCATCATCTTCCAGGTCGATAATTGTATTTGTTTCACGAACCAATGCCTGAATCACAGAACCGCCTTTGCCGATGACTTCACGAACCTTGTCTGGGTTGATTTTCATGGTGTATGCCTGGGGTGCATATTCGGATACATTGCTGCGTGGCTTTTTGATTGCCTTTTCAATCTTGCCCAAGATGTGCATGCGGCCATCTTTTGCCTGGGCCAAGGCGCGTTCCATAATTTCAAAAGTAATGGATGTGATTTTAATATCCATCTGCAATGCTGTCACACCTTGGTCAGTACCTGTGACCTTAAAGTCCATGTCGCCCAGGTGGTCTTCGTCACCCAAAATGTCTGTCAAGATTGCGTAATCATCGCCTTCTTTAATCAGACCCATTGCGATACCTGCAACTGGGCGTTTCATTGGAACGCCGCCGTCCATCATTGCCAATGTTGCGCCACATGTTGTCGCCATTGATGATGAACCATTTGATTCCAAAATATCTGATACAATACGAATGACATAGTCAAATTCAGAACGACTTGGTACCATTGGGTGAACCGCACGCCATGCCAAATTACCGTGACCAATTTCACGACGACCTGGAGATTTTAAACCCTTGGCTTCGCCAACAGAATATCCTGGGAAATTATAGTTCAAGATAAAGTCACGTTCTTCGGAACCATCCAATGATTCAATTGGCAATGCGTCCTTGCCACCGCCCAATGTCAATGATACCAATGCCTGGGTTTCACCACGTGTAAACAGTGCAGAACCGTGTGCGCGTGGCATAACACCCAATTCAATTTCGATTGGACGAACTGTTTTATTATCACGGCCGTCAATACGTGGTTTGCCCGCCAAGATATTGCCGCGCATAATACGTGCCGTCAGATTTTCAATAACTTCGTCTGCCCATGATTCCAGCGTTGATGTTGCGCGTGTCGATTCTGGGAACAATTCTGGGATGCGTGCCTTGGCGTCGGCATGAATATTTGCCAATGTTTCCAAACGAACCAATTTTTCCTTGATTTGTAATGCTTCTTCAATCGCAGGCGCAAACGATTCAAAATTAGATTCCATTGTCAACTGTTCTTCGGTCTTTTCTGGTGTTGCCCAGCGTTCTTTACCGGCCTTGTCTGCCAATTCATTAATTGCAGCGATAACAGACTGTTGCGCGTCAAAACCAAATTTAACAGCACCCAAGACAGTCGCCTCGTCCAATTCGCCGATCTCAGATTCAACCATCAATACGCCGTCTTTGGTTGCAGCAACAACCAAATCCATTTCGGAATCTTCGGTTTCTTTTTTCGATGGGTTCAAGATATATTTACCATTTTCATAACCAACACGCGCCGCACCAATTGGCCCCTGGAATGGAACGCCAGATAATGCCAATGCCGCAGATGACGCAATCATCGCCAAGATGTCCGGCTGATTAACTTTGTCATATGAAAATACCTGGGCAATGATTTGAACCTTGTTCTTGAATGTTTCTGGGAACAACGGACGAATTGGACGGTCAATCAAACGTGCAGTTAATGTTTCCGCAGTTGACGCCTTGCCTTCGCGTCTGTCACGCGAACCTGGGATACGACCCGCAGACGCAAATTTTTCTTGATAATCGACCGTCAATGGAAAGAAATCTTGACCTTCGACCGCAGACTTTTCTGCGCATACAGTTGCCAAGACCATTGTTTCACCCATTGTCGCCAGCACCGAACCATTTGCCTGTTTTGCCATACGACCTGTTTCCAAACGCAATGTTGTATTTCCATATGGAATTTCAACCACGACCGGATTGTTTAATTTTGTTTTGTCTTCTTTCTTAAATAAGCCAAAAACCATTTTTTTCTCCATTTTGTTTATTGATTTTTTCATTTCGAATTCTGCGAAGAAAAATCATTCGTTTATACATTCTGTGGCAAATGCATAAAAGAACAATTTCATCTTCGCAACTGTTTGATTATAAAATATATTTACACGTTTGCAAGTCTGTATTTTTTTGCAAAAAATCACAAAAAGAACACCCCGAAATTTCGGGGTGTTCTTGGTTGTTCTTAGTTACTTTATTCTGCCTGGGTTGCATCGCGTTCAACAATTGCATCTGTTGCAGCAGGATCAGCAACCGCAGGCGCTGCCGGCTGAGCCACCGGTTGTACAGGCTGTGACAATTCTGCAATTAACGCCTGTAAACGCGCAACAGTTTCTGCATCGTTTAACGCAACAGCAATTGTGTAGGATGATTCCAAATCACTGCGTGCCGCGTCAACGTTACCAAGTTTCAAATTCAAGGCAGCAGATTTTTCAAAATATGACATTGCCTGGCTGGATAATGTTTCGCGTTCTTCCAGTGTTGGCGCGCCTTGAATCTGTTCGGAAATTACGCGAATCGCAGAAGAGTAATCTTCGATTGCGCCTGCATAGTTGTTCAGCGCGGTGTACGCCTCTGCACGTTCAGCATAAACATTTGGCGACACAGAACCTTCGGGGCGCGCCAAAGAGTTTGTAAAGTCTGCAACCGCACCTTCCCAGTTCTTTAACCACAGATTCAACTGGCCACGTTTTGCATACAGGTCACGCATTTGTAATACCACGTTTGGATTCGCAACATTTGCAGCCAATGCGTTATTAATATCTGCCAAGGCCGCATTAAAATCTTCCATACGTGTGTATAACAAAGAACGGTCATAATATGCAACTGCATTTACAGGATCTTTTGCCAGGGCAGTATCAAAATCATTCAATGCCATGTCATAATTTCCAGCCTGCATATACGCTTCGCCACGCATAATGTATGCATCAACCGCTGCACCACCTGCATCAATTGCAGCGGTCAAATCTGCAATCGCGTCATCAACATTGCCGGCGACCAATTTTTCTTTGCCACTTTTGTAATAGTCGGCGGATTGTAACAATACTTCTTCGGTGATTTCAACCGTTGGCGCAACAATATTTGTTGGCGTATGACTGCGCCCTAAAATATAAAATGTTGCAGCAATAAAGAATAAAATTATAAACCAATAAACATAAATCGACAGCGACCACGAACCGCCACACGTTTTAACCGTGTCATTTTTGACAGTTGGTTTGGACGCCACAGGACGCACAGTTGTACGATTTTTTACGTTTGGATTTTTCTTTGCAGATGTTTTTTTCATTGTAAAACTCCCTTCCTTTTAATTGGAATGTTAAAGAGTTTTAATCAGTTCGTCAACCGTTTTCTGTGAAAGTTTTTTAATTTTTCCAACCGCAAGATTTCCCAGCACAATATTCCCAAATGAAACACGATGTAATTTACGTACCGGACACCCACACGAACGCAAGACAATTCGCACTTCGTTCTTTTTTCCTTCGGTTATTGTGACCTGCAAATCATTGCCACCAATTTCATCGATTTTCATTGGTGCGTATTTAACACCGTCAACCGTTATGCCACGACGCGCACAATCTAGTTTAGAAAAATCATTGCAATTTACCGTCGCAATATAGGTGCGCGGAATGTTCGATGACGGCAATGTTAATTTTCGCGCCAATGCACCATCATTTGTTAATAATAATAACCCTGTTGTTTTATAATCCAAACGACCGACGTATTTCAGTCCCCGATATTCCCTGGGCAGATAATCATAAATCGTACGACGACCATTTGGGTCACGCGCGGTTGTCATCGTATTCAGTGGCTTGTTAAACATATATAATTCTGTTTGTGCGCGCCCAGATAAAATGTTACCATCAATACAAACACGGTCATCATCTTTGATAAAAAATACAGGTGTCGTAATCGTATCGCCGTTTACAGATACACGGCCGTCCGCAATTAATTCTTCGGCGACGCGACGTGACGCAAATCCAGAATCCGCAATAAACTTTGCAATACGAACCGACATATTTTTACCCCAACAATTTTTCAATCGCAATTGATGCCGCCAATTCAGCACGCAATATCGTTTTCCCCAGTGATATTCCACACGCGCCGGCATTATCCAGCACAGAAAATTCAGCGTCTGAAAAACCACCCTCGGGCCCAACCAAGATAACATTCGCACCAATCGGCGCACAAGACGATTCTTTTCCATATGCGACACGTTCATCTGCAAAGACCAAACCAGATAATTCCAATTCCGAGAATTTTTTCGGTGGCAATATTTTTGGAACGCTGTTGCGATTGGATTGTTCTGATGCCTCTACCACTATTTTGACCATACGCGTCCAATTTATATGATTGGCGTTTGTTCGTTCTGTTATAACAGGTTGAAATGTTGCAACACCCATTTGGGTTGCCATATTTAACAAGTCGTCTGTCCGCTTAATCGGTGCAAACATCAGTGTTATATTGTTTGACGGGTCAACGTGGTCTGTTTTTTCACCGATATTCAGCATGCGACCATCGTCTGACAGCGTTGCATGATATTCATTCCCACCACCAAACACCAAACACTGGGACGTACGCATAACACGTGTTAGATAGTGCATTGTTCCCCGGTCAACAGGCACAGACATACCAGTCGACAAATTATCGCCCATAAAGATACGTGGAATATTTTTCATATTTTTTAATTTCCTGATTTATAAATATCTTTTTTTCTGGTATAATCTTAACACCATGGCAATAAAATTCAACTTTTTATCAGCATCGGGCAAGGGCAAAGGCCTGGGGATTTTTGATTCTACAAAATACAAGGAACATGAACAGACCCCATTGGCGCGTGAATTTTGGTCGATACGCTGGACGATTATTATTTGGTTAATTGGCGCACTGATGTTCGCAATGGCGTTTCCGGCCGAACAAATATGGCGTTATGGTTGGTCGCCGGCAACACGGCATTGGATTGGAATTTATTTATATCAAATGGTGACAACGTTGGGAATGTCCGTGGTGGCAGAAATACCTGCATGGATAACACGCGCCGTTGCGCGTCCAGACTGGGCATGTATTGCGCCGTTAATTCCAATTATCGGATATTACTTTTTATCAGACGCAACAATGGCTGATGAATTTAACCCACACAGCAAGGATAAATTCGAAGAGAAAACCGCACGTGTCGCGAACGAGGCTGATATTAAAAAAATGGCCGCAGACTGGAGAAATCCAAACGGTCTGTTTGGTGGTTTTATGATGGTACTGGGTTATTTCAAGGGTAAGGCATTAAAGATGGACGAATGTTTGTCTGCGTTGCTGTTGGCACCGGCAGGTACCGGTAAAACAATTGGGTGCGTTATTCCAACAATCTTGGAATGCGATAATGTATCAATGATTGTAAACGATCCGAAACCAGAATTAGATTTGAAAACATCTGCATATCGCGCAACGGTCGGACCGGTGTTTATATTAAACTGGGCGGCACGCGACGAACCAGAAAAAGGTATCTATTACCCGGCATGGAACCCGTTGTCACCAGAAAACCTGCCGGCAACCGAAGAAGAAAAAAGTACATATATTCAGGTTATTGTTAATACAATTATCGAAGAAAATGCCAAGGATCCACACTGGTCAAATACGGCGCGTGCGGCGTTGACTGGGTTTATCAACTTTATTGTGTCCAAGGTGGAACGTGCCAAGGCAAATGATTATTTCTATTCACGCCTGTCCAACGGTACATTTGATGAACAAGACGCGGCGGTACTGATGGATTATTATATGACAATGTCATCAGACCCAAATGCGTATGCCGCAATGGCATTGTTGCAAAAAGGACAATTAAATATCAGCAATTATGTTCATGTCGGAACCTGGGCAGGTCTGCCAAAAGAATGGCACGGGGCCGAGGCATCAATACCAATGTTCTTGGCATGGTACGTCGAAGGACAAATCAAAGTTGCCCAACAAATCGAAGAACGCAAACGCCAAGGTGACCAAATGGTTATGATGGCAGACCCAATGAAAGACTTCTTGAATGAGGCTGTAAATGAAGCCCAATTGTATTCGTATGACAGCGACGCGATTTCATCACTTATTAACCTGGCCAATACGCCGGACAAGGAACGAGGCTCTGTTATTTCAACAATGAATGCCGGATTAAATATTTTCCGTCATCCGGCGGTTAATAAGCATACACGTCATTCCGATTTGCATTTTGGCGACCTGCGCGGCATGGTTGACCCACGTGATGGCAAGATGAAGCCAACAACGGTATACCTGTCAATGAATGTGGCAGATGCCCCAGCATTCCGCCCAATTACCAGTATGTTTGTTGAATTGTTGTCTAACTTCTTAATCGCGCATAAACCCGAAGATATGAACCACGGTGAAAAATTGGGACCATTTCCAACATTGTTCGTATTGGACGAAATGCCAACAATGAATAAGTTAGAGGCGGTTATACAGGGGCCTGCGGTTGGTCGTGGTCAAAAGGTATCATACCTGATTGTTGGTCAGGACATCAGCCAGATTGCAGAAAAATACGGCGACAAGGCGGCAGATACTGTTATCGCCAACAGTGCAGCAAAAATCATCCTGCGTGTAAACGACCCGGCAACGGCACAACGCTTTACAGATATGATTGGTAAAAAGAAAGTCAAAAAGAAAGAAAAAGGTCCAGACGGCAAAGATACCGAAGTCACCAAGGAAGAAGACCTGTTTACGCCAATGGATTTGATGACGCTAAAAGCGGGAAAACAGTTGGTATTGTACCAAGGATTCTATAATCGCCCGATTGAGGCCGAAGCCCTGCGATACTTCGAAGAAAAAACACCAAAAGAAAAAGAAATCGCCGCCAAGGTAAAAATGGGACGCGCACAACCAATTCCAGAATACCTGATACCACATCATCATCGTGCGTTAAAATACCCGGGAAATCCACGTACGTATGACCCAACAACAATGGAAGTAAAAGAATTAATATAACAAAAAACACCGGCAAATGCCGGTATTTTTATTTGTGGTGCCGGTGATAGGACTTGAACCTACGACCCCCTCATTACGAATGAGATGCTCTACCAGCTGAGCTACACCGGCGAACGGAGTCAACTATAATACATATTTTTTCTTATTTCCACAGTTAATTTTAAATTGTTTCCAACGGACAATGAACCAAATCAATAAACATGATTAACTGATAAACACTGGGGGTGCGGTTATGCTTTATAATTCGATTGTATTCTTTTTCGTCGACATTTAACGCATTGCAAACGTCAATAATTGAAAAACCGCGCTTCTGACGTAAACGTTCTAATTCCTGAGCAGTCGTCATTTCCAACCCCTTTTTTCAAATAAAAAACCACCGAATAATAGGGTGGTTGGAGGTTAGAACTTTGCACAACAGTATGCTCAGCGGCTATTCAATATATTTACCGCCCTCCAACCACGGGTTGGAGCAATTAACGTCTGCGCAGACGACTGTTGGGCGAGAGTTCTAATCTCGCATAATAGGAACCCTATTACAATCGGTATTATAACCTATAACAAATATTGTTTGCAATCTGAAAATTCTTTGATATAATCGGTGTCGCAATGGGTGGTTAGCTCAGTTGGTTAGAGCGTTACGTTGACATCGTAAAGGTCGTTGGTTCGAGTCCAATACCACCCACCAGAAATAATAAACCCCGTGCAATTGCATGGGGTTTTATTTATGGATTTGGGTGGTGGACGCAAGAACCAACGAGTGTTGGTTCGACAACCAGCAAAAGCGAGACGGATGTATCGCGGTCGGAACGTATGTGACGATTTGCGCCAGTGCGGTCGCCAGACCAGTCCAATACCACCCACCAGAAATAATAAACCCCGTGCAATTGCATGGGGTTTTATTTATGGATTTTTTGGGGGTGCGGACATTATAAAAAAACCGGCATTTGCCGGCCTTTTTATAATAAACACGCCAGGGTTGCGCCTGTATTCTTTAACATAAACCAACCCAGACGATAATCTGAGACGTATACTGTTATCATAAACAATGCCAAGATACCAATCACAATTAAAACATTGCCTTTCTTGCCGCGCATGCAATACAACGATATATTGTAAAATAAAAACAAAACATACGCGTCAACCAACATGCTGATTACCCAAATCGACGTGCAATTAAACGCCAACGCATTCAATATCAATATAACTGGATATATAAAAAATATTGATGCCAAACCCTTTATCGCGATTTCCCAATCACGTTCGCCACCCGTAATTTCAGATACCAACATCATTAAACCGCCCATGACAAACAGTAACGCAACCGCCAACACAGGAATAATAATAAACGATGTAAACAAAGAACCAATTGTAAATGTCGCACCGCCAACCAACTTTATCAGCAATACCGCAGCACCACCAATCAAGCCGTATATAAATGCCTTTAACATTGATTCTTCCATGTTGCCGTCTGCAACAATTTTTGTAAAATAGCGACGCGGATTCACAATGACATTTCGAATATGCCCAAATATTCCGACTTTCTTTTTCTTCATAATCATCACCTTCATTTGCTTATTTCTATTTTTGCTTTATAATAACAAAAAATCAATGGAAAAAGTGATGATAAAGATAACGATTGCTGGACGACCAAATACAGGAAAGTCTACATTATTTAATGCCCTGACGGGGACGCGCGACGCACTGGTTCATGACAGACCGGGTGTCACACGCGATACAATTTCTGGACAATTTAAAAACCGTCCGTACATGCTGTACGACACGGCAGGCCTGGAAAACGCGCGTTCTGGGATTGCGTTGGATTCAACCAATATGGCAATCGATGCAGTTGCCAGTGCAGACGCCGTATTGTTCGTCGTTGATGGGCGTGTCGGATTAACCACCGAAGATTTAGACTGGGCAAAACTGGTACGACGCAAAACACGTGCGCCTGTGTTATTGCTGGTCAATAAAAGCGAATCGGAAAAACGTCTGGCAAACGTTCATGACTTTTATAAGCTGGGGTTTGGCGCGCCGGTATTGGTATCGGCAGAACACAAGCGTGGATTCGATGAAATATTCGAATTTGTTGATAAAATTGCCGGTGTTGATGTGGCGCAAATCGATACACCAGAAAAGCCCACAGATACACGTATCAAAATTGCAATCTTGGGGCAGCCAAACGTTGGAAAATCCACATTCGTTAATCGTGTTTTGGGTGAAAAACGTCAAATTGTTATGGACGCACCGGGAATTACACGTGACACAGTCAAGATACCAACAAAATTCTATGGGCGCGACATTGTCTTGATGGATACGGCCGGTTTACGCCGCAAAGCGGGCGTGACAGACGATGTTGAAACACTGTCTGCGTTAAAATCATTGGATGCAATTGACAAGGCGGACGTTGTTATTCTGATGGTTGACGCAACACGAAATATCGAAAACCAGGCACTGGGTATCGCAGGACGCGTCTATAACGCAGGGAAAATACTGTGTGTCGCGTTGAACAAGTGGGACCTGATTGAACCGGAAATTCGTGATGAAAAGTTATTAAAACTGAAACATCAATTCTCTAATTCTTTTCATCAAATTATAAAGCCTATGATTTTGGCCGTATCGGCAGAAACAGGTACAGGCGTGCAGAATATGTTCCGACGCATCTATGAACAATGGGATATTTCAATGACCCAGGCACCAACCAGTCTGATTAATAGAATCGTTGAAAAATTGGTTAGTGACAGACAGCCACCGTTGTCGCGTCTGAAAAGACCAATGAAAATTAAGTTTGCACGTCAAACAGGTCGTCACCCGATGCGTATAACAATCAATGTTGGTGGTGCGTCTGATATACCAGAATCTTATACACGATATTTGCGTCGTGGGTTGGCAACGGCACTGAAATGGGAACATTTGCCAATCGTTATCGATTATGAAAAATCAGACAATCCATATGATTAAAATCGCCGGCAAATGCCAGTGTTTATTTTGCGTTTTTATTTTCATGTCAACGGTGATATAATATTTTTGGTATAGAGAGAGCCTAAAAACAATGAAAAAATCATCGGAAATTATTATATCGCTGAAAAATATTAACAAGATTTTCCCATTAGAGGTTGGTGGCGAACAACAGGTTTTGTTTAACATTAACTTTACGGTCAAATCTGGTGAATTTGTTGCGATTATGGGGCCGTCTGGGTCTGGGAAATCAACATGTATGAATATAATTGGTGCACTGGACACACCAACCAGTGGACAGTATGAATTATATGGTACCGACGTTACAACTATGTCGCCAGACGAACTGGCAATCGCACGAAATGAATATATCGGGTTTGTTTTTCAACAGTTTAACCTGTTGCCAAAACGAACGGTGTTGGATAATGTTATGTTGCCGTTGATGTATCGTGGACTGCCCATGCATGAACGTGTTGAACGCGCACGCGAAATGTTAAAGTTGGTGGGCTTGGAAAAATTCGAGTCTTATTTGCCAACGCAATTATCAGGCGGTATGAAACAACGTGTCGCAATCGCACGCGCCTTGGCCGGAAATCCAAAATTAATTTTGGCAGACGAACCGACCGGCGCACTGGACAGTAAGATGGGGCATGATATTTTGCAATTCTTTAAGAAATTAAATAAAGAATTTGGTATCACAATCGTGATGATTACACACGAATTTGACATTGCAAAGTATGCAAATCGTTTGATTCATATTCGCGACGGCAAAATAAATTATGACGGAAAAATCCCAAAATCAGATGCAAAATTATAATCGTGGGGCAGGGGGGAATAATATATGACTTTTAACGATATTTTAAAAGAATCTTGGCTGTCAATCAGCGGAAATAAAGTACGATCTTTTCTGACCGTGTTGGGTATTATTATCGGTGTTATGGCGGTTGTGATTATGGTGGCCGTTGGTGAAACAGTGCAAAAGCAAATCACAGACCAGTTTTCATCACTGGGAACAAATACAATTATGATTCGTGCAGGCGCCGCACAACAGGCTGGTGTTCGTACAGGCAGTCGACAGACACTGACCATTCAAGATGCAGAATTTATTGGAAGACTGCCCGATGTTATGGCAATTACACCGGTTCAAAATGGTGCAGCCCAGGTTATTTATGGAAATAAAAACTGGGGAACATCAATGATTGGTGTGTATCCAGATTATACGACTGTTCAAAATGTTGAAATCGAATATGGAACATTCTTTGATATGGCCGCCGTGCGAAACGCGTCAACATATGCGGTAATTGGGCCAGAAACAGCCGAAGAATTAGGCCTGCCGAAAAATCCTGTGGGCGAAGTCATACGCGTACAAAACACCCCATTTGTTATCGTTGGCGTCACCAAGGCAAAGGGCGATTCCGCAATGGGCAGTCAAGACGATATGGTTATAATACCAATCACAACGTTAAAAAAACGACTGCAAGGGTCACGATTCCCAAATTCTGTTCAAATGGTTGCAATGAAATTATTTGAATCTTCTGATAACAATATGGCAATTGAACAAATAACAGCACTGTTGCGCCAAAGACACAGACTGAAAGATGATGCAGTGGACGATTTCCAAATCATGGATATGAAGCAGGTTATGGAAACAATGACAACCGTCACCGGATATATGAAACTGTTACTGATTGCGATTGCAGCGGTTTCCCTGTTGGTGGGCGCAATTGGAATTATGAACATGATGCTGGTATCGGTCGCAGAAAGAACACGTGAAATCGGTATTCGCAAGGCAATTGGTGCACGCGAACGCATGATTGTGATTCAATTCTTGTCCGAATCCGTATTAATTTCATTTATTGGTTCAATGATTGGATTGGTTATTGGGGTTGGTTTGTCCCAAGGTGTCGGCCGATTTGTATTGGGATACAACGTACCATTCAGTATATGGCCTGTGGTGTTATCTGTATCTGTGGCGATAATCGTTGGATTGTCATCTGGGGTGATGCCAGCAAAAAAGGCGTCTAAATTAAACCCAATTGATAGTCTGAGATATGAATAAAAAACACCGGCATTTGCCGGTGTTTTTATTACAATTGTGCACGAACTTCTTCTACCTCGTAACATTCGACACGGTCGCCTTCTTTTAAGTCATTATACTTATCAAAAGACATACCGAATTCAACGCCACCAGATACTTCTTTTACTTCGTTCTTTTCACGACGCAACTGACCAATTTTACCGTCATAGATAACAACATTGTTACGCAACAGGCGAACATATGCATCTTTCTTGACCGTACCTTCGGTCATGCGACAACCGGCAACGCGTACACCCTTGCCAACGGTAAACAGTGCAATAACATCTGCGTAACCGATAAAGGTTTCGCGCTTTTCAGGCGCCAATTTACCAGACAAGATTTCTTTGATTTCGTCTGTAATACGGTAAACAACACTGTGATAACGGATGTCAACGCCATTGCTGCGCGCCATGTCACGAACAACAGAATCTGCACGAACATTAAACGCAACGATAACAGCACCAGATGCCGTTGCCAGACGAATGTCACCTTCGGTAATTTGACCAACGCCAGACGACAAGATTTCAACACCAACTTTGTCTGTATTGATTTCTTTGACCATGTCTGAAATCGCTTCTACCGAACCTTGTACGTCTGCACGCAGGATAATCGGCAAGATTAATTTCTTAGTCTCATCACGTTTTGCAAACAGTTCTTCCAATGACGAACGTTTAACTGCATTTGCCTTGTCCTTGGCCTTTTGTGCGCGGTATGCAGCGACTTCACGGGTTTGTGCCTCAGATTCCATAACGCGCAATTCGTCACCGGCACCCGGAACAGTGTTCAATCCCAACACAACAACAGGTTGACCAGGTTTTACAGACTTTACACGTTCGCCCGCAGAATTAATCAAACCACGAACACGTCCAAATGTTTCGCCGACAACAAAAACGTCGCCGATTTTCAAGGTACCTTGGCGCATCAAAACAGTTGCAACGGCACCCAAACCTTTTTCTTGTTTTGCTTCGACAACATAGGCGACGGCTGGCATTTCTGGGTCTGCCTTTAAATCCATCATTTCTGCCTGTAATAAAATTGCTTCTTCCAGTTTATCCAGACCGATTTTTTTCGTTGCAGAAATTTCAACGCATTGAACATCGCCGCCCATTTCTTCGACTTGAACTTCTTGCTGCAACAGGTCTGTTTTAACGCGTGTTGGGTTTGCTTCTGGTAAATCAATTTTATTAATCGCAACGATAAATGGAACCTTGGCCGCACGGATGTGGTTAATCGCCTCTATCGTTTGTGGCATGATAGAATCGTTTGCCGCAACCACCAGAACAACGATGTCTGCCATCTGGGCACCACGGGCGCGCATGGCTGTAAATGTTTCGTGACCTGGGGTATCCAAGAATGTAATCATTGGACCAGATTTTGTTTTTACTTCGTACGATGAAACGTGCTGGGTGATACCACCCGCTTCGCCGGCGGCAACATTCGCATTGCGGAACGCGTCCAGCAACGATGTTTTACCGTGGTCAACGTGACCCACAACCGTCACAACAGGTGCGCGTGGCGCCAATTTTTCTGGGTTTGGTTCACGTTCAAGTATTTCTGCATATGGTTTTACATCTACACGCTTTACCGTTGCGCCAAATTCACTGGCAATCAATTCAGCAGTATCTGCATCAATGGATTGATTTACAGATACCATCATACCCATTTCCATTAACTTTTTGATAACATTGCCAACCTTTTCAGCCATGGCGGCCGCCAAATCTTTGACGGTGATTGTGTCACCCAATGTTACAACATGTTCAACCTTTTGCGGGGCAGTGAACATTGCGCGCGCCTTTTCACGGAATCGTTTCAAAGACGCTTCGGAACGGCGACGGTTTGCACCACGAATACCGATTTCGTCATCATCATCGCCACCACCAATAACAATATCATTCAGGTGAATTTTGCCAGATTTTTTGAAATCTTTCTTTGAATTTGCAAATTTTGATGGACGTGAATCTTCGTCATCATTACCGCGATTCTTGCGATTATTCTGTGATGGCGCGGCATTATTGGTAAACACCTTTGGCGCAGGTGCGGGTTTTTGTGCACGTGGCGCAGATGGCGCTTCTTCGACAACATCAGCAGTATTTTCATCAGCGGTATTTTCGCGCGCATTCAGTTGTTCTTTGACGCGTTCGTATTCACGATTTTCACGTTCGATTTCTGCCTCGCGCGCTTTGCGTGCGGCTTCTTCTTCGGCTTCGCGCTTTTTACGTTCTTCTTCACGCGCCTTGGCGGCGGCCAATACTGCACGCAACTTTTCATCTGTTGCATTACGTGGTGTGGCCGGTGTTGCCGGTTCATCGCGCAATTCTTTGCTGCCTGGGGCAATTACGCGACGACGACGTTCAACAAATACTGCGTCGCCTTTTTTACTGCGTACTGCGTCAGTTGTCACAGATTTTCCAAGTGTCAATGTTGCCATATAGATTCACTCCGTTAATAATTTTCAAGGTGCAGTGGATTGACCATTGCACCCTGTTTTTTTACTCTTCGTCTTGTTTTATATCGTATGCGACTTCGCGTGCTTTCATAATTACACGGCCTGCCAAACGATTACTCATTGTGTCTTCGCCCAAGATTTCAACCAATTCATCTGTTGATAAATCAGCCAAATCTTCCAGCGATTTAATTCCTGCTTCGCCCAATTTCATGATTGTCGGACGTTTAATAAAGTCAAATGTTAACAAATCATCAGACATGCCCAATTTGTGACCATTGTCCAGATAGTCTTGTTCGACTTTATTCAAATAGTCTTTTGCACGTTTCTGTAATTCTGATGCCAATTCCGCGTTAAAGCCTTCGATGCTTTCCAGTTCAGAAATGTCAACAAATGCAATTTCTTCGATTGTACGGAAACCTTCGGTAATCAGTAATTGTGCAATCATTTCATCAACGTCCAGACCGCCAATGAACAATTCTGTCTTTTCTTTAAATTCTTTGGCGCGACGTTCTTGTTCTTCGGTCTCGTTCATAACGTCAATATTCCAGCCTGTTAATTGTGACGCCAGGCGGACATTCTGACCACGACGGCCAATTGCCAAAGACTGCTGATCTTCGTTTACAACGACGGCTGCGGTACGTGTATCTTCGTCAACGATGATTTTTGCGACCTTGGCCGGTTGCATTGCATTAACGATAAATACAGCAGGGTCTTCGGAATACAAGATAACGTCAATTTTTTCGCCATGACATTCGTTAATAACCGGCTGAATACGTGTACCCTTGATACCAACAGTCATACCAACCGCATCAATTGAAGGATCAGATGTTTCAACAGCAATTTTTGCGTGTGAGCCAGGTGCACGTGCAACAGATTTGATTTTAATCAAACCCTCGTAGATTTCAGGTACTTCTTGAACGAATAATTTTTCCATAAACATTGGGTGTGTACGTGTCAAGAAAATCTGAGGACCTGTATTAGAACGTGCAACATCCATAATCAATGCACGAACACGGTCACCAACCGTCAAACGTTCGCCAGGGATTAATTCTGTACCCTTGATATAACCTTCGGCCTTGCCATTAATGTCGACAAAAACATTGCCGAATTCAATACGTTTAACAACACCGCTGACGATATCGCCGATGTTATCTTTGAAGTCTTCGTACTGACGACCTTTTTCAGCGTCACGTACGCGTGCGGTCATGATTTGTTTTGCGGTTTGGAATGCCATACGGCCAAATTCTGGTTCTGGCAGGGCATCTTCGACCACGTCGCCAACGACCGGGCTTTTTGCATATTTCTTTGCCTGGGCGACAGTTAACATTGTGTTTGCATCATATTCTTCGCCAACAGATTCTGGTGATTCAATAACATCAAACAAGCGTTTAACATAAATCGCACCGTTCTTGCGGTCAATATTGGCAGTGATATTAAATTCTTCGCCATATTTATGTTTTGCAATTTTGGCAATCGCCGCTTCTAGTGATTCAATAACGATTTCACGGTCAATCTGCTTTTCCTGGGCCAAAGAATCAATAGCTAATAGCAAATCTTGACGAGGCATAGATACAAAAGACATTTATATACTCCTTCGCGTTTATTTTATGTCTTATTGAAAGAGCGGGATTCATTCCCGAACCCCGCCCTTAAAAAATTATTTAAGAACACTGTGTATTATATAGACGAAATATTAAAACGCAAGAAAAATCTGCATGTTAATAAAAATGTGGAAAAGGCGGGTTTTATGGTCTATAATCGTGTCACTATGATGAAAATAATAAAATCTTTGTTTATGCCCAGCGCAAGCAAGACGACCGCGGGCGAATTGGCCAAAAAATTTGGCTTGGAATTACGTGGAAACGCAAATGAGCCTGTACGTGGTGTTGCACCAATCGCAGATGCCCGCGCCGGACAATTGGCGTTCTATTCTACAGAACAAAATAGTAATGCCTTTAAAATTTTACCGATTGAGGTTTTACAAAAAACACGTGCAACTGTGATACTGGTTCAGCCAGAACAGGCAAAACACGCACCAAAGGGGGCGACGCTGTTAATCACAGACAGTCCACGTGGAAATATTGTAAAAATATTGGGTGAAATTTATAAAGAAAAACCACGTTTCGGTATCAGCAAGAACGCACATATTGACCGTGGGGTGTTCTTTCGCAAAAGACGTACAAACTATGTCGGACAATTTGCAACAATTGAACGCGGGGCGGTAATCGAACCGGGCGCAAAGATATACCCATATGCATATATCGGTCGAAACGTTGTTATCGGACGAAACACTATCGTTCATGCACATGCGCATATTGAAAATGCAACCATCGGTGCAGATAGTGTTATAAATTCAGGTGCAGTAATCGGCAAAGACGGTTTTGGATATACCCGTCAAAATGGCAAAAACATATTTATCCCACACGTTGGCCGTGTTGTTTTGGGCGAACGGGTATCTGTTGGGGCAAATACATGCATTGACCGTGGCGCGATGACAGATACGCGCGTGGGGGACGGCACAAAAATTGACAACCTGTGTCAGATTGCACATGGCGTTGTTATTGGTTCTGACTGTTTCTTGGCCAGTGGCGTTGGCCTGGCGGGCGGTGTTGTGGTTGGTGACCGCGCGTTATTGGGGGGACATGTTGGTGTTGCAAACGGTGTACATATCGGAAACGATGCGTCCGTTGGTGCAAACAGTGGGGTTTTCCGTAATATTCCGGACGGGGAATCACACATGGGATATCCGGCGGGCCCAGGAACAGAATTTATGCGTCATTATGCATGGTTAAAAAAACAAATGAAAAACGATAAAAAATAAAAGAGAAGGAAAGACATGATTGACGCAAAAGAAATTGAAAAAATAATTCCACATCGTGGCGATATGCGACTGGTTGATGAAATTCGTGAATATAATGACACCAGCGCAGTTGGTATAAAATATGTTCGTGACGATGAATTCTGGTGCCCAGGACATTTCCCAGGCGACCCAATTATGCCGGGTGTATTGCAAGTCGAAGCATTGGCGCAAACAGCGTGTTTTGTCGCATTCAGTCGCATGACTGACGAAGAACGCAAAGACATGTTGGGTTATTTTACAACCATGGAAAAAATTAAGTTTTCACATATGGTACGCCCAGGCGACAAATTAGAACTACATGTCGAATTATTGATGACTAAAATGAAATTGTATAAATTCCATGGACTGGCAATGGTTGGCGGAAAAAAGGTAGCAGAGGCAACATTTACCGCAGTCTTGCAAAAGGCGGTTAAAGAATAACAAAAAAATGCCGGCAAATGCCGGCGTTTTTTTTAATTTTTTACACGTCGTAAAACAACCATTATTCCCGCCGGCGTCATACCAGGTATACGTGAAAGGGCGGCAATATTTTCTGGACGCGTGGCGTTTAATTTTTCAATTAATTCGTTTGTTAAGCCGGGCAGGGAATCATACTTAAAATCGACCGGTATTTTCAACATTGCATCGCGTTTGTATGCCGCAATTTCACGTTCGTTGCGCGCGATATAGCCGGCATAGAATTTATCATTTTGGGCGATTACTTCTGATTTACGTGATAACTTTTCTTGATACGATTTGTCACTGATTAACCCCAGTTTTACGCCAATTGGTCCCAAACGGGCAATTGCATTATCAGAACGCAATGACAAACGATATTCTGCACGCGATGTAAACATACGATACGGTTCATCAACCCCCAATGTTGTTATATCATCAATCAATACACCAATCATAGAGTTGGTTCTATCAATTTCCAGTGCGTCCACACCCAATGCATACGCCGCAGCATTTGCACCTGCAACCAACCCCTGGGCAGCAGCTTCTTCATAGCCAGATGTGCCATTGATTTGACCGGCAAAGAACATGTGTGAAATATTCTTGGATTGTAATTTATTATTTAATGCGCGCGCATCAATTGCATCGTATTCGATTGCGTAACCGTATCTGACAATTTCTGCATTTTCCAAACCTGGGATTGTGCGAATCCATTTATCTTGAACGTCACTGCCAAAACTGGTTGATATACCATTTGGATATATCAGGTCGCTGTTCCAACCTTCTGGTTCAAGAAAGACATGGTGCGTTTTATGGTCTGGGAAACGCATAACCTTGTCTTCTAAGCTGGGGCAATAACGCGGACCTGTGCCACGAATATCGCCGTTATACATTGGTGCATTTGTTATGTTTTCACGAATAACATCATGCGTGTGTTCTGTGGTATGCGTAATATAACAAACACTGTCATAATTATTATTTACATCACCATCACTGAACCAATCATGTGGGGTGTCGCCAGGCTGAACCTCGCACACGGAAAAATCAATCGAATCTTTTTTAATGCGTGCAGGTGTACCCGTTTTCAGTCGTAATAAATCAAACCCAGAATCGCGCAATACGCCAGAAATATGTGTATCAGGCGATTGATAAGTCCCATCATCTTGCAGACGACCAGATGGAATCTTTTCATTACCACGTGTCACCAAACCGCCTAAAAAAGTACCAGTTGTTAAAACAATTGCGTTGGCAGAATACGTTTGGTTAACAGTTTTGTTTTTTATATCCAAATCAATAACCGGTTCATATTTTACCGTTAAATTTTCATCGTGTGATAAAATATCAACAATCGCGTCATGATATAAGTTACGGTCGATTTGTGCACGTAATGCCTGGGTTGCGGCACCATGCGATGCATTTAGTGTACGCCAATGAATTCCCGCCCGATCCGCGGCGCGTGGCATAACGCCACCCAACGCGTCCATTTCGGCGACCATTTGGGATTTACCAGGTCCACCAATACTGGGGTTGCACGACAACGCCCCCAGGTCAGATTTTGCCTGGGTTAACAGTAATGTTTTTGCCCCACGACGTGCAGACGCGGATGCCGCTTCGACACCCGCGTGTCCACCACCAATAACAATTACATCATATTTTTTCATTAAAAACGTCCCATACCGCCGTTTACATGCAATGTTTGACCGTTGATGTATGACGCTTCTTCGCTGGCCAAGAATACACATGCGTTTGCAATATCTTCGGGTTCACCAAAACGACCCGCTGGGATTTGTGACAGGTATGTCTTTTTCAATTCTTCGGGTAAAACGTCAGTCATTGGGGTTTTGATAAAGCCCGGCGCAATTGCATTTGCAGTGATACCACGTGATGCAACCTCGGCTGCGATTGATTTTGTCATTGCAATCATGCCACCTTTACTTGCCGCATAGTTTGCCTGGCCCGGACCACCAATTGTACCGATAATGGACGCCATGTTTATAATACGACCATAGCGATTTTTCATCATTGGCATAATTACCGCACGACACATCTTGAAACAAGAACGCAGGTTTGTGTTTATAACATCATCAAATTGTTCGTCCGTCATACGCATTAACAAAGTATCTTTGGTAATACCGGCGTTGTTAATTAAGATATCAATCTTGCCAGCCTTGTCAATTGTATCCATGATTAATTCAACCGCACCACCATCTGATGCAAGATCACATGGAATCTTGATATAATCATCACCAAATTCTGCATCCATTTTTGCAACATTACGACCAGATACAACAACCGTTGCGCCGGCTGCCTTCATCTTTTTTGCAATTGCAACACCAATACCACCTGTTGCGCCTGTGATTAATGCAACACGTCCTGTTAAATCAAACATAACTATATCTCCATCTTCTTTGCGTTAATTTTATCTGTAATGCGTGAACACAAACCTGTTAAAACAGAACCTGGTCCAACCTCTATCATATCTGTGATACCAATATTCGCCATTTCCAACACACTTTCGCGCCAGCGCACACCATGCGTCATTTGATAAACAAGCGCGTCTTTGATTTCGTTAATATCGGTTATCGGGGTACATGTCTTGTTTGAAATTAATGGCACAGATGGTGCAACCATTTTTACACTTTCCAACGCTGCGCGCATTGCGTCGGCCGCAGGCTGCTGAATCCGGCAATGAACCGGCACAGATAACGCCAACGGCATTGCACGTTTTGCGCCTGCATCCTTGGCCGCCGCCATTGTTTGTTCTACGACATCTTTGGCACCAGAAATTACAACCTGGCCCGGGGAATTGTCGTTCGCAACATCACAGTCTGTTTTGGCGCATATTTCACGCAATACATCAATATCCAAACCCAAAACAACTGCGGTTAAACCATGACCCACCGGAACAGCCGTCTGCATTGCATTGCCACGTGCACGCAACAATTTTGCAGTATCACCAACACTTAATGCGCCGGCCGCACATAATGCCGTATATTCACCCAATGAATGTCCCGCAACATATTCTGGAATTGACGCACCAGATGCACGCAACATTGCAATTGACGTTGCCATAATTGCAGGCTGAACATTTGCAGTCAGGGTTAATTCATCCATCGGGCCATTAAAAATAATATCTGATAATTTTTCGCCAAGAGCATCGTCAACTTCGTCAAACACCGCACGTGCCGCAGCATTGTTTTCATACAGTTCACGTCCCATGCCGACAGATTGTGCGCCTTGGCCCGGGAAAACAAATATTGATGACATATATAACCTTTTGTTAAATTCAATTCAGATTATACTTTGCGAATACTAAATTCGCAACCGCAATAATTCTGACGATAAAAATCAGATTCACGATTAATTTGTACACGTAAACCTTCGTCCCACTTTATTGGCAAATATCGAATATCAGAACATTCCGTTTGGGCGGCGACGTCAACCTGACTTTGGTCTTTGTGACGCGACACACCCAGGACACTTGCAATTGCGTTATATCCGTTTTCACGTGCAAATTTTACCGCACGGCGAAACCGATATTCAAAACAAACCGAACAACGCGCACCACGTTCAGGTTCCATTTCCAGACCACGTACGGCGTCACGCCACGCGTCATGGTCGTATTCCAAAACCACATATTTCGCACCAATACTTTCACAATATTTAATTTGTTCGCGCATACGCTTGGTATATTCTGATTCTGGGAAAATATTTGGGTTATAAAACAGAACGATAAAGTCAGATACATCTGGGATTGCGCGGTCTGCCAACTGCTTAATTGCACCCGCCGAACATGGTGCACAGCACGACAATAAAACGACACGCAATCCCGACATATTATTTATATTCCGAACCAATTTCGACGTCAGCCCCCAGTTCGATGATATTATCACCGTCATCACCAACGCCCAGTTCCAATGCACTGCACATCATGCCAAATGATTCAACACCGGCAACAGTGCGTTGCGACATAGGCTTTTTCATGCCGGGTAATTTTGAACCAACAGGTGCCAAAACACCACGCAAACCAACGTGTACATTTGGTGCACCGCATACAATTTGAATGTTTTCATCGCCGCCCGCGTTCACAGATAAAACATGCAAGTTTTCACGCGTGGGGTGATTTTCAACACTTACAATTTCTGCAACAACAGGTTTTGGTGTCGTGTCTTCTTTTTTTACGGTATATTTTTCTGTCATTTGTGCAATCTTGTCATCATCAATACGATTAAACAAGTTTTCAGGAACCGTAAATTCGTCGCCGTCTTTTATACGATGTTCGTATTCTGTTGGCCACGACAAATCGTGTGTTGGATTAAATATATTCTGCATTTTTGCGGCAGTTTCTGGAATAAATGGAGACGACACACGTGCAAACAAATCAATCATCTGGAAACATTCGTTCAATACCGCACCCGCAGTCGCCATATCACCATTCTTTACCAATGCCCATGGTTCCATTTTGGTCATATATTCATTTCCAATCGCGTACAGACCACGTAATGCCGATATTGATTTGCGGAATTCACACGCGTCCAGCGCATCTGTTAATTCTGCAATCTTTGCATTAAGCTCGCTTTCTAAATCTGGGTTGTGTGCGCCAGATTTTGGAACATTGTTGCCAAAATTCTTGGCTGTTAATTTGCAAACACGCGACACAAAGTTCCCCAACATGCCGTTCAAGTCTTTGTTTACAATATCTGCGAAACGTTCAATGGTAAAATCTGTGTCGTCTGTTTCTGGGGCAGACGCGATTAACGCATAACGCCAGTAATCAGCGGGCAATTCCTGAACCGCGTCGTTCAAGAAAACACCATTGCCCGTGGATTTTGATATTTTCGCACCATTCATATTTAAAAAATTCATACCCTTTAACACATCAACCGTTTTCCAGTTGTCATTCATCGCCAATTCTTGAGATGGAAAGAATATAGAATGGAATGAAATATTATCTTTGCCCATAAATTGGGTATAGTGAACATCGTCACCACCGTGCCACCATTCTGCCCAGTTTTCATTTGCCGCCTGGGAAATAGAAACATAGCCCCATGGCGCATCAAACCAAACATAGAAAACCTTGTTTTCATACCCCGGCTTGTTAACAGGGATTCCCCATTTCAGGTCGCGTGTAATCGGACTGTCATGCAGACCTTCGTCCAGCCATTTATTTGCAATTGCCAATGCTGTTTTCGGCCAACCAACACGCGAATTAATCCATTCGCGCAGTTTGTCTTGCATTTCGCTTGATTTAAAATACATGTGTTTTGTTTCGCGCATTTCCACAGGTGAATCAGGCGTAATTGCACTGTGCGGATTAATCAACTGTTCTGGTTCCAGGGTTGCGCCACATTTGTCACATTCGTTCCCATATGCACCATCATGGCCACATTTTGGACATGTGCCGATAACAAATCGGTCAGCCAAAAACATTTCGTCTTTGACGGAATACGGCTGAACAGATGTTTTTTCAACCAACATATTTTGTTCTTGCAGGCGTTCAAACAATTTCTGAATTAATTGTTCGTGTAATTTTGTATGTGTACGACCATATGTATCAAAAGACAAATTAAAATCACGAACAGACTGTTCATGCGCAGCACGATATTTATCAACATATTCAGCAACAGGGATACCTTCTTTCAGGGCGCCAATTTCACTGGCCGTGCCATGTTCATCAGACCCACATACAAACAAAACATCACGTCCACGTGCGCGACAAAAACGTGCATACACATCTGACGGCAACCAACAACCAATTAAATGTCCAATATGCAGGTTATTGTTCACGTATGGTAATGCAGATGTAATCAGGTATTTCTTTGCCATTTTTGTCGTCCTTTTTATATTTATTTCGCCAAAATTATAAAACATATTTTAGATAAATCAATATTTATGAAAAATGCAGATTTTATGCGTATCTATTTTGCAATTGGGCAATATTTTGCGACAGGGCATTTATCACACTTTGGTCGCAGTGCAGTACACACATACCGACCATGTAAAACCATTACATGATTTACAATTGGGTGATATTTTTTTGGAATTTTTTTCAATAATTTTAATTCAACCTTTTCTGGGGTATTGTCTGCGTCATCGACCCAACCGTATCTGTGTGCATTGCGGAAAACATGCGTATCCACGCCGATGTTTGGCGCACCCCACAGGACATTACACACAACATTTGCAGTCTTTTGTCCAATGCCAGGCAATTTCATCAATTCGTCGCGATTATGATATTTGGTTGGGAATTTATCGGTCATATTTTCGGCATGTAACCGTTCCGACAATGCGATAATATTTTTTGCCTTGTTATTAAAGAAAGAAATGACCCGAATATGTTCTTTTAATCCGTCCAAGCCCAATGCCAACATTTTTTCAGGCGTGGGCGCAACAGAAAATAGGGCGGGTGTCACTTCGTTCACTTTTTTATCTGTTGCCTGGGCGGATAGTATCACCGCCACCGCAAAATTAAATTCGTTTGTATGAAACAGTTCCGACCGTATCGTCATATCAACGGTCGGCGGAACCATTTCAAAATATTGTGCCGGTGTAAGTGACATTTATTTCATCTTTATTTTGCCATAACTTACTCCTTATGCCTTTTTAACAGAAATCGACAGTTCATAACCTTCGATATCTTTGGTGTATTCACCATCGCCATTTTGCATTTCAACAACCAACGCATCACGCATAATGCGACGTTTGTGTTGTTCAATCGCATTTGCCAGGGCAGGATCTGCATTATATGTCAACACAATACGGTCAGATACATCCAGCCCCGCCACCTTGCGCGTGTCTTGGATAAAGCGCAATGCATCGTTCGCCAATCCTTCGGCCACCAAATCTGCTGTCACATTTGTATCCAGAACGACAACCGCCGTATTATCTGGCAGGGTTGCACCCGTCACACCCGGCTTTACCGTCAGACGATTTTCAAATTCGTCCGAATTTAATTCGTGACCAGACGCAATTAATTTATCGCCCACGATTTCATAATCGCCACGCTTTACCGATGGGATGATTTCCTTTAATGCACCACCCAAACGTGCGCCAATTTTTGGTGTAATCAGATATATAAAACTATCCGCAACATCGTTAAAGGTTTCATTGAATTTCACTGATTTTACGTTCAATTCATCTTTGATAATGTCTGCGTATTCAGGCATATTTGTACCTGCAACCGTCAGTGAATTCAATGGCAGACGATTGCGCAATTTGTATTCTTCGCGCAACTGTTTGCCGGTTGATACAATTGATTGCACACGACGCATGTCATCAACGATTTTTTCATCTACTTTTTCTGATTCTGGGAACGTGGTCAGGTGTACAGATTCATCCCCTGTCAGGTTTTTATAGATATGTTCCGCAACAAATGGCGCAAATGGTGCCAATACGCGACAAAAGCGCACCAATACCGTATACAACGTATCAAATGCATCCTGTTCTTCGTCCCAGAAACGTGCGCGACCGCGTCTGATGTACCAGTTGTTTAGAATGTCCAAGAATCGTACAAATTCCTTGATTGCGACATCTGGCTTGTATTCATCCAACGCATTTTTAACCATATCGACCAACACATTTAATTCTGCCAAAATGTATTTATCTAGTGGATTTGTTGGACTTGTTATTTCTTGTGCGGTCACGTTTCCTGCATTTGCATACAAGGTAAAGAAGTGATATGCGTTCCACAGTGGTGTTTGAATTGTTTTGGTTGATTCAACGAATACCTTGCCTTCTTTGTCAACTGGGACAGGTTCTGCCTTCATAAAATTAGAACCCAAGATATACAGGCGAACTGCATCTGCGCCATACTGTTCGATTTGTTCGCTGGGGTCAACAAAATTGCGCAATGATTTTGAGAATTTCTTTTTATTTTCATCAACAACCATACCATTGGCAGACACCGCCCGGAATGCAGGTTTATCAAACAGGGCAGTTGCCAGCACCATCAGCGCATAAAACCAACCACGTGTTTGGTCTTGACCTTCGATAATATAATCTGCGGGGAATGTTGCTTCGAACTTATCTTGGTTTTCAAACGGATAATGCAGTGATGCCCATGGCATTGAACCACTTTCCACCCAGCAATCTAAAACATCTGGGATACGTGTCCAACCGTCGCGCGTTAATTTATCCAATGTTGGACGATGTAAATCATTGACAGGAACACCAAAGAAATCTTCCAGTTCTGCGATTGAACCGAATATTTTATATTCCCCATCCCGTTCCCAAATTGGCAATGGCATACCCCAGAAACGATTGCGTGAAATTGACCACGGGCGTGCGTTTTCAATCCACATGCGGAAACGTTCACCGGCACTTGTCCAATTAACCAGATTGTTATTAGCAATTAATTTGTCTTTGATTTTTGGCACGTCGATATACCAAGAATCTGTCGCGCGCTGAATCAGTTTTTGTTTGCTGCGGTCGCCAAATGGATACGAATGTTTATACTGTTCTTTTTTGATCAACTTTCCATTTGTTTTTAACCATTCCATGATTTTTGGTGTGGCATCAAAAATATTTTCACCGGCAAAATCGATTACTGTTTCATCAAAATTACCATATGTATCAACATTTAATAATACTGGGAATTTTGGGTCGATGTTTTTCGCCGCCCAAAAGTCTTCGGCACCATAGGCCGGCGCAATATGAACAATACCCGTACCATCTGAATCGGAAACATAGTCGGCTGGGATAACCTGGAATAATAAATCAGACTGACCCGCATAGTATGGGAATAATGGTGTATAATGTTTGCCAACCAGGTCTGCGCCAGATACGCGACCTATTTCTGTTGTTGTGGCAAATTGTTTTTCATATGTTTTCAAGCGGCTTTCTGCAACAACATAAACAGCCCCGTCCGTGTCTTGCATACGTAGATATGTCATGTTTGGATTAACCGCCAATGCACTGTTTGCAGGCAATGTCCATGGTGTTGTTGTCCATGCAATCACACGGTCACCATTTTCCAGTTCGAACCAAACAGTCACAGCATCATCAACAATTTCACGATAGTCACTGGATGCTTCGGAATTAGAAATAACCGTGCCATTTACCCAGTCATATGGATTAACACTATAATCTTTGTACAACAGACCCTTTTCATACAAAGACTTTAATGTCCACAACATGGATTCCATATAGTTTTTATCCATTGTTTTATACCCATACCCATCGCCAATATCAACCCAGCGACCCATACGGGTAATAAACGCATTCCACTCATTTGTATACGTCATAACGTCACTGCGACACATGTCACAGAATGCAGAAATTCCATCACTGGCAACAATATCCTTGGCAGACTTGCCAACCTTTTTCTCGACCGAGTTTTCTGCCGGCAATCCATGACAATCCCACCCCAATTCACGATTAACATGGCGACCACACATGGTCTGAAAGCGCGATACCATATCTTTGACAACAGATACCCCCAAATGCCCCCAGTGTGGTTTACCATTGGCAAAAGGTGGCCCGTCAAAGAATGAAAAAGGACGACCTGATTTGGTTTTATCCAAAGATTTATGAAATGTGTTGTTTTCACGCCAATACGATAATACCGCCTGTTCCATTTCTGGAAAGTTTGCACGTGGGTCTGTTTTTGGATATGACATAATGAATACTCCGTATAATTATCTGTTTTACTATTAAAAAAAAGGCGCCCATGCGCCCCAGCCACCGCAGAAGCGCAGTTGCCAGTTATTTAATAATAATTATTGTTGTTTGTTTCATGTTGTGCATAATACAACTTAAAAACATAAAATACAAGTTTTTTATCTATAATGTCTAAACAATGAAAGAACACCGGTAAATGCCGGTGTTTTTTAACATTTTTATTTATATTATCGACGTGGTCCACGCATTGGATTCATGCCGCCTTGTTTGTTTGTATTGGAACTTAACATACCGACACGACCAACGATAACCTTGTCACCCAATTCAATTTCATCAGAAATAATTTCCGTTTCTGTTGCGGTTGACAACCCCTTGGAATACGGAATCATAACGACATCTTCGGCGCGCAATATCGCCAAATGTGTCACAGGTGATGCACCATTTGTTTGTTCTTCGTCCAAGAAATTCTTGAAATCACGAACCAAGAATGCAGCATTCTGGGTTTTCCACACATTATCACGTTCAGAAATAATAATTGTCACAAAGGCAGTCATCCCAGGCATTAAACGCAAATCAGAATTATCAACGTCAATAACCACGGTGTATACAACAACATTGGATGTTGTCGTTGGGGCCAAACGTACCTGGCGTACAATACCGTCAAATTCTTCGGTTGGGTATGCGTCAACAGTAAAAGTGACAGGTTGACCTTCTTTGATGACACCAATGTCAGCCTCAGACACTGATGTTTCGATTTGCATTTTTGTTAAATCTTCGGCAATTTCGAACAGGTCCGGGGTTTGGAAAGATGCTGCAACCGTTTGACCAACATCAACCTTGCGCGAGATGACAGTTCCATCAACAGGTGATGTAATTGTTGCATACCCCAAATTTGTGACCGCACGGTCATATGTAGACTGGGCACGTTTTACAGACTGTTCTGACTGTTCATATTGGGTCTGGGACTGTTCCATTTCGGCGCGGGCAATCATGCCACCATCATATAACATTTTGTTACGTTCATATTCGTTCTTGGCAAAATTACGCTGAGATATCGCACTGTCCAGTGATGCCTTGGACTCATCAACAGAGGCCTGTAATACAGATGGCTCTATCGTTAACAAAATATCGCCTTTTTTAACCTTGGAATTAAAATCGACATACAGATTATCGATTGTACCAGAAACCTGGGAACCAACGTTTACGGTATTTACAGGCTGAATTTCACCGGTTGCAGTCACAACCTGGCGCAGGTCGCCACGTGTAATGTTTAACGTGATAAATTCACCAGGCTTTTTATTAGATGTACCAATCCATATCCATGCACCAATTACCAAAACCAGCGCAATTAACACCCACCATTTTCTACGCCACAGCCATCCAAAAACGCGACCGAAAAATGATGGCTTTTTGCCGGTGTTTGCCGGTGCTTTAATTGTTTTCTTCATGGTGTTTTCCCTCCTCTAACTCTGCCTTTATTTCACCAACCGCCAATGCAACCGCCGCACGCTTTGTAAATAAATCGTATTTTGCCGCATTGTTTTGTTTTTCCGCAGATACCAATTCAGACTGTGCAGTTTGCCAATCCAACATTGTTGCACGACCAACCTTGTACATACCGGCGGTCACGCGTTCTGATTCTGTGGCAGATTTTAATAACGTTTCCGTTTGTTTTAATACAGTCTGGGCAGTCTTGTAATTCTGATACGCAGTAAACACGTCCAACGTCGCATTATCTTGGGCGGCACGTTCTTGTTCAATTGCACGGTCATAATTTACCTGGGCAGCGCGGGCATTGTATAAGTTCGCAAAACCCGCAAACAACGGCATAGATGCACGGATACCAATACTGCCACTGATTTTGTCAGAACCGGCACCATATGTTTCAGATGGCGTGTCATTCCAAGACACAGAACCAGATGCAGAAATCGATGGCAAATTACTTAAAAACACACTGTTTCGTCTGTGCCATGCAGAATCCTTGTTCGCGGTTGCACGTAATAAATCAGGGCGTGTTTTTTCCGCCTGGGCAAACAATTCGTCCAGCGTCTTGGTTTCCTGGGGTGCGCCAATTTCAGACGGCAGGTCTGCAATTTCAATATTCTGGTTGGCTGGGAAAGACAATTTGTTTAACAATGTACCCTTGGCAATTTCACGGTTGTTTTTCGCGCGCTCTAAATCAAGATCACGACTGGCCAATGTGGTGTCAGCCTTTAATACATCTGCCTTGGCCACGGCACCGGCCTTGAACTTTTTCTGGGCGGTATCACGTGCCGTCTGGGCCACAGTACGCAACATTTCCGCAGACTTTACGTCTGCATCTGCATTCAACAGGGCATAATAAGAACCAATCAAACTGTAAATATAATTTTGAACAGTTTCATCATAGTCAAACCCGGTTGCACGCCATGCGGCCGCAGACTGATTTAAATCAGCCAGACGTTTACCAAAATCAAAAATCAAATAAGATGCCGACAATGACGCACCATATGACCAATCACCCCATTCCTTGTTTCTGTATGGCAATGATGCCGATGCAGATGCGTTTACACTGGGTAAATAATCCGCATAATTCGCATTTTTTGATAAACGCGCGGATTCGTATGCCAAATAAGATGCCGTCGTCTGGGGATTTCGACATAATCCCAATTCAATAACCTGGGGCAGATTCAGACGTTCTGATGGCACAGTTGTTCGTGTCATACAATCATCAGACGCCGCAAATGCACAATATGGCATTAAAAACAGTGCCAAAAATGATACCTTTTTCATAGAAACACTCTCTCTTATAAACTTTATTTATAAGTATACTATTTTTATGTTGAAATACAATTTTTTTTTGCGTAATATGACGACACAAAGTTTTGGCCTGGTGGCAGAGTGGTTATGCAGAGGACTGCAAATCCTTGGATGCCGGTTCGATTCCGACCCAGGCCTCCAAAACTAAAAAAACACCCCATAATGCGGGTGTTTTTTGTTTTATGGGTTGGAAGAGAACCGGCCGGTTCGCATACGAGCAAAGGTTTACAAGCGACGTATGATTTTGTCGCGATGTAAACCACTGCGAGTGGTGAGTCAAGTTGCGTTTAGCAACGGTCGCCAAAGGCGATGCGAACATTCCGACCCAGGCCTCCAAAACTAAAAAAACACCCCGTAATGCGGGTGTTTTTTGTTTAGGAAAAATCCCCCATGTGGGGAATGTTTTATTTATCACGTATCCGTGCATTACATTTCTTTTCAACCGAATTTATCACAGATGTTTGCAGGGCCTGTAAATCAGAATCAGACATATTATCTGTTGGTTGAATTGTTATTGTAAATGCAATCGATTTTGTGCCGTCACCCATATCAAATGCATCAAATACAATCGCGTTTGTTATGCGTGCGTCCGCAGAACACGCAACAGACGTCAACTTTTCAGCCGGCGTATCGAAATCTACGATAAATGCAAAGTCGCGTGTTATCGGTTGAAATTCTGATAATGTTGGCTGCTTGCCACCGCGTTTTGCAGGCAAATTCGCAATATCATCAACAATTGCAATTACAACGTTTGTTTTAATGCGTAATTTTTTTGCAACAGATGGATGAAGTTCACCAAATTCTGCAATTTTCTTTTTGCCTTGATACAATGCACCATAACGATACGGATGCGCCCAACGTGGTGCATTTTCTGACGATACCGTGAAACGCTGCCCCTGCATCAAGGCAATCAAATCAGCCTTAACATCATAAATATCAACATCACGATTGCGACGCGTCCAATGTTTTGGCGAATTGCTGCCGGTGCGAACAATACAAACAGATGTATGCTGTTGCCCTGGCATATCGCCATCAAATACGGTTCCCAGTTCAAATAAGTTCAAATCTGGATAACCACGCTTTTCGTTATTTGAAACCGCCAGTAACAACCCAAACAGCAATCCATTGCGCAAAGTGTCATAATCTGCGGTAATTGGATTTGCAATTTTAAAATTAGGCTTGTCAGATAACAGTTGTTCTGTCATTTCGTTTCCAAAACCAAACGACCGACATTCATTCAATCCACGTGACGCCAATGCGACCTTTATATCCATATCATGTGTATCATGTGGATGTGCGTCACCGATTGTATGTTCAGAATCTATGCCTATTTTTTCGTAACCATGTATACGCAATAAATCAGCAACAATTGTTTCTGGAATTTCAACATCAACACGTGCAGGACATGGTGTCACAATCCATGTTTCTGGATTTGAATAATCAACCGTATAGCCCAAGGATACCAAAATATCACGTTGAATATCTTGGGCCATATCGATACCTGTCTTTTTCAAGAAAGTATTTGGATTATATGCAATCTTGATTTCAGGTGCAGCATCTGTACCGGCTGCAAATGTACCAATAATTTTACCGCCACATGTGTCCATTATAATCTGGGCCGCATGCATTGCAGCCGCGCCGGTAATCGTTGGGTCAATACCACGTTCATATCGATATGACGCGTCTGTTGATATACCCAATCTTTTTGCAGATTTACGAACAGATACAGGGTCAAAATACGCAGATTCCAAGATAATATTCTTGGTATCATCTGTGGTTGCACCACGCGCACCACCAATCACACCCGCCAGTGCCAAAATACCAGATGCGTCTGTGATAACCATATCTGTATCAACCAATTCATGTTCGTTACCAAACAAGTCTGTGAACTTTTCACCATTGTTTGCCATACGTACAACAATATCGCCATCAATTTCGTCTGCGTCAAAACAGTGCATTGGTTGCGCCATGTCATAACAGATATAATTTGTTGCATCAACCGGTGCATTTTTCGGATTTATGCCAATCGCAGCAAGTCTGGATGCAATTTTTTTATCACTGGGGTTAACCGTTATACCATGTATTTCAATCATTTTATATGCACGGCATTTGTCTGTTTTTAATATAACCTGACGATTTCCAGAAACACTGTTGAACGGTGTGTCATTTGGTTCAATATATTCACCAATACCCGCCGCAGATAAATCGCGCGCAATGCCACGTACAGATAAATAATCAGGTCTGTTTGGTGTTATACCTGCATCAAATACAGTTTTTGCGTCCAAAACATCGGAACCAATCACAGAATCATCTGGCAATTCGATAATACCACTGTGGTCATCATTTATCCCCAATTCTTTACCAGAACACATCATGCCGTCTGATAATACACCACGCAGTTTACCAGACTGAATTTCATGACCATCAATAATACAACCCGGTATTGCCAGCGCAGATATTAAACCCACACGTGCATTTGGTGCGCCACATACAACCTGGCGCAATGTACCAGATCCATCATCAACCATTAATACATGCAAGTGGTCGCTGTTTTCATGTGGCTTGCATTCAACAATACGCGCCACAATTGGTGATTTTGGGGCGATAACGTCATCAACTTCTAGTCCGATTTGGGTCAGTGTATCGGCGATTTCGGATGCAGTTGCATCTGTTTTTAAATAATCTTTTAACCAATCATATGTCCATTTCATTTTTTATTCCCCCGTTTTAGAAACCAGCCGATTTCAACCAGCGAACATCATTATTATACAAATCACGCAAGTCAGGCAGATTGTATTTCAACATCGCCAATCTGTCCCAACCAAAACCAAATGCAAAACCCTGATAATCATCTGGGTCAATACCACAGTTACGCAAAACATTTGGATGAACCATACCTGCACCCATAATTTCAAGCCATTTGCCACCATGCCATTTCAGGTCAATTTCAATAGACGGGTCTGTGAATGGAAAGTAAGACGGACGAATACGCAATTCAACATTATCTATACCAAAAAAGCGGGATAAAAATGCACGAACATCCGCAATTAAGTCTGACATAGTAATGTTTTCATCAATATACAACCCTTCGATTTGACCAAACATTGGACCGTGTGTTGCATCCCATTCTTTGCGATAAGTAGAACCAACACCAAACATTTTAATCGGCACACCATCGCGTTCCATTGCGCGAATTTGAATCGCAGATGTCTGGGTACGCAAAACATTACCGTTTGGTAAAAAGAAAGTATCCTGCATATCACGGGCAGGGTGATGCATTGGTGTATTCAATGCGGTAAAGTTATGCCAATCATCTTCAACCTCTGGTCCGGTATACATTGTATAACCAAAAGATTCTAAAATCTTTGCAATTTCTGACAGCCCGCGTGTCAATGGATGTAATGTGCCACGATTTTCAGGCAATGGATTTAATGAAACATCCAACTTTTGTTTCTGCAAAGATGCCATCAAAATTTCATTTTCAATTTCGCTTTGACGTGTTTTGAACAATTCGCGCAACGCCTGATTTTCCAGATTTAATGCCGCGCGCGCGTCATTGTCCAGATTCTTCATTTCTTTTAAACGCGCAGTCATTGTTCCATTTTTACCAAAGACAGACGCATATAATGCCTGTAATTCTTCCAGTGTTTTTATATTTTTTATTTGTTCGTGCATAACTTCTTACCTTAAAAACTTTATAAATTAAAAAGCCGTCGTTTGACGGCTTTTATTATTACAAAACAGATACCCCGCCGACAAGGTATTATTTACTTTCGGCGTTGTTAAATCGTTTCGCTGTATCAACCAATTTGATGAAGTTTGCATCGCCTGCATATGCCATTTCGGCCAAAACCTTGCGGTCCAGGGCAATACCAGCCTTTTTCAAGCCGTTCATAAACTGGCTGTAAGTCATACCATTTGCGCGCACAGCGGCGTTGATACGAACAATCCACAAACCACGAAATTCACGTTTTTTAACGCGACGGTCGCGATATGCATACTGTCCTGCCTTTTCCGTTTTTTCACGGGCGGCACGATATGTTGAATGATGACGGCCCAAATAACCCTTGGCACGCGCCAAAATCTTGTTATGTTTTTGTTTTACGGTTGTTCCGCGTTTTACTCTTGCCATGACCTATACCCCCTTATTTCAAACCATATGGTGCCAGGATTTTTGCCTGTCCGACCATGTTATCGTTCAAATACTGTGGCTTTGCACCTGCCTTGTTTGCACGGGCAGATTTCTTGCGCAACAGTTTCTTGTGAGAGTTGCGTGCAACACGGATTTTACCAGTTGCGGTCATAGACGCACGTTTTTTTAAGTACGACTTTGTCTTTAATTTTGGCATTTTATATCCTCTTGTTATTAGAATAAAATTACAGTCTGATGGCAATGCCTTGCCACTTTGACCGATGCAATTGTGACATAAATAAATGAAAAATCAAGTTTTTATTGAATATCTGACTTTTTAGGATTAAAGTAAGCGCGATGAACAATAACAAATTATCTTCCAGAGTATACCCTGTGATAAAGGCAGTATGTGCAAGTGCACTGTTGCCGGTGCTGTTTATATATATCATGATTGCAAAGCCGGATTATAAGATTATGAATGCACTGTCACATGTTGTTGTTCCGGTTGCACAGGCTGTCGGGAACCTGGTCACATGGCCAATTCGTGTCGTAGGTGACGTAATTGGCGGAATTACAGAATTATCAAATCTGCGGTCAGAAAACGAGGAACTGCGCACCCGATTAGACAAGGCATTAATCGATAAAAATGTATGCGATATAGCAATCGCAGAAAATAAAAAACTGAATAAAGAACTAAATATTGTTAATTCACAGCCACGCGACACAATTATTGCCGACGTTATTCATGATAATAGCGTATTGGGACATAATACATATATTATCAACCGCGGTGAAAAGGATGGATTGGTGTCTGGAATGGTCGTAACATCAACTGATATGATGTTGGCAGGTATTATTATTGATGTTGCAGAAAACTTTGCACGTGTACGCGCATTGACAGATGCAGATACAAATATCGCCGTACGTGTCGTTGGTTCCGAAGTATACGGTTTTATGACTGGAAACGGTTCCAGCCGACCAACAATGGGTTTTTTTAGCGATCCTGAATTTCAACCAACAGCAGGTATAAAACTGGTAACCAGTAATATTTCTGGCATTTTACCAAATGGCATAATGGTTGGAGAATTGACAGAAGACATGGATGTAAAAGTATTGCATCATTCGAAATTATCACGTGTTTTGATATTAAAATTTGACGAAAAAAATGAATATAAATGAATGTAAAAATTGTTGATTTTTTGCGTGGGGCATTTCCATTTTTGATAACCGTCGGTTTGTGGCGGTTATCTGATTCTTTTTGGAATCCAGCAGGAATATTGGCAATTATTCCGATATTCTTTTGTTCTTTTGTACGACACGTACCGGGGTTTACAGTTTTTTCAATATTAATGTGTTTCGTTATTGATTATAAATTTGAAACAGTGTGTTTTTGGATGGCAATGTATTGCCTGTTCTATGCAATAATCGGTTTTCAAAATCTGATTGATTTAACACGTATGGATAAAAATGGACTGGGTGCATTTATGGTATTTTTTGGTTTTACTGTACTGATTCAAGTTTTAACTAATTTTACATTTATAAATCTGGCACGTGGACTGTGGATGTTTGTGTGGACATGTGCACTGTACATACCAACAACGGCATTAATCAAAAGGATTCATCATGATTGATACCGAAGTTGCACGTACATTTGACCGACGCAGTGCATTGTTTTTGACCGGTGGGGCGGTGTTAACATCTGCGCTGGTGTTGCGTATGTTGCAAATGCAGCTGTTTAATTATCGTGAATATAAAAAGAAAAGTGAAAATAATTCGTTCCGTATTCAAATTAATATGCCTGAACGTGGTAAAATAATGTCACGAAATGATACGCCAATTTCACGCGATGCGCCAACTTACCGTATATACATCATTCCAGAAGAAGCAAAAGATATTGAACAATTAATTACAATTGTCGAACAAGACCTGAAATTAAAACCAAAAAAAGTTGAACGAATTCGTGCAAAAATAAAAAAACAATTAAAATTTCAACCGGTGTTGGTCAGCGAAAATACTGATTGGAATATGCTGGCAGGATTACAGGCAAAAAATCTGCCCGGGCTGCATGTGGAAAGTGGTTATGCACGTATTTATGAACTGGGGCCGGCGGGTGCACAAATATTTGGTTATGTCGGCGAACCAAAAAAACCCGTACCAAATGCACCGTTTTTAACCACAGGTATAACTGGTCTTGAAAAAAAATATGATGACCAGATGAAGGGTACTGCCGGACAAACCGTTATGATTGCAAATGCGGTTGGACGTGTCACAGGTGAAGACAAGTCACAATATATCGCACCAATTGTTGGTGAAAATATAAAAACAACAATTGATGATGATGCACAGCGCGTATTGTATGATGCGCTAACACAACATCGTTCGGGCTGTGGGGTTGCATTGGAAATCGAAACAGGTGATATTTTGGCCATGGTTTCAACCCCCAGTTTTGACCCAAATATGTTCCGTGAAGATGATGCTGATGAATATCTTGATACACTGCGTGATGATATTGCAAAACCATTTATGAATAAAACAATCGAAGGACTGTACCCACCTGGTTCAACATTCAAAATTGTGGTCGCATTGGCAGGATTGGAATCCGGTGCAATTAACCCACGTGAAAAAATATTCTGTCCAGGACACTGGGACTATGGCGACAGACGTTATCATTGTTGGGAAGACAAAGGACACGGATGGGTCGATTTGGCTGGTGCATTAAAACATTCTTGTGATATTTATTTCTATCAAATGGCGCTGCGTATCGGTATAAATGCAATAAAAAATATGGCGCTGCGTTTGGGATTTACAGAAAAATTTATGGATGATATTCTGTCGCGCGAAATGACCGGGGTTATGCCTGATAGACATTGGAAAGAAAAAAATGTTGGCGTACGTTGGGTTCATGGTGATACCGTTATTTCTGGTATTGGTCAGGGATTTATATTGGCAAATTGTTTGCAACTGGCAGTTATGATGGCGCGCGCATCGTCAAACAAGGCTGTTATACCACGAATTATTGCCAGTGATGAAAAACCATATTTCGATAGTATGAATCTGCAAGATAAAAATATTAAATATGTATTAAAAGGGCTGGAACAGGTCTTGGAACCAGGCGGCACCGCCAGTGGCAGCGCAATAAATATAAACGGTATGCGTATGGGTGGAAAAACTGGAACATCACAGGTACGCAGTATTTCAAAAAAAGAACGTTTAAGCGGTGTTCTGACCAACGAACAATTAAAATGGCATATGCGAAATCACGGACTGTTTGTTGGATATGCACCGACAGACAACCCAAAATACGCCGTATGCGTTATCACAGAACATTCAGGGTCCAGTGGACCTGCGGCACGCAGTGCCAGCGCGTTAATGCGTCAACTATTAAAAAAGAAATCGTAAAACAATGGCCAGACAAACACGTGTTTCAAATGCAAATATGATGACATTCCATGAAAAATTAAGCCGATTTTCATGGGGTATGTTTGTGCCAATGTGTATGGTATTAACAATATCTATTGTTGTTCTATATTCCGCAGGTGGGGGAAACTGGAAACCATTTGCATTATCACAACTGATGAAAATTGTTCTGGGATTTGGGGTGTTTTTTATCGCAGCATTTTCAAACATTAAAACATGGGTTAAATCTGCATATCTGATTTATGCAATTGCACTGATTATGATTATACTGGTGACATTCGTTGGTCATACAGGTATGGGGGCGCAACGATGGTTAAATCTGGGGTTTATTCATGTGCAACCGTCTGAATTAATCAAAATCGGTTTGGTTGTGGCATTGGCACGATATTTTGCATGGTTTAATTCCGTTGAACTGGGACAATTCAAAAACTATTTAATACCCGGGTTAATGCTATTAATACCATTTGGTTTAATTGTGGCACAGCCTGATTTAGGAACCGCATTATCATTGGGTATGATTACAGTGGGCGTTTTCTATATTGTGGGCGCAAATAAAAAATGGTTTATTATCGCAGCAATTTTAGGTTGCATGGCGGCACCTGTTGTTTGGTATGGCGGACTGCACGATTATCAACGTGGACGTATTATTACTTTTATAAACCCAGACAGTGATATCCAAGGTGCCGGTTATCAAATTAACCAGGCAAAAATCGCGTTCGGCAGTGGGGGTATGACCGGTAAAGGATATATGAAAGGATCACAATCACAACAATCATTCTTGCCAGAAAAACAGACTGATTTTATTTTCACAATGTTGGGTGAAGAATTTGGATTTATTGGTGCGTTCATACTATTAATGATTTACACTTGGATTGTTGTTGTACTGTTTTGGTGTGCAAAACTGTGCCGAAATCGATTTGGGCAATTAATCTGTTTTGGTTTTATGTTGAACTTTTTTGTTTATTACTTTATAAATATCTCTATGGTTTTGGGATTGTTGCCAACTGTTGGTGTACCGTTGCCATTAATGTCATTTGGTGGCAGCAGTTTATTATCACTGATGTTTGGGTTTGGACTGTGCCAGAACGCGTATATTCACAAAGACCAACAATTATCTGCAAAGGGGAGTTAGGGATATGAATTTGCTTATCGTGGAATCACCGTCCAAGGCGAAAACGATTGAAAAATATTTGGGGCAGGGCTGGCGTGTTATCGCGTCTGTTGGTCATGTTCGCGATTTAGTGCCAGAAAATGGCAGTGTTGACACAGAAAATAATTTCAAAATGAAATGGCAAATTATGCCGGGTAAAGAAAAACAAATTAAATTAATAACAGACGAATTAAAAAAAGCAGATGCAGTATACTTGGCAAGCGACCCTGACCGCGAAGGAGAGGCCATTGCATGGCACCTGTTGGATATTTTGAAAAACAAAAAACTGTTAAAAGATAAAAAAGTTTATCGTGTTGCGTTCCATGAAATTACAAAAAAAGCAGTGCAGGCTGCAATCGAAAACCCACGTGAAATTGATCAAAATTTGGTTGATGCATACTTGGTACGACGCGCGTTGGATTATCTGATTGGGTTTGGTATTTCACCATTATTATGGCGCAGAAATTTGGGTAAATCTGCCGGACGCGTTCAATCAGTTGCGGTTAAGTTGGTTGTCGACCGCGAAAAAGAAATCGAATCTTTTAAACCGGTTGAATATTGGTCATTGGAATCGGTGTGCACGGCAGAATCTGTGGACTTTAAGGCGATGCTGACAAAATTCAATGGTCAAAAAATTGAAAAAATGACCATTGAAAACAAAGAATTTATGGATAATATTTTATCGTCAATTGGAACGCCTGAAATCAATGCCAGTGTCATTAATATAGAAAAGAAAAAAACACAGCGAAAGCCAACTGCACCATTTACCACTTCAACCCTGCAACAGGAAGCGGCGCGTAAACTTTACTTTGCATCAAAACGTACAATGAGTGCGGCACAAAAACTCTACGAACAGGGTTTAATTACATATATGCGTACAGACGCGACAAACCTGAACGCAGATGCAGTTAATGAAATTAGAAACTTTATTGCACGTGAATATGGTGAAAACTTTGTTCCAAAAACACCAAATATATATGCAACAAAATCTAAAAATGCCCAAGAAGCACACGAAGCAATTCGCCCAACACATTTTGATGCACCTGCAAAGAATCTGAGTGGGGACGAGGCAAAATTATACGATTTAATTTGGAAACGTACAATTGCATGTCAAATGTGTAACGCAGAATTTGATTCGGTCGCCGCGGATATCGAAACTGAAAACAAAGTTGGTGTATTTCATGCAGTTGGTACAACACGTACTTTTGATGGTTTTATGAAAGTTTATACCGAAGATAAAGATGACGAAGAAGATAAAAAAGATTCTAAATTACCACCACTGAATATCGGTGATAAAATCGCAATCAAAGAATTAAAACCAGAACAACATTTTACACAACCACCTGCACGATATACCGAAGCGTCTTTGGTAAAAAAACTGGAAGAATTGGGAATTGGTCGACCATCAACATATGCAACAATTATGTCAACGATTGTTGACCGTGCATATGTCGAACAAGATAAACAGCGTCGATTCCACCCAACAAATGGCGGTTGGGTTATCGCATCATATCTGAATAAATATTTTACAGAATTGGTGGATGTAAACTTTACCGCAAAAACAGAAGATACACTGGACGATGTGTCAAATGGCAAGCAAAAGAAAATCACCGCCCTGGAAAACTTTTGGAAACCAACCAGTGAAATGATTGATGGCGCGCGTGGAATCAAAACATCTGATATCATCGATGAAATTAACGAATTTATGAACAACCACTTGTTCCCTGATGGTAATACAGTTTGTCCAGAATGTGGTGGAAAATTGGGTATAAAATTATCAAAATTTGGTGCATTTATCGGTTGTGAAAAATATCCAAATTGCAAATATACAAAACAATTATCAAAGAATGATAATTCTGCGCAGACCACAGAATCCGCTGTACAGAACGTAAAATCAGATACAGTTGAACTGGGTGACGGTATTGAATTCCGTGTTGGAAAATTTGGTCCATATGTCACAGATGGTGCAAAAAATGTTGCAGCAAAACAGTATAATAACGAAACTATTACACTGGAAATTGCACGTGAATTGTTGGCAAATGCCGGCAAAAAGGCAGAACCAATTAAAATTGGTGAAAATCCAGATACGAAAAAAATGATATTCTATTATCCAACCGGACGATATGGCGCGTATATTTCATCAAATCGTGTTAATGTTTCTGTTGCAGAACAACCAGATTTAGAAACAGCAATAAAACTGATAAATAACAAGGCAAAGAAAAAATAATGGCACCAGACAGGTTTAGTTATAAAAACTTTACTGATGAATTACGTGAACGATTGTCAATCGTTGATGTTGTAGGACGTCGTGTGCCACTGACAAAAAAAGGACAAAATTATTGGGGTTGCTGTCCGTTTCATAATGAAAAAACACCCAGTTTCTGTGTCAGTGAAGAAAAAGGCTTTTGTAAATGCTTTGGTTGTGGTGAAAGTGGTGATATTATTTCGTTCACAATGAAAATTAATAATATGGATTTTAAGTCCGCAATCGAAGAACTGGCAAACATGGCGGGCTTAAAAATGCCAGAATATAAACCACGCGACCCAAAGATTGTTCAACGCGAAGAATCACTGTTTGATATTTGTGAAAAAGCAGCACAAACATATGCCGAAAAATTATTTACGCCAGAGGCATCACATGCCCTTGCATACGTTAGAAATCGTGGCTTTGACGATGATATGATAAAAAAATATCGTATCGGTTATGCACAAAAAAATAATATAATTGCAAATAAATATGCATCATCAAAAAATTTGATTGATTCGGGTCTTTGTCGTCGTGGCGAATTTGGAATGTATGATTTCTTTCGCGATAAGTTAATGTTCCCAATCTTTAATGCCAAGGGTCGTGTGGTCGCGTTTTCTGGACGTTCGCTGGATGGGTCAGAACCAAAATATATTAACACAACAGATACAGAAATTTTCCACAAACGTAAAACTGTATTCGGGTTGAATTTTGCACGTGATGCAATTCATCGCGCAAATCGCAGTATCGTTGTCGAAGGACAAATTGACGCAATAAAAATGCAGGTAAATGGTTTCCCAGAAACAGTTGCGCCACTTGGAACTGCATTAACCGAAGACCATATTGCACTGTTATGTAAATCAAACAGAAATATAACATTTTGTTTTGACGGTGACGGGGCAGGGCAAAAGGCCGCAGGGCGCGCATGTGGAATTGTTATGCCATTCTTGCGCGATACATCTGATATAAAATTTGCATTTGTATCAGGGGGTAAAGACCCAGATGAAATCTTAAAAACCGGTGGTGTGGACGCCATGCGAAAAATAATAGACGATGCAATACCATTGGTTGATTTCTTGTGGGGATTGGCAAATAAAAATTATATTGTTTCAACGCCGGGTGGACGCGCCCAGGCAGAAAAATTCATAGACGCACAATTGGAAAAAATTGCGGATGCAGATTTGCGTAAACACTATAAACAAGAATATGACAAGCGGAAATTTCAAAACTGGCAAAGTTGGAAAAAGCCGGCAAAAACCGTAAATATAAAATTGCCTGATATTGATGCAATTACAAAAAATACACTGATTTATATTGTGAATACTTTCCCAGAGTTGGCAGAACGTTATTTGGAATTCTTGGGTACATTGGGGGTTGATTTTGATGGAACGGCACCAGAACTAAATCTGGACGTTGCGGCGGCAGAAAAGTATATTGTTTCACTAAAATTGCAACGGTATCTGGAAAAATTAAATATGCAAAAACGCGAACTGACCACACAAATGTTATCTGGGGATGAAAGTGTACGTGATGAAATCAGCCGTATAGACGATGAAATTGAAAAATATAAAGAAAAATTAGAAGTTTTGATATCTATTTAGTGGATTATTATAAAATACATTTTCCCGGATTTTTTGAACATTTTTATCAAAAAAGCCGGGATTTTTTTATTGAATTGATTTATCCACTACCCCGGCGCATACGCGCCACCCCTTCGCCAGCGAAGGGGATTAATTATTAAACAAGAAGTGGCAGATGTCGCCGGGTTGCATTACATAATCGCGACCAACAAGGCGCATTTTGCCGGCTTCTTTGACGGCAACCTCGCCCCCCAGCGATATAAAGTCATCTGGTGAAATTACTTCGGCACGTATGAACCCACGTTCAAAATCAGTATGGATTTTACCCGCCGCCTGGGGCGCCGTCATGCCAGTTGTGATTGTCCAGGCATGTGCCTCTTTCGGGCCAATGGTATAATATGTTTGCAGCCCCAATGTTTTATAACCTGTCTTGATAACCTGGTCCAGACCGGATTCAGTCAGCCCCAAATCATCCAAAAACATTTTGCGTTCATCGGGATCAACAATCTGTGATATTTCCATTTCTATTTTTGATGAAATTACCAACACATCATTTGTTGCACCAAATTTCTGTTTTACCATGTCTGAATATTTATTGCCGGTCGCGGCAGATGCTTCTTCGACATTACAAACATATATCACAGGTTTGGTTGTTAATAAATTAAAAGGCGCGGAATCAACATCGCCCAGGCGCGCAGGTATTGATTTTTCCAAGTTTTCTTTTATAACATTTGCATCTGCCAATAATTTAATGGCATCTTTGTCCAGACCGCGTGCCTTTTTTTCAAGATTCTTTATCTGTTTTTCAATGCTTTCCAGGTCTGCCAGCATTAATTCTGTTTCAATTGTTTCAATGTCAGATAACGGATCTATTTTTCCATGTACATGCACAATATCATCATTTTCAAAACATCTGACAACGTGAATAATCGCGTCTGTTGATAAAATATTGCCCAAGAATTTATTTCCCAATCCTTCGCCACTGGATGCGCCCTTTACCAGGCCCGCAATATCAACAATTTCCAGTTGTGTTGGCAATATTTTTTGAGAGCCAGCCACACGCGCCAATTCGTGCAATGTTGCGTCTGGTACAACAACACGACCCGTGTTTGGTTCGATTGTACAGAATGGATAATTTTGCGCGTCTGCCGCCGCACTTTGTGTTAATGCATTAAATAATGTAGATTTACCAACATTTGGCAATCCCACAATTCCACAATTGAATCCCATTTTAAAATCCTTTATAATGGGCATAATATGTCATACATGTGGAACGAATTCAACATAAAAACCTTTCCGGCGGAAACAATTGTTTACCGCGATGGCGTGTTTTGTCCGGAATTATCAACACTGACCAATGACCCGATAAATGATACATTTGATTTACCGGTACATATTATATATATTGGCGAAATCGCCGGGAAAAACGATTTAAATATTAATGTCGGTACAGAAAATCAAAAAGTCGTTTTAAGTGTTAATATAAAAAATAAAAAGCCGGCTTTTTTTAACATTTTTATTAAAAACGCCGGGAAAAATTCTGAAATTAGCGGTACTGTGTTAATGGATAATCATTCTGAATTAACATATGATTGTGTGGCACATCACTTAGATAAAAATACCGGCATTTTGATAAAAAATAAATTAATTGGCCGGAAAAATTCAAATTCAAAATTATCAGGGACTGCGATTATTGATAAAGATTGTGAAAATTGTAATTCTGATGTCGGTTTTGTCGCAATGGTGGAACAAGATGCAAAAATTGATTTTATGCCGGCACAAAGAATTTCATCTGTCCCAATTTCAGCAGAACATAGTGCCAGTATTTATAAGCCAACAGACGCACAAATTTTATATCTGCGTCAGGCAGGTCTGGGTACCATCGAAATCGATAATGTTTTAAAAGAAGCATTTTTACAGGATTAATAATAAAAACCGCCAAACGGCGGTGTTTTTATTTTTTCTTAAAGCCCTGTTTCGCTTTGAACTTTGGATTGCTAGGGTCAATTAAGATAACTTGTTTACCACGACGGATTTGTTTTACATTACCGCGTTTCTTCCAAGCCTTTAATGAACTTAAAAATTTCATGACTTAATCCTTTTTACATGGCGATTATAAACATATTTTTTGAAAAATCAAATAATAATATTATTTATTGTTGTAGTTGTAGGCCCTGTTGAAACTGTTGAAAACTGTTTTTAGTTTTTTATTAACAGTTTTTTAACAAAAAAATCCAGGTTTTATGCGGATGTTTGTAAAAATGTTGAAAATTAGTCAAAATAATTAACTGTTGATAAATTTGCACTTTTCAACAGATTTTAACAATTTTGGTGGTGTGTTTTTTATGCTTGTTGAAAATTGTTGAAATTGGTATAATTATCAACAGGACGGATAGAGAATGAAACAACAAGTATTAAAAGCATTGGCAAATCCGGCACTGATTTTTTATGTGCCGTATTCACTGGCGGTTTTGAATTTTGCCATTCAATTTATTATTTTTATGGTGATTTTCTTTGTGTCCTTGGCGTTAACCAAGGGTAATAATCCGGTGCCACCATTATATTTTCTGATTTCTGTTGTTGTTGTGCACTCTATAATCGCAGTGTTTGCAAAACGTGACCCACAGTTGGGACAAATTGTGTCGGCAAAAGTACAATTGTTTAAAAAGAAAATACCAGGAAAATTAGCAGCATGAAAGATATACAAGGTTTTTTTGATTATTTCGCAGGCAGTGGTTTTCCAATCACTTTGACAGTGATTGCGATGATAGTTATTTGTGTGTTTTTGGTGCTGTTGATGTATGTTCCTGTATTGACAAAAAAATTCTTTCCACGTTTTGGTTATGCAAAATATGCAAATTATCTGCCTTTTAAAACAGTTTTCAAAGATAATTCAATGTCACTGGAAGACGGCAGTTTGTTGCGTGTTTATCGTATCGCAGGTGTTCAGACCAGTATGCAAGATGATGAAACCAAGGCAAAATTCTTGGATTTACGTACACAATTATTTAACCAAATCCGTGACCCAGGGGTTGTATTGCGTTTCTATATGGTGCGTGATGCGGCCGATGAAAATACAAACTATGAATTTAGACAGCCGACACTGCAACGTATTTATAATAAATGGCGTGGTCAGGGGTTAAAGATTTTCTTGAACAGTTATTATGTTGTTATTTCTGTTAATGGTGGTGATGCACGTGCAAAATTAAATCAATATTGTAATTATATTGAATCAATGTTGGCGGCATATAGACCGCAATTGTTGAAAAATGATAAAGAAGATAATATGGCGCGTTTCTTTGGTCGTATCTTGTCACCAATTTCAAAACCAGAACCAAAGACTGCTGATAATAATATCGCAAATTTGGTGACTGTTGATGATGTAGAGTTTTTACGTAATGGACTGGTTAGATATATCAGTGGCGGAAATCAAATGTATGCGTCATTGCTGTCGTTCAAGATGTCGCCAGATTATTTAGATGAAGAATTTTTCGATACTGTTGGAACAATACAAACTGAAATGATAACTATGAATGCGTTCCGTATTATGGGGGCGTCGGCAGTTGAAAAAACAATTCGTCAAAGACGTATTACATCTGAATCAACACAAACATCAACAGATGAACAAATCGCCGAAGCCGAAGGCGCAATGGATGAAAATGTGTCCGGAAATCAGAGTTTGGTAAACTATTATCCTGTATTTATTTTGTTTGGGGCAACACCAGAGGAACTGAAAAAGTATGTTGATGAATTTAAAAAGATTGCCGCGACATTTGGTATTTCGCCAATTAATGAAACATTTGCATCAAAGGTTTCTTGGTTTTCACAAATTCCAGGGTTCGATGTTTTTCCACGCAGTTTTAAGTTATTATCACGTACGGCGGCAATTTCAATCCCAATGTCCAGTCAACCACGCGGTATTGAAAATTCGGACTGGGGGCCGGGACCATTGGTGGTTTTCCCAACAGCCCAGGGAACACCATATCAATTTCAATTCCATGTTTCTGATAAACCGGTGGCGGTGGCACATACGCTGACAATTGGTCCAACAGGTGGTGGTAAAACAACATTATTCTCGTTCCTGATTGCGCAGAGTTTAAGACATCAAAAGTTAAAGGCATTCTTCTTTGACCGTAATAAAGGGGCAGAAATATTTACACTGGCGGTTGGTGGTAAATATATCACAATGAATGGTAAAGAAAAAAATACCAAGAAGGATGAACAAGATTTCTTGGCGCATTTAAATCCATTAAAAATGTCTGATACGGCGGCAAATCGTGCGTTCTTGCGTCGTTGGTTTGCAATTATTTCGGGACAGTCTGATACACAATCAGCAGATGAAATCGCACGTGCAGTGTCTGTGAATTTTGACTATTTGTCTGATAATGACAGAATGTTGAAAAATCTGTGGGAAAGCTGTTTTTCGTCGACTGGTAATATGCGACCAGCGTTGAAAAAGTGGGTTGACCCATTGCAATATGGTGATATGTTCAATGAAACAGAAGATACACTGGATTTGCAATCAAGATTAACAACGTTTGATTTTACAGATATTTTACAAGATGAAACATTATCCCCGGCGGTGATTTCATATATATTGCACAGAATTAATAACACAACCGTTGCCGGCGGTAATCCGTCGCTGATTATGATTGACGAAACGGCACCTATGTTGGAAAACAAGATGTTCCGTGATAACTTTATAGTTGGTTTGCAAGAAGGACGTAAAAATCGTCAGGCATATATGGTCGCGTTCCAGCGTGCAAATGTTTTAGATAAATTGGGAATTGGCGACGTGGTGCGTGGTCAGGCACAGACAGTGTTGTTCTTTCGTAATCCGGCGGCAGATGCACGTGATTATGAACATTGGAATTTAAATCCGTTGGAAATGGCATTTATTCAGGGCAAGGCGTATCCAAACCTGAAACGTGCAGTGTTGTTATCGCGTCCGGTTAATGGGGAATCTGTGATTTTAAATACTGAATTAGGTGGTTTGGGCAATATGTTGCGATTGTTTGAATCTGGACGCTCATCTGTATTATTGGCCGAAGAATTATATAAACAGTATGGTAATGCGTTTGTAGACGAATATCTGAAAAAGCAAGGTGCCATGGAATAATATATAAATGTTAAAATATTTATTTCTGGTTTTATTTGTTCTGATTTCGTTGCCAGTGATGGCAGATTCTTGTTTAGAATACAAAAAGATGCCACGCGTTATTTTAAATACACCTGATTGGGAAAAAACAGTTGTTCAACCGCGTGTTCCAATGGATTTATGGCATGGAAATGTTATCGCAACATTAACAGATAATTATGATATTGTTGTTGATATTAATCCAATTGATGATGGATTTTGTGTCGCATTAAAAACGGTTGATGCGGTTGTTGGGTATAATGACTTTTTAGTTCAGATTGATATCAGGCATATCCCAGAAACATGTACGTATAATGCAGTGTTAAAACATGAAGACAAGCATATAAAAACTTATTTATCTGTTATCGATGATTTTAAACCAGAATTACAACGGTCTATATTTTCAGCCGCAGATTCTGTAATGCCAATATTTGTTAAAACAAAAGATGATGTTGATAGGGCTGTTGATATGATTAATGCAGAATTTCAAGCACACCCTGATATGATTCTGATAAAACAAAAGATTAAGGCCGCCGAAGAAATAAAAAATAAACAAGTAGATCAGATTGAAACAGGGGATGATTTACGTAATTGTTTATAGTTTCTTTTAAGATTGTTTTCCTATATTTTTATATGTTGCAAATGATGCATTTTTTCCGCTAATATCAAAATATAATATTAAGTAAGGATTTTGATATGAAAGGAATTATTTTAGCAGGGGGCAGTGGCAGCAGACTTTATCCATTGACCAAAACAACATCAAAACAATTGTTGCCTGTATATGACAAGCCGATGATTTATTATCCTTTGTCGACATTGATGGCGTTTGGAATTCGCGATATTTTGATTATTTCAACACCCCAAGATACACCAAATATTGAAAAATTGTTCGGTGATGGGGCGAAAATTGGTCTGAATATTCAATATGCAATTCAACCAGAACCAAAAGGTATTGCCCAGGCATTTACAATTGGGGCTGATTTTATTGGAAACGATGATGTATGTTTAATTCTGGGGGATAATATATTCTATATGGGGGGACAATTCCCAATGTTTATGGACGAGGTTGAAAAGAATACCGGTAAACGTGCAACAATTTTTGCATATCATGTTTCAGACCCAGAAAGATTTGGAGTGGTCGAATTTGATAAAGATTTAAAGGCAATTTCAATCGAAGAAAAACCAAAAAATCCAAAATCAAATTATGCATCGATCGGTTTATATTTTTATCCAGGTGATGTCGTTGAAAAGGCACGCGCATTAAAACCGTCGGCGCGTGGGGAACTGGAAATTACAGATTTAAATAATATGTATTTACGTGAAGGACGTATGTCTGTCGTTCCAATGCGACGGGGAAATGCGTGGCTGGATGCGGGTACACCAGACAGTCTGATGGAATCAGGACAATTTGTCCAAATTATTGAAAAACGACAGGGATTAAAGATTGCGTGTATCGAAGAAATTGCCTATAAGCAAGGTTTTATCAATGATATACAGATGCGTGCATTGATTGATGAATTAAAATCAGGGAATTATAAAGATTATTTAGAAAAAGTGTACGGAGAGAAACATGAACTTTATTAAAACAGAAATTGATGGGGTTATTATTGTGGAACCGCGCGTGTTTACAGATGCGCGTGGGTACTTTTTCGAAAGTTATAATGCTGCAGAATTTGAAAAAAATGGTATTCCAAATGTTTTTGTCCAAGATAATCAATCAATGTCATCATATGGAGTTGTGCGCGGATTGCATTGTCAGACCGGTATTCATGCCCAGGCAAAGTTAGTGCGTGTTTTACATGGTGCTGTTCTGGATGTGGCGGTGGATATCAGAAAAAATTCGCCAACATTTGGTAAATATGTGGCGGTTGAATTAAGTGCAGAAAATAAAAGACAATTGTTCATACCACGTGGATTCTTGCATGGATTTTCTGTGTTAAGTGATACGGCGGTTTTTGCGTATAAATGTGATAATTTATATGCACCACATTCAGAATTTGGTATCAGGTTTGATGACCCAGATATTGGTGTCGATTGGCGGGTGCCGGCAGATAAAATAATCGTTTCAGATAAAGATAAAATTGCCAAGGGGTTGAAAGATGTTCCTGATAACGGGTTGTAATGGTCAATTGGGACAAGAGCTGGCAAAATTATTGCCAGATGCAATTTGTGCAGATGTTAGCACACTTGATATAACAGATGAAATGGCGGTGCAGAATTTTGTGCGTGATAATAATGTTGATGTAATTATTAACTGTGCGGCATATACCGCCGTGGATAAGGCAGAAGATGATATTGCGCTGGCAACAAAAATTAATGTTGATGGACCGCGAAATCTGGCGAAAACAGGCGCAAAAATAATCCATATTTCAACAGACTATGTTTTTGATGGCAATGGTTGCAGACCATATGGCGCAGATGATGAAACAAATCCAGTGTCTGTTTATGGTAAAACAAAGCGTGCCGGTGAAGTTGCAGTTCTGGAAAACGCAGATATGGCGGTTGTTATCAGGACTGCCTGGTTATATTCGGTAAATGGTAATAACTTTGTAAAAACAATGCGTCGATTGGGGGCGGAAAAAGATTCAATTAATGTTGTTGCCGACCAAATTGGAACACCAACATTTGCAGGAAATCTGGCACAGGCGATTGTTAAGATTATTCCACAAATGACACATGAAAACAGTGGTATTTATCATTTCACAGATGAAGGCGTGTGTTCATGGTATGACTTTGCATGTGAAATTATGGAAATGTCGGGCTTGCATTGTATGGTAAATCCGATAAAATCAAGTCAATATCCAACGCGTGCATCACGACCATTTTATAGTGTATTAGATAAAGATAAAATAAAACAGGTTTTTGGTGTTGAAATTAATCATTGGAAAAAGGGGTTAGAAAAATGTATAAAACAATTCTGATAACAGGTGGGGCAGGTTTTATTGGTTCAAACTTTGTACCATATTTTTGTGAAAAATACCCAGAATATAAGATTATAAATCTGGATAAACTGACATATGCAGGGAATTTAGATAATTTAAAAGAATGTGAAAACAGTTCTAATTATACCTTTGTCCAAGGTGATATTTGTGATGCGGAATTAATCGAAAAAATATTCAATGAATATGATGTTCGGGGTGTTATTCACTTTGCCGCAGAAAGTCATGTTGATAATTCTATAAAGGGTCCAGGTGCATTTATTAATACAAATATTGTTGGAACGTTTAATTTGTTGGATGCGGCGCGTCGTCACTGGATGGAAAAACCAGGTGTTGTTAAGTCGGGATATGAAAATGCGCGTTTTCATCATATTTCCACGGACGAAGTTTATGGTACACTGGGTGATACAGGTATGTTCCGCGAAGATACACCATATGCACCAAACAGTCCATATTCTGCGTCCAAGGCATCATCTGATTTCTTGGTGCGTGCGTATCATCATACATATGGCATGAATGTGACAACATCAAATTGTTCAAATAATTATGGACCAAAACAGCATAATGAAAAATTAATCCCACATATTATTGCCAAGGCATTATCACTGCAACCATTGCCAATTTATGGAACAGGTGAAAATATTCGTGACTGGTTATATGTTCTGGATCATTGCAAGGCAATTGATTTGATTTATCATAATGGTAAGTCTGGTGAAACATATAATATTGGTGGGCGAAACGAAAGAAATAATATCACAATTGTAAAAACAATTTGTGCAATTTTAGATGAACGCAGACCACGGGCAGACGGTAAAAAATATGAAGACTTAATTACCTTTGTTGCAGACCGCGCCGGACATGATTTCAGATATGCAATTGATGCGACTAAATTAGAAAATGAACTGGGGTGGCGGGCAGATGAAACGTTTGATACCGGTATTGTAAAGACGGTTGAATGGTACTTGAATTAAACAAAAAAATATGGTATTATCACCGTATCAGAAAGGAGTTTTAGATGAAAAAATTATTGTTAAAGTTAAATTTTGCAATTGTTGGTATTATGGCAACAAGTGTTGCAAAGGCAGCGGAGGCAGGTCTTAATATTAATACAAATGCATTGTGTGGTTTGTTTCAACAATTTGGTGGTATTTTTAAAGTATTGCGTACGCTGGCATTTGTTGGTGCGGCGTTTATTTTGGCAGGCTGGGCATGGGGCTGGATTTCCGGTGGCGAAGTAAAATTGGATGATGTCAAAAAGAAAGGTATTGGTATGTTGGTTGGTTTTGTCGTTCTGTTTGGCGTTGGTGCAATCGTGACCGTATTTATGAATATGGCGGGCGCTGGTGGTTCATTGGGTTGTGATATGAGTGACGTTTTCTAAAACCAAAATATAATAAAAGAATACGCGGATTATTCCGCGTTTTTTTGTTTTTATAAAATTAAAATATATATCGTGCGCCAATTGAAAATTCAGACATTGTATGAAACAGTGTGTCGTTGATGGGTATATACTGATACTGTAATAACATTGATACATCGTCGCCGGGGAATGTAAACATAACACCAATGCCCAGACGGGTGGTGACGTTGTTTTCTGATTCTTTGGTTGATAATTCTTCGTATAAATTTATGTATTCGATTTTATTATAAACCTTGTAATTGCCAACACCGAATGATGTAAAGAAGTCAAAGTCGCGGTTTATATTATAATATGCGAATACGTCAAATCCGTATGCCATATAATAAATTTCATGATTTATTGAATCAAATGTCGATATATATTCCATGTCATTTGTGCTGGAATGGGTGAAAAATAATTCAACACCGAAATTATTGCCAATGCGTGCGCCGGCATTAATTGTCCCAGAATAATATCGATCGTCCAGTTCTGTGTCAATTGTGTAATCCGCGATATTTAATCCGGCATCAATCCCAATATATGGCTTAAAATTTGAATATGCGTTTGTCGTACCGCATATCAGTACAGGTAATATAAAAAATAGTTTATTCATTATATTTGTCCCCAGTTATGTTTTTATTGTAGTATTTTAAATATCATACGCAAATGTATTTTGTAACAGATTGATTTTATGATATAATAAATGAAAAAATAGTAGGAGATTTTGCAATGGCAGAAAACAAAAAATTGAAATATATCAAGACAGCGCAGGATTTATCAGAATTTAATACATCTATAAAAGAATATATAAATAGAGGTAAATCTTATTCTGAACTGATGGATTATGTTATAGACCCTGATTTTGATTTAGATTTGTTTTATAAATCACAGGGATATTATGCGGAAAGTGATGATTTTTATGCTATGTATTTCAATTTGGTAAGTAATACAATATCTGGATTAAATAAAAAACAAAAGGATGAATTTGCAAATCGTCTGGGTGATTCTTTGAAATCTTATTGGGATTTGGTTTATATGTTCGGTGGTGCAGAAAAATGGAATAGGGATGATTTACAAAAAAGGGCGAAGTATTCGCCATATAACATTGTTTTTCATGCAGCAGATAAAAGAGATTTGTTCCGAGATGAGGCATTCCTGTTCAAAAAAACAATATCGCCAGATAATCAGGTTTTATTAAGAAATTCTGGTTTTGTTAATCCTTATGAATATAATTTTTCAAATCAACGTATGCAAGATCCTAAGATAAGTATGCCGTTCTTGCCAAAAGGAAATACGCATGGTTTATATGGAAATGATAAACATTTGTTTGAAAAATTCCAAAAAGATTTTGGATGGGCCTTTGATCCAAAGACTGCGTTCAAGAATGCGCAACATCCAAATGTTTTGTTTGATTTGCGTTCAGGCAAGATTCAGCCAAGTGTGGCAATGTCTGAATTGAATTCATCTGATTTTAAGTATATTATCCCAAAAAATGATTTTAAAGATTTATCAGCAAGCGAGCTTTATGATATCTTGTCTGCGCGCGATGTTCGTTGGGAACAATGGCAGGTTGCGTCAATGATGGAAATGATTGTTGACAAGTCGCCAGATGTTAATAATGAAGAATATCTGAATCAAATAATGGAAATCATTGTTGTTAATAATCAACTGTTTTTGAAAAAAACAGAAAATAACCATAGATTATGGTTGAAAATAGAAGATAAATTTAAAAATATAGTGCAACAAAACAAGGCGTATGAAGAAAACTTGAAAGGTTCAATTGAGAAATTGCGCGCGGAAATCAAAGAAAAAGAATCTGATTTAAAACCGTTACAAGAAATGTTGTCTGTATTAAGGGATGAAAAAGAATCGTATGTGAGTCTGGAACGTCAACTGGAATCTTTTTCATATAGGGGAAGTGATTTTGTAAAGGAGAATGTGTCTGCGATAAAAAGAAATATAGATAATACAGTAAATGGTAAGTTTGATAGTATGGCATTGCCAGAAAAACCATGGAAAATAATTGCCTTTCCAAAAGAGAAAAAAGAATATGAAGAACTTTGTGCATTGATTGCCAATGTTAATCAACGTAACGAGTATAGAAAAAACTGTCGTGATAATACATTTGGCGAACATGAATTTAATTTGACAGCAAAAATGAATGAACTTGGGTTAAAACAAAGAGAAGTAGAATTTGAAAGAAGCAGAAAAGCCGATGTTCTAAATCAACAAAGTTGGGATCAAAGAAGATTTTATGGTTCAGCAAAACGTATATCAGATAATCTTGAAAAAAATGTTAGCGACCAAAAACTTGCCAAGGCAGAGCGTATGCAACAAGCGCGGGAAAAACTGAAAGAAAAGGGTGTTGTGTTAGGACAGAAAAGTGGTGTGATAGAGGCTGATAAAAAAGCAGAAAAAATCATCTTTGATAAAGCAGTTGAAAAAATGATGAAAAAATTGCGTGCGACAACTGCAAACGCAAAAAAGTCAGACAAAGAACTGATGGAAATTGCAAAAAGATTGGTCACAGAAAATCAAAAATAAAAATAACCCGGGAAACCGGGTTTTATTGTTATAAAAGGTGTGGTATAATACCATGTATAAAAGGGTTTTTATATGAAAGTTTTTAATAAAATTCGTGAATTAGATGGAACAAGAAAAATTTACTTTTGTGGTATAAAAATCATTAGTTATAAACAGGCTGTGAAAAAGATAGATTTTTCATATGCTATTCTTAAATATAAAGGGGTAAATAAAGCAAAAAATTTAAAGAATTTAATTCTTGGGTCATCGCATGGACGTGACGGTTTTGTTCCTGGAAAATCAGATTTTAATTTGTCGCAATCGTCGCTTGATTTATACCGTATTTATCATTTATACAAATATGTGTTAAAAAATAACGGAAAAAATCTTGAAAATATAATCGTTTTTTATTCCGTTTTTCATGCAGGATTACAACTTGAAAAAACCAGTAAGTGGAAATATTGCATAATATACAAAACGTTATACGATATAAAATATGCGTTTCCATTGGCACTTGATGATTCTTATTTGGTAAATGAAATAAACGGGCAAATAGATACAGTGTCTTGTCCAGATGATTTTCGTGGTAAATCTGATAATTATGAAAATAAATATGAATCAGATGCAAAAATACTTGTTGAAAAACATCTTAAAAATACGTGCAGAAATAATAATCAAATAAAATACCTGGCCAAATTGGTTGATATGGCACGGAAACATAAACAAAATGTTTATGTTGTTTTGCCACCATATCGTTCGGACTATTTAAAACATTTGCCAGAACAACAGGTTGTTTTTAGGGAATTGTTCGAATTTTTAGACAAAAACAAAGATGTAAAATTGTTAAATTTACAAGATGATAAAGATTTTATAGATTCCGATTTTAATTCTGTTGATCATTGCAGCGAAGACGGTGGAATAAAACTTACCAAAAAAATAAAAAAAGCATTAAAATAAAAACACCACAAGGGGGTGTTTTTATTAAGGCCCGCCTATGCCAAGGCTACGGCGAGGCACTGAATTTTCTAAACAAAAATACCGCAAAAGCGGTATTTTTAGAAAATTCGTGGTTGCGGGGAATGGATTTGGCTGCGCACCAACTGCGCAAATCAACCTTTGGTTGACCGGCATACTGCCGTCTGCCTTTTGCTGGTTGTGAACCATCTTTGTTCAATGGTTCAAATCCAACACAACACACGTTTAAATAAAAAATGCATCACAAGGATGTTTTTATTAAGGCCCGCCTATGCCAAGGCTACGGCGAGGCACTGAATTTTCTAAACAAAAATACCGCAAAAGCGGTATTTTTAGAAAATTCGTGGTTGCGGGGAATGGATTTGAACCATTGACCTTCAGGTTATGAGCCTGACGAGCTACCGGGCTGCTCTACCCCGCGATAAGGTGTGTGCATTATATAGGACTATTTATGTATAGTCAATAAAAAAATGTTTTTTCTGTTTTTTATGATGTTTTTCCTGGTCTGTCTTGAATTATCTAATTTTTGTTGCTAAGATTTGCAAAAGTATAAAATATAAGGGTTTGTCGTGTTTCAAAATAAGACTTTTAGAAAAATTTGGAAGGGGGTTTGGGAGCCTGTATTAAGCCTGGGAATTTTTCAGTGGATTATCGTTATTATTATGGCTATTCCGATTTGGTTTTCGTATTTTACATCAATAAAAAAAATTACAAATATTGATGTCTTTTATAAATATCGCAGAAAACCAGCGATTTTTGTCTTTTGGCATGGGCGCAGTTTGATGTTAAGTCCGATTATTTGTTTGGGGGGTATGCGTGCGTATGCCGTTGCCAGTCGTCATAAAGATGGACGTATGATGGCAAAATTACAACGTTTGTTCGGATTGCGTGCAATTTATGGGTCAAGTCACAAGGGGGGCGTATCTGTTCTGCGCGAAGGGTTGCGTGTCTTGGCACGTGGTGACCATGGTATTTGTATGTCGCCAGATGGGCCAGGGGGACCGTCATTGCGTGTGCAAGAAGGGGCGTTGTATTTCGCAAAAATGTCAGGCGCACCGATTATTCCGGTGTGCTATACATCGTCGCGTGCATGGATTCAAGACAGATGGGATAAGTATTTGTTGTCTTTGCCGTTTGCAAAGATAGTGTGCAATGTTGGAAATCCGATCTTTGTGCCAAAGCGGGCAACCGCCGAAGAATTTGAAAAAATTCGCAAGGATTTAGAAGACTTTATGGTTGCACAAATGCGTGAGTTGGATGCAGAATTTGATTTGCCGTATATTGAACAGGATTTGACCGCGTCTGAATATAAAAAAGCAAAACGTGAAGCAAAAATAAACAAGAAAAAGAAAGGAAAATAAATGAAAACACCGTGGTGGTTCAGCAGTAAGAATCCATTTGCATTAATATTGGTGCCGTTTTCATGGATTTATTATCTGATTGGACGTGTTGTGTTTATGTTTCGTCGCTTTGCTGCGTTGAAATCGCGTCGCCCAATTATATGTGTTGGTAATATTTTGGCGGGTGGTGTTGGTAAAACACCGGTGGTGCGTGCAATTGCAAACTATTTTGGTGCGCCGGTCGTTATGCGTGGATATAAAAAGAGTGATGCAACAGGTAATGTTGGGGACGAGGCAGCGATGCTGGCGCGGACTGGGTTGGCGGTGCATGTTGGTGATAGAAAAAGTAATATAATTTTATTAAATAAGCAAAAAAAAGAAAATAGTCCGATTGTTATGGATGATGGATTGCAAAACCCATCAATAAAAAAAGATGTTTCAATCGTTGTCTTTGATGAGGGGTTAGGCGTCGGAAATGGTTTGTTGTTGCCGGCCGGTCCCCTGCGTCAGCCAAAACGCGCAGTTAAAAAGGCAGATGCGATTATTGTTATTCGCAGCAAGACACCGAAAAAGAATTTTAAACTGCCCGATGGTGTGCCAGTGTTCTATGCCAAAAATCAAACGTTTTCACCGTATGATGAAAATCAAAAGTTGGTCGCGTTTGCGGGAATTGGGTATCCAAAAAAATTCTTTAATGCGTTGCATAATGTTGTGGCACGTCGCGGTTTTCCAGACCACTATCAATATACAAATGATGATTTGGAACGCTTGTTCGCGTTGGCAAATAAAAAGGGTGCGAAATTAATCACAACAGAAAAAGACTGGGTTCGTTTGCCGGTTGAAATTCGTGACGAAATTAAATATGCGCGTTTGGATACGGTTATTGAAAATGCATTTTATGATTGGTTAAAGGAGAAAATTAAATGACAACGCTGAAAAAAGAAGTAAAATTATCAGGATTAGGTATTCATTCGGGAACGCCGGTAAATATTGTTGTAAAGCCGTCTGAAAAACAGGGGATTTTCTTTCGTCGTGTTGATTTGGTGGGGACTGATTTAATATCTGCGATGTATGATAATGTTGGCGAAACAAAAATGCGCAATACAACGATTGGAAAAAAATCAGGCGCGCATGTTCAGACGATTGAACATTTGATGGCGGCGTTGTTTATCGTTGGTGTTGACTGCGCAATTGTTGAAATTGATGGCGCAGAAACACCAATCTTGGACGGCAGTGCGGATGAATTTATCAAGGCGTTTGTTGATGCAGGTGTGACAGATGGAAATCTGAAACGTATTGTTGTAAAAAAGCCCGTTGTTGTTAATGCGCGTGATGCGATAAAACAATTGCCGTTGATTGAACGCGTGAAAATATGGATTTTTGGAAAAATCACAGGACGCAAGCCGAATAATGGTTTTGTAAAACTGGAACCAAATGATGGAAAAAGTTTGGATATTGTTGCAACGCTGATTTATCCGGAAAAAATTATTGGCAGTCAGTCTTATTCGTATCGGTTTGATGGAACAAAAAAGTCTGTAAATGATTTTGTTAAAAATGTTGCACGTGCGCGTACGTTTGGCAAGTATTCTGAATGGGAATATTTGAAAAAGCATGGTATGGGACGCGGTGCAAACGAAGGCAATGTTATCGCGTTAAATGATGCGGGGGATGGAACGCTAAATGAAACAATCTGGCCAGATGAATTTGTTAGACACAAGATTGTTGATGCAGTTGGTGATATGTTTACATCTGGGGGAATGATATGCGGAAAATTAGAGTCTTATAAAGGCAGTCATGCATTGAATAACTTGGTCTTGAAAAAGTTGTTTAGTGACCCGGCGAATTATGATATAATTAATGCAAAATAACAAAGGAATATAGATATGAAAAAAATTTTTGCGTTGATGTTGGTTTTGGTGTCTGTTGCGTCATGTGGCGGTATGATTAAAAACGAAAATGGCAGTCAGTATATTACACAACTAGAAGCAGAACCAATTGGATGTACTTTCTTGTATAAACTGGAATCAGAGGTTTCGGTATATGATGCAGATGATGCGCGCAGATATTTGGAAAATCGTATCGCAGATCAGGCGCGTCCAGGCAATGCATATTGGATTACCAGTCAACGTACAAAACCAAATGAATGGGTAATCTTTGGTCCAGAACGTGCATTTGTTTTGGTTGCAAATGTTTATGATTGTCCACATCCAAATAATGTTCGTACTGCAAAAGATGGTGGCACGGCGACAGTATCTGTGCCGGTCGTTTATGACGGATGTACGTATGGAACGTGTTATTAAAAAAATCCCCAACCGGGGATTTTTTTAATAGGTAATCTTTGTGAAAGTGTTTGCCATGGATTGGGATTTTGTGTTATAATCATAAAGAATGTAATTGAGAGAGAATTTTTTGACCGGAAAAATATTATCTGTTAATCGTAGAAAGTATGCCGTCGGATTGTTTTGGCAACCGTTGGGTGCAGGGTTTGTGCCACGAAATTATGCGCGTACATTGGCAAAAAATGTTGATAAAAAATTAAATCTGTATGTTGATTATCGTTCGATGATTGGGTTGGGATCGCGACGGTTCGGCCAGCATGTCGGTATGTTAAGCGCAGCGGCAGAAATTATGGAAAGTTTTTCCGAGTATACTTCTTTCTTGGCAGTGTTTCAGACGGGAAAATGTTTTTATCTGGTTGCAGCACGTAATGGGATTATTTTAGAAGATAAAATTTTTGATTCCGAAGATGCAGCGCGTGCAGAATATGCAAAATTATCCGAAATTCCAGATTGGGGTGCGTTCTTTGCACCTGGAACATGGGCGATGCCGCGTGCCGCAGAAAGAAATCTGGCTGATTTATTAAATGGTCATTCGCATGCAAGTCTGCATTCAATCAGTCATGTCAGAACTTGGACTTTTTCACTGGTTTTATTTGGTGTGTTTTTGCTGATGGTGTTTGGGGTTTTTAGTGATTCTTTTAAATTGGTGTTTGCGCCCAGACCAAAAACAACAGAATTAGACCCGGAATTGGTTGCAGAATATAAACGACAAATCGAAGAAAAAAATAAAGAACTGGACAAGCAATTTGAAATTGAAAAACAGCAGCCACCAGAACCAATTGTTATGCCGTATGAATTGTTGCCTGATGTCCAGGCGCGTGCAAAACAGTGTTATCAGGCGATTGGATTTTTAATGCAACCAATTGTTGGTTGGAACCAGGTTAATGTTGATTGTGGCGAGATACATGCAATTGCCGAATTTAGACGTGACTTTGGAACGTTAGGTGAGTTTTATAATATTGCAACACAGTTGATGCCGGGTGCATTCGTGCAAGAAGTTAATGATGATACATTGCGTGTTCAGGTTGCCTTGCCAAAGTTGGAAATCTTTTCGTCCCAAGATGAACGCGATGCAGAAACAGTCGTGCGTGACATTGTGACTGCGTTTCAGGGTATAGATATGTCGGTTGAAACCAATATTGTGACAGATTCACTGACCAACGGTGTTGATGTGGCGAATGTTAATGTTGTTGAAATTGCGGCGGAATCAAAACTGGTGCCGATGCAGTTTATGCAAATATTTGAAGAATTTGGCGGTGTCTATATGGTGCAATGTGCATGGGATGTGGCGTCGCGTACATGGAACTATGAGGTGATTATCTATGCAAAATAAAAAAATGTTTTTATTAGGTACAGTTTTTTGTGGGCTGATGATGGTTTTTGGTGGCGCATTCGCCGCAGATGATATTGTCGTCGAAGAAGAAGTTATTGTCGAAGATGTTGATTTAGAACAGGTGTCGGCCGATGCCGTCGCAAATTACGATGTGTCTGGGTCTTTGTTTCAACAGATTACTGATTTGGAACAAGAAAAAATATTAATGCAGTTGGAGAAAGAACGTGCACAGTTGGACCTGGAACTGGATAGACTGGCCGCAGAAAAAATTAAACTGCATATGGAAATTGATACTTTGTCTGGACGCCAGGAACAGCAACAGCAAGAAATTGAAACACAAAAAGCAAAACTGGAAGCAGAGGCGGCACGTATCGAAAAAGAAAAGGAAAGTTGGCTGGCCGAGGCTGAAAAGAAAGCAACTGCGCGTGTTGCAAGCGATAAAAGACCAACAGAAGATGGTGCAGAACCAGAAATTGATATTACAAAAAAATATCGTCTGGTTAATGTTATTGGTGCAGGTTCACAATTACAGGCAACAATCGAAGACCTGAATACAGGGCAAAGTAAACGTATCAGCGTTGGCCGTGATATAGACGGTTTGGTCGTTAAGTCTATTTCGTTGTACGATGGTGTTGTGTTTGTTGGGTCTGATGGTATGACACAAAATCTGAATGTCAGTGGTGGAAGATAAAAAATGGTTCGTTCAAAAGAATCTTTGGAAGATATCAGCAAGTTGCCATCAATACCGGCAGGTATGGAAAATGGTGACAGCAAGGATATAATTGATTATCTGTTCGCGAATGGTAATAAATTGCTGACTGCGACAGGTGCAATGTTGGAACTGCCCCGTGATTCACAGAGCTTAATTGCGTATTTTGCAGGTGGTGAAATTATTATTTCGCGTACGCATCGTTATGATGGGCGTGTGTTGGCGTTCTTGGATTTGTTGGCGCGTCGTGGGCGACCAATGCGTGAACCGTTTTATTCTGATTTGGGTTTGGTTTCGAATATTTATAAATCGCATGAAATGCGCTTGGGCGGTGGTGCGCGTTCACGCATAGATTTTGATAACCAAATGCAGAAAGATTTTGTCGATATTATTGCCAAGGCCGCATCGCATAAGGTTTCAGACGTTCATATAGAGGTTGCAGACCAAACAACAATCTATTTCCGTGTCGATGGCAGTATGCAACCAGTGCTGGAATATAATTCACAGTGGGGTGAATCGTTTGTTCGTGCCGCATTTGCATCGGCAGATATGTCAAATGCAAACTATGCCCAGAATGAATATCAATCTGCACAGAAAGATGGACGTACCCCATTACGTGGAACCAAGGATTTATATTTGCCGTCTGGTGTATTGGGTGTGCGTATGCAATTTAACCCAATCGCATTTGGCAGTCGGTATGTGGTTATGCGACTGTTGTATGATAACCCGTCCGAAGGTATTAAAATTGAACAGGAATTTGGCCCATATGAACAACGTTTGTTGGCACGTATGCGTTCGTTCCCAACAGGATTGGTGATTGTTGCCGGTCCAACCAGTTCTGGTAAATCAACAACATTGGTGCGTAATATGTCGCTGATGTTAAAAGAACGTAATTATGAAATTAATATGATTACGGTGGAAAACCCTGTTGAACAAAAGATTTTTGGCGCACGTCAAATGCCGGTGGTAAATACAACAAACGAAGAACAACGCGAAGAAAAGTATGTAGAGGCGTTGGCAGCGGCGTTAAGAAGTGACCCTGATACATTGATGGTGGGCGAAATTCGAACATTGGCGGCGGCACAATTAACAGTGCGTGGTGCGCTGTCCGGACATAATGTGTGGACGACATTGCATGCGAATTCTGCCATGGCGGCGTTAACGCGTTTGTTAGATTTGGGTATCGAACCTTTTAAATTAAAAGAAGAAACATTGATGCGTGGTTTGGTGTCGATGCGACTGTTTAAAAAAGTTTGTCCGTATTGTCGTGAACCGTTGGCAAATCATCCAGAACGTGGCGCGTATCGTCGCGTTATGGGGGCGTATGGTGAAATTGGTCTGCGTCAGGTTTATCAGCGTGGTACGGGGTGTGAACACTGTAATGGGACAGGGCATTTGGGACGTATCAAGGCCGGTGAAATTATCATTACAAACAGTGAATTTTTACGTCTGGCATTATCTGGTAATACAGATGGGGCTGTGCGATATTGGCTGGAAGAAATGGATGGGCGCACGTTAAAGGAATCTGCGACATCATTAATGTTACAGGGAATTATCAGTGTTGATGAATTAGAACGCTGGGTTGGACAGTTGAATCAACCAGGGGTTTATTAAGCATGATAACAAAAATTGAATTATTATATGCAAAACTGATGTTCCGTACAAATACGGAAAAACGTATGTCGATTTGTCGAAAATTGGCGTCGTTGTTGCGCAATGATTTTACGTTGATTGATGCGCTGGAACGTCTGGAAATGATTGAATCGAAAAATGGAACGAAACCGCGTGAACCGTTTGCAATTGTTATGCGCCAGTGGCAAAAAAACCTGGAACGTGGTATGAGTTTTTCAGAGGCAACACGTGGTTGGGTGCCACCCGAAGAAACGTTGTTGGTGACATCTGGAAATCTATCAAATTTAGTTGTTGCGCTGGAAAATGTCGGTCGTGTTGTTGATGGTACACAACGTATCAGACGTGCCATGACAACGGCGATTGCCTATCCGTTATTTTTGTTGGCACTGACGTTTGGTATAATTATTATGGTGGGCGTTTATCTGGTTCCACCATTGGCCGAGGTTGCAGGAAATCAAGTCGTATGGCGTGGGTCGGCACGCTCTTTGGTTTTGTTGTCTGATTTTTCGATAAAGTATTGGTATTATTTTGTGGTTGTTTTTGCGTCAATCGTCGCGATTGTTTGGGTGTCGTTGGCAAATTGGTCGGGGCGTATTCGTGCCATGTTTGATAAATTGCCACCATGGAATGTTTATAAGCTTCAGGTTTCTGTGGGTTGGTTAATGTCATTGGGGGCAATGGTCAGTGCCGGTGTGACAATTCCAGACGCAATTCGTATGTTGGCAGATAATGCAAATAAATATCTGCGTAAAATATTGGAATCTGCATTGCGATTTATTGCAAATGGTGACAATCTGGGGGTTGCATTGCAGAAAACAAATCGTGATTTTCCAGAAGCCGAGATTATTGGCGACTTAACGATTTATGCCGATATGAATGGTTTTGATGAAAACTTAAATCAGATTGCGAATGATTATTTGAATGAGTCTGTACGTAAAATGGAAAAGATTTCAAATACATTGAACAGTGTTGGTATTTTGTTGGTATCCGCGATTATCGCATGGGTTGTGCTGGGGACGTTCCAGATGCAAGACCAGATTACATCAGCACTAACGTAAAAAATAAATATAATAATTCATCTAAAAATAAATTGGGAATCTCATGTAGCGACATGTACACTACGATTCCCAATTTGTTTTTATCTAAATCATTCTATTTATTTTTTTATCCCACTGCTGGGGGTGGGGTAGATTTTTTAAACCATAAATGGCAGGTTTTCCAGATTGCCTTCGGCAACACGGACGTTTACGTCAATCATCATAAATACTGAATCTGGTGTGCAATGTGATTTGTTTGCAAAGATTCCATTGTCTAATAAGTGACTGGTGTTAACAGATAACTTTGTTATCAGATGGTCATCGTCCAACAATGTATAAATTGGACCAATGTCACGTGGTGTGTTCGAACCAATTTCGTGTTCGTTTTGTGGACAACGCAGACCATCCATAATTGTTTTTACGCGGTTGTCGATGTCACTGTGTGGAACACCAACAATTTCAGGGTGTAACATTTGAATGTCCAGTTCTGCCAATAATTTCAGGTTTGGTGTAATAATTGGATTCCAATCAATACCGCCAATATGACGCGTTGAAATTGGGCTTTTGGTTGGGTTTGGAACCATATATTGTGTTAAGTTGTTCCATGGACTGTGTTCAATTAACTTTTTTAATTGTGGATGAAATTGCATGCGGATGTCTGCAATATGCTGTGCACGCTTTTTCGGGTTAATTAAAATATCGCCAAAATATAATAGTTTGAATTTCATGTTATTCCCCTTTTTCCTTGATAATTATACCAGAAATTGCTATGTTTTACACAGAAAAAAGAAAGGAATCTTATATGGCAGTAAATAATGAATATACAGGTGATTCAATTAAGGTATTAAAAGGACTGGAAGCGGTCAAAAAACGCCCTGGGATGTACATTGGTGACGTGGGTGAGGGCGGATCCGGTCTGCATCATATGATTTATGAAGTTGTTAATAATTCTATTGACGAAGCAATGGCAGGGTATGCAGATACCGTGTATGTGTCTTTAAATCCAGATGGCAGTGTGACAATTCGTGATAATGGTCGTGGTATGCCATTTGATATCAATCATGATACAGGGCGCAGTGCGCTGGAACTGATTATGTGTGAATTGCATGCCGGTGGTAAATTTGATAACGAAGGCAGTGGCGCGTACAAGGTTTCCGGCGGTCTGCACGGGGTTGGTGTGTCTGTGGTAAATGCGCTGTCGACATGGCTGGAAGTGAAGGTTTGGCGTGGCGACAAACAGGCGTTTATGTCGTTCGCAGATGGTGTGCCAACAACAGATGTGCAAATCACAGAAAATAAATCAGGTATCGAACATGGGACAGAGGTTAGTTTCCTGCCGTCATCCGAAACGTTTACAGGTACAGAATTTAGTTTTGATACGCTGGAAACATGGTTGCGTGAACAGTCTTATTTGAATGCAAATGTAAAAATTATTTTGGAAGATTTGCGTGGTTCTGAAAAGAAAGAACGTGAATTTCATTCTGTTGATGGGTTAAAGGGGTTTGCGACTTATCTGGATAAATCCAAAGAATTGCTGAACAAAGAACCAATTCAGATGATAAAGCAGTTGGACGATACGTATATTGAAATTGTTCTGCAATGGACAACGGCGTATACGGAAACATCATTGTGTTTTACAAATAATATTCCGAACCGTGATGGCGGTACGCACTTGGCGGGGTTCCGTGCGGGGTTGACGCGTGCAATCAATAAATATATCGGGGAAAAGGGTACCAAGAAAGATATTAATCTGTCGGGTGAAGATTTCCGCGAAGGTTTGACCAGTATCGTTAGTGTTAAAATCCCAGACCCAAAATTTGGGTCCCAGACCAAGGATAAATTGGTGTCGAGTGAGGTTCGCCCAATCGTTGAAAGCACTGTGTCTGAAATGCTGTATGAATTCTTGGACGAAAATCCGGCAATCGCAAAAACAATTATTGATAAAATTATAGAAGCCGCCACCGCGCGTGAGGCTGCGCGCAAGGCACGTGAACTGTCACGTAAAAAGACGGGGCCAGAACTGGGTGGTTTGCCCGGTAAATTGGCGGGGTGTTCAGAACGTGACCCGGCAAAATGCGAATTATTTATAGTTGAGGGGGATTCGGCTGGTGGTACCGCAAAGCAGGGACGTGACCGTAAAACACAGGCAATCTTGCCATTGCGTGGTAAAATCTTGAATGTTGAACGTGTGCGTTTTGATAAAATGTTGGGGTCTGATACGATTGGCGCGCTGATTACAACAATGGGGGCAGGTATCGGTAAAGATGACTTTGATATTGAAAAAATGCGTTATCACAAGGTTATCATCATGACCGACGCGGACGTTGACGGTCAACATATTCAGACGTTGTTGATGACGTTCTTTTACCGTCATATGCCACAGGCGATTGAACGTGGGTATATCTATGTGGCAAAGCCACCGTTGTATGGTGTGACACGTGGAAAACAGCAGATTTATCTGCAAAACCAACGTGAAATGGATGACTATTTGATGGAACAGTTGGCAACGGATGGTATGATTGAAACTGCAAATGGAACACAGATTTCAGGGGCTGATTTAAAGCGTCTGTTGGGATTGGTGTTAGATATGCGTAATTGTCTGCAACCATTGAATCACATTGTGCCGTTGCGTTTTGTAGAGGCGTTGGCATTAAATGGCGCATTTGAAAATGAAAGTGCAGATGTGTTTGCAAATGTTCAGGCGATGTTAGATGCCCAGGAACTGGAATTCGAACGTGGGTGGCATGTATCTGCAAACGAAGCAGGTATCGAAATTACACGTACGTTGCGCAGTGTAAAGGAAACGTATCTGTTGCCACGTGAAAAAATTAACGGGATGGAGGTGCGCAGCTGGCACAAACTGAGCGGTCATGATGAATTAATCGAAACGTTTAGTAAACCAACCGTTCTGCGTGTAAAGTCCAAGGTGCAGAAAATCTGGGGCGCGTTGAAATTGTTGGATACAGCATTTGAATATGCGAAAACCGGATTAAAGATTCAGCGATACAAGGGTTTGGGTGAAATGAATGCAGAACAGTTGTGGGAAACAACAATGGATCCAAATCATCGTTCACTGTTCCAGGTTAAAATTGATGACGCAGCCAAGGCAGACGAGGTTGTTTCAATGTTAATGGGTGATGTGGTGGAACCGCGTCGTGACTTTATCGTTGAAAATGCGCTGGACGCAAATTTGGATGTTTAAAAAGGAATGGCGCGGATTTTCCGCGCCATAGTTTTGGTGTTTAAAAATGAATAATATAGATGCGTTCAGACGTGCGCAAATTGATTTGAAAAATCAACAACGATTGTTAAATAATCAATTTGGTGATATGTCGCCGATTGATAATAATAAGTTGCCGAATATGAAACAGGGCAGTGTGGTTATCTTGTCTAAAAGAATAAAAGATATATTAAAATTAATACAAGAATCGACCATGGAAGATGGCAAAGAAATCCCATTTTTCTTGTACGGAAAAACCGAAGGACAATTGGTTTATTTTACAGATATAGATGTAGATATAGATGACCTGCAAACGGTAGAGGCAAATTTTGCAAACCTGAACCAGGGGTTGCAAGAATTTATCAACAAATCAAAAAAAGACGGAACAGATATTGTTGCGCATGGTCATTCGCATGGAAAAAGTATAAATAATTATCATTTAAATTTTTCATTGGGTGATATGAATGCGTATAAAGATATGCGTCTGAATAACGAAGTTTTTAGAACAGGAAAAATAGAACTTTGTTCGTGTCTGTTGACGGACGGAAATTATAATTTCTTGTTCTTTGATGGGAATGATTATTATAAATTTAATGAGGTTTATGTTCAGGCGGAAAATGGCGATTTTATTGAAAAATTGCCATGCTATAAAGCTAACAATAATAATATCTTGCGTAATATTTTTCGTGGGCGTGGGGAATAGTGCTTGAATCATATTGATTTTGCACTATTTATATATGAAGGCAGACAAGAGGTGGTGACATGGATAACAAAGAAAACAATATCATTAAACGTGGCCCAAGTCAGAAAGACAAATTGTTGGAAGAAAAGAAAGCGCTGGAAAAAGAGTTGCGTGAATTGTCTGGCGTGTCAGAGGCACAGATTGGCTATAAAAAAGCACGTATCAAGTTAATTGATAAAATGTTGGCACAGATAGACCAGTCTAACGGCAAGGACAATAATAAAGAAATGGCGCAACAAGAATATTTGAAAAAAATGATGATGCAAAATCAAGGTATGGGGTCATAATGGATTTTTCGCGTGATTGGTTCTTTGGTCTGGATGCGCGATTGCGGGCAGCGGGACTGGACAGCGATGCGCAATCGTTCGATGAGATTTTAGAGAATTTGAAATCGCGGAGAATATATACCCCAGATGAATTTGCGTCACATTGTGCGTATGTAATTTTGGCGGGTGGTTTTTCGCAACAAACCGCCAAAAGAATTCATGAAAAAATTATGAATCAGGTGCGCATGTCGGGGGCGGATTTTGATACATTAATTCAGATTTTTAATAATAAAAACAAGATTCGTGCGATTTGTAAAATATGGGAAAATAGGCATTGTTTTTGCACGGATTATTACAAACTAAATTTGTTAGATGATAAATTAAAATACCTGCAATCTTTGCCGCATATTGGTAAAATAACTGCAAATCATTTGGCACGAAATCTGGGTGAAGATATTGTGAAATATGATATCTGGATTCAACGTTTGGGGTGTGTGTTTGCGGGTAAAGATTTATCAATAGATAATGGAAAACTGTTGCCTGAAATAAAATCTGCGTGTGATGATATGTTTGCGCATTTGGTGGGGCAGACAGGTTTACCGCGCGGGTATATAGATGTTGTGTTGTGGAAATCTTGTCAGGTAAAATTAATTTCTGTGGACGATTACTTGCACAAACCACCGGTCATGTAGCGAGTAGTACACTCCCTTTGGTTTGTGCTGCGTACTCGTCTCATATAAATTAATTTTGAAACTGTGGATGCCTGTTAAGTTAACATGTGAAATATAGAAGGGGAAAACGAATGTTGATGACCACTACCCCGTCGCATTCGCGCCACCCCTTCGCCAGCGAAGGGGATTATTATGAATGTGAAAATTGAACAATCTTGGAAGGACGCGTTAAGTGATGAATTTAATAAAGATTATTTTATTAAATTAACAGACTTTGTGCGTGCGGAATATTTATCGGGACGTGCAGTATACCCAGAACCAAAAAATATTTTTAATGCGTTTAATTTGTGTCCCCTGGATAGGGTAAAGGTTGTGATTATCGGGCAAGACCCATATCATGAACCGGGGCAGGCACATGGACTTTGTTTTTCTGTGTTGCCGCCAACGCAAAATCCACCAAGTTTGCAAAATATATATAAAGAAATTGAAAGTGATTTAGGACGGAAATCTGTGACAAATGGCGATTTAACACACTGGGCAAATCAGGGGGTGTTGTTGCTGAATTCGACATTGACTGTACGTGCGCATGCGGCGGCATCGCACGCCGGACGTGGTTGGGAAGAATTTACAGACAGTGTAATTCGTGCCGTCGCAAATCGTGAAAATGTTGTTTATATGCTGTGGGGTTCGTTTGCACAAAAAAAGGCGGGTTTTGTAGATTCGAATAAGAATTTAATTCTGAAAAGTGCGCATCCGTCGCCGTTGTCTGCGTATCGTGGATTTTTTGGAAATCGTCATTTTTCACGTGCAAATCAATATTTGGTTGAGCATGGGATGTTGCCAATAGAATGGTAATAAAAAATCCCCAAACGGGGATTTTTTTTATTTGCATGCGCCGTATGATTTTGCCACAGAATAATTTTCAACGCATACACTGCCAGATGGTTTACATGCAGAATATACCAATTCTGTCTTGTTTGCGTCGTTTGGTTTATAGTTAAACTGGGCATTTTTACAATCGTTCAAATCATGATACATTGCGCACATATCTTGCCATGATTTACAGTCTGTTACCTTGGCAGTTGGGGCAATTGTATCAGGCAGACGCAGATTCCATTTTACATAGAAATCTTTTAGTGTACCGATATGATGAGATTTTCCAAATCCAACCTGTTCCAGATTGTCGCCAACACGACAATTAATGTTATTCTTTTCAACATATGCGGTAATAGCTGTTGCCAAACCGCCTGCGCCTGCGCCAATTGCAGCGCCGGTGGCAATACTTTTACCCATGTTGCCTTTTTCGCCCTTTAAGATTTCTAGGCGTGACAGTACGCCGCCCAATGTGTTTACTTCGCGATTGATTTCGTCGATTGTGCGACACCCTGTTTGTGCGGTACATTCAACACCGGTACCCTGGGTTAATGCCATATTTAATGGCTTGAACATACAACGACCAGTATCGTTTTGTGAATTTATAGAATTTAGTGCCTGGTTCAGGCTGTTTGAAACAGCGGTTTGTACTGCGTTATCGCTAACAGAAGAACCTGTTTCTGTTACGGTTGTTGTGACGGTTACTTCGGTTTCTGTTTCGACAATTGCAGAATTCATTGATTGGCAATTTGAAATTGCGTCTTTATATTCGTTGTATAAAGCCTGTAATTCCAGTATGTCGTTACATTGTGATTGTGTTATTTGTTCGCCTGTTACAGATATTGTATCAATCAGGTATTGATTCAAAATGTTCGTCTTGCCAGATTCGCGTAATTGTTCTGTTAATTTTTTTAGGTGTCCGTCATTTGAACAATCGAATGCACGTGCGCCATGTCCGGCAATTGCGCCCGCGCCAGCCCCCAATACGGTGCCACCACCAATACCGACAACTGCGGCGGTATTTGTGTCTTTCATTAACGAGAAGCCAAATAAATCTTTGCCACAATTAAATGTTTCGCCTGTTTCTTTCCATGCCTCGGCCGGTCGGTCGTCGCCAACGGCACCAAATAACCAGCTGTTAATAATAGGTTTGTCTTTGTTATATGCACCAATGCGTATCAAGCATGTTCCGGTTGTGGCATCCCAACGTGCATAATGGCCACGTGCGCCATCAACCCCAGGATTGCCATTGTTTACCTTTACACCCAATGGATTTCGTTTGATTAAGATATTTCCATGTTGTGAATTATATGCGCCAACAGGATTGTTGTATTCGTGGGTTGTCTTGTCAGAAATGCTGACTGCATTAAATGATGAACCGTATGTGTTTTTATCCAATAACCAACATGTGTTTTCGGCCTGGTTTGGGGTTAATCCTGTTTTGCGTAATACGAATGCATAATATTCTGGTTGAACCTTGCGTGAATTAAAGTCAATCCATACATCTGCAGATGAACGATATATGTTACGACAGTCGCGTCGAACCTGGGCAACGCATTTTTCTGTTTGGTTTATACATTGCCCCATGCCATTAACAATTGCATTGCGTAAATCTTCGTTAAACAAGTCGTTTAAACCGTTCGGCAATGCGCCGTTATTGACACATTGCAATACGTCATTCATACACATATCAACAGTGTATTTTGAATCCTTTACACCGCCGTCTGGACATTCAGACCCGGGATTTGGGTTATCTGGTTGCGGTGGGTTTGGTTCGTCTGGTGTGTCAGGGTCAGGATTATTTGGTATATTTGGATTCCATTGTTCTGGTATATCTGTTGACACGTTTCCCACAGAAATAATTGGCAATGTTGGCATTGATGGCATGCGCTGTTGTGCCGTGCCGACACCACTGTTTGCAGTTGCAGAACGCGCATTCGATGTACCATTGCGGGCAGTTGCCGCGTTTGCACCGTATATCAGGGCAAATATGCTTACAGAAATTACAGAAGTCCCAAGCAACTTGGATAATCGGGTCATGAAATCCTCTCCTAAATCTATTATCCTTTGTATTATGTCATAAAAGTAAAAATAAGAAAAGAACTTTTTATGATTTTTGAATTGACAAATCTGTATAATTGTCTATATTAAGATTGATGATAAAGCTCTTAAAAAATATCTTTACCAATAAGTATGCCATACTGTGGACGGTGGGGTATATTTTTGTAATGTGGGCTGTTTTATATTTCTTGTTTAATTTTAGTATTTTTAATGCGGATCAGTGGCATCGTCTGTTCAATGCGCGTTTGCAGGGGTTTGCAGGATTCGTTTTTGGTATCTTAATTTTGGCTGCATTGCCGATGTATGTTGCAACAATGACATTGATTGTGCGTAAAAATATGCCGTTGATAACAATCCCAAAAATTAGTATGCTGGCATTCTTTCGACCTGTGCAAAAAGAAGAAATAAAAACAGAAGAAAAAGATGAAATTATTCAGACGGAAAAATCAACAAAACCAGAATTGCCACCAGAATTGCCGCGTGAATTGCATAGTGTCTTTTTGCGTGCACGTGAAAATGTTGGTTTGTTCCAAAATATGGATTCGTTGAATTCAGAAAAACAATCTGAAATGGAAACAGTGCCGATTATGGATGCGTTACCATTGCCGTCAGATTTTGATGTTTCTTTTGATAATACGCCAGGGTTTCAAGATAGTTTGTCTGCCACCATTCCGACATTTACGGACATTAGTTTTGATGCGCCGTCTGAAACGACTTTTGATGAAGATATAGAAGATTTTGAAGAGGAGACAGTTGAATCAAAATTAATAGAATACCTGAGTTTAAATAATGTTCCGTTTGAAATTGCAGAAGATATTGTCGTGACATCAAAATATGCGATTGCCGTTCACGAAGATGAAGATTTTTGGGCGACAGATGAAACGAACTGGTTTGCATCGGGCAAGGTTCGTCCATCGCCAATTATCGCTGTGAAAAAATGTGCGCAACAGTTTGGGGTTATACCTGCGATATATTTGGGGGCAGATAATATATTGGATATAGAAAATCTGATTGAGCAATGGGAATCTGATGGAATTGTGGTTCTAAGAAAACTGGAAGATATTCAATAAAAAAACCGCCCGAATGGGCGGTGTTTTTTACAAATTTGTTTAGTCGGCGGCGGTGAAAACCTTTTGCACGTCGTCGTTTGCGTCCAGTGCATCAACCAACTTTTCGATTTTTGCATAGGCTTCATCGTCCAGGTCCATTGGCATGTTTGGTAACCATGTCAATTCTGCTTTTTCTGGTTCGCCCAATGTGTCTGATAAATATTTCTGGGCGTTGATAAAGTCTTCTGGTTTGGTTGTGATGATAAAACCTTCTTCACTTGATTCCAGATTGTCGGCGTTTGCATCCATGATGATTTCCATCATTTCGTCTTCGGTTTTGCCGATTGATGCAGGATAGAAAATCTGACCGGCGCGTGTGAACATAAATACAACAGAACCTTCTTCGCCCATGTTGCCGCCGTTCTTGGCAAAGATGTTGCGGATTTCTGGCACTGTGCGACGTGGGTTGTCTGTTAATGCCTCTACAATAACAGGGACGGCGCCTGGACCGTATCCTTCATAGCGTACGGATTCATAATTTTCGGTGTTTGAACCAGATGCCTTGTCTATTGCGCGTTTGATATTATCGTTTGGCATTGAATTTTTGCGTGCTGTTAAAATAGCCAAACGCAGGCGTGGATTGTTGTCTGGGTTTTTATCGCCCAACTTTGCCGCCATTGTAATTTCACGTGCCAGTTTTGTAAACAAACCACTGCGGGCGGCGTCGGCGGCGCCTTTTTTATGTTGTATGTTATGCCATTTACTGTGTCCGCTCATATTTGACCTTTTTATTTAATTAGATTAGAATTACCACAAAAGGATAACAAATGATTGGAAAATTGCAAGGTATTGTTGACTATATTGGTGATGGTTTTGTGATTTTGTTGGTTAATGGTGTGGGGTACAAGGTTCATACCGCTGAATACTTGACGCATAAGTCAACTGTTGAATTGTGGATTGAAACGGTTGTACGTGAAGATTCAATACGCTTGTTCGGTTTTACCAGTCTGAATTCACAGAATTTATTTAATATGCTGACGACTGTGTCGGGCGTGGGGCCAAAGGTTGCGCTGGCCATTATGGGAACGATAAATACAGACATGTTGATGTCTGCAATTGCAACAGGGGATGCCAAAACAATCGCAACGGCACCGGGTGTTGGAAAAAAGATGGCAGAAAAAATAATTGTGGAATTAAAGAACAAAATTGGTGGTGTGTCGGCAACACTGTTTGCACCAGATGCCGGGGCAGGGGCGGTTGATGGTTCCGCGTTGCCTGATTTATTAATGGCGTTAGAGGCATTGGGTTACAAGCGTTTAGATGTATTAGAAATGGCACAAAAGTTGGTTGCACAAAATCCATCGGCAGATGTTGCAGCGCTGGTGCCAAAGGCATTAAAAGAGATAAGTGGAAATAAATAACATGAATAACGATACAATTTTTGCACTATCATCTGGTCACGGTAAATCCGGTGTTGCGGTTATACGTATATCTGGTGAAAATTTGCGTGATGTGTTTACGACATTTATCAGGCGTGATGATGTTATGCCTCGTTATGCATATTTTATAAACCTGCGCGACACATCTGGGGACTTAATCGACCAATGTTTGGCGATATACTTTAATGCGCCAAATTCATTTACAGGCGAAGATGTTATTGAACTGCACACCCACGGTGCGCCGGCGGTAATAAATGCGGTATTTGAATTCTTGGGTTCGTTGGGTATGCGTATGGCAACGCCTGGTGAATTTTCACGACGTGCGTTTTATAACAACAAAATGGACTTGGCCGACGTTGATGGATTGGCGGCGTTATTAGATGCGCAAACGGATAAGCAAAGACAGCATGCGTTGAAATCAATGCTGGGGCATGATAGCGATATTTATAATGCATGGCGCGAACAGATGGTGGAAATTTCTGCCTATGCGGCGGCAATGCTGGATTATAGTCCGGATGATTTGCCGGTAAATATTGGTGAAACAATTCGTGGACGTGCGCAAAAATTGCGTGATGAAATTGATTCTGCGTTGCGTGGTTATCGTGTGTCGCGTGCAATTCGTGGTGGGGTTAATGTTGCGCTGGTCGGTGAAACAAATGTTGGAAAATCGTCGATATTTAACCATCTGGTTGGGGCAAATCGCGCAATTGTTTCTGATATCGCAGGAACGACGCGTGATGTTGTGTCGGCAACAATTGATATAGATGGGTATATGGTAAATATATCAGATACCGCCGGTATTCGTGAAACAAATGACGTTATCGAAAATATCGGTATTGAACGAACAAAATCAGAAATCGAAAATGCGGATATCGTTGTACGTGTTTTTGCAGATGATATGCCAGGTTTGGTGGCAGATAATGCAAATGAAATTCTGGTGATAAACAAGGCAGATAAAATAAAAACGCGTGGAAATAGGGGTGTGATTTATACGTCTGTTAAAACGGGTGATGGTATGGATGTCTTGGTGGATGTTTTGCGTATCAGAATTCATGAAATGTTCGATGGGCGTGAATCAGACCTGGTGATAAATGCACGAACTAAGGCATTGTTAGAATCTGCGAATGAAGAATTATCATACGCGATTGGGGCAGGTGAAAACTATGACATATTTGCGGAACATGTGCGTGGCGCCGCAGATGCGATTGGTAAGATATTGGGTACAATTACCGCAACAGAAATACTTGATAAAACATTTGGACAATTATGTCTGGGGAAATAAACACCGCCCGATATCACCCACAAAATTTTCAATTTTGCAGGGCCCGATGTTTGGGCGGTGTTTTTATTTGATTGTTTTGATACAATGTTGTATAATTTTATTGCTCTGGGAATACAGTAGTGGGTGTAAATATCCATTGTTTGCGCTGTCTGTGGGGACAGTAAAAATACCTCCGATCAAAATTGGTTGGGGGGGCGTGATATATATAAATAAACGATACTATTTTCGCAAATGATAGTATTCAACCCCCGGCCACTTATGATTTTCAGGGTGGTTTTTTTGATAAAAAAAGGGATGTGAAAATGAAAAAAATATTTTTAACGACAGGTTTATTGTCTGTATTAAGTGTGCCTGCGATGGCGGAAACAAAATGGTTTATTGGTGGCGGATTGGGATATATGGAACCGGTCTTTTCTGATTTTGTTGATGATTCAATTGATGATCATTTTTTTGAAGATGACAGTGGTACAATGTCTTTTAATTTAACAGGCGGTATGCGATTTGGGGAATATGAAAAAGTTTATAATGGTGGTGTCAGTGCGACATTTTCATATATGCCAAACCTGGGTGATTTAAGCGAGGGGTATAATAATCCATACTACATGGATGCGACAATAGATTTTTCAACATTTTATGTGACATATGATAACTATATCCGTGTTTCTGGTGACGCAAAATACAGAACAGACTTTATTGCATCAATTGGTTTGGGTATGGGTTGGTTGGACGAAGATTTAACCAGCGGTGTGTACCATGAATCGTATGAAGATGATGGAATGTTGATTGTGTTGAAACTTGGCTTTGGTGGTGAAACAGTGGTTCAAGGTTTAAGTTGGAATGCAACATTAAATGCAATTGCAATAAATGCAGAAGATGATGCGGACTTGCAGGGCGCAGGTGGCTTTGAATTTGGTTTGAAATATACTTTCTAATGGAAATAAACACCGCCCGTTTGGGCGGTGTTTTTGTTGTTTTGTTATTCTAAAAACTATACGTCAGGCCCATGCCGTAAAATGCGTATGAATTATTTTCAGGTGCGGTGTTGCCATTGGACATATGTTGCATAAACAGTTCAATACCAACGCAATCGGTTATCTTGTACCCGGTACCCAGTTTAAATCCAAACAGCAATTTTGAACCGATACGTTCATTTTGTTGGCCCTGCATGCCGACGCCCAGACCGGTATAGAAATACCAATCCTGCCAATCCGCCAATATTATATCTTCGGACAACATTACGATTGGAATTGTATAGCTGTCCCAATGCCAACCGTATTTTTTGCCATAACCGACATTCATAATTAAATTCAATGACTGACGTGCCTGTAATTTAAAGAATGTTGTTGGCTGGGAATATTGAAACTGAAACATTGTGTATGGCACAAATTGACTGGGCGGTGGGATTAAAAAACCACTGTTGATGCCAGCGCCAACATTGAATGCAATTTGGTTTTCATAGCCGCTGAAAAACGGATTTGTTTCTGCGCGTGCAGTCGCCACCACAGATGATAATAATAAAGCGTATGTGATTTTTCTCATAACGCGTATGATATCATATTTTGAGTAGGGGTTCAATGTTATATTCTTAAAAAAATTAATAATTGTAAACAAGAATGAAGTCACAGGCGTTGTTTTGTCTTGCAATTGAAAAAAAGATTGTTATAATGCATGGCGTTTGGCAGCGTAGCTCAGTGGTAGAGCAGAGGAATCATAATCCTTTGGTCGGGGGTCCGAATCCCTCCGCTGCTACCAGAATAAACAAACGACCCGATGGGTCGTTTTTTTATTCTGTGCGTCGGGGTGGTGATGGACACACAGATGGGGGGCCGACCCGCAGGCAAAAGGCAGACGGGCGTATGCCGGTCCCCCGAAGTTTTAACGAAGGGGGATTTGCCAAGGGGAATGAAGCGCAGCGGAATCAATCCCTCCGCTGCTACCAAAATTCAAACCGGGTTTATCCCGGTTTTAATTTTTAGTGTAGTTTTATACATAAAAAACACTGCCACAGGGGCAGTGTTAAATGATTATCTGCGTTTTTGTTTTTGTGTTAGGTATTTTTTACGACCGTATATTGCGGCTGCTGTACCTAATGCGCCACCCAATGCGCCAAGTGCCAGATAGCCAAATGGATTGTGGGTGTTTTCGTTGTCTTGGTCTGTGGTTGTTGATTCTGTAATTTGTGGGTATTTTATACCATTTGAAACTTCTTGCCAGATATATTCTGGGACAATATTTTTGACTGGTTTACAATATACTTGTACTTTTTTGCCACTGCCCAGGTTTAAAGTTACGGTTCTTGGCTGTTTCGCCTTTTCAATGTTTTCAGATATTTTTGAAAAATTCCATTCATAATAATTGTTTTTGTCACGCTTTGGCTTTTTGCCAGAGTAAACGAAAATGTCTTTATAGCCTAGGTTATAGCAACCTTCGGCGCGTAAATTTAATAAATCAGAAAAACTGATTTTGTCTGCCATTAATGCGGCAAAGAAATACATTCTGTTGGGTACACCGTTTTGTTTGCGCCAGCCTGTTAATGTTTTTGCCAGTTCTGCGCCAGTAACCCCGGCGTTTAATTGTTTTACAAATGATGATTTTTTGAAATTCTTGCCACCAATGCAATATCTTAGCGCGCATGCAGCAATCAGGGTGTTTTTATCCATTGGAACATTGATATATTTTTTTATGTCTGGTAAAATTTCGTGTGTCAAATAGCGACCTTTGAATTTATCAGATTCTTCAAGTGTTGGAATCTTGGTTTTTTTTGTTACTTTGTTACATGTTCCGTTGGCATTATACAGAACGGTAAGGCCGTGTCCTGTTGTCCAGGCTTCGCCACACCAATATACATGTGGATAATAGTTTTCAACCAATGCCAATGCGAATTTTATTTCGCTGCGTGATTGTTCGAACAGTGCAACGTTGCCGTGTGGGTCGTTTTGCGGTTTTGTCGAAACAACCTCTGTCTTTTCTTGGTTGTTGTCGTCGTTGTCTTGTTCTTTTGTTGTGCAACCTGATAATCCGCTGGTTAATCCGCCAACCAGGATAGAACCAAGTAAAAATTTCTTTATATTGGTATTGTTCATATCTACCTCCTTAAATAACATATCTACACATGATATTATAGTACAAAAAACAAAAGCGTCAATAGCTGTTGGTGTTTTTTTGTGGAACATTGGACTGTTGACTTTTTTTTTAATATTCAGAATAATGTTAAAAGTTATTAATGAAAGGGAAAGGTATGCGAAAGTTTTTTCTGGCGTTGATTGCCATGCTGCCGGGGGGTGCGCTTGCAAATCCCGCGTGTCCGGTCTGTACAATTGCGGTTGGTGTGGGATTGGATATTGCACGCCGTTTGGGGGTGCCAGATAGTGTCGTTGGTCTGTGGGCAGGGGCATTGTTGGCACTGTTGGGTTATTGGTTTTTGAAATTTATGGACAAGAAAAATTGGCATTTCCGCGGTCGTGATACGATTGTGATTGTGTCATCTGTTGCCATGATTGGGTTTATTTATCTGGGAACGGTTAAGTATAATCCTGTCCCAATTTGTGGTGCATTTACAATGGACCCTGTTTTGTTCGGTACAATTTGTGGCGCATTGATATTTGTTTTAACTGGCATGTTATATCAATGGATGAAAAAGAAAAATGGTGGACATGCACATTTCCCATTTGAAAAGGTTGTTTTGCCGATTGTTGCATTGGCGTTGGCCAGTTGGGCAATGATGATTTGTTTTTAATTAGGAGAAAAAGTGATGAAAAAAATCGAAAATGTTCAGGAATTTGTTGAAAAATTAGATGCCGCAAAAAAAGTGAATCCAAAGGATTTGTCATCTGACCAGGATTTAACAATTGGTATTATGAATCTGATTTCAATTGAAGAACACTTGATGTTTTCGGGTGCCAAGACTGGTAAGACAGAATTTTATGACCTGATTAACGAAGTGCGCGAAATGCGTAAAAATGCAATGTTGAAAGTTATTCCATCATACGAAGGTGAAGTATGGTGTATTTCAAAGCATTTGCTTGCCGCATCCATGCGCGTATTCGAAGTGGGTACCAAGGCATTGGCTGCTGGTGATAAGCAGACTGCATATGACCTGTTTGATCAGTCTTATGCCCTGTATTCAATGTTCTGGGGTTTGAATATGGGATTGTTGACGGGTGAAAACAAAGAATCAAAATCATCAAAAAAATCAGTTCCCACAAAAACCAAAGATACCCCAGTTGCCAAAGATTCTGGTAAAGTGTCTAAGTTAAAGAGTTGGGTAAAAAATGCAGTAAATTGTTGTATAGAATAAAAAATCCCCCAACAAGGGGATTTTATTTATTGTATACTTTATTCTTGATTTTTGTTTATGTTCACGTATAATTGCGAAGAAGTTTCATAGCCCTAATAGTCTAGTGGTAAAACACGTCCTTGGTAAGGACGAGTCGCAAGTCCGATTCTTGCTTAGGGCACCATCCGCTTTCGCTTACGCTGCAGCGAGATTGGTTTCGCAGAAAGCAAGTGAAGGTGCGGGGTTAGGGAAACGGATGTCTCGCTGTAATGAACGAAGAGAATGAAAGCGGGCAGAAATGTTTTATGTCTATATTTTACAAAGTATAAATTTTCAAGAACGTTTTTATGTCGGTTATACGGCTGATTTGAAAAAACGGTTGCGGGAACATAATGATGGGCGTTCTGTGCATACTAATAAATTTAGGCCGTGGTGTTTGTGTGGATATGTCGCGTTTGATAGTGAAGAAAAAGCGCAAAAGTTTGAAAAATATCTTAAAACAGGCAATGGGCGAATTTTTCAGAAAAAGTTTTTTTAGGCTTGGATTTTTGTTGATTTTGTGATTTTTATAAATTAATATCTATTACATTACAGGTGTGGGTGCGTTGAAGTGACTAACAACCACTGAGTGGTCATAGCTGTATATAAAAAGTTATAAATCAGGGTGGCACCGCGCAGCCATTTGACTTGCGCCCCTGAAATTTAACATTAATGTGGGTGCCGAAAATCCAAATCTTTTTCGTTGCCCGATATAAAAAAGGGACCAAAAATGTTATCTTTGAAATCAAAGTATAGAACACATACATGTGGCGAATTAAATACATCAAATGTTGGTGCGGTTGTGACATTGTCAGGCTGGGTTCATCGTAAACGTGACCATGGCGCGTTATTGTTTGTCGATTTGCGCGATAATTATGGTATTACCCAGGTTGTGTTTGATGGTGGAAACGAGGCGTTGGAAAAAGTGCGCCCGGAATCTGTTATTAAGGTGACTGGGACTGTTGTTGCACGTGATGCGGCGGCGGTTAATGATAAAATCCCAACCGGGGGAATCGAAATCCAAGCAGATAAATTTGAAGTTTTAACAAACTGTGATGTTTTGCCATTCCAGGTGTTCGGTGATGATGATTCTGTTGCAGAAGATTTGCGTTTGAAACATCGTTATATCGACCTGCGTCGTGAATCGTTGCATAACAACATTTTAATGCGCAATCGCATTATTAAGTTTATGCGTGATAAAATGTGGGATATGGGATTTTCGGAATTCCAAACACCGGTCTTGACCGCGTCCAGTCCAGAAGGTGCGCGTGACTTTATCGTCCCCAGTCGTAATCATCATGGCATGTTCTATGCATTGCCCCAGGCACCACAGCAGTTTAAGCAGATTCTGCAAATCGCAGGATTTGATAGATATTTCCAGATTGCGCCATGTTTCCGTGACGAAGATTTGCGTGCAGACAGATTGCTGGAATTCTATCAGTTGGATATGGAAATGTCGTTTGTTGACCTGCCGGATATTCAGGCGGTTGGTAATGAACTGATGCCGGCAATGATACGCGAATTTGTTCCAGATGCAATTATCGCCGAAGAAATTCCACATATTCCATTTGATGAAGCGATGTTGAAATATGGGTCTGATAAACCAGATTTGCGTAATCCAATTGTTATCAGCGATGTGACAGATGTTTTCCGTGGGTCTGATTTTGGTATCTTTGCAAATGCAATTGAAAACGGCAGTGTTGTTCGTGCAATTCCTGCGCCAAATTCATCTGATAAACCACGTTCTTGGTTTGATAAACTGGGTGATTATGCGGTCAAAGAATTGGGATTGGGCGGATTGGGCTATATCGTCTTTGCTGATGAAGCCAAGGGTCCAGTTGCCAAAAAATTAGATGCAGAACGTATTGCAAAACTGCGTGAAATCGCAGGTGATAATTCATCGTTGTTCTTTGTGTGTGACGTGGCAGATTCTGCGGCCAAGGCAGCAGGTAAACTGCGTACCAAGTTGGGCGAAGATTTGGGATTAATTAATCCAAAAGAATTTCGTCTGTGCTGGATTGAATCGTTCCCATTCTTTGAAGCGGACGAAGAATCGCCAACAGGTATCGCGTTTACGCATAATCCATTTTCATACCCGATGGCGACATTGGAAGAATTGTCAACGAAAAACCCATTGGAAATCAAGGCTGCACAATTTGACATGGTGTTAAATGGTGCCGAAATTTGCAGTGGTGGTTTGCGCAACTATAACCCAGATGTGATGGTTAAATGCTTTGAAATCACGGGGTATAGTGAAGATATCGTCAAAGAAAAATTTGGTGGTATGTACACTGCGTTCAAATACGGTGCACCACCGCACGGTGGATGTGCGTTCGGTATCGATCGATTGGTGCAAATCATGTTGGCAGAACCAAATTTGCGCGGGGTGGTTGCATTCCCAACAAATCAGCGTGGCCAGGATTTAATGCTGGGGGCGCCGACAAATGTGACGGAACAGCAATTACGCGAAGTGCATATTCAGGTTCGCAAAAAGAACTAAAAATAAAATCCCCCAAAAATGGGGGATTTTTTATGCGTATGATTTCATACCTGTTGGCAATTTGATTTTGCTGAATATAATTTCCTGCAAAATAACAAAGGGGATTGATTATGCAGGAATATATAAACAATTTGTCGCAAAATTTGAATCTGAGCAATTATCAAACAAACAGATTAAAAAAAGATTATGATTTGTATAATATTTCACGCATACAAAAACGCGGTGGGGTTTTATATGTGCCTTATTTATCACATGGGTTCTGGGGACGTGTCGGACGCGTTTTGTTTGGCGCGCGTGCGGATTTAATTGGACATGATAAAATTTTGTTGCGCGCACAACGTAATATTAAATTCTGTGCAAATGGATATCACTGTGTGCGTGTCGGTAAATATACATACTATGCCAATTCATATGGCCAGGTTGTATCGCGTGATGAATTTTTGCGCGAAACAGAAATCTAAAATTTCGTGTGCGTTTTGATAAAGGCGCGCATAAATCCAGGATCAATATTTTGCATTATTTCAGATAACGAATATTTCCGGTCGCCGTTTGGCAGAACGCTTAACGCAATGGTTGCGGGTTCTGGGGCTGTGCCGCGCAAGGTTAAATCGAATTCTGCGGTCATCATGCCGTCTGTGATTGCCAGACCACCAATGCCGTCTGTGTGGCGCATTGATAATTCAATTGGTTTGGTCGTTATAAAGTTGTCGCGTTCATAGGTCCCAACCATATGCATCTTTTTTAATCGTGTTTCGCCGGTTGTTAATGCGTTGGCCAATGCATATTCTGCGTTTAATGTTGTTATGTTTTCGGCAGACGCATAGAAATTATCAAATGACATCCCAATTATATATCCATCGTTAAACGTCATATCCAGTGTGCCGGTCATGTTATAGTAAATGTCGTGTGCAATTTGACCAGATGTTGACAGTGCAATTTCAGCCGTTATCATCGTGTCACGAATGTTTAGTGGCATGTCAGATGACAGTAATTTTCCATTAATTACAAATTGGTTTAATTGAATGAATATATCGTAATTTGTTTTGTCTTGTTCAATCGTTGCCAATAAATTTCCGCGTGCAGAATCTGTGATTGAAAATGTCTGTGTGCCGGGTTTTAGTGCGTATACAAAGTTCTGATATTCGTTCCCGTTATATATTAATGAATCTGCGGACAATGATATGTTTACTGGTAAATCGAATGGGATTAAAATTGGCGCATTGGTTAGAAATTCCAGTTCGGCAAAGTTATCCAGAAATGCCTGATTTGTAAATGTGTCCAGTGATAATGTTTTTGTGTGCAGTGTAATATTTTTCCCAGATACACTGCCGTTAAATTCGTGGCCTGAAACAGAAATATTCAGATTTGAGATTTTGTCGTCCTGGAAAAATCCAGATATGATATAATCGTCATCGTTGATTGATTGTAAATCAATGCCAGGGAACCATGTCTTGAAACTGCGTCCAGTCAGGTAAAAATAATTGTCGTATGTTGATAGTTGCCATTGCTTGTTGTGTGGCGTGAATGTCAACATACCGTTTGCCCATGAAAAATTACCAACGTCTGATAACATGAATTCTGGCAAAAAGGGCAGGTTAATATTTAGCCATTTTAATGTCTTGTTCTGGGCAAAGTTATATGATGGTGTTACACCGTTTGGGGTGATGGTATATGTGCCACCAATATCAGAAAACTGAAACTTAATTGTGCCACGTTTGCCAAAGCGCGATACGATGTTCATTAATTTGTCATTTGTTGGCATTGGGGTGTCTGATTGAACTGTTACGTCAAATTTATCACCGTTGACAGAAATGCTGCCGCTTAAATTTCCGTATGTAAATTCAGAACATGACCATTTTTCAGGTGTCCCAGAAAATAGACACATTACATTTGTGCCGTCATATGGCATCGTAATCAGTATGTTTTCGGCGCCATTTTGTGTGATTGTGCCACCTGTGATTGCAATGTCGTCTGCGATAATGTTTGCGATTTGAAATTTGTCGGATGTGCCGACTGCATCAATTTTTAGGTGTTTAAAATCACGGTCTGCGAATGTTAAATTGCCATATAAATCCAGATTGAATTTCGTTTTGTGTAATATCCTGTTTGGTTTTAGTAAAAATGAAAAATCAAATGTCATGTCGTTGGACACCAGTTGAATGTCCTTGTCACCGTTGGGCAGTATTTCAATGTTCCCAGAAAAGTTATCTGATTCGATATTCGTGAATTTATAGCCGGTGCCACCATCCCATTCAAAGTTTGTTGTTAGTTTAATTGGGCGGTTTATTTTTGGTTCTTTGAATCCAAACCATTCATTTATGTTTTTTGTTTCTATTGACATGTGACCACGGATTGAACCGTCGGAATAAAACTGGCCAGTGATGTCCAGGTTGTTGTTTTTGTTTTTTATGTAAAAGGTGTCGCCAATAAATTCGACGTCGTATTTGTGTTCCTTGGTGCGTATTGTGCCGTGGAATGCCCCATCGGTAAAGTCTGCACGGACAATGTGGAATTTACGACCTTTGAATTTTATATTGCTGTTATAGATTTCAATGTTGTGATTAAAGTTTGCAGGTTCCAGTTTATCAACAGTTATGTCGGCGTCGTATATGACAACAGGACCATTTAACTTTGCGTTTTCGATATCAAAAAAACCGCGGAATGGGATTGAAAACATTACAGACCCAATTTTTGCCGTTGGAATAGTCACGTCGTGTGCAACAATTGTGGCGCCACCAATCAGACTGAAATGCAGACTGCCATTTAATTTTGCGGGGACGTGTGTTTGTTCATAAACAGACTTCTCTATCATTGGTCTGAATTTGTTTAACGTTATCATTGGCGGAACAATTATTGCCACCAATACAAAGGCGCATATTGTGCATAAAATGGTTAGAAAAATTCTGCGTTTGATTTTGGGTTTTAATGCCATTCTCTCTGTCCTTGTTTTTTTATTATAATGGATTATATTAAGGTTGCGAATAAAAAAAATGAAAAAAGCAGAATTTTATCTTGAAAGTGATTATAAGCCCATGGGGGACCAGCCAACCGCAATTACAGAGTTGGTAGATGGCGTTAATTCCGGAAAACAATCCCAGGTTTTATTGGGGGTGACCGGGTCTGGTAAGACGTTTACAATGGCAAATGTGATTGAAAGACTTGGGCGGCCGGCGCTGATTATGGCGCCTAATAAAATTTTGGCGGCACAGCTGTATACGGAAATGAAGTCGTTCTTTCCGCGTAATCATGTCGAATATTTTGTGTCTTATTATGATTATTATCAGCCAGAGGCATACATGCCAACCACAGATACATATATTGATAAAGATGCGTCGATTAATGAACAATTGGACCGTATGCGACACAGTGCAACACGCGCAATGTTGGAAGAACGCGATGTTATTGTAGTGTCCAGTGTGTCTTCGATTTATGGTATGGGGTCGCCCGAACAATATGCAGGTATGAAATTGGTATTAAATGCCGGCGATATGGTTTCGATGCGTGATGTGATGCGGGCGTTGGTCGATATTCAATATAAACGTAATGATACGGCGTTTGAACGTGGCGATTTTCGCGTGCGTGGTGATGTGATGGATATCTTTCCGTCCCATTCCCAGGACCGTGGGTGGAAGTTGTCTTTCTGGGGGGACGAGATAGAAGAAATCTGGGAATTTGATGTTTTAACGGGTGCAAAATTAAAAAAGATAGACAGGATTGCGGTCTATCCAAATACACACTATGCAACACCAATGCCCAGTGTTTTACAGGCGTTAACGCAAATTCGCGCGGATTTAAAAGAACGATTGGAATACTTTCATGAAAATATGAAATATATCGAAGAACAGCGTTTGCGTGAACGTGTGAACTTTGATATCGAAATGATGGAAAGTACGGGTACGTGTCGTGGGGTGGAAAACTATTCGCGATATTTATCGGGGCGATTGCCAGGTCAGCCACCACCAACGTTATTTGAGTACTTGCCAAAAGATGCGGTCTTGTTTATCGATGAAAGCCATGTGACGGTTCCACAAATTGGCGCAATGAGTCGCGGTGACCGCGCACGTAAAGAGACGCTGTCGCAGTATGGGTTTCGATTGCCGGCCTGTGTTGATAATCGACCCTTGACGTTTGAAGAGTGGGATAATTTACGTCCCCAGACTATATTTGTTTCTGCAACGCCTGCGGAATGGGAATTGACGCAATCGGGTGGCGTCGTTTCAGAACAGGTTATTCGACCCACAGGGCTGTTAGACCCGATATGTGATGTTCGACCAATTGAACATCAGGTTGATGATTTGCTGGGCCAGGTAAAACATGTGTCGGGGCGTGTGTTGGTGACGACGCTGACCAAGAAAATGGCGGAACAGTTAACTGATTACTTTAATGAAAATGGTGTGCGCGCACGATATCTGCATAGCGATATTGAAACCTTGGAACGAATTGAGTTATTGCGTGATTTGCGCCTTGGAAAGTTTGATGTGTTGGTTGGAATTAATTTATTACGCGAAGGATTAGACGTTCCAGAATGTGAATTGGTCGCAATTATGGATGCAGACAAAGAAGGGTTCTTGCGTTCGACGCGTTCACTTATTCAGACGATTGGTCGTGCGGCACGTAATGCAAATGGGCGTGTGATTCTGTATGCGGATAAAATTACGGATTCTATGCGTGCGGCGTTGGATGAAACGGCGCGTCGACGCGAAAAACAAATGGCATATAATACAGAACATGGTATAACACCAAAAACAGTTAGCAAGGCAATCTTTGCAGAGGTTGGTGACAAACAAGAAAAGACTGACAAGGCGCGTAGGTTTGTGTATGATAAGTCTGGTGGTGTTATGGATGCGGATTCAATTCGCAAGGAAATAAAACGTTTAACACGCGTAATGCATACACATGCGGAAAATCTGGAATTTGAAGATGCGGCCGCGGTTCGTGATGCAATTCATAAACTGGAAGATGATTTGTTGTTGGTGGAGTAGGGATATGAAAGAATTTATTTTAGAAAATGTTGAACAAATGCGTGCATGGGCGCGTGAGTTTGCCAAGGGATTGTCTGCGCCGTGCGTTGTGGCGTTGCATGGTGATTTGGGGATGGGAAAATCTGAAATTGCGCGCGCAGTAATTCAAACGTTGCGTGGGGCGGATACTGTGGTGCCCAGTCCGACATTTACAATTGTGCAATCGTATGATGGGATTTCGCATTTCGATTTATATCGTGTCGAAGATGCGTCTGAATTAACAGAAATTGGTCTGGGACATGCAGTTGAAAATGATATTACATTAATCGAATGGCCGGAAATTGCCATGGATGTGTTGCCAGAAAATACGATTAATATTTTTATCACCCAGCATGGCGATGGACGACAGGTTGTAATTAAATAGTTTGGGAAAAAGTACCAATATGATTTGGGAATATGTTGCGCTATATTTATATACGCGGATACAATTCGCGATGCAGGCGTGCACGAAAACGGCTTTTATGGCCACGAACCCACATCCCTATATGCATGGTTTGCAGAAATACACCCCAGTTGGGGTGTGTTTTTTATGTGTTTGGAATATCTTTTTTTAACAGGCTGTGTACCGCCAATGGAAAATCTGGGGATTTTGCAAGGTATGAACCGCTGACCAACATGTCGGCACCTGCGTCCCAGCATAACTTTGCAGTTCTGTCGTTTATGCCACCGTCAACAGATATAACAAATTTTAATCCGTATTTCTTTCTGGTTGCGGCCAAAACAGAAATTTTATGCAGGGCGTCTGGTTCAAAACTTTGACCGGCGGCCCCCGGTTCGACGGACATAATCATAACCTCATCAATGTCGCGAAGAACGGGTTTTAATATAGATATAGAAGAACCAGGATTTAGCGCGATTCCAACGCGACGACCGGCATTTTTAACAATTTTTATTGCAGCACGCAGACCAGATGTGTTGGTTGATAGTATGACTGTATCTGCACCAGCAGCAATTGCGTCTGTTGCCCAGATGTTCGGGCTTTCTGTCATTAAATGTACATGCAGGTGCGCGTTTGTGTGTGCGCGAATTGTTTTTAATTCTTCGATGCTGCCGGCGATTCTGTCGACATAAAAACCGTCCATAATATCGACATGTATCATAGATATACCGCCGGATTTAAACAGGCTATATGTTTCAGGGCGATGCATATCAAAACACAATGTGCTGGGTAATATTGGAATAAAGCGGGTGTGATGTTTTCGTTTGCGCTTAAATAATTTATGAACCCAATTTGTGCGTTTCTGCCAGCGGTCGTGGCGCGCGATAAATGTTTCACGTTTGGGTTGCAGGCCACGCCATATATAGTCAGACAGGGCGCGGACGGTCGCGTCTGTGGGCATTGCGTCGGTTAATACGGCAAATGCGTTTTCGATAAAGTCACGCAGACCTTCGATTTCTGCGCCGCCACCAGTTAAAATTATCTTTGTTGGGTGGTATTTTGTAAATGCTTTCAGGCATTGGTCTTTGATTTGGCCGATAATATCAACCAATATTGGAATTATGATGTCGTTAACGTCGGCACGTGAAAAATCATATGCGGTATCTGCCGGTGTAAAACGGTCCATTTCTTTTGGAATTAGTGATGCAACAGCGCGTTTAATTTGGTCAGCAGATTCAACAGATATATTTAATTGTTCAGAAATTGTGTTTGTTATGTCTGTGCCACCCAGTTTTATTTTTGTGTGAAAAACAGGGCCGCGGTCTGTCCAGATTGATGCACTGGTAAATTCTGCGCCAAAATCGATGAATAATGTTGGCTGTTTTTCTGTGCGGTAAATTGCGTTCTGAATAAAATGTGGATCATAAAATGATGTTGGTTGAATAAATGCATCGCGCATGTGTTCATATATTTTATCAACCCCGGTGCGTGAATAATAAATTATTCCAAAAATTGATACCAACTGATGGTCGATATGGCCAATCGGTGACAGCATATTGCGCGCATGTGGTGTGTCATATCGTAATGGAACAATATGCATCGGAAAATAGCCATCTGGTGGTGTTATTCTTGAAATCTGTGTGCGTATGTCAGATGTTGTAATTTTGTGTTCCCCAGACCATGCATCATGTTGGGCAGACATTTCAAATGCAGATGGGCCAAAGTTTCCGGTTATAAAGGCGTCGTCAAAATGTGAACCAATTTGTTTTTCCAGTTCATCAACAACAGACTTTATTGCAAATACGGTATCAAAACTGTCCATGCTGAAAAATGCAGAACGGTCAATTTGGGCGTTGCGTATACGATGCGCCATGCCACGTACACCGTACGTGCCAATATCCAGACACAGAAAAGATGAATCGTATAAGTTCATTTGCGTTTGCTATTTTACATAAGTGCGTGCGCTGTCACGCATGTCGATGACAGTGATGTCTTTGTGTAAAATGTTGTGATTTTTGTTAAGGGAAATTAAACTGGTAACTGCAGATATCGGATCTGTTTCTGGTAACATAACGGTTATTCCGCTGGTTGTGTGCAGATTCCAACGACGGTCTTCAATCCATTCAAGATAGTCAAGGTCGCCAATCAGATTGCGTGCAACGCGTGTGATTTCTGAGATATCGTTGGGCAATTTGCCACGAAATACAATGTTGCCTGTGTCGCGTGTATCGGTTGGTTTGTTTACAATTGTGCCATCGCCAGATAATGGGAAATAATTTTCGCCATCTGTCCACAGGGCGACCGCCTGATATAAAGATACCTCAACAGAAATATTTCCGTTTGGCATGCGTCGAACCGCAGATTTGCGTACGCCCGGGATTGCGCCAACGCGCGCGTTCATTGCATTCAGGTCAACAGAATATGAATGTGTGCCGGGGGCAATTGTGGCCACAGTCGCCAGACCCGATAAGTCCGCATTTTTTATGTCGGCAGATATGGATATATTTCGTACCAGTGATAATTTGCCGTGCCCAGTACCAGTCATAATAATACGTACAGAAAAATAGATTGCTAAGACAATAGCAATGATAAAACACAGCCAAAACCAGATTGAACGCTTCATGGGCAATATTATACCATAAAAAAGTGTGTTTCGCAAAGATTGATTATTACATTGCGCGTAATAAATAGCCGCGACGGAACATGCATTTGCGATAAGAGCCAACAGATTTTGATGTCGTGTTGCGGGGAACAGACATTAGACTGCGCTGGCCGACGTCACGATATTCGTTGGATTGAAATGTTACCCACAGACCGTCCCAGTCGGGCATCTGGCCGCTTTGATTCGGGGCCAATAATTTTGCAATGCGTGAACGTGGCTGGTGCGCGGGTCTTGTAATGCCCAGGCAAGCCTTGTGGTCGCGAACGAATTGTTCGGTGGTGACGGCCTCATTCTCCCAATTCAAAATGGTGGCGTCATCAATACTGCCGCGATTGACGGATGCGCATGATGCCAGGACCAAAAATAATGGTAAAAATTTTATTCTCATGTTTTCTATTATAATTTATTTGCCTTTTGGTGGCAATAGTTTTTATAATGTATAAAAAAGAGAGAAAGGACAAAGGAATGGCTATTACCGTTCAACAATTTATTAAGTTGGCAAATTATTATAACCAAACAGTTATAACGATGTCTGCAATTTGTGTGCAAAAGGGCGGAATTGCAATGGAAAACTATGTCGGGCGTTTCTATGGCGCAGATGTGCTGGAATTCGTTGTGGAATATGGGCGGCGCTTGCAGGCACAAAATAAAAATTTACAACCAGAAATTGTTGCGCTGATTAACCGTTTTAGTGCACAATATGAACGGGTCAAGGATTTGGTAACGCCAACACAAAAACCATTCCATGAAATGACGTTGGAAGAATTTGAAAAGGTTATGAATATTTAATAACTTAGGGAGATGTTTTATGAAATTTGTTCAAAAGTATTTGTGTGGTTTTATTGCGTTGGGGGTGCTGCTTGTTTGTGTGGGGTGCACGAAAAAACAACAGCAGGCGCCATTGTATGATAATATAACTGTTGTTGATGAATTGGTGATTGATTCTAATTCTGTGCCAATCTTTCCAAAAAAGGCGGCGTTGACAACAGATACGGCACGCAGATTTTCGATTGAGTTGCCAAAACGGTGCGAAGTAGACTGGGATAATCAGAGTGTTGTTTCCGTCGTTCCATCTGAAAAGATAGAAATTATTCGCCTGAATACCGGTGATAAATTGCCTGAATTACAGGTGTCTGATTATGAGTTTAAAGATTTAACTGTAAAGCGTGCGCTGGATAAATTGCTGGATGGGACAGATATTTCTGTGGTCGAAGACGAAAGTCTGTACGAGAAGATTACAGGTACGATTTCATCGGGCGAATTGTCAGATGCGGTTGAACTGATGACGAAAATGGGACGCGTTTATTATTCGTATGATGAAAGTACGGGCGAATTACATTTGGCACATCGTGCAAAATGGTTGATAAAAATGCCACAAGATGAAACGATTATCATGGCACTGTTAGATGCAATGCATGGCGCAGATATGCGAAATCTGTTGGTCGATTGGGCAGACAAGACCGTTGTGTTCGAAGGTAATTATCAGACAGAACGTGAAGTGGCCAAGATTATCGCTGATATTTCTGGTAAAAAATATATGTTGGCGTGGGATATTGATGTATATCGTGTGTATCCACGCACAGATAATCCAATTGTTTGGATGAATCTGTTGCCGGCGTTTGGTGAAAAAAATATAAAAATGTCAATCCCAGGTGTTGTTGGGCGTGCGCTGGTTGTGGGGCCTGAAATTAACACAAAAACATTACAGGAATTCTTGGGACAACAGGCAAATGTTGTTTTGGTATCCCAGGGGACGTTTGCAATCCCAAATGGGTGGCAGTCGCGATTTGATATTGGGCAATGCGGTCGTGAAGAACGTCTGGAAACAGATTTGATTATTGGTGCAACGGGTAAATATGCGGACTTTGCGGGGCGTAAAAAGATTGATGCGAAAATTGTTTTGCGTACGTCAAATGGGGAATTGTCATCCTTTAATATTCCGTCCACGGTTGGTGATAACTATGTAATTGTTGGTATTCCAACTCATTCGTTTGTGACGACACCGGAAACATTGGTTTCACCATTTGCAGAACTGGTTGTCTTTATGTCGCCGCGTATAATTTCAATTGTTGATGGACCAACGGGTCATGATGATAATACCACGGATTTGGTTGGTGATGCATTGCGTGATTTTTTAAGTGAAGAATAGGGTGGTTTAATTATGTTTTCAAAATTGGAAAGAAAGATTGCGTTTAGATATTTGGGGGCTAAAAAGCGTGGCTTTGGTTCGGTGATTTCATGGGTGTCGCTGATTGGTATTATGCTGGGGGTGGCGACGCTGATTGTGGTTATGTCTGTTATGGGCGGGTTTCATGATACGCTGTTGGGGCGTATCGTTGGAATGAATGGGCATGTGGTTGTTTATCACCAAGATGGTGCGATTTCTGATTTTGATTTCTTGATTGATAAAATGAAGCAGAACAAGGTTGTCGCCCAACGTGCAACATCAATTGTGCCAATCGCCGAAGGGCAGGTTATGGCAACTGCCAATGGTAAAAATACAGGCGCAATGATACGTGGGATTCGAATGAACGATTTGGCGGCAAAAACGCAAACAGGAACACGTATATATGGCAAAAGTTTGTCTGAAATCAAAGATGGCGAATTGGTTGGTGGGTCGTCTTTGACACGCGCGTTGAATGTGACAATGGGGGACAAGATTTCGTTGGTGTCTGCCAATGGTGCAACGCCAACGCCATTTGGTTCAATGCCACGAATTATGTCTTACCCGGTGATGAGTTCGTTCTTTATGGGTATGTATGAATATGATTCTGGGTATATCTTTATGCCGTTGGAAACCGCGCAAAAGTATTTAAATATTGGCAATGGTGTGACGCATATTGATTTATTCTTGGACAATCCAGAAGATACAACAGCGGTGGTCGAAAGTTTGTCGCGCCTGTTGCCAGAAGGCTTTGTTGTGCGTGATTGGCGTGATTTAAATCGTGGCTTTGTCGGGGCATTACAGGTTGAATCAAATGTGATGTTTTTAATCTTGATGTTAATTGTTATTGTTGCGGCGTTTAACATTGTTTCCAGTCTGGTTATGTTGGTAAAGGACAAGAATAAAGATATCGCGGTTTTGCGTACGTTTGGTGTGTCGCGTAAATCAATGATGAAGATATTTATTTTGTCGGGGACATCAATCGGTGTGATTGGGGCGTTTTTCGGTACGATATTGGGTGTGTTGATTGCGATATATGTTGAACCGATACGTCAGTTTTTCCAATGGATGACCGGACGTGATTTGTTCCCGTCAGAATTATATTATTTGTCTGAGCTGCCATCAAAGTTGGTCATAGGCGAGGTTGTTGGTATTGCCCTGATTGCGATTTTATTGGCGTTCTTGGCAACATTGTATCCGGCATGGAAGGCGGCAAAAACCGACCCGGTAGAGGTGTTAAGGAATGAATAAAAGAGTGTGAGCAAAATGTCGAAGATTTTGGATTCTTTATCAAAGGTAAATCGTGGCGATGTGGTTATGTCGGTGCGTGATATAAAGCGGACGTTTGTCGAAGGGGGGCAACCGTTGCATATCTTGCGCGGGGGCGGTTTTGATTTGCGTCGTGGCGAAATTATTGCCTTGGTTGGTGCGTCGGGGTCTGGGAAATCAACACTGTTGCAGTGTGTGGGGTTGCTGGACAGACCCAGTGGGGGCAGTATTATGATTGGTGGTGCGCCGATACAGAAAATGGACGAAGATATGCGTACGCAAATTCGTCGTAAAAAAATTGGATTTGTTTATCAGCGTCATAATTTGCTGTCTGACTTTACCGCACTTGAAAATGTTATGTTGCCAATGTTGGCAAACGGTATGGGCGAAGATGCGGCACGTGCGCGCGCGATTAAATTGTTGCGTGCGGCAAATGTTGCGCATCGTGCGTCGCATCTGCCGGGGGAAATGAGTGGCGGCGAACAACAGCGTACCGCCGTTGCGCGTGCGTTGGCGAATAACCCGGATATTTTATTGGCAGACGAACCAACGGGCAGTTTGGACCCAATGCACGCGGGGGCGGTGTTTGATTTGCTGATGGATTTGGTGCGTAAAAACAAAATGGCAATGCTGTTTGTGACGCATGATATGAATTTGGCATCGCGTGCAGACCGCAGAATAACAATTAATAACGGTATTGTTGAATCAATGCACTGATTTATGATATAATGGTGTAGAAGCAACAGATTTTTGTTTTTAATAAAAAGGGATGAAAATGAAAAAGTCAGAGGGAAAATTTGTAAAAGTTTTATGTTATGTCGCGACGTTTGTTGTCGGGGCAGGTATTGGTTTTTTTGCGTCGGAAATAACGGCAAAAAAAGGTATGCAATTATCTGATGCACAGTGTGCGGTCGTGCAAGAAAAAATCATTGAAAATGCAAAGTGTTATAGTTCGGTTTGTACAGAACACTTAAAGGAACTGTACGCGATTTATCGTGCCGATTGTGCAGGTCGCGTTGTGCCTGAAGAAGTATATGAAATGCGGTCTTGCGCCCAGATGGAAAAAATTATAAAAAAGCGTTTCGATGCGTCCAAGGAAACAAGTTCGTCTTATCGTGATCATATCAGTCTGGCAAGTTATTTTGTAAAGCTGGCAGTACATGCGTGTCCAGAAAATGTCGAAATGTATAATAATTTGGCATTGCGTGAAATAGAGGTTGTTAGTGCATTAACATCGGTTGAATATCTGGATATGGCAGATAAGCAAGAATTAAACCGCGTGTTAAAAGCGCTTAGCGAAAATAAGAAATAAAAATAAATAAAACAGAGGAGAGAGCAAATGAAAAAAGTAGAAAAACAATATCGTGTGGTTCATTCGCGTTCCCAGAAAATTTGGGGTATTGTTGCGTTGTTTGGGTTGTTTGCATGTGGACTGTTGGTTGGTTGGGGTATTAATGAAAAACGCAGTGCGCCAAAACAACTGGAAATGGAACAAATTGCAAATCCAGCCCCACAGGTTGATGGTGATGTAAAGCCAGCCACAGAGCAAAATTCTGAACCAAAAGAAACGTGCCAGATTATCGAAGATTTGTTGTTGGAACGTTTGGCACCAGTTGATAGTCAGATAATAGATGAACATGAATACAACATAACAGTGTACGAAAAATTGGTGATGAATGGGTGTTCAGAAAATCAAATGAAATATCACAAGGCGGCACAGCGTGAACGTGAAATTGTAAATGCGTTGCAACAGACAAACAGTTCGCAACAAACATGTGAGCAGATTGAAACGCTGTTGTTGGGGCAGATGCCATATGCAGATGGAAATTCAGATTATCGTATTGGCCGTGCAAAAATCTATGCGAATTTGTCTGAACGTGGCTGTCCAGAAAATAGTGCGAAATATGTTGAATTGGCAAAACAAGAACTGGAAATCGCACGTGCCTTGGAAGATGATGAATTTGATAATGATGAAACAATCGAAGTGGTCGAAACGTATAAACGTTTGAATATGCAGGCGGCTGCCGAAGAAATTTTTGAAACAGCGAAAAAACTGACCAACCCGGCGATTGATTTTATCTTGGAAGTTGAAAAAATAATTAATGAATAAAAATTAGGGAACAAAGAATGAAATTCTGGGTGGTTTTATTCGGATTGGTTTTAACAACAGGTGCATTTGCCACAGATGAGGCAACCGAAGATGTTGTCGAAGAAGAGGTTGTTGAAGAAGAGGCAGAAGCGTCTGTTGTAGAGCGCGTATCGTGTACAGATATTCAGGCGCAGATAACAGAATTGAGTGCCATAGAAGAACCGGATGAAGAAACGCAAGAAGAATTGGCAAATCTGAAGGCAACCCAACGTTCGAAATGTATGCGCAGTGCAGGAAAGCGACGTGCCACCGTGGGACGCAAAGCGCTGATTGCAGCATCAGAAGCGTCGACGACCACAGAAGAAGTTGTTGTCGAAGAGAGTGTAGATGACGAACCTGTAAAAGAAGAAACACCTGAAGCGGTTATTGTTGAACAGCCGTCTGCCCCAGAATTAACCCCGGAACAGGTTCAGGCAAATTTGGACGCAGGACTGTGTGCAGATGGTGCAAAACCGAATCGTTTTGGTTGTTGTGCGGATGAAATCTTTAAAGATATGGGGGGCATGGTTTTCGCATGTTGTCCAAAATCTGGGGGCGATTGTTTGCCACCAATAGGAAAATAGGGTGTTAATAATGAAAAAGTGTGTTAGTTCAACAACGGCGATAATTATATCTTTTTTTATAGGTTTTGGTTTGGGTATCTTGACCTGGGCAAATCGTGACGCAATGTCCGCGTCATCCGCCACCTGTGCCGATGGTTCGCGACCAGACAAGCATGGTTGTTGTGCCGGCGAAATCTATACCGACATGGGGGATTTAGGCTTCAATTGTTGTCCAGGGGATAGCGAGGATAGCGACTGTTTCCCTCCGCTAAAATAAAATCTAATGGCATATCTATGAACGGTGCCGTCCCCTCATGTAGCGACATGTACACTACGGGGACGGCACTGTCCATATCTATACCATTATCTTTTATTTTTAATAAATTATAATAATTAAATTATTCTATTTAATTTTCGCATGGCAAGGGGTGTGGGCAGGGCGAATTAATTATTCACTTGATTTTGTTTTCATTTAGTATATAATCACAAGGCTTTGAATTTGTTGCGGGCATAGTACAAAGGCTAGTATGCAAGCCTTCCAAGCTTGAAATGCGGGTTCGATTCCCGCTGCCCGCACCAAGGATTGGGCGTGCGCCGGAGTTGGAGAGCCGGGGCAGACTGTAAATCTGTTGGCTTAAGCCTGAGCTGGTTCGAATCCAGCCACTCCCACCATTAAAACACCGACCCTTGTGGTCGGTTTTTTAATGGTCTGGTCAGGCTGAGATGAGAACCAGCGTTAAAGTCGCGCAGCGACGATTGGTTCGAGCCGTAGGCGAAAGGGACCCATAGAGCGATAGCGAATATGGGAATTACAATCCAGCCACTGGCACCATTAAAATAACCTACCTTGTGTGGTTTTTTTGTTTATATTTTTGAATAAATATATTTTTTTTGATAAAATGCCTCTAAAAGGGGGGTGCGGTGTATCTTTTGTTTTTGTTTGTGACTTTGCTTTTGTTGGCATTGTTGCTGTATATGTGGGGACGAATTATAGAATATATTTATTGCGTTGTTTGGAAAAGACAAGTGCCATTTGTTGCGTGCAGTTTTAGACATAAACGTGCAATAGTTGCGCAAATAAAACAATTTTATCCAAATGCAAAAAGTGTGGTAGAGGTTGGATCAGGCGATGGTGCGTTGGCACGGTATATTGCACGACATACCAAGGCAAGAGTTTATGCATTGGAAAATATGCCGTTTTGTATATTCTTGTCGCGAATTGGGGATTTTTTCTGTTTTGCAAAATCGAAAACTGTTTGGTGTGATGCGTTTGAATACTTAGATAAAACAGATAAAAAATTTGATATTGCTGTTGCCTATTTAGGACCAAAGTTAACGCCGAAATTGAAAAAATATAACAAAAAAATAAAAGTTTTGATTACGATGAATTTTGAAATACCAGATTTAACGCCAGTACGAACTGTTAATTTAAAATATGGCAGTGTGACATATAATGGTGTGAAATATCCGCATAAATTATTTGTTTATGAATTATAAAAAAATGCCCTGTTTGGGGCATTTTTATTCTTCGATTTCATATTCGTCGATGTATGAACGACTGACCGATTCGCGTTTGATTGGTTTATAGTTTTCAGATGTTATTGGGTCGCCAACATCTTCGGGTAAAATTGCAACCAATGCACTTTTTTCAACTGTTGTGGTTGGGGTGATGTTTGTGCCGATTGTTTTGCTGCGATACTTGTCACGCAGGCGTTCAGGCAGGGTGATATAGTCATCAGGGTCAACGCCCGGTGTTTGTAATTCCATCGCATCTGCCGGCGATACATAATGTTCAGTAATCCGGTATAATGGTGTTATGAAACTGGTTGGGGCGGCCTTGATTATTCGTGGTGTGCCGGAACCATTTAGTTCAACAATGTTTAAACCACGTTCTGATGTGCCGTTTGGCATCAGACGGAACAGTCCGTCGGTGCCGATATAACCACTGGGGTTTAATAAGTATGCGCCGGCAGATTGCCCAGAATAAATCATATCAATTGCCATATTTGTGGCGTCGTATCCAAATGTTGCCATGCGATTTGGAATTGTGCCAGATACCAGTTCATAAACATTGGCAAAGTTTTGATTCATTTCTGGCAGTGTTGCAAACTTTGCGCCAGACATTGTAAAGTCTGATGCGATATCCGAACCATCCCACATGGTTGTGCCATAAAAACGTGCGTCGCGTGCGCCAACGTTATAATAACGCAAGAATGATGCCAATGACTTTGTATCATTCCCGTTGCCCAAGAATAATATTGCATCATAGGGCAGGGGACCCAAAGCTTCGGTCTGGGATAGTTTGCCCAGTTGCGAATTTAGGTTTGATTTTTCAATTGCGGTCAGGCGTTCGTTGGTCAAGATATCTGATAATACATGGCGTGCACGTGTGTGTGCCATTGTGCGTGCGTTGTTCATTGATGCGGTGGCACTGGTTGCTTTTATAGAATCTGTGTCGCCTTCGTTATAAAAGAAAATACCGTTTAATGTTATATCGTATGCGTTTGATATATTCTGGGCGGTGCCTGCCATCAGGTGGCCAGACTTGGTATCTGGGGCGATAATGATAAAGCGTTTTGTACCATCATTTTTCATTTCATTCATTATCATTTCAATGCCATTCGATGGCATTAATGCCATTGTCATAACGCCATCACCAATTGCAGTTGCATCAGATGTAAATGACAATACGGGTAAATTTGATGGCTTTGATTCACGTACCAGGCGGGCATTATCTGCGAAAACAGGGCCGATAATGATTTTTGGATTTGTTGCCAAAACAGTATTTATTGTTTCGGACAAATTATTGTTCGTATCATAAAAATGTACAGACAGACCAGATGGCGCACGTTGTAAAACGGCCGTTTCAACAGATGCACGAATCGCTTTGCCAATTTGTGCGTTTTGTCCAGATAGTGGTAATAATACCGCCATATTTTCTGTGCCGTCTGATGTTGCGCCATATCCGTCAGACAGGCGACCGTATTGTAATGTCGCGGGTGTGCCGGTAATCATTGAATCATAGTTGTCAAACCATCCATCATCAGATGAAATGATTTGTTGTGTGCCGGCGCAACCACTTAAAAGAACTGTTGCGGCAAAGTATTTTAAAATTCTGTTCATAAACATTGAAAAATCCATTTTATTCTGTATCATTTTACTATAAAAGGAATCTAAATGCAATCAGGGCTTTATATTGTTGGTACGCCAATTGGTAATTTGTCTGATATGTCGCCACGTGCGATTGCTGTTTTGCAAGATGTGGACTTAATTGCCGCCGAAGATACGCGCGTGTTTGGCAAGTTGGCAAGTCATTTTGATATTAAAACAAAACGTGTATCATGTCATGAGCATAATGAACGCGATGTTGTGCCGGATTTAATCGAAAAAATTCAAGGTGGTATGGCAATCGCTGTGGTCAGCGATGCAGGTATGCCGGGTATCAGTGACCCAGGTTTTCGTATCGTGCGTGCCGCGCGTGATGCGGGCGTTGATGTGTTCGTTGTGCCGGGACCGGTCGCAGCGATATCTGCCTTGGTTTTGTCTGGTTTCCCAACAGACAGGTTTACGTTCTGTGGATTCGTGGACGAAAAAAAATTGCGTGATGATAATAAAATACCACATACGATTATTTATTATGAAAGTCCGAATCGGGTTATGGCGACAATTGCAAAAATGGCCCAGATTATGCCAGAACGAAAAATTGCAATTGTGCGTGAAATTACAAAAATACATGAACAGGCAATTATTGGTTATCCGGCAGAATTGATGTCTATGACGCCACCACGTGGGGAAATTGTTATTGTTGTTGCGCCACGACCAGAACATAAAATGTCAGATAGTGAAATTTCAGAAATTGTTAATGATATTGCTGCGACGTCTATGAAGTCTGCCGCAGCAGATTTGGCCGCGCGCACAGGAATTTCGAAAAAAGAAGCGTATAAACGACTGTTGGAAAAAGGGGGCGATGTTGATTAAATTTGTGGGCAGTTTTGAAACCGTGAAATCGTTGCCTAATTCGCATTTCGCAGAATATGCGTTTATTGGGCGCAGTAATGTTGGGAAATCATCGCTAATTAACGCGGTTGTCGGCGCGCCAATTGCACGTACATCAAATACGCCGGGGCGTACACAAAGTTTGAATCTGTTTAATCTGGATGACCGTGTAATGATTGTCGATTTGCCAGGCTATGGATATGCGCGTGTGTCCAAGGTTGATGCAATGCGTTGGTTGAAACGATTGGAAGAATATTTGTTAACGCGTCGTCAATTAAAGCGTCTGTTTATCTTGATTGATTCGCGAATTGGTGCGCGGGATTCGGATCTGGATTTGATGGATTTTTGTGATGCGAATGCAATTCAATATCAGATTGTTTATACAAAAAAAGATAAGCGTGTGCGTGAAGAAAAACAGCACGAAATAAAGCATACAGACCATGGGGCAATGTTGCCAGAAATATTGCAAACGTCTGCGGAAAAGAAAACAGGACTGGATTCGATAAGGGCGACACTTGGCATCAAATAAAAATATTTTTTATGCAACAAATCCAGCAAGAATTACAGATGCGTTATGGCAGGTGATGTGTGATGCAGGTGTTGATGTCGCAGATATGTTGATTTTTTTGCCCAGTCGTCGTGCAGTCAGAACTGTTGAAAAAATGATTGCAGAAAAGTCTGGTGGTGTTGCGATATTGCCAACGCTGGTTGCATTGGGCGAAGGCGTCGATGACCCAGACACAGATGAAATAGTTGCAGATGATGTCATTTCAAATACAGAACGTGTCGTTGTGTTGGCAAAATTATTAAGCGCAGATTCAAATGTTGGAAATTTATCAACTGCATTGCCTGTGGCCCGCGATTTGGTGCGTATGCAGGATTATTTAGAGAATGAAGGGATTGATGCACGTGATATTTGTTGGGCTGAATTGATTGATGAAAAATATGCAACCCATTTTCAAAACAAGGCAAAGATATTAAATATATTGTCTGAATTTATGCCGGTATATGCAAATGGGCGAATTACATCGACCCAGGCGCGTAATCGCGATATTCGTGAATGGATTAAATATTTAGATAAGTATCGTTTGGTGATTGTGTGTTCGTCAACCGCCAGTGTGCCTGCGACGGCTGATTTAATGGTGGCGGTTGCAGAACGTGAAAATGGGCGAATAATATTGCCTGGTAAAATTTCGGGGCGTGTGGTTGATTTTGAATTAAGTACAAATCCGTATAATTGTGAATATAAATTTTTGCAACGTATTGGTGTGGCGCCAGATGAAGTTCGTGAAATTGATGTTGGTGCGTCTGCGATTGATTTTATGAATTATGCATTTGGTAATGATACAGCATTGCTAGATATAAATTGCGAATTGTCGCATTGTCATTTGATTGAATGTCCACGTGAAGCGGTTGAGGCAGAAACCGTCGCAGAAATCGCAACGTGTGCAATTGCAGATAAAAAATCTGTGTTGGTAATAACGCCGGATGCCGCCGGGAATCAGCGTATTGCCGTGTCGTTGGCGGCACGTGGAATTGATGCAGATTTTTCGGGTGGGCAATCTGGTGCAATGACAGATGCCGGACGTGCGGTGCTAAATTTGCTTGATTCATGGATAGAAAACGAATCGAAATTGTTTGATAAAATATATGCAGAATCAGGTTTTGATTTATTTAATACAATTTCAAAAATTGTTGAAATGTATAGTGAGAACTTTATGCCGTATGTTGTCGTTGATGATAGTGTGTCAATTGCGATTTGGGGGGCGATTAAGGAATATTCAGATGCGTTGGCGTGTGCGGATGTTCGTTTGAATTTGTTGGATGCGCGTGCGTTTGTCGCAGATGCGATTTCTGGGGTGTCGATACGTGGTGTGATGAATGACGGTGCGTCGGTTGTTGTGTTGGGAACAATCGAATCGCGTATGCAGACCGCAGATGTCGTGATTTTAACCGGTTTGAACGAGGGGATGTTCCCCGCACGTGGCTATGAAAACGCGTGGTTGCCACGGCATTTGTCAGAAAAGATTGGATTGCCGTCGCCAGACAGAAAGGTGGCTTTGCAGGCATTGGATTTTATGAATTTGTCGTGTGGCGCGAATGTGTTTTGGTTGCGCAGTATGGTTGCAGGCTCTGTTCAGACGACCGAATCGCGTTTTTTATCACGCGTGATTGCGCGACGCGGGCAATTTAAGACAGACACAGAAATATTAAACGGTGTATTGGCGCGTGATGATGTGCCGTATATGCCGTTGGATAATTCTGCGCCAAATCCGCCGTCTGATTGGTCCGATGTTTATGTGACGGCATTAGAATTGTTGATTCATAATCCATATGCGTTTTATGTGCGGCATATTTTGCGGTTAAAGGTCTTGGATGATTATTGGGTTGCACCTGATGCACGAAAGTTTGGGGATTTGGTGCATTCTGTGATTGAAAACGGACACGGTTTTTCGCCAGATGCGCTGGTACATGAAATGGATAGGCGTGCATTAGAGGTCTTGGGACAGGGCAGTATTGCGTTTCATTTCTGGCATAAAAGATTTGTTGAAATTGCGCCAATTATTGCGCGTGAATTAAATGCGATGCCGAATATGATGTCTGAAATTGCAGGTGCTGTTAAAATCGCGGGGCGTACGGTTCGTGCGCGTGCCGATGGTGTTTGGGATTCTGGCGTTATGGATATCAAGACGGGCGCCGCGCCGTCTAAATCACAGTTAGAGCAGGGAAATATGCCACAATTACCGTTAGAGGCATTTATGCTGCAATCTGGCGGTTTTGTGGGGATGTCGTCTGTTGCACGGCCGATTATGCGTTTCTTGCAGTTAAAAAACAATGATGTTCGGGTTATTGAATATGATGCCGATACCACTGCACAAATGATGAATGCCGCAATTGATAAGGTGACAGAATTATTTAATATTTATTCCGCGGGAAATGCACCATATGAATATCGTGAAACCAGTGAACAAAAATATAAAACTTATGATGATTTAGCGCGGGTGTTTTGAATTTAATAATTTTTATGATATAATACGCCAGATATGGCGAGAGATAAATATATTTCAGTAGGAAAGAAAGTTAGTGGATTTTCGTTTGCAAATCTGGGGTTCTTTACAGGTTTTGCAGACGGTATTTATAATGCTGTATATTCCCTGGTTATTTTAGAGATATTTAAATCATCTGCAATTGTTGGTTTGTATGTGGGGTTGTATTCAATCTTTTGTTTTATTGTTGGGTTGTTTGCAAACGAAATATTTCGTCAGTTTTCAAAGGTGCGTGTGTTTTACTTTGTAATGCTGATGTTGGCGGTTTGTTACACGATGATGAGTTTTTCGATTCTGCCACGGACATTTATTATATTGGACTATACAACAGGTATTGCGATTACGTTGGTTGCGGTATTAATCCCGTTGTTTATGTCAGACTTTTCAAAAAATATTGGCATGGCGCGGTTAAATTCGCGATATCATTTATGGATGAATATTGGCGCTGTCTTTGCGCCAACAGTTGCGGTGTTGATTGCAAATCATTTTGGAAATAGGGCGGCATTCTTTGGGTCTGCATTGATTTATTTTGCGGGTTGGGTTCTATTCAAATGTTTGCGTGTCGTTCAAGAAGATAAACAGATAAAGTCGATGAATCCGCGTAAAACATTTGTTGGCTTGTGGAAGAATACCAAGGATTTCTTTCGATTGCCGGGTATGACACGTGCATACTTGGTGAATTTTGGTTATTATTCATTGCGTGCGATGCGTGTTTTATATGTGCCAATATTGGTGATTGAAAATGGTTTCAGCAAGGATACGCTTGGTTGGGTATTGACTTTGGGAATTGTGCCGTATTTGATATTAAGTGAATTTATGGGACGTGCGGTTCGTAAATATGGAAAAACCATTTGGTTGGTTTTGGGATTCGGGTCGTTTGCAGTGTTGTCTGCGATTGCAACGTTTGCGACAGGTGTGCCGTTGTTGGCGATATTTGTTGCATGGCAGGTTTCGGGCGCATTGATGGAATCTGTGCATGATTTGCTATTCTTTGATGGTACGCAAAAATCACAACAGACAAGGTATTATGGTGTGTTCAGGACCAGTTCTAACCTGCCAAATGTTGTTGCGCCAATCTTGGGGGCGGGTATTATCGCGTTCTTTGGTACGACATCGGCCGTGTGGACGGTGACGGCGTTGGTTGGTGCGTTTAGTATTTTGGTGCTGGTGACCAAAAGACGCTAAAATTCTGGTTGCTTTATAACGCTTGCATTTTGTTGGGTTTATTTGTATGATTTTCCTGAGATTAAAGGGGAAATATATATGGCAAAAAAAGATATGGTAAAGGATGCAGGGGCTGGGAAAAATCCGGCGTTGGAATCTGCGTTGGCACAAATTCAAAAGCAATTCGGTAAAGAAGCCATCATGAAAATGGGTGATGGTTCGCAACAGAATATAGAGGCGATTTCTTCGGGCTCGCTGGGGTTGGATATTGCGTTGGGTATCGGTGGTTATCCAAAGGGGCGTATTGTTGAAATTTATGGACCTGAGAGTTCGGGTAAAACAACGTTGGCGTTGCATGCGGTTGCAGAATCACAGAAAAAGGGTGGTACGTGTGCGTATATCGATGCGGAAAATGCGCTGGACCCCAGTTATGCAAAAAAATTAGGCGTCGATGTTGCAAATTTAATTATTTCACAGCCTGATTCTGGGGAACAGGCGTTGGAAATCGCAGATACGCTGATTAAATCTGGGGCGGTTGATGTTGTGGTTATCGATTCTGTTGCGGCATTGGTGCCAAAGGCAGAATTAGAAGGCAATATTGGTGATTCTTTTGTTGGGACAACCGCACGTTTGATGTCGCAATCATTAAAGAAGTTGGCGGGTTCTGTATCGCGCAGTAATACATTGCTTATCTTTATCAATCAGATTCGTATGAAGATTGGCGTTATGTTTGGTAACCCAGAAACAACATCTGGTGGTAATGCGTTGAAATTCTATGCGTCTGTGCGCCTTGATATTCGCCGTACAGGACAGATTAAAGACAAAGAAAATATCATCGGTAATGAAACACGGGTCAAGGTTGTAAAAAATAAAGTTGCACCACCATTCCGTACAGTTGACTTTAAGATTATGTATGGCGAAGGTATTTCAAGAATCAGTGAAATTCTGGATATGGGTGTGAAATATGACCTGATTGAAAAAGCCGGCAGTTTCTATTCTTATAATAGCGAACGTATGGGCCAGGGCGAAGCGAATGCCCGTGCATGGTTAAAAGACCATCCGGATGTTCAGCAGGCGTTGCTGGATAAAATTATGGCCCGGGCATCTGGTATCGCGGAAGAAATGACAACCGGACCAATTGATGATACAGAAGATGTTATGAACGAAATAGATGAATAGTAAAAAGGTCCCCAGTCATTGTGGCTGGGGTATTTTGTAAAATATAAAAAGGGGTGTAGATATGAATTTGGGACGTACATGGGCATTAACAAAAATTTTATTTCAATCGCATATATTTAACTGGCCGTGGCGGTCGCGTGAACATAGACGTGATGTTCGAACTGATGTATTGTCACGTGTTGCGCCAGAATATTTTAAGCGGTATTTGCCGGCGGTAAAATCTGTTCAGGAAACAGAGGTTATAAAAGACGACAAAAATGAAAAGATTTTTACAATTTGGCAACAGGGTGAAGAAAATGCCCCAGAACTGGTGAAGTCTTGTTTTCGCAGTATTCGTAAGCATTGTAAGCAAGAACTGGTTGTGTTGGATGACAAGACAATATTTGATTATATAACGTTGCCGGATGTAATTGTTGAAAAGTACAAGGCAGGAAAAATTCGTCGCGCGCATTTTGCAGATATTTGTCGTGTTGAATTGTTGTATCAATATGGCGGCATATGGTTGGATTCAACAGATTTTGTTGTGTCGCCAATTCCAAAATGGATAATTGATGAAGACTTCTTTATGTATTTGGTTGGTGATAAAGTAGGTCAGAAGTATATGTTTTGTCAGAATTGCTTTATTCGTGGACGTCGTGGGTCTTATTTGTTGGGGGCGTGGCGTGCAATGATTTTGGAATACTGGAAAAACGAAAATAAAAGTTTTGATTACTTTATGCATCAGATGTTGTTCCAGACGTTGGTTCAGAATGATGAAAGGGCAAAAAAGTATTTCGCCAAAATGCCACATGTTGACCAATATCCAACACATACATTATGGCATGAATATAAATATCAGCCATTTGACCAGAAAAAGTTTGATGAATTGACTGCGGATGCTTTCTTTCAGAAAACAGCCTATGCGGATGCGCCAAAGCCTGGCACGTTTTCAGAGGCAATCTGTAATATGAACAAATAAAAAAATAAAAAGGGGTGTGTGATGCCTGCAATTTCAATAATTATTCCGATTTATAATGTTGAAAAATATTTACGTAGATGTTTGGATAGTGTATTAAATCAGACCTTTACCAATTGGGAGGCAATTTGTGTCAACGACGGCAGTCCAGATGATAGTTATAAAATCTTGGACGAATATGCCGCCCGTGACAAGCGATTTAAAATCGTAAACAAAGAAAATGGCGGTTTGTCTGATGCACGTAATGCAGGTATGGCGGTCGCAACAGGTGATTATATTCTGTATTTAGATAGTGATGATTTTATTCATCCGCAAACAATGGAAATTGCATATTTCCTGGCAAAGCGTGATGGTTCAGATATTGTGTCGTTTACATATGACAGAATTTATCGTCCACAATTGATGGTGCGTCATGTTCTGGGACGTGATACGGATAATGTTATCCCAGGGCGTATTCACAAAAAATATAATCCGGGGCGTATCAAGACGTTGGTGACAGATGATATTTATGAATATGCAACAGAGCGTACACATAATGCACCAGGGCGTAAGAAAAAGTGGCTGGTAAAGCATTGTCAGGTTTGGAAAAATATGTATAAACGTGAACTGATTGCAGATATTCCATTTATAAAGGGAATTTTGTTTGAAGACTTCCCATGGTGGAGCCAGGTCATGTTACGTAATCCACGTACAACGATTGCGCCACTGCCGTTGTATTTCTATATACCAAACTTTGGCGGGATTGTGTTAAGTGCGAAACAGTTACGTATTATGCAAAGTTTGTGTGTTGGAATAAAGACAGCCTATACAATTTACACAGAACGTGCGACAAAATATCAGATGCAAAAATGGTCTGAAAATTTCCAATGGTATTTTATCAAATGGGCGTTTCGTAAAATAAAATATATTGATTCAGATGGTGATATGGAGGCTGCACGTGAATGTTTCCGTGAACTGGAACGTATTGGTGCGTTGGATAGGCCACCATACAGATGGGCAAAAAAACTGCGTATGGAAATATGCAAGTTTATTAAAACGTGTAGATATGAATAAAAAAAATCCCGCATTCGCGGGATTTTTTATTTTTCAAATTTGGATTTTTCTGGAAATCTTTCCGCCATAAATTTTGCATTGTCACGCAGTATTGTTTCATCTGTGTCGCGCGAATCGTTTATGCAAAATGTTGGTGCGCGCAACAGGGCGCTGCGTGCGCTGGATGTATCGGTGCAACAAACGGGCGAATTTTTTATCCACGGCATAAATATTGCATTGTAAATAAAATCTGTGATTTTATGTCGTGTATGCTTGCGCGCGCGACTGTGTATAAATACGGCACGGTCGTTTATTAAGTCGTACAGATTGAACAGCCAACGTTGAACCTCGTTATTAGTTCTGAATTTGTTTCTGATTTGTTGGTCGATTTGACCGGTTATCATTGGGTGGTTGCGACACGCAATCCATGTTGATTTTAGGTATGGGTCAATGCCGTGCGATGGACGATATTTGTAAACTTTTTTGCCGAAAATGCGTTCGATAAATTGTGCAGATAGTATCAATGTTTGGGTGTATTCGTCAACGCGTTCCAACCAGGTACCTATGTTTTTACTGCGGTTGGAATGATTGCTGTATAATACACGTGCGCGTCCGTATTTGTCATAAAAGAAATCTGGTGTCAGTGGACGGTTAAAGAACATGTCGTCGTTCATTAATAGAAAGTGTTCTGATAGCCCCGGTATGTTTGGTATGCACATTTCGATTGCGGTCGCGTTAAATGTTGGTATCGCGTCGGCCGGCATAATTTGTTCGTGTGGGACAATTGTGATTTTCGGATGTTTGGTGTTTAGCCATTTGGGAACCTGGTTAAAACCAGTCACAATATAAATATGATTTACCCAAGGGGCAAATTTATCAACACTGCGTAATGAATACAGAAATTCACCGTTGTCGCGCCAGCGTGCCTCTATCGCGGCATCTTTATAAACAGGGCGTTTGCCTTTGATAATTTTTAGCCATTTATCTTTTTCAGCGCGCCATTTTTTGTCGCGGTCGTCAACCCATAAATAAACGATATCGATTTTCATGTCTGGTATCATTTTACACCCCCGATTTTTTGAATCTGGTTGGAATTTTTATAATACGTTTTATGCCCAGCATGCCAGGCTTGTCCCAGGCATAAATTGGGCGAAATATGCGTTGCATAACACGTGCAATGGTCAGCCATTTTTCACCATGCGCACGACGGTTCGTCACGTCATTTATTGTGCCGTTGCCACGACGTTTCAGGTGGTTTACCCAGTCGGGACCGCGTGATGCGGCCTTGGTGACCAACATGTTCATATCAACTGCGCCAAAGTGCAATAGGTACAGGTTTTTATCAATGTGGAAATTGTGACCTTTGATACTGTGAAAGCCGCTGCCCCAACGGACAGGACGGTTTATAACAACGGGCTTGGTGTATCTGGTTGATAGTAATGCGTATGAACGTTGGGTTAAAAATGGTTCGGACTGATTTAGTGTTTTTTCATGTTTTAAATGTTGACCAACGTCCAGCCCCAGACCAGATACAGTTGTATTTATTTTTGTTTCAGATAAATATTGGGACAATGTTTTATTCAGGGCAGGGTCAACAATTAAAAATTCATCACAATCACAACCGATAACAATGTCGTATTCGTTTAGCAGTTTTTTCGCCAAATCGGACATTAATCCAATGCGATATTTGTCGCCGGCACTGCGTGACATGTCGGTGTGTGGCAATTTTGTGACGTGCGCAGAACCAACGTTCTTTGGCGTCTTTTGATCTGTACCATCCAGATAAATATACAGGTTTTCTGTGCCAAACTGGTTGCCGTAATAGCGTATCCAACGGGACAGGAAAAATTCATCGTTTCGTGCCATCGTTATGGCGCAAATACGTTTGTGAAGATTCTTTTTATTTTTGGTTGTCATATTCCCTCTATAAATAATTTATGAAATGCGTGGTTAATGTTTCTGAATATAATTTTTATCGGGTTGCGTGTTATCAGCCATTTAATATGATTTTCACCATATGTTGCGCGCGCAGACGATAATATTGCGTCGCGTGTATCAGAATCAATATTTCGCAATATGTATGAAATTTGGCGACCCAGTGCGCCATGATTGCGTGTAAATGCAACGCATTTTATAAATGGCATGCCGATTTTATAAAACTTCTTTACATTGTTGTATACGCTGCGTCCTGGGGCGTTGAATAGACAGCACCACGATAAATTATTTTCGGTGATCTGTTTTGAAAAGCCTTGCTCATATTGACGCGTGATTTCACCCTTGTGCGGTAATTTTGTAATTTGGTGCATAAATTGGTCATACCATCTGGATAAAAACACCGTTGGTGTCATACCGATAAACCATGATTGAATATGTGGGTGGTGGCGGTGTGGGTTCGCAACCAGACCAAATGCATCGCATGGCAGTGATTCCATGCGGGTAAAATAAGAATCCAGTGGATACAATGGACCATAAACCGAATCGTTTACCATATAGACGTAGTCGTATTCAGTCAGGTCTAAATTTTGAGTTGCCCATATGTATGCACGTTTGTAAGAGCCAAAATCATATTCGCCGTGGCGCGCGCCGGTGGCGTATAGAGTGATGTTTTTTAATTTTGATAGTTCTGTTTTTGTGCAATCAGAATCCATGACTAAAATAATATCGCCAAATTGGGATAATTTTTTTGTATAATTTAATAATGCATTGTCGATTTTGCCCGCTTTGTCATAGCCGGCGAATAAGAACAGGCGTTTTATCCTAGAATTCTTTGGTTTCATATTATATAATTTACATAAAATATAATCATTTTGCAACCAAGGACTTTATTTTATGTCAGTTAAGATTTATGCACCAGATTCTTATAAGAAATATTTCGATAAAAAAACCGCGGGTCAGTCTATTGTGTCGGGTCTGGATATAACAGTTGTGGATAATGGGGCGATTGTTATTGACCCGCGCGATCATGGTTTTGGTGTTTTTGATGAACAGGGGCAATTTGTTAAGGCATCACTGCAAATGCGTAAAAATAATGGGCAATTTATTCCAAAGGTTCCAGAAAATATGCCGTATGTTGATGATGATGTTTTGTATTTTGGGAATGTGTATCCGGCGTTTGGACATTTCTTGTTGGAACATATGAATCGCGGTTGGGGATGGTTGCGTGATGAATATCGGCATTGCAAGGTTGTGCTGGTTAATAATAAGTTAATAAAAGATATTCCGGGGTATATGTTCGATTTGATTGAGATATTGGGTGTAAAACGTGAAAATATAATTGTGTTAAATGAAAGTACAAAGTTTCGTCGTGTTGTTATTCCGCAACAGGCGTTTAATATTCCAATTATGTCGTCAATTGAATTTGGTGAAACGTTTTCTGCAATGGCAGATAATGCACATGGTCCGTCCTATGACAAGGTATATTTGTCCCGTGACAAGTTAAATATGCGACGCACATTGGGCGAGGCGCAAATTCAGAAAATCTTTGAAAAAAATGGTTTTAAGATAATTTACCCAGAAACATTGCCGCTGGAACAGCAGATTGCGGCGGTGAAAAACTGTCGTATGTTGGCGGGGTGTGCAGGAACCGCAATGCATTTGGCGCTGTTTATGCCACGTGGCGGAACTGTGATTCAGTTAAAGCGAAATTCAAAAGATGATTGCAGTGCGCCAACACAATATATGATAAACAACACGTTGGATTTAAAATCTGTCTTTATTTCGCCGTCGGTCGAAGAAACGCCAACAGGACATTTTACAAATGCACCACAAATTATCGCAGTAAATAAGTATATGAAGCAATTCTTGGATGACTATGGATTTAAATATACAGATGAAGATATTGCAGAAAACAAGGAAGTGTTGGCAGAATATCGTGCGCAAATGGTGGAGTATAAAAAGACCCAGGGCAGTGTGCGCGTAAATAAAATAAAACATGCATTGATTAAATATTCCGCATGTCTGATACCGGGGCGCGAAAGACGTGGTCGTTATCGTGCGTATTTAAAATCGCGTTTTGTTGCGAAATAAAGAACCGCCATTTGGCGGTTCTTTTTTTGTTTTTTATTATTTTGATTGTGCCTGCTTTTGTTCATACAGTTGTGCGAAATCAACAGGTTGCATTGTGAATGCAGGGAATCCTGATTCAGATGTCAAACGTGTAATCAAACTGCGGACCGCAGGGAACAACAATGTTGGAACATCAATCAATAATGTGCGTTTTTTTGCTTCTTCGTCTTTTTCTTCTTCCATTTGAACCAAGCCAGAATATGTTGATTCAATCAAGAAAATAGATTTTTCGTCTTTTTCCAATTTAGAATGTGTTTTTACAATCAGGTCAACCATGAACAGGTTGTTTTCTGCGCCCTTGATTTGAATATCGATGTTGATTTCCAATTTTGCCTGGCCATTGTCTTGTTTAAAGAATAATTCTGGTACATTTGGGCTTTCAAAAGAAATGTCTTTTAAGAATTGAGAGATGATATTAAATTTTGCCATTCTATTTTTCTCCTTCGGTCATATTATTGGCGAATGTAAGGTCTGGACTTGTGTCCTGGTTTTATGTTAATATAGCATTATAAAAAGGTTTTACAAGTGGGGGGATTGATAAAAAATGCGAATTTTTGAAAAAAACTTTATTGTGCGTGGTTTTTTTATGCTGGTTGGTGTATTTGCGTTGGCGTCGTGCGATTTGTCCAGCCCCAGTGTCGTGGGTGATAATTCCGTAATCCCATCGAATTTTAAGCGCGTATCGTATGCGCAATTGCCGGGTTGGCGCGATGATGATGTGCGATATGCATTACAGGCGTTTCGTAATTCGTGCAAGGCAAAAATTCAATATACGGGGCGTTTAATCCCAGACAGGGCGTTGTTCGAAGAAAAGTGTAATCGTTTGCCATCGGCGTCGGCAGATGTTGCGACGGTGCGTGCGTGGTTTGAATCTAATTTCCAGCCGTATCAGATTTATACTGATGTTGGTGGTGACAGTGGTACATATACTGGGTATTATTCCCCAATTATTCCGGCGTGTCGTACCAAGACCGCGCAGTGTAATGAACCATTGATGGCGGTGCCACGTGATGGACGTAAATATAAGGGTGTTCCAAAAAAAGATATTGTTGAAAAGCAAATTGGGCGTGTGTTGTACTGGGCAAATATTGTCGATGTACAAAACTTGCAAATTCAAGGGTCTGGAAATTTAAGACTGGAAGATGGCACAGATGTAAAACTGAATTTTGGTGCTGTTAATGATATGCCGTTTAAGTCCATTGGGGAAGAATTGCGTAATCGCGGAATTCGCCCCACCGGTGGTTATTCGTCAGAGGCAGTATGGCAACACTTAAAGGCAAATCCGACGTTGGCGAGAGACGTGATTTATAAAAATCCACGATATGTCTATTTTTATGAATCTGTGCCACCAGATGTAATTGGTAAATTGGGTACGCCGTTGTCAAAAATACGCAGTATCGCGATGGACGATGACCTGTATACGTTGGGATTGCCGGTGTACGTCAGTACGAATTTGTCAGACGGTCGTCCGTTCCGTCGGCTGATGATTGCCCAAGATACAGGCAGTGCAATCCGTGGATGGATTCGTGCTGATATCTTCTTTGGCAAGGGGGACGAAGCATACAAGTTTGCCCAGGGACAACATGCCCAGGGTCAGATGTTTATCTTGATGCCCAAAGAATATAGTTATGTCAAACCACGATAAAGATTTTTCAAAACGTATCGCGCGTCCCCAAACGTTGGGTGGGGCGCTGGGGGGATTAATTAAAATATTTGGTGTGCGTGCATCGGATGCAGATTTGGCGACGCGTTGGGCGGAAATTATGGGCGCAGATATCGCAATGATTGCGACACTTGCCGCGATAAAGAAAAATCGTGACGGGACATTTAATATTGTAATTCGACCAACAAATCCGGCGTATACATTGCAATTGTCGTATCAAAAAGATGAAATAATATCGCGTATCAATAAATATTTTGGTTATGACGCGGTTGGTAAAATAAGTTTTAGGAAATAAAAAGGGGATGAATCATGAAATTTTTCTTGTGGGTGTTTGTATTAGTCTGTGTTTCGTCTGGATTGGATTTGTTTTTTGATTCATTAGGTTTTTCAAGGCTTTTAAAATATATATTTCTATTGCTGGTTGGTATTATGCTTTATATCTGGATTGCGGTGTTTACCAAACGTACGGAAATTATTACAGTTGCAAGCAAGGCAATATTGGTAAAAAAAATTGGTAAATGGAAATTGATAAAATCGTCTGATGGTCGCATTTTTATTAATAATAATGATTGGTTGGTAAAACGGAATTCCAGGGATTTAGATAAAATATTACAGGAAGGACATACGTATAAAATCGTATCATATAGTTATGGTTTTGGTCTGGAAAGAGTAATTTTATATGCGCATGAAATAAAAACGCCTATACGCAAGAAAACGGGGAAAAAATCAAAATGACAACACGTGTTTTGGGGATTGATCCGGGGTTGTTACATACAGGTTGGGCGGTTGTTGAATCGCATGGACAATCACGTAAATATATCGCCAGTGGCGTAATTTTACCAAAGCCGAAGTTAGAGATGTCCGTGCGTTTGGCAACAATTTTTCAAGAATTGACCAAGATTTGTGATGCATTTGAACCCGATGAATGCAGTATCGAAATTATATTTGTAAATAAAAACCCAAAGACAACATTGTTGTTGGGTCAGGCACGTGCCGCCGCAATCGTTGCAGTTGCGAATAAGGGGGTGCCTGTATTTGAATATGAACCAAATGTTATAAAGAAAGCCCTGACAGGTGCAGGGCATGCAGATAAAACTGCGGTTGATAAAATGGTGCGGATGTTATTGCCAAATGCGCGTCCAAAAACACCGGACGAGGCAGACGCAATTGCAATTGCATTGGCGCATACGAATATGATGCGAATTATAAAGTAAATTTTATTTTTTGCCGAAATGCTTTTTTAGAATTTCATATGCAGTAGAAATGCGCGCAAATTCTGTGGTGGCGTTTTTCTTGTCTGTTGCCGTGTCGGGGTGGTATTTTTTTGCCAGTGCGCGGTATTTAACGCCAACCTCGCGCCAAGTGGCAGAAATGCCTAAATCGAACACCTTTAATGCAGAAACAACATTTGTTGGCAGTTTTGATTTTGCGGGTATCTTGTCAAATTTACTGCGCCCGGTAATAAAATCATTTATAAATTTTGCGTAATCTGTTGCGTCATTGTTTGCAGATTCTTTATCTTTTAATGGTGCGCCAAATGTTTGACGTTCCCAGTCGGCCTCAATCTCGTCCGGGGTCATATCGGCATAATAATTCCAGTTTTTATTATATTCCGCGGCGTGTTCTTGGCAAAAAAACCAATAATCTTTCAGATCGCGTGATTTTGGGGCGCGACATGTTCCTGCCTTGCCACAGCCGGGTTTATCACATTTTTTTATCATTTTTTATTCTACCTTTGTATTTGCCAGGGGGTGATGATTTTCAACCGTTTGTTTCAAGCGTTCCGGTAATACATGCGTGTATATTTGTGTCGTTGAAATATCTTCGTGTCCCAGCATTGTTTGTATCGCGCGCAGGTTTGCGCCACCCGCCAACAGGTGTGACGCAAACGAATGACGCAGAACGTGTGGACTGACCCGGTCTGGGTCAATGCCAGATAATATTGCGCATTTTTTTAGAATCTTGAAAAATCCATCGCGTGTGATATGGCCGGATTTCCCATTGGATGGAAATACATATTTGGATTCAATATCGCCACGCAGGTTTAGCCATTTGTTCAATGCGGTTATTGCGCCGTCGTGCATTGGTACCAGGCGTTCTTTGGCGCCTTTGCCATGAATTAATAGTTTGTCGCCCAGAATCGCCGTCATTGGTAATTCGCATAATTCTGATACACGCAGACCAGATGCGTACAGCAGTTCAATCATTGCACGCAGACGTGTCGAATTTTTTATGTCACCCGCAGATGATATTAATAAATCGATTTCGTCGATAGATAAAAATTTGGGCAGGACGCGTTCACGCTTTGGCAATTCCAGATTCTTGGTCGGATTGGTTTTTATAATTTTTTCCAACATTAAAAATTTATAAAATCCACGTAATGCAGACGCCTTGCGTGCAATTGATGATGCCTTGTCCGGCAGGTTGGATAGATAATTTTGTATTGCGGTTTCGTCTGCATTCATCAGTCCGCCGTCAATCGCGTCGTTCGCCAAGCGCAGGTCTGATTCATAACTGGATAGCGTTTTGTTGCTGCAACCTTTTTCTGCGGAAAGTGCTTCTAAAAAAATATCTATATAGTTCATGGATATACCACAATTTCTGTCATATATTGGGTCGCAGGAAAAGATATTATCATCAATACCATCAGGGTGGCAATTAATGCCCAGATTAAGATTTTACGAAAATTTGTTTTTTTCTTGCGCTTTAATGGCATGAAAGACGTCCTATGTTTATATTGTATCAAAACTGGTGATGAATATGCCGGCGCCGGCAATGATAATCAGCGGTGGTGCGATTATAGATAGCATTGGTGGCAGGGTACCCGTCGCCCCCAGTGCATTAAACATGTTTATTAGAAAATATACTGCAAAACATGTGATAATGCCCAGGCTGAATTTTACGCCAAAACTGTAATTTCGACGCTGTTTCGTCTGGGAAAATGCAATTCCCAACATTGCCATTGATATCATTGTCAGGGGCAGAAACAATAGTGTCCACAATTGTACCATATGACCGCGGACAGGGGCGCCAATCGTTTCCATGCGTTTTATAAATTCAGGTAATTCCCAGAAAGATATTTGGTCTGGTTGCAGATATCTGTCCAAGACGGTTTGTGGATTTAATAATGTTTTTGCAGACCAATCCTTGGTTCGTAATATTCCATTTGCGTCCCAGGTTTGTGCGTTGTGCGCAGATAGACCCGCATCAGACAGGGTGACGGTGTCGGCCTGAACGCGTTCGGTTAATTTAAATTTTTTGTCCTGGGTGTATATTATTGCGTCTTCAAATATTAAAAGTTCGCCAGATTTATGTACGTCTTGGGCATTCATTGTGATAACGCCATTGTCTGATTCTTCGCGCAGCCAGATTACTTCGTCAACAGATTGCAGTTTTTCAATTGTTATGTTTTCTGTGCTGACACTGACAGAATATGGATTTATTACGGTTGTTGCAAATACGCCAATTAAAAATGCGCCAACCAAGAATGGACGTGCAGATTGAAATGGTGATAGGCCGGCGCTGGATACAATAATGCTTTCGCTGGATTTGGTTAAATTATATGATGTTAACAACGTTCCCATAAATACAGCCAATGGCAAGAACATCGGTACATATTCCAACAGGCGTATCCAGGAATCGTAAAATGCGCTGATTGCGTCCGGATTTGATGGCAGACGTTCAACAAATGTAACCGCCAAGATTATGCCACATACGACCAGCATAACAAGACCAACGCCGGAAAAAAATCGGCGCATTAAAAAGCGGGTTAAGATATTTAGCCTAAACATATCAATGAAACTATACCCTGTAAATTTGACAATTGCAAAATTAAAATGTATGCGTATAATCTGAAAAATAAAGGAATAGGGTAAAATTATGGAAAAAAAACCAATTTCGCGTGCCGGATTTGACATGCTGTTAAAAGAATTAAAGGATTTAAAAGAGGTTCAACGCCCAGAAATACTGAAAACTGTTCAGTGGGCACGTTCCTTGGGTGATTTGTCTGAAAATGCAGATTATAGCGCGGCGCGTGAAAAACAGCGTCAGATTGATAATCGTATTCGGTTTATCGAAGGTGTAATTGAAAATGCGGCGGTAATTGATATTGATTCGCTGTCTGGAAATCGTGTCGTGTTTGGCGCGCGTGTTGTTGCCGAAGATGAAGATGGTAATAAAATGCAATGTCGTATTTTGTCTGATATCGAATCGGATGGGCGTACGGTTATTTCGTGTACGTCGCCGGTTGGACGGGCGATGATTGGGCGTTGTGTGGGTGATACATGTATTGTAAAATTGCCCAGTGGTGAAAAAGAATATGAAATCTTGGAAGTGACGTTCAAAGAATAAGGTGTTTTTGTCGTGGCTGTTCGCGTATTGCCGGATTATCTGATTAATCAAATTGCCGCAGGCGAGGTGGTGGAACGACCCGCCAGTGTGGTCAAGGAACTGGTGGAAAATGCGCTGGACGCGGGTGCAGACCAAATTGTTATTGATGTTGTTGATGGGGGGCGTACGTCAATCAGTGTAATTGATAATGGGTGTGGGATGTCGCGTGATGATTTGGCGCGTGCGATTACACGTCATGCAACGTCAAAATTACCCACAGATGATTTGTTGAATATTAATTTTATGGGTTTTCGTGGCGAAGCGTTGCCGTCAATCGCATCTGTATCTGATATGACAATTGATACGTGTAATGGCGCAGATGAAAATGGTTGGCAAATTGATTGCACTACGCATGAAATAAGGCCGTCTGATTGGGAAAGTGGAACCAGAATACGTGTTCAAAATTTATTCGCAAAAACGCCGGCGCGATTAAAGTTTCTGCGTGGTGACAGGGCAGAAATGATGTCTGTCTTGGATGTTGTAAAACGTTTGGCAATGGCGCGGCCTGATGTTGGCTTTATATTGAATAACAAGTGGCGTTTCCCAAAAAATGAAGATATGTTGGCGCGTATAGAAAGTGTTATGGGTGACGATGTTCGTGGACGTATGCTGGATGTTGATGCGGTGTCGCGTTCGTCGGCTGATATGAAGCTGTCGGGTTTTATTTCAGAGGCAACATTACGACGTGCGTCATCAATTGATCAATTTTTGTTTGTAAATGGTCGTCCGGTAAAGGACAAGGTCTTGGTCGGGGCATTGCGTGCCGCATATATGGATGTTATGCATGCGCGTGAATTTCCGTTGTGTGCGCTGTATTTGACGGTGCCAACAGGGGCGGTTGATGTTAATGTGTCGCCTGCAAAAACCGAAGTACATTTTCTGGAACCGACGCATGTGCGTTCTTTTATAATAAAGACACTGCGCGATAGGTTGTCGCAAACAATGGTTTCGCCCCAGGTTGTTGTGTCACAACAGTCAAGTGTAAATAACGTGCCAACCCCAACAAAATTTGATTTTGGAATTAAGCGTGATGTTTTTCAGGTTCGCGATAGTGTTGCGCCAGTCATGCCAAATATGTTTGCAAGTTCGGCGGCCAAGCCTGTGGTGCGCGACGTTTCCGAACATAGCGTCCCCATACCAAATGATACGGTTGTTGTTGATATGCCGTTGGGGCGTGTGGTGGGGCAGGTTGGAAATAAATATATAATTGCCCAGAAAGATGACAATATGGTTATTGTTGATCAACATGCTGGGCATGAACGTATAACATATGAAAAATTGCGTGCATATAAAATAAAGTCACAGCCATTGTTGACGCCAATTATCGTAAAGTTACGCGATGAAGATGTGGCGGCGGTTTTATCTATCGCGGAAGAGTTAAAAAAATCTGGATTGCATGTCGATGCGTTTGGTGATGACGCGGTTGCAATTTTTGAAAAGCCGGCAGATTGGGATATGAACTGGGGTGATGTGTTACGTGCCATCGCGGACGAGGTTCGCGAAAACGGACATTCATCACAATTGAATGAAAGGTTGCATTTAAAGTTGGCAAACTATGCATGTCATCATTCTGTGCGGGCAGGGCAAAAGTTGGACTATGCCCAGATGGATGCATTGTTGCGTGATATTGAGCGGACAGAACGTGCGGGACAATGTAATCACGGACGGCCTGTGTATAAATTTATTCCAATGACAGAAATTGATGCCTGGTTCGAACGGTTGTGAATTTTCTGTATTTTTTCTTTACTTTTTGGGTCTTATTTACTATCGTGGACGTATTAAATAAGGAGAAATATATGGAAGAAACAGCAGTTGTTGTCGAAAATGTTGCGCAGAATGCGCCTGCAAATGCACCCCAGGGCAGTACGTGGGGCTTGGTTTTGTACTGTATCGTTGTTTTTGCGATTATTTATTTCTTGATGGTGCGACCAAACAAAAAACGTATGGCGGAATATCAAAAAATGCTGGATTCATTACAGGTCGGCAATCGTGTATTGGCGGCCGGTATTTATGGCGTAATCAAAAAAATTAATGAAAAAACAATTGAACTAGAGATTGCCAAGGGCGTTGTTATCGAGGTTAATAAAAACGCAGTGGCAGGGGTCGAAGAATAATAAAAGGGTTGTGGTATGTTTAAAAAGTTGGCGATTGTATTTGTCGCGGTGTTTTGTGTATTGTTGGCGGTGCCAACAATGTCGCCAAAGTTGGCACCTTATTTCCCGTCTTGGATTCAGCCGGTTCCATTGGGGTTGGATTTAAAAGGTGGGGCACAATTGTTGTTAGAGGTTGATACAACAACAATGTTCCAAGAAAAGTCAGAACAGTTATATGAAGAAACGCGTTCTGCATTGATTGATAGAAACAAGGGCGTTATTCGTTTTTCTAATTTGCATAACAATGATGGTGTTGTGTCGCTGGTCGTGCGTAATGAAGATGAAGTGTCAGATGCCAAGGGGCGCTTAAAAAGTGTGTTTGGCAGTACGGTTGATATTGCGTCTGATGGAAAAAAGATAACGTTGTCTTATTCTGATAAGCAAAAAGAAGAAATGGTAAAGGATGCGTTGGCGCGCAGTATTGAAATTGTTCGTCGTCGTATTGATGCGCTGGGGACCAAGGAACCGTCAATTCAAAGTCAGGGTGGAAAATATATCTTGGTTCAGTTGCCGGGCGTTGATAATCCAGAGCGTATCAAGGAGTTGATTGGTCAGACCGCAAAAATGACATTCCATTTGGTTAATGAAAATGTTAGTCAAGAACAGGTTGCGTCTGGTCGTGCGCCCAGTGGTACAGAATTCTTGCCGTATATCGATTCGCCAGGGTCTGTGATACCGGTTTATTCCAGGGTAGAAGTGTCGGGTGAATCATTGAAGGATTCCCAGGCAGAATTTGATCAAAATAATATGCCGGTTGTGTCCACTGTGTTTGATGCATCGGGGGCGCGTCGTTTTGCAAAGTTGACAACAGAACATGTTAATGAACGCTTTGCAATTGTTCTGGACGGCAAGGTTTTGTCTGCGCCGGTAATTCGTGAACCAATCCCAGGTGGACGTGGTCAGATTTCTGGTGGGTTTACATTGCAGGGTGCAAAAGATTTGGCGGTGTTGTTGCGTTCAGGCGCATTGCCGGCCCCATTACAGGTTATCGAAGAACGTGTTGTTGGTGCGGGATTGGGTGCCGATACAATTGCCGGTGGTAAAATCGGTGCGATTGCAGGTGTTTGTTTAATCTTTATTTTCTTGTTGCTGGTATATCGTGGGTTCGGTGTAATTGCGATGATATCACTGATGGTGAATTTGGGTATGATTGTTGGACTGACTGCATTGTTTGGTGCGACATTAACATTGCCTGGTATTGCGGGTATTGTGTTGACGTTGGGTATGGCGGTGGACGCAAACGTGTTGCCATTTGAACGCATCCGTGACGAAGTACGACAAGGAACGCCGACGCTGCGTGCAACAAATCTGGGGTTTGATCGTGCGATGAAGGCGGTGTTGGACGGGAACTTAACAACATTGATTTGTGGTTTGGTGTTGTTCCAGTTCGGTGCCGGTCCAATCCGTGGGTTTGCAGTGACATTGTCAATTGGTATTCTGACAACGCTGTTCACGTGTGTATGCTTGACCAAGGTATTGGTGGATTGGTACATGAATGGCAAAAATAAAAAGATTGGTTTTGTCGGTGGTGGCAAATAAAGAATGCAAAGGGGAAGTATTATGAAATTGCAGGTTATGAAATATCGTAAGGTATCGTACATTGTTTCAGGGTTATTTATTCTGTTGTCGATATTTTCGTTGTTGGTGCGTGGTTTGAATTATGGTATTGACTTTTCAGGCGGTATCGCGATGGAGGTTAAACCAATCGTTCAGAACTATGGCATTGAACAAATGCGTTCTGCATTGGACGAATTTAATCCAGAATTACAGACTGTTGATGGTGATGCAATTCTGATTCGTGTCGGATTGCCAAAGGGGTCGACAGATGCACAGCAAAATGAACGCGTGACAGAAATTAAAAATATTCTGGGTGAAAATGTTCAGTATGAACAAGTACAAATCGTTGGACCAAAAATTGGTAGCGAATTGGTACGTGGTGGTATCTTGGCAATATTGTTTGCGTTTATTATGATGGCAATCTATGTATGGATTCGATACAAGGGTGGATATGCGGTTGGTGCGTTTGTATCGTTGTTCTTGGACTTTGTGTTGATGTTTGGATTTTTCTCAATCACAGGGTTGGAATTTAACCAGACGGCGATTGCGGTTATCTTGACGGGTATTGGTTATTCAATTAATGACAAGATTGTTAACTATGACCGAATTGATGAAAACGTGAAAAAATATCATAAAATGCCAATGGGTGACTTAATTGATTTGTCGGTTAATGAAATGTTGCGTCGTACAATGTTGACCAGTGTTTCAACATTGCTGGCGATGATTGGTTTGTCGATATTTGGTGGTCAACTGTTGCGTGAATTTGCATATGCAATGGCATTTAGTGTAATTATGGGTACGTTTACCAGTATTTATATTTCAAATATTATGCTGTATCACTTTAATTTGCGTGATACAGATAAATAAAAAAATTGTGCCGCAACCAGGGGGAGGAAACGCGTATGAGAATGAAAAATTTCTTGGTATGGATGTCAATTGTCCTGGGGGCGGTGCCGTGCGCATATGCAGACAGTTTGTTCTTTGAAGATGAGCCGGTCCAAGATGGTTTACATGTGTTCGATGTTTCAAAAACATTTGCAGAAATTTATGAAAAATTAGACGGTATTAATTGGGCGGGCAAAAGTCTGAATGTTGCGATTGAAAGTCTGGAAAACTTAAATCCAAATGCGCATATTGCTGCAACAGATGAACGTGTTGTCTTGGTTTGGGGCGATAATATAATTGCAAATTATCCACGACCTGAAAATAAAGACTGGGATGGGTTTGGCGAAATTACAACTGCGCTGATATTGAAAATGCGCGCAAATGATATGGGATTGCGCAGATTGTCAGAAAGTGAAATGTATCAGGTCGTTGTTGATAGCTTGATGCGTGGTGTTGATGAAAATGGTCGCTATATATTTTCTAAAAAGGCAGAAATTGCCGAAGATGGCAGAATTTTAACCAGTGTTGGACTGGAAGGGGCACGTGATAATCGTGGTAATTTCCGTGTTACGGGTGTTTACAAAGGTGCGCCTGCAGATACCGCCGGGATTCGTGCAGGTGATTTAATTGCACAAATTAATGGTCGTGCAGTTCCAGAAATGTCAGATGCAGAATTGGCCGCAGTGATGAGTGGTTTTAATTCTGGAACATCAAAAATAAAATTGTTAACACCGTCTGGGAACAAGGATGTTGTTTTGCGTCGTGCGACAATTGTGTTGGCGGATGCAGACGTTGTTCATCGCAGTGACCCAGATACGGGCGGTTTGTTGGAAATTGTTGTACATGAAATTACACCAGGTGCGGTTGATATCGTGAACGAAGCGTTGGCACGTTTTCCTGATATATCTGGAATTGTGTTGGATTTGCGCGCAACAACCGGTGATGATGAACGCGCCGCGGCAAAATTTGGTGGGCTGTTTATTGGTAAAACACCGGTTATGCGTATCGTTGAAACAGCCCGTGATGAAGTAGAGGTTGTCCCAGGTGGCGATGCGGTCACAGAAGTTCCTGTGGTTGTTTTGATGTCTGATATGACGCGTGGCACGGCCGAGGCATTAGTCGCCGCTTTCTATGAAAATCAGCGTGGTGTTTTGGTTGGTACACCAACCGCAGGCAACGCACGTATCGCGTCGCGTATTGACCTGGATAATGGTGGGGCGTTGGAATTGTTGAATAAATCAATTAAGACAGGGCAGGGACGTGTTATTGATGGACGTGGCATTTTCCCGATTGTATGTCTGTCAAATATCAGAACCAGTCAGCAACAAAATGCGTTTTTCTTGAATGTTATTAATAATGACTTTAATGCCCAAGATTTAAACAAAAGAACAGATTTAAAAACGGCAGATATTCATCGGGGATGTCCGGTGATTACAAATGGTGCAGATGAAGATGCCGTTGCAACCGCGGTTTCGGTTAAAATTTTAACAGATAAAAAAGTTTATAATAAACTAATCGCAGAATGATTATAAAAAAGGGGTGTGGGTATGTTTTTAACAACAAATAATAAAATATTATGGGGGCGTATGGCGTTGGGCGCGTTGGTGACAGCGGTCTTGGTTGCGTCTGGGGTTTTGTGGTTTGATAAGCCTGTGTTTTTGTTCTTGCGTCAATTTGATTGTGCAGCATGGCCGATATTGGGCAAGATTACAGATGGCAAGGTTTGGATTATTGCGTCATTTATTGCGGTGTTGGTATTTTGTGCCAGAAAGTGTGTAAAGACAGATTGCGAATTTTTAATTAATAAAAAGCACAGGGGAATTTTGGCATATTTGCGCAATTTATTTGCAAATATGCGTACAAATAATGCATTTTTGATTTTTTGCAGTGTTTTGTCTGCGGGTGTTATTGTTAAGGTGTTAAAGTGTTGTATTGGTCGTGCGCGTCCTGTGTTTTTCGAAGCGTTGGATATGACAGGATTCTTTCCGCCGTCATTAGAGTGGGCATTTAATTCCATGCCGTCGGGACATACAACGGTTAGTTTTGCAGGCCTGGTTATGATTGGTATGTTGGCGCCAAAGTACAAGGTGTTAACGTGGACGTTTGCGATTGTTATTGGTTTTTCACGCGTTGCAATGGGTGTACATTGGCCATCGGATGTTATATTTGGTGCCTTTATTGGTATGGTTGTTGCAGATATCGTAAAGGGAACATTGTTAAAGAAATAAAAAATCCGCCATTTGGCGGTTTTTTTTTGTCATTTTTTATGATAAAATACATACGTTATGGCAAAAGAATCTAAATTTTTACCACAGCGCATATCCGATGCGTTAAAGAGTTTGCTGGCCCGTGTGTTCGGGGCGGTTGTTTGTGTTTTAGGAATTTGGGCAACGTTTGCATTGCTGTTTTATAATCCGTATTTAGATGGTTTTGGCGTTGCCAGTTCGTTCGGTGACCAATCATTGATGGGGCATGTTGTTGGCATGGTGCGATATGCGGTTGGTGTGATACCGGGGCTGTTTGTGTTTTTATGTGTTGCGCGTTGTGGGGCTGCAACCGTGATTGGGTTAGATAGTGGTGATGCACCGGAATATAATTTCTTGCGTGGGTTTATTGCAGTATGCATGGGGGCGGCTGGTTTTGGATTGTTGGTGCCGTCGGCATCGTTTGGTGGTATGTTTGGCGCGATTGTGGCCAGTGATGTTAGTTCACTGATTGGTTCCTGGGCGGTGATTCCTGGGATTTTCTGTGTGTTGGGATTTTTGGTAATGGGGGGTATGCTGTTGCATGTAAAATGGGCGCATGTTCGTGGTGCGTTGCGTATGTTTGTGCGTTGGTTGCGCTGGATTGCGTCTGCGTTCCATTTGGTGCGTATCGAACAGAATGACAATGAAGAGCCTGTGGCCGAAGAAACAGATGAAGAATATGACGAAGAAGAAGCCGAAGAAGAAGAGGAAGAAGAAAAGCCAAAGCGTGGTTTGTTGGGTAAAAAAGTTGCAAAGCCTGTCAAGGCCACGACATCGGTTGCCGCGGTTAAGATACGTAATGCGGGTGCATATGAATTGCCGGACCCGAAATTCTTGGAACGTTCTAATTTCAGTAAATGTTCTGTCACTAATGATTTGAAACAAAACGCCAAGAATATGGAGGTGCATTTTGCACAATATGGTGTCTATGGCAAAGTGGTTGGTATTAAGCCGGGACCTGTGGTGACATTGTATGAATTTATGCCAGACGATGGTACGCGTATGACGGACGTTAACAAGACTGTGACAGATATGGTGCGTGCAATGGCCACAGAAAATATTCGTATTGCACATATTCCGCGTACACAGTTGATTGGTGTTGAAATGGTAAATCTGAACCGTCAGACGGTACGCTATCGTGGGTTGGTTGAAAATCCGTTGTTTACAGAATCAAAGTACAAGATTCCATTGGCGTTGGGTGTTGATATTGGTGGAAATCCAATGTATTTTGATTTGGCAAAAATGCCACATATGCTGATTGCAGGGCGTACTGGGTCTGGTAAGTCTGTATTTGTTCAGTCGTTGATTACATCGATTGTTTATCATTTTACGCCAGATAAGTGCAAGTTGATGATTATCGACCCAAAGGGTGTTGATTTCGGATTCTGGGACGATATTCCACACTTGATTACACCGATTGTAAAGTTGGACCCAGGGGCGGCGGTGAATGCACTAAAATGGGCAGTACGGGAAATGGAAGAACGTTATAAACAACTGCAATTATTAAATGCACGAAATATCGAAAGTTATAACGAAATGGCGGCGGAAAAACGCGCGTCTGGTGAAAAATTAACCAAACAGGTTGCCGTTGGGACAGACGAAGAAACCGGTGAATTGCTATTCGAAACCCAAGAAGTCGACTTGTCTGATATGTCATATATCGTAATTATTATTGACGAGGTTGCAGACCTGATGAGTTTGGCGCGTAAAGAGGTTGAATCATGTGTTCAACGTATCGCACAAAAGGCGCGTGCCGCCGGTATTCACCTGATTATGGCGACGCAAAGACCCGACGCGACAACAATTACCGGTGTTATCAAGGCGAATTTCCCAACACGTGTTTCGTTCCAGGCGCGCAGTCGTATCGACAGTACAACATGTCTGGGCGAAGGTGGCGCAGAAAATCTGCTTGCAATGGGTGATATGCTGTTTAGCGAGGCAGGGCGTATCCCTGTCCGTATACATGGCGCATTTATTGATGACAGTGAATTAACACGTATTGGTAATTTCTTGCGCGCCCAGGGCGAACCAGAATATGCATCTGGCGTCACAGATGGCGAAGAGAATACGGATGCTGCACCGGCACCGTCTGCATCAGAGGTTAGGGTAGAAAAAAATGCCGATATGTATGAACAGGCCAAAGAAATCGTTGTTCGTGATAAAAAGCCAACAATTTCATATATTCAGCGCAGGCTGGGTATCGGTTATAACAAGGCGGCCGGGTTTATAGAGCGCATGGAACAAGAAGGTGTTGTGTCTGCGCCTGACGCGAATAACAAACGCCACATTCTGTAAAATTAAATATAATAATTCATCTGCGCACGAACCCGAAACCTCATGTAGCGTCTGTACACTACGGTTTCGGGTTCGTGCGTATCTAAATCATTCTATTTAATTTTTCTAATGTTGTATCTGCTTGTGGTCGGCGCGCTCATGTAACTTCTGTACACTACGCCATTTCCAACCCGTTTATCTATACCATTATTTTTTATTTTATCCCATTGCAAGAGGGCGATTATTTTTATTTTTGTCTTTTATTCTTTTTGTTTTTATGTTAAAATTAACGGTAAGAGAGAAAATGAAGCGCTTTATTCATGTTTTTTTATTAATGTTTTGCGCCATGCCAGGGTTGGCATTGGCACAGGTTGCAACCACCGCAGGCAGTAATCTTACCGCCTGGAATGGTAATATGGGGGCAACAAATAATAATGAATGGAATCAAATGATGAATCCGCGTGGTGGCGGGGGGGCTGGTGCAAATGCGCCTGCGGCGGATTTTGGTAATTGTAATGCATTGATATTGCGCTGTGCGCAACCAAAATGTTCGGGCTGTACAACAATGGATGTGGCGCGCCCGATTGTTGCAGGTTGTGTGAACAGTAATGCGACATGTAAAAAACATGGTGATGCATTGATTGATTATATAACGGCACAAATGGTGTCAACCGCAAATTCCAGGGCGCAAGAGGCACAAATGCAGGCCCAGGCGGCAGCTGCCCAGGCAGCAGCGGCAGAAAGCAATGCGCAAATGCAACAAATGCAAATGCAGATGCAACAGATGCAGGCGCAAATGGCGGAACAAAATCAACAGCAAATGCAACAAATGCAGGCGGCGCTGGAACAACAAAAAGCAATGACAGATGCCGCATTGGCAGAAGCTGCCGCCGCGGCGCAACAACAGGTGGCGCCGGTTGCAACATCGACATCGTCAGGTGGGACTGTGGGTGATGGATCTGTCGGTGGGGGATTGACTGCGGCACAACAACAGGCCGCCGCCGCCGGGGTTGAGGCAGATATTTTGGTTCGTGAACAGATTTCTGGGCAAATTTTAACCAAGATAGAAGATGCAGAAATTGCGTTAAAAAAACTGAATGCACAAATGCAAGAGACGTTTAGATATGCCGGTTGTGATGTGTTTGGTAATAACTGTGCCGGACCAAAGCGTGTAAAAAAATTCAAGGAAATGGCGTTGGAATATTTCCGCCCATATGATGAAGTGGTTGATAATGCGTATGAAGCATTGGAAATGGCATTGGCGGTTGGCGTTGACGTGTCTGATGTTATTATGATGTTAAGCGGTGCGTGTAATCGTTGGGGTAAATTCTTGTGCAATATGCCACAGACCAAGAATAAAGAAAATGCGCCGTATCCACGATATGATTCCACAAATTGTCGTGGCGAAAAGTCTGTAAAGGGTGCGTTGGCACGTGCCTCGGCAGGGGGCAAGACTTTTGAAACAACATTGCGTGGTGGGTTTGAATGTTCACCTGGTATGGTGGTGCCACCCCAGGACGATGTTCAGTGTACATTGGTTTCATTCGTTGGTGGCGAAGGCGAAGGTGACGAAGTCTTGCGTGAATGGTTGCTGGAAGGGGAAGAGGGTGATGGTATGACCCGTGTTGGTTGTGCGACATCTGCGCTGGATACGTTGCCGATGTTTGGTCGCCGCAGCAGTCGTCGTGATTCCAGTTCGACATTGGATTTGGATACACTGGAACGTATCTTGGTTCAGGACGCGCCAGAGGTGGTTGGTCAAAACAGATTTATGCGTTCAAATTCGGAAACACCAGAAACGTCACGTTTGAAGTATTGTGCGATGACCCCACGCGGTTACGAAACATTGCGTGGCGTGTTAAGCAGCAAGAAATTACCGAAAAAGATTTGCGTCCCATATGATACGTTGGCGCGTTCATATGAAACCCAGGGTTCCATATCGATTGATTATAATGGTGCCAGTGGGCTGATGGCCAGTGGTGTTATGCCGGCGGATGTGAATAAGTATACTTGTGATAATTTTCTTACAAGTGGGAAAAATGGGGTGCCACCGGTGTGTAATGCTCGATGGGTTGGCACTGAAACAGTGGGGTCATGTCAATATAACGCAACAAATTGTGTGCTTGAATATGGTAGTGATGGTATAAAAGCTTTGCGTGAATTGTCGTTGGACGAAAAGAGGGAACGGGGCTGTCGCGCAAGCGAAAGTGGTGGCACATGGAATGCGTCTGCAAAAAAATGTGATTGTCCATCGGGTAAAAAAGTACGTGAAAATACTTCGTACCAGTGTGTCAGTGCAGAAGCTATTACGGACGCTGATTGTAAAGCATTTGCCAAAGAAATGGGTGCTGATGATGCTAATGCCAGGGTTAATGGTGATGGTACATGCGTTGCGAAAAATTACCAATTGATTAATTATGGTTATTGTGATGTGCGTAAATGCAATGGTGACGGCGTCAGAAAACGCAAAATATCTGAAGGTGGTTCTTATAATTATAATGTCTGCTGTTGGTGTAGCAAAGGTGCTGGTTATGCATTTAATCCAGACAGCGGTTCATGTACAGATTCCGGTGGGGGGATAGTGTCTTCGGCTGCGTTTATGAATGCTATTGGATCAAATCCTTTTAATTTGCCATTATTAAATAATGGTACAGCTTCGAATGCTGGGGGGCTGAGCAATTTAAAATTGGGCGTTAAAACCTCGTTTGGAGACTTTTAGATATAATGAAAAAATTGAAAAATATTTTTATTGGATTTTTTGTGGTCTGTGCTGTGACACTGGCACCGGTGTTTGCCGCGGATAATGGTTGTGATGACCCGGACAATGATGCAATTGTGGCGGAATTGGCACTGTGTTCAACGCATGCGTATAATATTGGTGTAACACAAAATCCAACCGGCGCGGATCGGGAATTGATGCGCGAAGTTGTCGCAATGAAAACAACCCTGATTACACAACAAATGTACAAGCAATATCAACAGATGGAATCGATGTTGCGTCGATTGAAAACGCAATTGCAAAAGGCGGTATTGAATACGAAATTACAGGTCGCCGGTGCAGACAGCAGTTCGGGCGGTTCCGGTGGTTCTGGTGGACGGTTTGAATCCAGCGATAGAAATGTTTATCTGGCTGGTATAGAAAATTGTATGAATTTATATGATGATGAAAAGATATTGGAATGTTATCAAAAGAATTTGACGACATTGGTGAATTCATCAAAACAGGGCAGTGATCCAAGTCCAGAAATAAAAAAACAGTTGGCAAATGATTACACGAATTTAAAAGCTATTGTATTTGGTGGTGAAAAAAGTGCGTGTACAGAATATTCTGATGGTAGTGATGGAAAAGATTTGTGTGTAAATTCAAAAATGAAGAACAAGGAATTTAAAGATACTTGTTTGAACAGAATGCGTACGTGCTTGCAAAATCAAACGCGTGCATATAGAAATAATCAGGCAAAGTTAAGCAAAGATTAAAAATCCCCTAACTGGTATTCACGGTTGTATATCTTTGTCACTCCTGCGCAGGGGTGGCAAAGGTGAGCGGGGAACTTTTAACCCCTGGGAACTTAAAAACTATATCGAAATCCAGTGCCAATAAAGTTAAAGCCGTGATTTGTTTCTGTGAAATCGCCGTTCGAAAAGTGCAGGGTGAATATTTCTGCATTAATTCGGTTGTTAAATCGATAGCCAATAAATACGCGTTCGCCAAAGACCAGACGACTGGTGACATAGTCGTCGCCACTGTCGCGCATGTATGGCCCCAGGCCCGCGCCCAGGTAAAAATCACACCATGATAAAAACGCAATGTCCCATGATATACCAATCGCGCCAAACGAACGGCCGTCGGAACTGTCATAGGCAAAGTTTTGCAGTGCGTGTATGTTTATGCGCCCCGGCAGGCGCAATAGATTAATCGGCTGGCTGTATTCCAGCATTATTGTGGTCATGGGTTCAATTCGCCAGTCTGCCGGCATTATCAGATGTCCCAGGTCGCCGTGGCCGGTGCTTTGTGCGATATGTATGCCGATTGAATTTTGTTTGTTGTCACCAAACATCGGGTTGGCAAATGTGTAAAATGGAAAAAGCGTCATGAAAATGTATGCAAATTTTTTCATAATAAGAATTATATATTTTCGTGTGTCTGTTTTGCAATTTGACAAAAAGCCTATGAAAAACAATTGTGCCGTATAAATAAACGTGTTTACATGACGCGAAAAAATTGATATAATTAAGTAAATAGAAGGTGTATTTTGCATGGGGCGAATATGCCGAAAGGTTGGGTTTCTGGGCGTTTCCCAGAACACAGGGAGAGTTTTATGAGAAGTCAAAAAATCGCAAATTCTATCAAGAATGCAATGGGGACGGTGTTCCTGTTGGCGGGGGCGTTTTTTGTTTGTTCAACTTTATTGTCAATGCGTGCGGTCTTGGCGGACCCAATCGCGCCGGTGTATGACACGGTTATGGCACCCCAGGCGACGGTTGCGGGTGCAACATCGCGTGCGTCAAATGGGCGTGCAACAACATCGCGTGCCAATCCGCGTGGTAATGGCGCAACATCGCGTACAACGGTTGCGCGGACCGCAACAAATGTAAGTAATTCACGTGCGACAACGGCGCGTAATGTATCGAATGCCCGTGCAACAACAAACGCGCGTGCGGTTTCAAATCGTGCGGTTGCGTCACGTGGTAATGTGACAACACGTGGGACGGTCACAACGCGTGCTAATACGCCAACGCGTAATGTTGTGTCGCGCGCTAATGCGGTAACAAATCGTGCAAATGCAACAAATACGCGTTCTGTGCGTGCGCGTACGGCAACAACAGATGCGGTGTCAAATGCGCGTATATCCCTGCAGGGCAGTGCAATTCGTGGCAGTAAATCAACCCCAACAACATCGTATTCATATTTGACCAGCAAATTGTATACCGGTAATTATTCAAATATTATTGATTCAACCACAGGTCTGATTTCGAACGAGGCATTTACAAACTGTATGGAATCATATTATACATGTATGGACGAAATTTGTACGGCGCGTAATTCTGCCCAGCGTCGCTGTGCGTGTGCTGGTCGTGTCAAAGCATTTGCAGAGGCGGAAACAGCCCTGGAATCTGCAAATGAAGAATTGATAAAGGTGTCTGGTGAATTGGCGCTGTTGATTGCAAACAAGGGTAAAGATGTTTCTGATGCGTTCCAGTTGACAGAGGCAGAACAAGTTATGAACTGTGTTTCGTGGCAGGATGTCACAAATCAATATGGTGCAAATTCGGAAGAGGCGATTGAATGGTGCTATGCCCACGGGATTTATGGTTCAAATGGGGCAAACCTAAGTACATGTTCAAAACCGTCTTATTGTACGTCATCTGGTAATAATTTTGGGTTTGATGTTTCAAACCTGGATGGCAGTGGTTCTGATATTATGGCGTCTTTGCAATCATGGGCAGATGCCAAGGAAAAAACACTGACAATTATGACAGATGATACAGTTTCTTTGACCAGTGCGTTTGATAATTTGTCATCTGTGGTCAGTGGAATGGCTGGGATTGATGGTGCGTTAACAAATGCCGAAGATTTAAAGGATTCCTTGGCGGAAACATGGGGATATGAATTGTTTGAATATGCGCACAACAATGTTTGTGGTCGCGTGTTGGATTCTTGTTTTAATGGAATATATGAGGCATGTGGTACACCGCCATCTGGTGGACGCAAATGTTCAAATGGTGCGTCACAATGTCCATATAATTATAACAGTACAATTACTGTAAACAATACTGGTACATACGAATTGAATTTTGTGACCGCCAGCAGTGGCTATACATCATCGAATTCTGCGTCTTGTTTTGGTTATGCATCGACATCTGGTGATCCGTATTCAAATTTGCGTGGGCCGGTTGCAGATGCGCGTCGCAGCATTATGCAAAAGTATGCGTTGGATGCAAATGCAGACTGTGATGCGTATGGTGAACAGTTGCGTACAACCGCGCAAAATATCGGTTATCAAAAGGTTGCCGCCCAACAGGCATTGCAGCAAAAACGTCTGGAATTTGCCCAGGAAGAAGAAGAAACAACATTGGCCGCTGCGATAGAGGCAGGTACAAACTTTAACGAATGTCTAAGCGAGATTTATGATTGTTATGAAACGCAGTCTTCGTCAAATCCAAACTGGCCAGATGCGCGTATCAAGACATATTGCGCCCAGATTGCAAATGTTCCGCATTGCTATGAAGAAATGATTTGTAATCCATCTGTGTCAAAATTCAAGGCGGTTATTGATGACGCAGACAGCGCCCAGTGCAATAATACCCAGGATTATACAACCAATACATGTCGCAATATTGTGACATTGAATGAAATCTTGAATGGTACGGGTGCAGAATTTGGCGCAGGATTTGACCCACGAACCAGCACAGATTCTGTGGCAATACGTGAACAATGCTTGCGTGATGCAGGGGTCGAAGATATACGTGTATGGTCGACGGATGTTGCAACAAACGTTCGTTGTACAGTTGCAGAAACAGCAGCGGTTGATAAGAATGCTGAGCTTGCATATCGTGACGCAAAAGGTGGCGAATGTATTGTTACGCGGTGTCATGCTGGATTTACGTTGGAAAATGGCAGATGCGTATCAAATGCGATTGATTGTACATCTGAAATAAAGCATGCAACCAAGGCCGCGCGTACGGTATCTGATGGTAAAATGAATACATGTTATGTTTCAGAATGTGAAGAAAATTGGACGCCGAATGAAAATAAAACTGCGTGTGTGGGTGTGAAGCGCGCGTGTTCTGGGGTTGAATTATATGTGGTTGGTGCGCTATCTGGAACAACAACATGGGGTGAAGATGGTTGGGCGGCGTGTCTGCCAACAGCGTGTCCAAATAATACTGTAATGGAAAATGGACAGTGTTCAACGACCAAGGATTGTACAGCTGAAATAGAACATGCAACCAAGGCAGAAAAGAAATATGAATCTGGTGGTAACTGGGGTCTTTGTGTGGCAACAGCTTGTGAAAATGGTTATCATATTTCTGGTAATTGGTGTGTACAAGATTGTGAGCCAGGTTCGTATTTGCCCGCAGGAAGTGTGGAATGTAAGATCTGTCCAGCAGGCAGTTATTGTGCTGGTGGTAATTTTGATTATTCTGGATATGGCGATCAGGGCAAACAGTATTGTATGAACGGTTATACGTCTGCAACTGGTGCAGAAATTGAAGAGGATTGTTTTGTAAATTTGTAGCCTGATCAGTGTGTATATTTTCTTATGGTTCTGTTTCGGTGGGTGATTGTGCGCAGGCGTGTATCGATGGGCCATCACAATATAATTCTAGGCTGGGTGCCACTTTGGCAAATGCTGGGATTTGTGGCCATAGCTATTTCCCTGGTGGCAGGTATGGTTATGTGTCAGAGCCGTTTAATGGTGTGGAAACGTGTGGTAGCAAAGTTCCATCATTAGATTATGTCACAGGCTGTGTTGATGCGCAAGAGGCGTGCGTCCAGTCTGGCGGTGGGTGGATTTCCAGTTCTAGGGAATGTCATTGTCCAACGGGAAAGACCCTGATTAATGGCTGGTGCAGAGCGGATTAAAAATCCCCCGTTTGGGGGATTTTAAATTTCTGGAAACTTAGGCAAATGGGGCAATTTATTCTTTTTTATATAATCTTTTTGTGATATAATTTTAGCAAAAGGAGAATTATACAATGATGAAAAAATTATCTTTGTTTGCCGTGCTGGCGGTTGTTGTATTGCCGGCGGTGGCTGATACAAATTGGGGAACGCGTGCCGGTTCCAGTGCAGATTTATCAAGTGCGCCTGCAACACGTACACGTCAAAATGTTAACTATGAAAAATATCAAACACGTACGTTGACCAAGACATATGAATCAAAAGATGCAGGGGATTTGTATTACATAAAGCCACAAAATCGCAGTGCGCTGTATAAACAGTATGAAGGGGCAAATTCATCGTCCGCGCGTGCAATGAAAACAACATCACGTACATCACGTTCTGAACAGTTTACAAGCCGTATGAAACGTAAGTATTATTTGGCGCATCCGTTCTTTCAACCATTACAGGGAAAGTTTGGTTCGATTACAGATGTATCATATACCGATACAGGTTATGATATAACATTGCCAAATACCAATTCTGGGATTTATGATTCGGCTGGAACAGCGCTTTCTTTCAATGGCGTGACGGGCAGTTGGGACGCATCAACTGTCATAGTCAAGGAAGATTTTAGTTATGGTATTACAGACCGTATCGCATTGGTCGCAATGGCACAATATGATAAAAGTGATTATGAATTCAAGTGGGACGATGGGGCGCCGTCTGATAAAATGGATGATGATGGTTTGAATCTGTTTGGTATCGGTGGTCAGTGGCGTTTCGTTGATAACACAGAATGGATTGGGACTGTGGCTGCCTATTATCAGCATCAAAAAGATACCTCAAATAATCTGTTGTTAGAATTAAAGGGTGGGTACAAGGTTTCAAGATCAACCATCTATGCATTGGCGCGTGGTTGGTATCTGGACTTTGATGGCGATATTTATGGAAACGGTGTCAGTGGCAAGGATGCAAACGGTTATGATTCTGTGTTGTTGTTGGCATATGGTGACGAAGGTGACACCATGTATCTGGAAGCGGGCCTGGGCGTATTCAGTGTTTTGAACGAAGATTGGACATTGAATGTCGAAGGTGTATTTGGTGACTATGACTGGTTCAACCAGGCAACGATTAAGGGTGCAATTGGTTGGCAGCCAAATGACTGGTTTGCGTTGAATCTGTATGCGCGTGCATCGATATACAGTGGTGCAGATGGTAAGGAATTGGATACGTATTTCTGGCGCGCAGATTCTTATTTAGATGATGCAGGTGAAGAACCTTTAACTGGCTTATGGCCTATTGGTAAAACAGAAATAGATAAATATTCTGAATATTCAATCGGTGCACAGGTTATATTCCAGTTTTAGTTAATTGGAAAAATTATTGTTGCCCCCATTATCGGGGGCAATGTGTCTGAAATAAGGGGGGATTTTATGCGTAAATTTTTATCTGTCTTTATGTTGATTTGTTTGTTTGCGGCGCCGTCATTCGCAAATGATTTGGCGCGCGATACATCAGACCCATTGTTCTTGGAACAAGATAATGAAATCTTTACAAAAACATCTTTGACATATTGGGATCACATTTTGCGTGGCGGGCAATCTGTATCTTATGGTTTAAACGACAGATTAAGTATTGGTGCAAATGTTCATTATCAGCACGATTTTAATGGTGACGAGGATGGTTTTTCTGCAATTGACTTGGGTGGCGTTTATCGTATGGGGTTGGCGGAAAATAATGATGCGCATGTAATCTCTGACGTATTGTTTGGATTTAAATTTGGTGGCAGTTCACAGGTGCGTACCCCAGATTATGCAGATTCAACGTATTATGTCGGGTTGCGTATCGGTCGTCAGTGGACAGGTATGACATTATCTGCAACAGTAAAATCAACATGGGTTTTTGATGATGAACGTGGCGTTGCGTTCTTGGACTTTACCCCAGAATCTTATTTCCGCATTGCGCCAGATTGGCGTATCGGTGCCGGATTTACAATTCGCAAGGCAACACACAAAGACCCAATTTATCATACCGACTATGACCAGGAATGGTTGCATTTTAAATTGGTTCGTCAATATGGGCGCACCCAATACATTGGACATGTTGACTATGAATTTGAATCAGATGATGCCCAGGTTGGTGCGCGCGTCAATATTCTATTCTAAAAAATTAAATATAATAATTCATCTATAACCAAAAACACCGGCTCATGTAGCGTCTGTACACTACGCCGGTGTTTTTGGTTGTATCTAAATCATTCTATTTAATTTTTCGCATGGCAAGGGGTGTGGTGGCGCCGGCTCATGTAGCGTCTGTACACTACGCCATTTCCAACCCGTTTATCTATATCATTATCTTTTATTTTTTTACTGCAAGGAGGTGGGGTGACTTTAATCTTTGTTATTAATTTTTCCGCGTAAGTTGTCCCAATAATCTAAACGCTTTTTTATTTCGCGTTCAAAGCCACGCTCAATTGGATAATAGAATTTTTGACGCCCCATACTTTCTGGGAAACAGTTTTGACCAGAAAAACCATTCGGTGTGTCCGGGTCATATATATAACCGGCATTATATCCCATGTCGCGCATCATTTTTGTCGGTGCGTTTAAGATGTTTTTTGGGGGTGGAACGCTGCCTGTTTCACGGGCGGCGGCGTATGCGGCCTTTTGTGCCTTGTAATTTCCGACGCTTTTTGGTGCCGTCCCCAGATATATAACCAATTCTGTTAACGCCAAGTCTCCTTCGGGACTGCCCAGTCTTTCGTAAACCTGCCATGCAGAAATTGCCATGTGCATTGCGTTGGGATCAGCCAGTCCAATGTCTTCGACGGCAAATCGTGTCAAACGACGAAAAATATACATTGGATCTTGTCCTGATGTCATCATGCGTGCAACCCAATAAAGCGCCGCGTCTGTATCGCTGGCACGCAGGGATTTATGAACCGCAGATATTAAATTATAATGTTCGTCGCCATGCTTGTCAGACATGGGTGCCCGCTTGTGTACGGCGGAAATCAACGTATGCGCCGTTAATGGTGTTTTAAAATTTGCATTAATAAGGTATTCAACAGTATTTAATAAAAAGCGTGCGTCACCATCGGACATCTGGGCCAACAGTATGCGTGCATCGCTGTCCAATGGCAGTTTTTTGTTTAAAAATTCTTCGGCACGCGACATCAGTGTTAATAAATCTTCACTGGCCAATGGTTGCAAAACACCAATGTGACAACGTGATAATAATGCGTTATTCAAATTAAAACTGGGGTTTTCGGTTGTTGCGCCCATAAATACGACCGTGCCATCTTCTAAATATGGTAACAGGGTATCTTGTTGCGTTTTATTAAAGCGATGAATTTCGTCGATAAACAACAAAGTGTTGCGACCAATGTCGCGGTTCATACGCGCGGCATCCATTGCCTTTTTTATGTCTGCGGTGCCAGAAAATACTGCGGACATCGGAACAAAGTCCATATCAACAGAATTTGCCAATGCGCGCGCAATTGTTGTCTTGCCACAGCCCGGGGGACCCCATAAAATCAAATTAGATAACTTTTTATTATCGACCATGCGACGAACCAGACCGTTTTCGCCCAATAATGTTGTTTGCCCCACGACATCATCAATCGTGTTCGGGCGCATTAAATCGGCAAGTGGTCGTGTCATTTCTGTGGCTTTTATTTAGTGTTATTTTATGATATAATTATCTTATTAAATTATAAGGGAATTGGCAAGTTGGTAAAGAAAAATCTGAACTGATGTGGTTGGTTGTCATGTGGGGTGTGGCGTCGGCATATATATGCCAAGCCTTTAAAAATTATATATAACTGTAATAAGGGAGAAAATAAAATGCCAATAAAAAAATCGATTTCAAAAGAACAACTGGCGTGTTGGTTGCTTATGGCCAGTGTTTTGTTGGGTGGCAGTGGGCTGCTTGAAAAAAATAATGAATATCCCGACGAAGGGGCAGGGAAAATAGCACGTGTTGAAAATAAAAAAATACAAAAAGATACGATTGCACGGGCAGAAATAAAAACAGTTAATCCAGATTCTGAAAATTTTGTGGATTCTTTGTTGGCAGAATGTTGGCCAGAGATAGCCGTCGGTTTGACGGAATTTGAGACATATCGTGCGGTGTCAAAACGCCATGGTTCAGAACGACGCGAAACAAATGGCTTGGGATGCACCTATCATTATAGATATGATAAAAATGGTGTTTTGCGACAGTATCCAAATATACTTGGCCAGACAAAAAGATGGTCCAAAGATAAAAATTATGAACAATGTAAACTGTATCTGGAATATGCGTTGTTGCCAAAGTTGCAAAAGGCATTGAAGGGTAAACAAAATATAAACGTGCGACAGATAATTGCAATTTTGTGGTCAGGATATCAGCGACCAGCAGAAATGGATGATATTGCGCAACGTATATCTGATGCAAAAGATATGCAACAGATTGCAGATGCATTCGCGTATACGTCTGTTAGAGCTAAATGGCGTACTGGCACATTAAAGCGTCGGTGGTGGTGCGCGGCCTATGCAGTTGGATTGATTAGTACTAATGATTTCTTGTCACTAAATCCAGATGGATTTGCAGAAATTAAGTTGAATGACGTTTATAAAAACGGGCACTTTTTGCTAGATACCGAGACTGTGGCGTATGCTATGAAAAAAGCAGGAACAAGGGAAGGGACGGTTGGAGAGTTTTTGGCTGATTTTTCAGAAGGTAAAAAAATATTAACTTTTGTAAAAACGTCCGTGTTTGAAATTGAAAACAAAGATATTGCTAAGAATAAAGCAGAAATAAAATCAAAGGGATTGTTGAATGATAAAAATAATCTTGTCGCCAAGAATCATTTAGCATCGACGTCGTCAGAAAATGCTATCAATTATAAAAAGGCAATAAATAATCTGAAATTAAAAACGCCTAAGGGAAAATCAAATAGTTCAACACGTTATTTGGCGTATAAAAAAGGTGTTGGTTATATAAGACAAGAAAGAGATAAAAAAAGTATATTGCTAGACAAAAGAAAAAATAACGAAGGCATATCATAGGGGTTGGGTATGAAGGTATATATTGATGTACATGATAAACGTTGGAATAAGTATAAGATAGATTTTGATAAAATCGTCTGTACGGCGGTTTCTGGCGTATACAAGGATTCAGAAGTTTCGATTGTTTTGACAAATGACAAAGAAATTCATGCGATTAATCGCGAATATCGTGGTGTGGATAAACCAACGAATGTTTTGTCGTTTGAATTGGGTGATGATATTTTGTTGGGGGATATTTATATTTCGTTGGATACTGTTGTACAACAGGCAGTGTCTGCAAATATTTCCGTCGAAGAACATGTTGCGCACATGGTTGTGCATGGTGTGTTGCACCTGTTGGGGTATGACCATGTTACAGATGATGATGCACAAGTCATGGAATTTAAAGAGGTGGGAATTTTGAAAAAGTTAGGAATTAAAAATCCGTATGCAGATGATGAAGTGATGTGTTGTTGTGATGAAAAATGTTGCCCGGGCGGGCGTTTTGTTGCGTGGTTGAAAAGTGTAAAAATACGTGAAAATAGTTTTTTGCAATATTTGCTATACGGCGTATTTGGCTGTATAGCGGCGTTTGGCTTTGCACCTTTTTATCAGTGGTGGTGGACTGTTCTTGGTGTTTGTGGCGCGTATTGGTTGACGGTGCGTAATAAAAATATTGGTGGTTTTTGGAAATGTTTATTGCGCGTTTCGCCGTTTGGCGCAATGTATTCGGTGTGTATGTTTTGGTGGGTTTTGCATTCGATATATGTTGTGCCAGAATTGACCGCACAGTTTGCGATTTGGACTGTGCCGGGATTAATTGGGTTGGCGTTGGCGGGGGTGTTGATATTTTCATTGCCGTTTGTTGCAGTTGCGCAAAGGAAAATAAGTTCGTCTGCCCGTGTGTTTTTGTTCGCAGGTGTTTGGACGTTGGTTTTATGGGCACGTGAATGGGTGTTTACAGGATTTCCATGGAATCCAATTGCAAATATAACAATGCCAATGCCGATTGTGGCAAATTCTATGTCGTTGTGGGGTGCAGTTGGGTTGACGTTTGTGATTGTTGGATTGGTTGCAGGGGTGGTTAATGTTTTGCGAAATAGACGTGATTTTGTTGCATGGTTGGTGTTGGGCTTTTTTGTGTTGCTGATGTCTGTTGGCTGTCTGTTTGGATATAAAAATATGCTGCGTTCTGATGAAGGTGCTGAATCATCCTATACGTTGATACGTGTCGTACAGCCGGCAAATTCACAATCGCAAAAGGCGACGCATATCCGTGAACAAGCCTTGCAAAAAGCAGAATATAATTTGCGCAATTTAATGGCCTTGGCAATGCAGCCGGGGGACGTGGATGTCGTTGTCCTGCCAGAGACAGCGTATCCATTTGTCTTGGTTGATGGTGATACTGTACCGATGGCAGGTGCGATAAATCGACCGGTAATTTTCGGGGCGAATACATTTGGTGATGGTGGATTATATAATTCAATGATTGTTGCGGATAATAATGGTATCGTGGAAAGAGTTTATAGCAAGTCGCACTTGGTTCCGTTTGGTGAATACCGTCCGTTGGGTGTTTTGCCGGCGCCGGTAAATTTGTCACGAGGTTCGGGTCCAGAATTAATTGCGGTTGGTGATTTTGTGTTTGCACCTGCGATTTGTTATGAAATTATCTTTTCAAATAGTTTGTTGCCACGTGGGGCAGGTGAACTGGATGCGATTGTAAACATAACAAATGATAATTGGTTTGGTGATACGCCGGGGACGTATCAGCATTTGGACATGGTGCGTCGTTATGCGATTGAATCGGGGTTGCCAATTGTGCGTGCGAATTATTCGGGAATCAGTGCGTTTGTTGCGTCTGATGGTTCTGTTGTATCCAGTTTGCCGGTCGGGGCAACGGGTGTTTTGGATGGATATGTTTGGGGGGCGCATAATACGCCATACCGTATGATTGGTTTGAATGCATGGATGATAATAATTTTGTTGGTTTCAATTGCAGGTGTGACGCTGACGTATAGACGCGATTAGTATTGTGTCTGGTGGAAAAAAATGTTATAATGCACAGTGATTGGGGAGAGTTTTTTTGAGAAAGTTTATCGTGTTTTTATCATTGTTGATTCCGATGTGTTTCGTCATGCCTGTGTGTGGCGCGGATGGTCAAATTACTGTGACGGGTACGGTCATGTGTCAGGATGATGCTTGTGTTGGGGCGACGGTGCATGAATATGCAGGCGACAAAGGAACATCCAATGGTGTGGCTGCAGATGTTGATGGAA